>NZ_CP160328.2:0-600000 GCF_040741455.2 Snodgrassella alvi
ATTGATTATCAGGCAGTGTCACCTGACATGAATGCTCATAGATCAGCAATGGCTGATGAGGGGTTACCACCTCCGTGGGAAGATGTTCCTTCAGATTTGCCTGATGCAGTTGATGACAATTCTATGTCACCCCCTTTGTTAATCTCCGATGAGCCTGATGTGTCTGAGCAGTTTTCTACCCCAGAGCTGGAGGCTGACTCAGGCAGCTTAGCTGCTGATCCGGCTGATAAAACACATCCTGAAATACTTCAGAATAGTTTTCCGCCTCTAAGTGCTGAGAACTGGCCAGAAATATTAACTTTGCTGGCACACCGGCTTGGGGCTGTACAGTTGTTCAGCCAGCATTCTGCCGTTGCTGCCTATGAAGAAAATACTGGTGAATTGACGATTGCGCTTGCAGAGCAGGGAGAACCGACAGCTAACCGTGAATTATTAACGCGGCTGGCTGAAACGCTCTCGCAGGTTTATAAGCGACCGATTCGGTTGCAGACATGCAGCTGGCAAGAACAAAGTACGTTGGAAACACCACAGATGCGTCAAAAGCGTCTGCATGCTGAAGCTCAGCAGCAGGCACAATCTATTCTGGAAGCGCAGCCGGCGGTGAAGATGCTAATGGATACCTTTAATGCAAGTTGGGTTCCTGAAAGCTTGCGTCTGGCTGAAGATTAATTACAATATCTGGTTTGATTTTTTCCGTTTAAATTTGAAGTAAAAGGAAGTTGCCATGTTTGGAAAAGCAGGTTTAGGTGGTTTGATGAAGCAGGCGCAGCAGATGCAGGAACGCATGAAAAAAGCGCAGGCAGAACTGGCTAATGTGGAAGTGGAAGGTGAATCTGGAGCCGGAATGGTTAAGGTAACCATGAATTGTCATTACGGGGTTAAGCGTATTCATATTGATGACACTCTGCTTGCCGATGCAGCTGAAGATAAAGAAATGCTAGAAGATTTGATTGCGGCTGCGGTAAATGATGCAGTGCGTAAGGCTGAGGCCACTTCTTCTGAACGGATGGGGCAGTTTACGCAAGGTATGAATCTGCCTGCTGGTATGGGTGATTTCTTTAAATAATTTATTACACAGGGAGGGTGATTTGGATGAGTTGCTCTTCCTTTTATCTTAAAAAATAGCAAAAATTGGCTGAACGTGCGTTTGCAGCGGCTTTTTCCTTTTAGCTTTTGCCATGCGGTAATTGATTTAAATCTGAAATAAAATCAATCAAATGGCTGTTGCCGCTAATTGTATATTGGCTGATAAATTAAATCTTCAGCAGCGTGTTAATGAGTAATAGAATGAGCACAAAAAACACTGATGCTTTGAGCCGTTTAACCAATGCATTAAAAGTCTTGCCGAATGTGGGACCTAAAACGGCACAGCGTATGGCTTATGAATTACTACAGCATAAGCGTGCTGGTGCAGAGGAGTTAGTCGCCGCTATTCAGGCCGCATTGTTACAGGTGCATCATTGTCGGTTGTGCAATACTTTTTGCGAAGGTGAATTGTGTGCCATCTGTGCGGATAAAACTCGTGACGCGAAGCGGCTGATGATTGTGCAGATGCCAGTGGATGTAGCCAGTATGGAATCAGCGAATTGTCATGATGGGCTGTATTTTGTGCTGATGGGACAGGTAAACCCGACACAGGGCGCAGATTTACAGGCTATAGCGCTGGATAAGCTGGTTACAAGGTTACAGGAATATGAAGTAGAAGAGATTATTATTGCTACGAGTTTTACAGCTGAAGGTGATGCTACGGCTTATGTCCTGTCGCAGTTGCTTACGGATTTTCCAGCTAAAATTACGCGGCTGGCTCGCGGTATGCCTCTGGGTGGAGAGCTGGAGTATGTCGATGCCGGTACCTTGGCACAGGCTGTCTATGAACGAAGGAATATAAAATAAATTTTGGCAGTATTAATTTTTGATTCGTATTTTTCTTATTATTTGTTATAGCTGAAGATTGGTTTAATCTTTAGCTTTTTTGTATTTTGATTGGACTTTTGTTGGGGAAAATATCGCTTTGAAAGAGGTTTTCTGAAAATAGAGCTGATAATTCTGGCATGATGAGATAAGCAGGAATTGTTATCTTGTTAAAAATTATGGCAGGCTGAGCAATTTATTCCGCTTAAGAAAATTTGATTGTTGCAGCCTGCCGATAATGTCTTTTGATGTTACCAGTTGTTTTTCTAATTTTTAAACACTTAAGACTGAGTTAATTCAAGCCATTACTACAGTCTATACTGGATTTATTTTTTGTCTGGGGTTTCACTCAGAAACAGCTGATAAGCAGCATTGTGCGTCTGTTCCTGATATTGATAACCAAGGTGTTCCAGAAATGTATGGAATTTTTCTGTATCAGAAGGAGGAATATCCAGACCCACTAATACGCGGCCGAAATCTGCACCATGGTTGCGGTAATGAAACAGGGAAATATTCCAGTCAGACTGCATGTGTAACAGAAAGCGTTTTAATGCGCCTGGCCTCTCTGGGAACTCAAAGCTTATCAGGCGCTCATTGGCTACTTTTCCAGTGCGACCGCCCACCATATAGCGGATATGCAGTTTGGCCATTTCGTTATGGGTTAAGTCGATGGTAGGTAGGCCGTTGCTGTTTAGTTCCTGTGCAATCTGCTGTAAATCGGCGATGTCGTTACTCTGGATACCGACAAAAATATGTGCTTTCTGGTTATCCCCATAGCGATAATTGAATTCCGTAATACTGCGGTTGCCTATCAGTTCAATAAAGTGACGGAAGCTGCCCGGTTTTTCGGGTATGGTAACAGCAAAAATACCTTCATGGCCTTCGGTCAGTTCACAACGTTCGGATACATAACGAAGCTGATGAAAGTTCATGTTGGCACCACTTGTGACGGCTATCAAATTTTGATGCTGGCACTGATTCTCAGCGATATATGCTTTTAGGCCTGCTAGGGCAAGTGCGCCTGAGGTTTCGGTAATGCTGCGAGTATCATCGAAGATATCTTTAATCGCCGCACAAATGCTGTCGGAATCGACAATGATGATGTCGTCTAAAAGGTCGCGGCACAAAGCAAATGTTTCTTCGCCCACCAGTTTGACGGCGGTGCCGTCGGCAAATAGGCCAACTTCAGATAATTCGATGCGTTTACCTGCTGCAATGGATTGTTTCATGGCGCAAGCATCTTCGGTTTCAACGCCGATTACTTTGATTTCCGGACGTACGTTTTTGATATAGGCGGCAACGCCAGCAGCGAGGCCACCACCACCGATGGCTACAAAAACTGCATCTATTGGTTTGGCATGCTGACGCAGTATTTCCATGCCAATGGTGCCTTGTCCGGCAATCACATCAGGATCATCAAACGGTGGAATGTAGGTTAAGCCGCTTTCGGCAACCAGTTGCATGGCGTGGTTATAAGCATCGTTGTATGACTCACCGGCCAATACGACTTTTCCTCCTCTTTTTCTGACGGCATCAATTTTGATTTGTGGTGTGGTTTGAGGCATGACAATTGTTGCTTCACATCCTAGTTTTTGCGCAGACAATGCTACACCCTGTGCATGGTTGCCAGCTGAAGCAGTAATAACCCCTTTTTTTAGGGTAGTTTTGTCCAGCTTGGCCATTTTGTTATAGGCGCCACGGATTTTAAAGGAAAATACGGGCTGTAAATCTTCACGTTTTAGCCAGATGTGGTTGTTGAGTCGGTCGGATAAATTGGTGGCATAATCCAAAGGCGTTTCAATGGCCACGTCGTAAACAGCGGCGGTGAGTATGCGGGTAAGGTAGTTTGCGTGTTTGTTCATGATTGCTTATAAAGAAGAGTCTGATTTTATTATGCAGATTGTCTGCTTAACGGAATTAATCAAAAATTAACGATAACGCGGCTGTTTTTTTTATGCAAGTAAATTTGCCAATATCGCTTATCTAGTGCGGTCAAATGTTTATAATATCCCGTTAATGATTGGGTGAATGCCGGCAAAGCCGATTTTGAATGTGCTAAAAAATTATGAGAAATTTAATTTGTGGACTATGGGCAACGATATTGCTGGCAGTTCTGCCAATGGCGCAGGCAGTACAATTGCCTGTGATTAATGCTGCAGCGTATGCGGTGGCGGATGAGCAAAGCGGGATGATTCTGGCAAGCCGTGATAAGGATGCTCGGATTGAACCTGCAGCGTTGACTAAGCTGATGACGGCTTACTTAGTTTTTGATGCTTTGCAAAGTGGCAAACTGAAAGCTCGCCAGCAATTGCAGGTTTCTTCGACTGGTTGGCAGACAGACGGCAGCAGAATGTTTTTACAGCAGGGTGTGCCGGTACAGGCTGAAACAGTGGTGCAGGGTATGCTGGTGATTTCTGCCAATGATGCGGCAATAACGCTGGCTGAAGCAGTGGGCGGCAGTGAAAAAGCCTTTGTACAGCGTATGAATACACAAGCGCAGAAAATGGGGCTGCATCATACCCATTTTATGAATTGCACCGGTTTGCCGGCACAAGGACAATACAGTAGTGTGGGAGATTTGCTGATATTAGCACAGAGACTGGTTAGTGATTTTCCACAGTATCAAAAATGGTTTGCTAAGAAATCATTTAGTTATAACGGAGTAACGCAGTTAAACCAAAATCTGCTGTTGTTTCGCGATGATCAGGTGGATGGTCTGGCTGTAGGGTATAGTATTAATGGCGGATATAATCTGGCTGTAAGCAGCAAGCGCAATGACCGCAGTAATATTGCAGTACTCGTAGGTGCAGACAGCAGTGAGGCTAGAGCTGCTGAAGGCAGTAAGCTATTAAGCTGGGCTCTGACTTCTTTCAATACGGTGCGCTTATATCCGGCGGGACATAAACTTGCAGATATCACAGTTTACAAGGGTGCACATCGAAAGGTGCCAGTCGGATTTTTGCGTGATACCTATGTTACTGTGCCTGCTAATGGAGCTAAAGAGCTTGTAATTGAACTAGATGCTGTACAGCCTGTAGTGGCACCTGTGTATAAAGGTCAGAATATGGGGACGTTAAAGCTTTTGGCTGGAAACCAGACAATTGCAGAACAGCAGGTGGTAGCACTGCATAATGTGGATGAGGCGGGTTGGTTCAGTCGCTGGCTGGATAGTGTTGCTTTGTGGTGGCACAATCTTTTTCGCAAAGCAAAATAGCTGCGCCGGTTATGAGAAAGAAGCAAGTGGCTTTTGATAGCATAAAATAGGTAAAATTTTTCAGGGACCTAACAATAATAAAAAACCCATCATATTGATGGGTTTTTGCTTTTTACTTATTTATTCATAGGGGTGTTGCAGCAAAATAGTTTCTTCGCGATCTGGGCCGGTAGAAATCATGGCAATTGGTGCACCACAGATTTCTTCAATGCGTTTCAGATAAGCTTTAGCATTAGCCGGTAATGCATCGTAGGTTTTCAGGCCGAAGGTACTTTCTTTCCATCCATGCATGGTTTCATAAATAGGTGTGCAAGCGGAGACAGCATCTGAACCGCAAGGCAGGATATCTATTTTTTCACCATTATAATCGTAACCAACGCAGATGTTGATGCTGTCCATACCATCCATTACATCCAGCTTAGTAACACATAAACCAGAGATACCATTTACCTGAATGGAACGTTTCATCAGTGCGGCATCGAACCAGCCGCAGCGGCGCGGACGTCCGGTAACAGCACCGAATTCATTACCGCGTTGGGCCAGACCTTCGCCCACGCTGTCAAAGAGTTCTGTCGGGAACGGACCTGAGCCAACGCGAGTAGTATAGGCTTTGACGATGCCCAAAACATAATCGATTTTAGTTGGTCCGACACCAGAACCGACTGTTGCAGCACCGGCAATACAGTTGGAAGAGGTAACAAAAGGATAAGTGCCATAATCGATATCGAGGAACGTGCCTTGTGCTCCTTCAAAAAGTAATGATTCGCCGCTTGCGTTCATATCGTTCAGCTCGCGTGAAACGTCCCCGACCATCGGCCGTATCTGGTCTGCCAGTTCTAAAGTTTGCTGATAGATTTTATCTGCATCCAGAGCTTCTTGTCCGTACAGGCCAGTAAGCTGACAGTTATAGATAGCGACAGCATCTTTAATTTTTTGCTCTAAGACATCTGGCTGAAACAAATCCATTATCCGTACTGCTCGCCGAGCAATTTTATCTTCATAGGCCGGACCAATACCACGGCCGGTGGTGCCGATTTTTTTATCGCCTTTGGCTGCTTCACGGGCATGGTCCAATGCAATATGGTAAGGTAATATTAAGGGACAAGTTGGGGCAATTGTCAGCTGTTTGGTGACATCAATACCGGCCTGCTGTAATTCAGCCATTTCACTCAGTAAGGCCTCTGGTGATACCACTACGCCAGAGCCGATAAAACAGCGTTTTCCTGTATGTAAAATACCGCTTGGAATTAGTCGCAATACGGTTTTTTTTCCATTGACTACGAGAGTATGACCCGCATTATGTCCGCCCTGATAACGTACCACGCCGGAGGCACGTTCGGTCAGCCAGTCTACAATTTTACCTTTGCCTTCATCACCCCATTGGGTACCGACAACGACGACGTTTTTTGCCATATAGATTTACCTGCTCATACTAAAGGTTGGTTATTGCTACAAAGGAATCAGTTGCCATTGCTGGTTTTGCCAGACAAGTTGGCGGTCGCATCCTTTAACTTCGTTGCATTCAGGAGTGTAATCAATGATGACACATTCACCGGCTGAACGCAGTTGCTCTATTTCGTTTTTTGCAGCGGGGGCATCGTGCACGCTGACTTTTATGCCGCGTAGTTTTTCTACTGGTGGCAGATGCCCAATTAAATCTCGTAAGTCAAAACTGAATCCTGAGGCTGGGCGGCTACGGCCAAAATATTTGCCCAATCCATCATAGCGGCCGCCTCGTGCCAACGCATCTGGCCAGTCTTCACTGTAGGCGGCAAACAGTAATCCGGTATGGTAATTGTCTACTCGCAGTTCGCTCAGATCGATAAAGATGCTGTAGCCAGCAAAAGCCGCACATATTTGCTGAAGCTGTTGTAGTGCTATGCTGATTTCAGGTAAGTCAGGCAATATGGTGCGGGCGGTCTGCAATACTTCTTGCGTTCCATATAGGGTGGGTAAGGCGATGAAGGCATCAATCCACTGTTGCGAAAGGTGCCATTGCAGGACACATTTTTCGACGGCTGAGGCGTCTTTTGCCTGCATTAGCTGTAATAGTGAAGCAGCTTGCTGATCATCCAGTCCGGCAGCTTCAGCTAAAGCATAAAAAATACCGATGTGCCCCAGCGATAAGGTGGGTGCAGAAACATTAACGATAGCTAAACTTTTCAGCATTAAATCAATCAGCTCAATATCTGCATCGATACCTGCGTGGCCATATAGTTCGGCACCAATCTGTAAAGGTTCACGAGTGCTTAGAAAGCCGTCAGGTCTTGCATGTAATACTGAACCGGCATAGCACAGACGGTTTAGGCCGCTGTTGGCAGAAAGTAAATGTGCGTCAATACGGGCTACCTGCGGGGTGATATCTGCACGCAGACCCAGTTGCCGGCCGCTAAGCTGGTCGACAACTCGGATGGTTTTAAGAGACAAACCTTCATCAATACGGGTAAGTAAAGATTGGCTATACTCAAGCAGAGGAGGGCAGACGAGTTCGTAGCCATGAACGCGATAAAGTGCTAACAGCTGTTCTTTGGCGCTTTCCAGCTGGCGCGCCGCAGAAGGAAGGATGTCGGCAATGTATTCGGGCAATTGCCAAGACTGCATTGATATTCCTTACAAAATACAAGCCACACTGCAGCGGAAGCAACAGTGTGACATGGACATGAAAAGGCAGGAAAATGCTGTGCCTGTGGTCTGTTAAAACATCACTTTATCACAATTTAACGTTTTTATACCAGAGGCAATACTGGCTGGCTTACCATTTTACCCAGCCTGTTACCCAAGTTAGCAGGATGATGCCGCCAAATATGATTCGGTACCAGGCAAAGGGAATATAGTTTTTGTGGGCAACGAAGCGCAGTAATGCTTTGACCGCCACCAGAGCAGAAAGAAAAGCGGCAATGAAGCCAATGGCAATCAGCAGCAAATCATCGCGAGTAAATTCATTCAAATGTTTGAGCATGTCGTAGCCAGTAGCGGCAATCATCACCGGTACGGCCAGAAAAAAAGAAAATTCGGTAGCGGCTTTGCGTTCAATACCCCACATCATGCCACCCATAATGGTACTGCCGGAACGGGAGGTACCCGGAATTAGTGCCAGAATTTGTGCTAGTCCTACGACGAGGGCATCACGCGGACGCATTTCCTCTACGCTGCGTACTTTGGGTTGACAACGGGTTTGACGTTTTTCAATCCATAAAATCAATAGGCCACCGATAACCAGTGCTGTAGCAACGGTAATGGGGTTAAAGAGGTAATGTTTGATTTGTTCGCTAAAGAGCAAACCCATGATGGCGGCAGGAATAAAGGCAATGGCAAGATTGAGAACAAAACGGTTAGTGGCTGGTTCTTTGCCGATATGCGTGATGATGTGGGCAAAGCGGTGTTTGTATTCGAAAATAATAGCGAGGATGGCACCTAGCTGAATAGTGATATCAAATACTTCGCCAGTGGTCTGAAATTTAAGCAGGTTGCCAACAACAATTAGATGGCCGGTACTGGAAACCGGTAAAAATTCGGTTAAGCCTTCTACGATGCCCAGTATTAGTGCTTTGAGAAACAGGACAATATCCATTTTATTTACTGTTCTTTATAAATTGAAGCCACAAATTCTATGCAAAACAATAGTGTGTTTGAGGGAAACACACTATTGATTTTAAATCACAGGCTGAAATCTACCGATTTGCAGAAGCAGCTAGTGATGCGCCTATGCTTTTTGGTAGTTTACGTGCGCTTGCAGCACGTGCGCTATTCTCATTGCGTACTTTTTCAATTAATTCATTCAGGGTTTTCATTCCCGCTGCAAATCCTTGCGGAAATTTAAGTTCGTATTTACCGCCTACAATTACAGTTGGTGTGGAGAGGATATTGTATTTTTCACCCATTTTACGCATGCTGGTAGCGGCGGCGGCATTTTCCAGACTGTTGTAAGATTTAACCAATTTTTGTCCGTCAAAGGCGGTTTGCTGTACCGCCCATTTATTGAATACTTCCGGCCGCCATAATTCAATGTGCTTGTTGAAAATGGCGTCGAAAATCAGCGGGTCTGCCTGTAATTTCATATTGGTGCTGTTAACTGCGGCGGCGACACGGGCAAGATTGTAGTATACGTCATCATCCCAGACTACATGTACTGGACGCAGGTAGGTATCGGGGGCGAAAGATTTCATTTCCTTGAGCATATAGGGTTCAAGGTGGGAGCAATGGATACAGCTGTAGGAGAAAAATTCCAGTACTTCTACTTTGTCTTTATGTAGCTGCGGTATAGGTTTGTCCAGTACAACGTAATCTACGTTAACGAGTGAAGCATGTACTAGGCCACTGGCGAATACCAATGAAGTGGCCATGATGGCAATAATTTTTTTTAGCATGTTGATTTCCTGTTTTTTTATGAAAGCTGAGTAACTCAGGATGCTGCTCTGGTCAGGCTATCGATATTATGTTGTTGCAGTATCTTTTTAATCTGGCCAGCTTGATTCTGGTTCAGATTGTCTGTCTGTACACGGTATTTGGTTGTGCCGTTGACTTTAGCTGTCTGTACTGTGCTATTGATACCGAGCATCACCAGTTTAGCGCGTTGGGCATCGGCATCGGTACGATTGCTGTAGGAACCGATCTGCAGATAGACTTTATTGCCAGTATGTTGTTTTTCTGCTGCCTGCTGAGCTTTTTCCAGACTGCCGTTGCTGAGTATCTGTTCGGGGGTGACATGAGTCTTGCTACCACCTGAGGGTACTTTTTTGGGTGTTTTAGCCGGCTCTTTATGCTCTTCATTTGGTCTGGTTGCCGGTGTATGCACGCCTGTAACCTGATTTTCAATGCCCCCGATGTTTAGCGGTTCTGAGGCAGGGGGCACAGTCTGCGACTGGCTGTTTGAAGATGCTGATGCTGCACCATCGGGAATGAATGGCTGGGTTGCAGATGCGCCGTTATCTGGAGTGAGTATTTCCGGCTTTTGTGGCGCAGATGCCTCAGGGATAGCTGGGGTTTTGAAATCAGACTTGCTTTTATTCAGGTAAAACAGGATACCGGCGATGATGGCAGTTGCTATCAATAAGCCGACGATAAAGCTGATTAATCCTTTACCTGCCTGACGAATCGATGTGTACTTATGCATGTTGAAAGCCTTTATGTTGGCATTTTATACGGCAAATTTTAATCAGGGCCGGATGCTTGTTTAGGGGAGGTGGCATCTGTTATTTTGCCCTATTTCATATTATAAAGCACGGCGAAAACTTATGGCGCGCAAAATGTGCCCGTTTCCAACGTCATGGTTATCATCCATATCGGCCAGAGTTCGGGCAATACGTAATATTCGGTGAAAACTGCGGGCTGAAAGGGATAGTTTTTCAATGGCACCGGCTAAAGTCTGTTTGGCTTCGCGGCTAATGCGAGCGATGTTGTCCAGCTCGCGGTTGCTTAGCTGAGCATTAATTTTACCCTGACGCTGATACTGGCGTGCACGGGCGGTGCTGACTCGTTCGCGGATACTACAGCTGCTTTCACCGTCTGCCTGCTGAATCAAGTCACTTGCTGGCAAGCTGGGTACTTCAATAATGAGATCTATGCGATCGAGGAGGGGTCCGGAAATTTTGTTGCGGTAGCGCACTATGGCTTCAGGTGTACAACGGCATGCTCGTACTGAGTGACCTAGATAACCGCATGGACAAGGGTTCATGGCTGCTATCAGCTGGAATTTGGCCGGATAAGTTGCCTGCCGTGCTGCACGGGAAATGTGTATTTCGCCACTTTCTAAAGGTTCTCGCAGCACTTCAAGTACTTTGCGGTCAAATTCTGGCAGTTCATCCAGAAACAGAATGCCATGGTGGGCTAAAGATATTTCACCTGGACGTGGATCAGAACCACCGCCGACCAATGCAACAGCAGAGGTGCTATGATGCGGAGAGCGAAATGGACGATTTTGCTGGTATTGTTGTTGTCCGTGTGGCAACAGTGACTGTAAAGACCAAACGCTGACCAATTCAGTGGCGGTCAGTGGCGGAAGAATGCCCGGAAGACGTTGTGCAAGCATGGATTTACCGGTACCGGGAGGCCCAGACATGAGCAGACTATGGCCACCAGCGGCTGCGATTTCCAGTGCCAGCCGTGCAGTTTGTTGTCCGCGTACATCGGCCATATCTGGATAGCTGATTTCAGCAGGATACTGATGCAGATGTTCGGTATTTATGGCTTTAAGCGGCTGTTCATAATTGAGATGAGCAACTACAGCTGCAAGTGTTTCGGCTCCAAAGACTTGTGCTTCTGGTAGAAGAGCTGTTTGATAAGCATTGTCTTGAGGCAGGATAAAGGCACGCTGTGCTTGCCGTGCTGCTTCCACCATAGCGATGGCTCCGCGAATAGGCCTTATTTGGCCGGATAAGCCAAGTTCCCCGGCCAGTTCATAAGTCTGTAGTGCGCTTGGATCAATCTGGCCGGAAGCGGCCAATATGCCGATGGCGATGGGTAGATCAAAACGACCAGATTCTTTGGGTAAATCTGCGGGAGCTAAATTAACGGTAATTTTTTTTGCTGGAAAATCAAACCCAGACTGAATAATAGCTGCTCTGACGCGGTCGCGGCTTTCTTTAACTTCTGTATCCGGTAATCCTACTATACTAAATGTTGGTAGACCGTTGGCCAGATGTGCTTCTACTTCTACTAATGGTGCTGCCATGCCAGCCAGTGCACGACTATATACAACTGCCCATGACATGGCTTATTTCCTTAGGCAGGTGAAGTGTTATTATTTTCTGCGGAGGATATTGGTTGAGCGCTGTCGGTGTTGCTGTTTTGTGCCAGTAAAGCTTCCAGTGCTATCACGCGGCTTTCCAGTTCAGCCAGTTTTTCTCTGGTTTTAAGAAGAACCTGCTGCTGAATATCAAATTCTTCACGGGTAATCAGATCCATGCGATTAAAAGCACTACCTAGCATGGATTTAACATTTTTTTCCATGTCTTTGATGGGGCTATTGCTGATGGTATCACCGAGTTTTTCGCTGATATCGTCAAAAAATTTTTTGCTGAGCATGGCGTGAATCCTTTTGATGGCAACGTAATCAATGTGTGTGATTGTACGGGTGAAAGCGCCGGCGATGCAATGCTTATATAGTATTCAGGGGGCGGAAAATACAATATTGTAATGTTGTCCATCCAAAGTTAGGTCGCCGAGAAAATCGTTGCGTTCATCAACACATACAGGGAGCACAGCGTGATGAGCCGTCCAGAGGCCATTTCCCTGTGACTTAAAGTCTGTACGGTTGAAACCCAAATCCATGTTGCGCATAGTGAAATGGATGCTAATGCGTTTAACTGATGCAGGTACCTGACGCATAGTGATATTGAAGGGTTTGGTAACGTCTGCCGGCGGGGTGAACTGGATAATGGCACCACCAGGCAGTATGCAGCCGTTGCGTATGTTGCAGTTACTAAGTGTGCTTTGTGCATCTATACGGCTGTTTTGCCAGAAAATTATGCCAATAATGAACGGTACGGCCACAATGAATATCAGTAAGCCGATGATAACGGCTGTTGAATTTTTAGCAGGCTGGGACATGATGTTGGCGAAAAGTTTCAGTTTAGAATTGGTAAATGAGAATAAATAGGTAGCGGATTTTTAAATGGTATTTAATTACTTATTCCTGCTCGTGGATGATGCCATGTGCACCTAGATTCATCCAATCGGGTTGCGGTGTTGTTAAACCAGTTTTCTTTTGAAAAACCATGACAGGCACACTTGAGGGCTCTTGTTGTAACAGGGTAAGCAGTAATTTCATATCATCGATACTGGATATTGGCCAGATAATGGCAGCAGCTGATTGTGCCTGCTGCCACTGTTCACGGCTAGAGCAGATTGCCCAGATATGGTCTATAGGGTGTTGTTGTGCCAAATACTGTAATTGATTGGCAGGTGCATATATGCTGGTTGCTGCGGCAATACCAGAGTGATAAGGCAGTATTTTGAGCTGCGGCTCTTGGGCAGAGACAGTGTGAAAACCGGTATTAAACTGCCCTCTCATCTTCGTAGGAATGGACAGAGCCGCCAAAATAGGCGCATTAGCCGGTAACATGGGTGTTACTGTAAGCTTACCCGGTTGCTGCCAGCACCAGCTTTGTTGCTCCCGAGCGCAAAGTTGTCCCCGCCATTGTCTGGCACCAATACGATAGAAATGCAGGTGAACATGGGCGTGTTCATATTTGTGAATTTTGGTGAGCCATGGGGTGGCTTGGATGACGTCAATGCCTAGCTCTTCTTTGAATTCGCGCTGTAGGGCGGTTAGATAGGTTTCACCTGTTTCTACTTTTCCACCGGCAAATTCCCAGTAGCCGGCATAAGCTTTACCTGCTGGACGGGAGCTAAGCAAAAATTCTCCTTGTGGGTTGTATAGTACGCCGGCTACAACTTCTACCAGTTTGTCGGTATTCATTTAAGATACTCAGCTACGACAAATGCCACAATATAATTTTCTTCATCGGTGAGGCTGAGATGGATACGGCCGATGTTTTTTTGGCTGAGCCATTGTGCTAAGGGTTTTTCTACTATAAATTCCGGACGGCCCAGCTCATTGTGACCGATGCCAATGTTTCGAAGCGTGACGGGGCTACGCAAACCGGTATGTACGGCTTTGGCAAATGCTTCTTTGGCGGCAAAGCGCTTTGCGAGAAATTGAACCGGCTGATTAGCTGAGGGCCATTCCAGAGCTTCTATCCGAGATAGCATTTTTTCAGCCACGGCATTGGCTCCGTAGGTTTTGCACATTTTGGCGATGCGATCGATTTTGACTAAGTCTGTACCTATGCCGTAAATCATTTTGTCCCTTTTACTGCTGAAAGATTAATAAGGAATACTGCGCGCACGGAAGATGGCGGTCTTCATTTGTTCGATGGCTTGGGGGAGACCGATAAAAATGGCCTGTGCAATCAATGCGTGGCCGATATTCAGTTCCTGAATAGCCAGAATTTTCGCTATGGGGGCGACGTTATGAATGTTCAGACCATGTCCAGCGTTGACGATGATACCCATTTCGCTGGCCTGATGGGCTGCTTCTTCAATACGAGCAAGCTGCTGCCTTCTCTGCTGTGGGGCGGCATCAGCATAGGCACCAGTATGCAGTTCGATAACGGGTGCAGCTACTTCGCGGCAGGCCTGTATCTGATTGCTGTCGGCATCAACAAATAAGGAAACACGAATACCGGCCGCTGTGAGCTTTTGAATATATTCTGCTACTTTATCCTGTTGCGATAATACATCTAACCCGCCTTCGGTAGTAATTTCCTGCCTTTTTTCCGGCACGATGCACACATCAGCAGGTTGAACAGCCAGTGCGTTGTCCAGCATCTCCGGCGTGAGTGCCATTTCCAAATTTAAACGTGTGCTGATGGCATTTCTGACAGCAAATACATCGGCATCATGAATATGGCGCCGGTCTTCGCGTAAGTGCATGGTAATGAGGTCTGCACCATGCGTTTCAGCCAATAGTGCTGCTTCTAGCGGACTCGGGTAAATACTGCCGCGGGCATTGCGCACGGTGGCAACGTGATCGATATTGACGCCAAGTAGCATGTGCTTTTACCTAAAATTGATTATGGATAGGTTACGATACTTTAGCCTTGTAGGGCTGTAAAGGAAAACGTTTTAATTTTGTCCAGCGGGAAATAAATCATTTTCAAAGAGGTCAGGATTGTGTTCAGGTGTATCGCTACGCAGATGGCAGACTACATGTAAATCGGTTTCTGCTTTACAGCAGCAAGGCAGAATTTCTTCTGGTGCAATAAATGCCAAGGGCTGCTCTGGATAGCTTACTTGTCCGGAAAGCAGTCTGAGGCGGCACGAACCACAATAACCACTGCGACACTGATATTCCACTTCGTGCCCGGTACGTTCCAGACCTTCCAGCAGGGTTTCGTCCTGTTGCAGAGTGAAGGTTTTGTCGCTAGTGGTGATTAAAGCCATGTTTGGTATTATCGTATTCCGGTCAGTTCTGTCCGCTTGGTTTATTTTGGAAAGTCTGGATTTATAGCTCGAAATCGCTTAAATCGTCTTCACTGAGTTCTGCGTCAATCTGGCCGACAAGATAAGAACTAACTTCTACCTCCTGTGGTGCCACCTGAACGTTGTCGGAAGAAAGCCATGCATTTATCCAAGGTATCGGGTTTTGTTTGGCATGCTCAAAGGCTGGTGGTAAGCCGACAGCCTGCATGCGCAGGTTGGTGATGTATTCGACGTACTGACCAAGTATGTCTTTATTCAGGCCAATCATAGAACCGTCTTTAAACAGATATTCCGCCCAGTCTTTTTCCTGCATAGCAGCACGACGGAAAAGCTGAAAGCATTCCTCTTCGGTTTCGGCAGCTATCTGTGCCATTTCAGGGTCGTCGGCGCCAGTACGCATTAGATTAAGCATCTGCTGTGTACCAGTAAGATGCAATGCTTCGTCACGGGCAATCAGTTTGATAATTTTGGCATTGCCTTCCATCAGTTCGCGTTCGGCAAAGGCGAAGGAACAGGCAAAAGATACATAAAAACGAATGGCTTCGAGTACGTTTACGCACATCAGACACAAATAGAGTTTTTTCTTCAGTTCATGCAGGTCGATGACTACAGTTTTACCGTTAATCTGGTGTTCGCCGATACCCAGCAAATTGTAGTATTGAGTATATTCGATTAAATCATCGTAGTAGCAGGCAATTTCTTCAGCACGGGCAATAATGTGTTTGTTTTGTACAATGTCATCAAATACGATGGATGGATCGTTGACGATATTGCGGATGATGTGTGTATAACTGCGGGAGTGAATGGTTTCAGAAAATGACCATGTTTCAATCCATGTTTCCAGCTCGGGTATGGATACCAAGGGCAGAAGAGCCACATTGGGGCTGCGACCCTGAATGGAATCAAGTAATGTTTGGTATTTCAGATTGCTGATAAAAATGTGCTTTTCATGCTCGGGTAGGTTGGCGTAGTCGATACGATCGCGCGATACGTCTACTTCTTCCGGACGCCAAAAGAATGATAATTGCTTTTCAATCAGTTTTTCAAAAATATCAAATTTTTGCTGATCATAGCGGGCGACATTTACTGGCTGACCGAAGAACATCGGTTCTGTCAGGGCGTTATTTGGTTTCTGACAGAATGTGCTGTAGTTCATTGACAGATGTTCACAGGCCATGATGTTACTCTTTATTTAGTTTAATGAATGGAATGGGAAATAAAAGGGTGCATGAGCACCCAGGAATCATATTTTACATGCACCGCTGGCGCAGCCGTCATCTTGAATGCTGGTCTGCATGTCGTCGGCTCCATCGCGGGTATTCTGGTAATAGAGGGTTTTCAGGCCAAATTTATAGGCGGTAAGTAAATCTTTAATTAATTGTTTCATCGGTACTTTCTGCCCTTCAAACCGCTGCGGGTCGTAATTGGTATTGGCTGAAATAGATTGATCGATGAATTTTTGCATAATACCTACTAAATGCAGGTAGCCTTCATTATTTGGCATATCCCATAATAGCTCATATTCGTCGTGCAGACGTTCGAACTCAGGCACAACTTGTTTGAGAATGCCGTCTTTGGAGGCTTTTACGGATACTAGTCCGCGCGGAGGTTCGATACCGTTGGTGGCATTGGCAATTTGACTGGATGTTTCTGATGGCATCAGTGCAGTGAGTGTTGAATTGCGCAATCCGTGTTTGACAATATCGGCACGCAGTGCTTCCCAGTCTAGATGAAGTGGTTCCTGACAGATTTTATCCAGATCTTTTTTGTAAGTATCAATCGGCAGTAAGCCTTGAGCGTATGTTGTATCACTGAATTTAGGACATGCGCCCAGCTCTTTGGCCAGTTTGACTGAAGCTTTGAGTAGATAGTACTGAATGGCTTCAAAGGTGCGGTGGGTAAGACTGATGGCAGAACCATCGCTGTATTTTACGCCGTTTTTGGCCAGATAGTAGGCAAAGTTAATAACGCCGATGCCAAGTGTACGCCGGTTCATCGTGGCCAGTTCGGCTGCTTTGATTGGATAGTTTTGGTAATCCAGCAGAGCATCTAACGCACGGGTAGCTAGTTCGGCCAGCTCTTCCAGCTCTTCGAGATTCTCTAGTGCACCCAAATTGAAAGCGGATAAGGTACAAAGCGCAATTTCTCCGTCTGGATCATTTATGTCGTTCAACGGACGGGTCGGCAAGGCGATTTCCAGACATAGATTAGACTGGCGTACCGGTGCTAGCTTAGGGTCAAACGGACTGTGGGTGTTGCAATGGTCAACATTCTGGATATAAATGCGGCCGGTTCCAGCGCGTTCCTGCATTAATAATGAAAATAAGTCTATAGCCGGAATACTGCGGCTATGAATGCTATCGTCTTTTTCGTATAAGGCATACAGGCGTTCAAACTCATCCTGATCGGCAAAAAAAGCATCATATAGCCCAGGTACTTCTGAGGGAGAGAATAAGGTAATGTTTTCACCTTTAATCAAACGAGAATACAGCAGTCGATTAATCTGCACGCCATAATCAAGATGGCGAACGCGGTTTTCTTCTACCCCTCGGTTGTTTTTAAGTACAAGTAGGTTTTCTACTTCTAGATGCCACAGGGGATAGAATAGTGTGGCCGCACCGCCACGTACGCCTCCTTGTGAGCAGGATTTAACTGCTGCCTGAAACATTTTGTAAAATGGGATACAGCCAGTGTGTTGAGCTTCGCCGCCCCGAATTTCGCTGCCCAGTGCACGGATGCGTCCAGCGTTAATGCCGATGCCGGCACGCTGCGATACATATTTCACGATGGCGCTGGTGGTAGCGTTGATGCTGTCCAGACTGTCATCACATTCTATCAGGACACAAGAAGAAAATTGGCGGGTTGGAGTGCGCACGCCGGACATAATCGGCGTGGGTAGGGAAATTTTGAACGTGCTGATAGCGTGATAGAATTTTTTAACATATTCCAGCCTGGTGGCCTGCGGGTAGCGTGCAAACAGACACATAGCCACCAACATATATAAAAACTGCGGGCTTTCAAAAATTTGTCTGGTGACGCGATTTTGTACCAGATATTTACCTTCCAGCTGTTTGACAGCAGCATAGGAAAAAGTTAAATCCCGGTTGTGGTCTATACAATCGTTGAGCTCATCGAATTCAGCACGGGAGTAGTCAGTTAGGATATGTTCATCGTATTTGCCTGACTGAGTCAGGCTGGTGACATGATCATATAAATGGGGCGGTTCAAACTGGCCAAAAGCGATTTTCCGCAGGTGGAATATTGCCAGCCGTGCAGCCAGATACTGATAATCCGGCGTTTCGGTAGAAATCAGATCAGCCGCAGCCTTAATGATGGTTTCGTGAATGTCGTCTGTGCGGATGCCGTTGTAAAACTGAATGTGTGAGCGCATTTCTACCTGAGATACGGATACGTTATCCAGTCCTTCAGCCGCCCAAGTAACAACTTGATGAATTTTATCCAGATTGATGTCTTCCAAACGGCCATTTCGTTTGGTTACTTTTATATTGGCTACCGCATTCATGAGTTATTCTTTCTAGCACAAGTAAAGCAGAAAAAAACAGTGACAACACAAAATGTAGTGGTCAACTGTTATTCTGAACACAATATACTGGTTTTTTGCTTTAAAAAAAAGACTTGTCAAAACCGACTATATCCGCTTCTTCATAATGAATGGGTTAAGTGATGTAATGATTTTGTTGATAGACAAATGGTTTGGCTAAGTTTGGCGTGTTTTGAATTAAAGTGTAAAAATTGCTATCTATTTTTAATTTGTATTAGTTTTTTTTTATCAGCTTTTAAATCTATGCTGTATCTGGCTAGTTTTACTAATAAAAATGAAAACTGTCTAAAATATAAGCCGTGTACCACTTCACTTATTTTTAGACAGTCGTAATCGTGTTTCGCTTTTAGTGTTGCAATAGTGACTCATCTAGTTTCAAGTCATTGTTATAATTAATGCTTATTTGACTGTCGAGTACTTTTTGGGCGATGGCCTTGGCTTCTTCCAATGAGTGCATAGTATAGCTGCCACACTGATAACGGTTCAGTTCAGGTATCTGGTTTTGGTTGGCTACAGATAGCACATCCTGCATCGCAGCAGCCCATGCACCGGCTACTGTGGCTTCATCTGGTGAGCCAATCAGACTCATGTAAAAGCCGGTGCGGCAGCCCATGGGAGAAATATCGATAATTTCCACATTTTTGCTGTTAAGATGATCGCGCATAAAACCAGCAAACAGATGTTCGAGTGTGTGCATGCCTTTTTCCGGCAGAATGTCCTGATTGGGGTGACAGAAGCGTAAATCAAATACGGTAATTTCGTCCCCTTTAGGAGTAGACATGGTTTTGGCTATGCGTACTGCCGGGGCATGCATACGGGTATGGTCTACTGTAAAACTATCCAGTAATGGCATGATGTTTCCTTTGTCGATGTTAGCCTAAAACTTTGCGGGCACTGGCAAATAGGCGGTACCAGCCAGACATTTCTGGCCAGTTACGCGGTGCCCAGCTCATTTGTGCGGTCTGGAAGACCCGTTCCGGATGCGGCATCATGATGGTTACTCGCCCATCCTGACTACACACACCGGCAATACCAGCCGGAGAACCGTTAGGGTTCAGCGGATAAGTATTTGTGACCTGATTGAGACCGTCTACGTATTGCAGAGCAATGTCTAGCTCCGACGGCAAATCAGACTGTGGCAGATGGCTGAAATCTGCTCGTCCTTCCCCGTGACTCACCACTACCGGTAAGCTGCTGCCGGCCATATCGGACAAAATCAATGATGTTGATTTTGGCACGGTCACCATACTCAGGCGAGCTTCAAACTGTTCGGAAATGTTGCGGCGAAAACGTGGCCACAATTGTGCACCTGGGATTATTTCAGCTAAATTGCTCAGCATTTGGCAGCCATTGCATACACCCAGTGTCAGCGTGTCCTGACGGGCAAAAAATTCGGCAAACTTCTGCCGCAGTTGCTGATTAAATAGAATGCTTTTTGCCCATCCTTCACCGGCGCCGAGTACATCGCCATAGCTGAAACCACCGCAGGCAGCCAGTAGCTGAAAATCATCGAGACTCACCCGTCCAGTAAGCAAATCACTCATATGTACATCATAAGCCTCAAATCCAGCACGGCTGAAAGCAGCAGCCATTTCTAACTGCCCGTTGACGCCTTGTTCACGCAGTATGGCTGCTTTGGGCTGTTTGCCGCGCTGAATAAATGGCAAAGCAATATCTTCGGCCGGATCAAAGCTCAATTCAGCAAATAATCTGGGTAAATGCTCTTGTTCGAGTAAGGCAAACTCACTGTCTGCACAGTGCGGATTGTCGCGTAAGCGCTGCATGTGATAGCTGGTTTCGCTCCAGCTTTTTTGTAAATCTACACGGTTTTCATTTAGCAGAACTGTATTTCCGTGATGTACCATCAAACGGTCAGTCGTATTGATGTGACCCAGTATGTGCAGGGCATCAGCCATACCGGCCTTGGCAAAAGTCTCTTGAATACTGGCTAAATCGGTATTGTGTATTTGAATCACTGCTCCCAGTTCTTCATTGAACAGGCAGCGTACTGCTGCATCCTGAAGTTTCTGGTTGTGACTCTGATCGTTGATTTGCCGGATTAACGAGGCAATGTCGATGGTGACGCCGATGTGCGCTGCAAACATCATTTCAGCCAGTGTGACCACTAACCCGCCATCGCTGCGGTCATGATAGGCCAGAATTTTCTGTTCCTGAATTAATGACTGAATGATGCGGAAAAAATCAGCCAGTAGAGAGGCGGAATTGACATCGGGAGCCTGACCAGTAAGATTTTTCCATACTTGTTGTAAGGCACTACCACCCATACGGCTGTGACCCTGTCCCAAATCAATTGCTAGCAGTGTAGTATCGGGTATATTTTGTAGCTCCGGTGTGACGGTGTGGCAGACGTTGTTTACTGGTGCAAAGGCGGTAATCACTGCTGTGAGTGGTGACACCACTCTTTTTTCCTCACCGTTATCATGCCAGATGGTTTGCATAGAGAGAGAATCTTTACCAACTGGTATACTCAGCTCTAGTTGTTGGCACAGTGTTGATACTGCTGCCACTGTTTCATACAGACGGGCATCTTCACCAGCAAAACCACAGGCTGCCATCCAGTTGGCAGAGAGTTTGATTTTATCTAGCGTGCCAATGTCTGCAGCAGCAATGTTGGTTACTGCTTCGCCGATGGCCATGCGTCCTGAAGCAGCGCCGGAAAATAAAGCCAGAGGTGATTTTTCACCCATGCTCATGGCCTCGCCCAGCAGCGTGTTAAAGCCCATTTTTGTTACGGCTACGTCTGCAACAGGAGTCTGGAATCGTCCGACCATCTGGTCACGATGGGTCAGTCCACCGACACTGCGGTCACCAATGGTAATTAAAAATTGTTTACTGGCTACGGTTGGCAGGCGTAATACACGGTACAGGCTTTCGCGTATGTCTAGCCTGCTGCCGTCAAAAGCTGGGATAAATTCGGTAACGGTACAATCAGTACGGGTAATTCGGGGTGGTTTGCCCAATAATACATCCAGCGAAATATCTACCGGCAGATTGTCAAATAAATCATCGCGTAACTTTAATTGCCCATCATCAGTGGCAGTGCCTACTATAGCGAACGGACATCGTTCACGCTGGCAAATGTTTTGAAAGGTAGCCAAATTTTGAGGCAATATAGCCAGCACATAGCGTTCCTGTGCTTCATTACACCAGATTTGCAGTGGGTTCAGGCCATGTTCTTCCAAGGGAATGCGGCGTAACTCAAATGTGGCACCGCGACCGGCATCGTTTACCAATTCGGGAAAGGCATTGGATAGACCGCCTGCACCGACATCGTGAATGGATATAACCGGATTATCGGTGCCCATCTGCCAGCAGCGGTCAATAACTTCTTGTGCCCGCCGTTCCATTTCTGGATTGCCGCGCTGTACGGAATCAAAATCCAGGTCGGCGTGATTAGCGCCGGTGCTCATGCTAGAAGCTGCGCCACCGCCCAGTCCGATTAGTAATCCCGGACCGCCAAGCTGAATAAGTAATGCTCCGGCTGGAATGGTATCTTTGAAAACCTGTTGTGCCTGAATATTTCCAAGACCGCCGGCAATCATGATTGGTTTGTGAAAACCACGCATAGTGCCGCTGAATAATTCTTCAAAGGTGCGGAAATAACCCAGCAAATTGGGGCGACCAAATTCGTTGTTAAATGCTGCACTGCCTATCGGGCCATCAAGCATGATATCGAGGGCACTGCTGATGTGTGTCGGCTTACCGTACTGATTACGGCTGGCTGTGTATTGTTCCCAAGGCTGGGTAAATTCGGGGATGGAAAGGTTGGATACGCTGAAACCGCTTAACCCCGCTTTAGGACGAGCTCCCTTTCCGGTTGCGCCCTCATCGCGGATTTCTCCGCCCGAACCAGTGGCTGCACCTGCGAAGGGAGCAATGGCAGTCGGATGATTGTGGGTTTCCACTTTCATCAAAATGTGGGTTTCTTCCGCATTATATTGATATTGCTGTTGTTGATTAGGCTGCGGATAGAAGCGTTCAATATTCGCACCAGTAATAATGGATGAATTGTCTTTATATGCTACCAGTGTACCTTGGGGGTGTGCCTGATGAGTAGCGCGGATTAGGCCAAACAAGGATTGCGGCTGGGTTTTGCCATCAATAATAAATTCTGCATTAAAAATTTTGTGGCGACAATGTTCTGAGTTTGCTTGTGCAAACATCATCAGCTCAACGTCGCTGGGATTGCGTTGTAGCTGCTGATAATTTTCTGCCAAATAATCAATTTCATCTGCGGACAAAGCCAAGCCCATTTGCCGGTTGGCTGTTTCCAGTGCGCTTTTGTCATCAGCTAGTACGTCTATATAATTGAAGCTCTGTGCTGATGAGGTATGAAAAAGTTTTATTGCTTCTTTCTCTGACGTAAGCACACTTTCAGTCATGCGGTCATGCAATATTGTTTGCCATTTATCCTGTTCCTGCTGGCTGAGCTGGCGTGAAAAAGAATACAGAATACCACGCTCGATGCGTTCAATCATGCTCAGCCCACAATTGCGGGCAATATCGGTGGCTTTGGAGGACCAGGGAGAAATGGTGCCCAATCGAGGAATAATAAGTAGCTGAGTTCCAGACAGTTTGTGGCTGCTCTGTGGTCTGGCACGCAACAGTTGTAATAATTTCTGTTGATTGTCGGATGTGATTTCGGCGGATGAAGCCACGAAATAGCGGTATTCGCTGTTTATCTGAATCTCGCAGTTCAGTTGCAGTTTTGCTGCCTGCTGTAACAGTTTTTCGATACGGAATGGTGAAAGTGCGGCCTCGCCGCACAGTGACAGTACAACTGACATGATGAGGTAAGCTCACTTTGATAGTGGGTTTTGGCTGAGGCGCAATTTTACGCGAAAAACAAGAGTTTTGCTTAATTTTATGTTGTAAGGCAGTGCTGGTTTGAGTTTCAGATACGGTTATGGTAGTTTTTACTTGTGTGGATACAGTTATAGGGAAGTGCACGTATGAAAAAGATTGAAGCAATTGTAAAGCCGTTTAAACTGGACGATGTTCGGGAAGCCTTGTCTGACGTTGGTTTTAGTGGCATGACTGTATCTGAGGTGAAAGGATTTGGGCGCCAGAAGGGGCACACAGAAATATATCGTGGTGCGGAGTATGCAGTGGATTTTTTACCCAAGGTAAAAATTGAGCTGGTATTGCCAGATGATCGGGTAGAGCAGGCTATTGAAACTATTGTAGCTGCCGCACATTCGGGCAAAATTGGTGATGGTAAAATTTTTGTATTGCCAGTAGAAGAAGCGGTACGTATACGTACCGGTGAGCAGAACGAATCAGCTATTTAATCGCAGTCTTGAAATACAACCCGTCTAAAAGCGCAGACTATTAATAGTATCTGTGCATTTAGACGGTTTATTTTTGTTTGAGACTTAATGATTCAGTGACCCAGAATGCCGCCACAAGGCAAACATGATTAAACTGGCTATAAAAAATTTAAGTAAATCAAAACCGGCAAAGGGTAGATAGCCAAGTTCTACTGCATGATAAATGCCGATATGCAGATAAAATGCCAGATAAACAACTCCAAACACAAAAATAATTTGATGTGCCAGAGCAAATGCACATAAGCCGCTTAGAAAATGCCGATCATAGCCTCGCTCAGCAGCTAGTCCAGCCAGATAGGCACTGACAACAAATCCGTATAGGTAACCTGCAGAAGCTGAAACCAGTACGTTAATGCCGCCATGGCCGCCAGCAAAAAATGGCAATCCGCATGCACCAAGTAGTAGATACTCAAGTATAGCCAAAACACCAAGCTTGCGCCCAAGGCCGGCACCGGTCAGTAATACTGCTAGTGATTGTAGGGATAATGGCACTGGCTGCAATGGGATACTAATATTGGCGGATAAAGCCATCATTAATGCGGCGATGGTGGTGGCCAGTAACTGGTACTGCCATCCTGTTATTAAATAACGTTGCTGAAGATAAGGTTGATGGGTTTGAGTCAGTGTAGTAATCATGAAACGCCGTCGATATAATTGAGATACGGTGAAGAAATAATCAGCCAGATAAAAAAAGCGGCCGCAGCCGCTTTATTGATGGTTTATAGTACGTATCGAGCCAGATCTTCGTCTTCGACTATATCCTGCAAACGCGCATTAACATAAGCTGCATCAATGGCGATGTCTCCTGCAGGCGCTTCAAAGGATACTTCTTCGAGTAGCTTTTCCATAACCGTGTGCAAGCGGCGTGCGCCAATATTTTCGGTTTTTTCATTCACTTGAAAAGCAATTTCTGCAATCCGAGCAATACCATCTTCGGTAAATTGTAATTTCACATCGTCTGTTGCCAGTAAAGCTGTATATTGTTCAGTCAGATTGGCATTTGTGCTGGTCAGGATGGCTTTAAAGTCGTCCACACTTAAATTTTTCAGTTCCACGCGAATGGGAAAGCGGCCTTGTAATTCTGGTATCAGGTCGCTGGGACGACTGAGATGAAATGCACCAGAAGCAATAAACAGCACATGATCGGTTTTAATCATGCCATATTTGGTTTGAACGGTTGTACCTTCCACAAGTGGGAGTAAGTCGCGCTGAACGCCCTGACGTGATACGTCGCCACCATGGCGGTTGCTGTCTGTAGCAATTTTGTCAATTTCATCCAGAAAGACAATACCGTTCTGCTCTACTGCTTTGATGGCTTGTTCACGTAATTCATCCTCGCTGATGAGTTTGGCAGCTTCTTCATCCAGCAATATCTTCATCGCTGCGCTGACTTTCATTTTCTGCGCTTTGGTTTTACCCTGACCCATGTTGCTAAACATGTCTTGCAGCTGGTTGGTAAAATCTTCCATTCCTGGAGGACCCATTACCGACATGGCTGGTGAAGGAGTGGCGGCAATTTCAACTTCAATTTCTTTATCATCCAATTCTCCTTTACGTAACATCTGCCGGAATTTTTGCCGTGTATGATTTTCCGGTTGAGCCTCCTGTGGTTCTCCTGCAAAGCCAACTGTGCGTGGAGGAGGTAGTAGCGCATCTAAAACGCGGTTTTCTGCGGCATCCTGAGCTCGGTCGCGGTTTTTTGCAATGGTCTGGCTGCGGATGTTTTTTAAGGCTATTTCAATCAAATCGCGAATGATGCTGTCTACGTCGCGGCCGACATAGCCAACTTCAGTAAATTTGGTAGCTTCTACCTTGATAAAGGGTGCATTGGCCAGACGGGCAAGACGGCGTGCAATTTCGGTTTTACCTACGCCGGTGGGGCCGATCATGAGAATATTTTTCGGGACAATTTCACTTTGTAATGGTTCGGCAACTTTGCTGCGGCGGTAGCGGTTTCTCAATGCGACCGCTACTGCGCGCTTGGCCTGATTCTGGCCGATAATGTGTTTATCCAGTTCATGAACGATTTCGTTTGGTGTCATTACTACTGTACTCATCTTGTTCCTATCATAGGGCTGAACCGATACTAATGATTTAAACTATCGGTCAAGACAATTATAAAGTTTCGATTGTATGGCTCTGGTTGGTGTAGATGCAGATATCACCGGCAATTTCCAGTGATTTTTTAACCACCACTTCAGGTTCAAGTTCCGTATTTTCCATCAGTGCCCGCGCAGCAGACTGAGCGAATGCACCACCGGAACCAATCGCAGCAATGCTTTGTTCTGGTTCAAGTACGTCACCATTACCAGTAATCACTAAGGTATTTTTTTTGTCGGCTACAATCAGCATGGCTTCCAGTCGGCGTAAAGCGCGGTCGGTACGCCATTCTTTGGCCAGTTCAATGGCAGCCAGCATCAGCTTGCCCTGATGTTTCTGTAATTTGCTTTCAAACAGTTCTATAAGTGTGAAGGCATCGGCAGTGCCGCCAGCAAATCCAGCCAGCACTTGATTGTTATAAAGTTTCCGTACTTTACGTGCAGTACCTTTAATAATAGTGTTCCCCAATGTCACTTGACCATCGCCACCGATGGCGACGTTTTCGCCGCGCCGAACGGAAATAATGGTGGTGCCGTCAAATTGTTGCATGTCTTATGATCCTTTGCTGATCAACAGTCGCCATAACTGTTGGGAAAAATAACTGCCTTTAAATAAGGGCGCTGATGCAGGCTTTCAAGACATCAGGATGAGAGTAAATAGGCCTAATGAATATGTCTTAAGTATGAGTTGCCGGATACAGCCATAAGTTTAAGCCTGAATTGCATCAGTAAAAAAAACGGCAACCTCTGTGGCTGCCGTTTTTTAAACATGGCTACTTATTTTTTGTGTTTGTATACTTTTTTGGTAGTTACAGTTTTAGTAGTTCTAACAGTTTTTGTTTTTGCAGGAGCTGCAGCAACAGCAACGGTACCATTATCAACTACACAGTTTTGAGTAACGATTTGCGGAACAATTCTTTCCTGACCATTAACAACCTGTTTGCTAGGCTGTAATAAGCCTAAAGCGCCTACTTTATCTACAGTATCGCTAGTAGCAATTGCTGTTTTCCAAGTGATACCTTCAGGAGAAACGAATGTATTGTAATTTACGTCACGCGCATCACGCATCATCACTGGAGAAAGTTTACCCTGATAGTTTACCTGTGCAGCCACAACGTTTTGGCCTTGTAGACCATACATTACACGTAAGTTGTTTTTAGCGTTGCCAGTACCGCATAGGTAAGAAACTTCTTTACGTCCGTCAATCTGTACATTGGCAGTAGTAGCAGCGGCAGTTGCAGTTGATTGTGCAGCGGGGGCTTTGTGATGAGATTTGGAAGCACAACCAGTCAGTGCAAGCATTAACAACACAGCAGGAACTAGAACTTTTTTCATGACAACTCCTTCAAGTATTTATGAATAAATTATTAGATAACATAAGCCATGATACTTGGCTTAGGTAAAGAAGCAATAGATGTATCTTAGTCTTTTTTAGCTAATGTAGGTTAGTATTAAAAATGACCAAATAAACGTTATCGTTACTGAGTTAATAGTACATGATTAAAAAACTCTGCACAACTCAATGTTTTAAGAACATAAACTATTTATCACTTTGATAAAGGTAATATTTTAATTATTATTTTACCGGCATTTAATTTTCAAAATTTAACTTTGTTTGACTTGGTGTCTGTACCACGCTTCCGTTTTTAAGGTTGTAAGCTGTGAGACTTCCGCCCCATAGTGCTCCGGTATCGACACAAACAACATTGTCTTGATGGTACAGTCCTAATGCTGACCAATGGCCAAATAAAATAGTTCTGTCTGTGTTTTGTCTCGCAGGTGCTTTGAACCATGGCATTAACTGAGATGGCATATCACCAAGCATACCTTTGTAATCAAAATCCATGGCGCCATCAACGGTAAGTGCACGCATACGTGTGAAGCTGTTAGTAATAAAACGCAGCCGTTCATCGCCATTGAGGTTGTTGTTCCAGCGTACAGGTTTATTGCCATACATACGGGCAAAAAACTCTTGCGGATTGTTTTGTAATACGGTTTCCACTTCTACCGCTAGCCGTTGTGCCTGTTTGCAGTTCCATTCCGGCCAAATACCAGCATGCACCAGCACATAATCTTCTTCCTCACGGTAAAGAGGTTGCTGGCGTAGCCAGTCAATTAAATTTGTTCTGTCTGGGGCATTGAGAATATCACTGATGGTGTCGCCACGCTTGAGTTTGCCATGACCGTAATGCAATGCGAGTAAATGCAAATCATGATTGCCGAGAATAGTCTGCATACAGCCATCATGCTGTTTGACCAGACGCAATGTGGCCAGAGACTGGGGGCCGCGATTGACTAAGTCACCAGTGAGCCAGATAGTGTCGGTACCGGGATTAAAATTTAGTTTATTTAGAAGCTGTTGAAATTCAGTCAGACAGCCTTGTATATCGCCAATCACATATTGCGCCATATTTACTCTCCAGTTCGTTCAGCTACAGGCAGTCTCAATACTTGCCTGTGCTGAACGAGTCTGACTGTTATTTTTCTAATACTAGTATAGCTTCAGCTTCTACCAGTACGCCTTTAGGTAACGCAGATACTTCTACCGCGGCACGAGCTGGATAGGGTGCAGTAAAGTATTGCGCCATAATTTCGTTGAAGGTGGCAAAATTGCTTAAATCAGTGAGATAGGCGTTTACTTTCACCAGGTCATTCAGATTACCACCGGCTGCCTGTGCTACAGCCTGTAGGTTTTTGAATACTTGATGAGCCTGCTCAGCAAAGCCGCCTGCAACAACTTGCATGGTCTCTGCTACCAAGGGTATCTGTCCAGACAGATATACTGTATCCCCTGCACGGACAGCCTGCGAATATGCGCCGATAGCAGCGGGTGCCTTATCAGTATGAATAATGGTTTTGCTCACAATGCTACTCCTTCGTATTAAAAGGGTTATCAAAAAAATCAGGCTTTCAGAAATAAAGCCAACAAGTCATTGAGAAAACTGCGTCCGAGTGTTGTAGGGCGCAGAAAAAATGGGTTGGCATCTAGTAAACCGCGTTTAACAGCTTCACTGACAGCTTGCCGGATTACCGACAGCGGAAGTCCGGTACGCTCATTGAACCATGCAGTAGGCACACCATCTGTTAAACGTAAAACATTAAGCATGAATTCAAATGGCAAATCCCCGGCAGCAACTGACTGGCGGCTAATGGCGCGTTGTGGTTGCCGCTGCATGCTTTGTATATAGTCTTTGGGATGGCGGCTGCGGGTGGTGCGCACGATTGACTGAGCGCTGGATATTTTACCATGTGCTCCGGCTCCGATGCCGATATAGTCACCAAACTGCCAGTAGTTCAGATTATGCTGACATTGCTGATGCGAACGGGCAAAGGCCGAAGTCTCATAATGAATAAATCCGGCTTGCTTTAAAGCTGAATGCACGACTTCTTCTATATCGGCAAGGTGGTCTTCGTCCGGTAATTGTGGCGGCGGGGTATGGGCAAAAGGAGTGTTAGGCTCAAGAGTTAACTGATAGGCACTGATATGCTGTACACCAGTGGCAAGAGCTGCTTGAATATCTTCCTGTGCCTGCATAAGAGTTTGTCCGGGTAATGCATACATCAGATCTACATTTACTTTGGGAAACAGGGATAATCCGACTTCTATAGCTCTTAATGCATCATCGCGACTATGAATACGTCCCAATGTGGCTAGCTTATCGTCAGCAAAACTTTGTACACCAATCGACAGACGGTTAATACCGGCTGCAGCATACCCGGCAAAGCGTTGGCGTTCAAAGGTACCTGGATTAGCTTCCAGTGTTATTTCAGCAGCGGGCTGCAGATTAATGCGGGCACGTATACCACTCAACAATTGTTCCAATGACGCAGCAGATAGAAGACTGGGCGTGCCGCCACCGATAAAGACAGTATGTACCGTCCTACCCCAGAAATAGGGAAGCTCGGCCTCAAGATCGGTAAGTAAAGCTGAAATATAAGCCCGTTCATCAAGCTCTTGTTTCAACTGATGCGAATTGAAATCACAGTACGGACACTTACGCACACACCAAGGTACATGGATATACAGGGATAAAGGAGGTAAATTTGTCAAATTGGGCGTGGCTGTCTGGTTATTGTGCAATGGTAGAGAAAACTCAGACATGCAGATTTAAACCGGATTGTTGCTTTAATTTAGTGAGTAAAATATTTAGCGCCTGCGCACGATGGCTGACACGATTTTTTTCGTCTTGACTCATTTGTGCTGCTGTGAAGTGCTGTTCGGGAAGATAAAAATGCGGGTCATAGCCAAAACCATTGTTTCCAGTGGCCGTGGATTGCCATAATCCCCTCCAGATGGCATCAGCAATCACTGGCTGTGGATCATCTGGATGGCGTACAAGCACCAATACACAGACGTAAAATACAGTTTTATCGCTGAATGGTTGTAAGTCGGCATCCAGTTTAGCATTGTTGGCTGCATCTGATTTGGGTTCTGTACCGGCATAGCGGGCGGAATAAACTCCAGGTGCTCCCTTTAGTGCATTGGCACAGATACCTGAATCATCTGCCAATGCCGGTAAGCCGCTATAGCGGCTGGCATGGCGGGCTTTTGCTAAAGCATTTTCAACAAAAGTAATATATGGTTCTGGACATTCTGGAATATTGAATTCAGCTTGTGGCACTATTTCAATATTTAATGATTGTAGCAGACGCTTGAACTCAGTTAATTTACCCTGATTATTACTGGCAAGAACAATTTTATTCATGTTTAATATCTTTAGAAGATAAAGTCCGATATATTTGCTGGGCAGCACGTTCACGTAATGTGAATGCCAACGCTGCAAACTGACCTAATGCGCTAACAAATGCGAGTAAACAGCAAATCAGCGCAATATTGCGCTGATTTTGTACCCAATAATAGCAGCCCAATATTATCCAGCCAATAAACATGAATGTACATGATGCTAGAATAAGTAATAAAAGTTTGAATTTTGTCATTTACGCAGGCTCAAAAACAAACAGTATAGCGACAAATATGTTTTATTACTTAAAATTTAATGATTTTACGTTGAATCAGTTTCACGTTTTGATTCAAAAAAATGTTAAATCGTTAACTAAATACAAATCTAATAAATGTGATGCCATTTAATACTTTAGGTATTAAGGTTTTTGCTTTGTCCTAGTTTGGATAATTTCAAGCTTAATGGAATATCTATAATTAAACAAAATATACTGATGATAAAGCATACAGTGCTGTATGTTGTAAGCTGTTGCTCTTTTTGAAAAAGAAAATAGCCAGTGAAACTCGACACTATAAATACAATAAAGCTAATGCTAAGGAGAATTATTATTCTGAACATGGTTTTTAAATAAAATGTATAAAAGAATAAAAAAATGTTATTTCATTGAAGTTTACCTTATTTAATCTTAAAATTCCATATGTATTTTATTTTTTCTAAAGATTGAATTCTAGTCAGTTTTTTGTGATGTTAAGAAGAGATTTCTGGCTAATATTAATCAGTTTAATTGTAAAGGGTGCAATAATAATCAAACCTGTAATAACTATTGCAAAGCAGCACAGGCTATACCATAAGGGATAACGGATATCTGCAAAAAGGATAGTACCCAATATAAAAGCTTCATTAAACATGAATATACATGACAATAGAATAATTAATAAAATTTAAATTTTGTCATTTACTCAGGTTTAAAAACAACTGTATAGCAACAAATTCTTTATTACTAAGGCATTAGATGATTTTGCGTTAAATCAGTTTCACGTTTTAATGCTGAAAGATGTTAAAGCGTTAACTGTATGCAATTCTGACAAATGTCATGCCATTTAATACTACTGATGAAAAAGCATACAGTACTATATGTTGTTAGCTGTTGCTCTTTTTGAAAAAGAGAAAAGCCAGCGTAAAAGGACACCATAAACAGAATAAAGTTAATGCTCAGGGGAATAATTATTTTAATCATTGTATTTAAAATAAGTATAAAAAATTTTAAAAATTGTTATTTAAGTGTATCTTGCCCCATGTGATCTTGAAATCATTTTGTATTTTATTTTTTCTAAAGATTGAATTCTAGTCATTTTTTTGTGATGTAAGAAGAGGTTTCTGGCTAACTTTAATCAGTTTAATTGTAAAGGGTGCAATAATAACCAATCCTGTAATACCTACTGCAAAACAACACAAGCTGTACCATAAGGGGTAACGGATGTCTGCAAAAAAGATGGTACCCATAATAAATGCAGCAATTATCAGTAAAGATAGAAAACTATAACTGATTATCATTTTTTTCATATCAGTCGATTCAAGAATTTTATAAGATGAAAGCAAGTGTAGCTTAATTGCCAGCTATTGTATCTGATGAAGCATTTTCCTAGGTAATGGTTCTTAAAAACTTAAGATTATTGTGTTGATACTGTTTTATTTATCAAAATAATTTATAGTCACGATTTGATTATAAAAGAGTTGTCAAAAGTATCTTACAGTATTGTTTCACGGTAGTGTTTAACGCATATTTGAAGTTTCTAAAGAAAGATGAGCTATACCAAGCCAATAATGTAATTAACGATCTTGATTTTTATATTAGGTTTGTATTTAGAGTTTAGCTTCTTGAAAAATAAATAAAAAAATGTGGGCAATGTTAAAAGGTTGCTGATAAAAAAGCCTGCTGTAGCAGGCTTTTGGTTTTTATCGCAACTGCTGATCAAGTTGCTGAATCCATTTTTTACCATCTTTACCGGTATAAGGTGTACCGTCAACATTGGCTAGACTGACGCGTGTTCCTCCATCTTTCAATGGTTGAGCCAGTACCATCAAACGCGGCTGCTCTTTGGGCTGTTGCTGGAGTTCGATTTTTTTGCTGCGACCAAACATGCGGCTAAATAGCCCCGGTTTTTTGTTGGTTACAGATGAAGCTTCGGCAGCGGCCACTTCCACAAGATAGGCATACTGGCTCTGATTTTCGCCAATAACATTTAGCCCTACGCGATCCAGTGCCAGAGCAACGCGGCGCCAGTTGCGTTCCTGTGGGCCAAGCAGATAAACACTACTGCCATCGGTTCTGGCCAAAGCGTTCTCATTCGGATTTTGCTGTTGAGCGGCTACCTGTTGCTGTACCTGTTTGGCATCTGCACCTAGATACTGCATGAAGCGTGCCAGAAATGCTGCTTCTAGTTCAGGTTCATTAGGGCGTGGCTGCCATGCGGTACTGTCACCATCTTTGCTGGTATAGACTTCTTTCATGCCTTTCTGACTGAAGAATACATCAGTACCACCCTTATTGTTTCTTTCCAGCCGGATGGTAAACATATCACGTTCACCACTGGAGTAAACGCCACCCAAGCCAACTTTTTCAAATATACCGCGAATGGCATCCGAAGGCAGTTTGGCCCGATTTTCAGCCCAGTTGGTCTGCATTAGGCCGATAGATGGTTCTTCACGCTCTATAGTAAAGCCCTGTTCCTGCCAAAAAGCTTTTAATAGAGGCCATAACTCAGCAGCTTGTTTATTGTCTACCGTTAACCAGCGGATGCTGCCATCACGTTGAAAATGAATATCCGGTACTTGTGTCAATACCTGCGTATTGGCTGCGGGCTGGTTTTTGTTATTGCGTTTGTTCAGATCGCTGGCACGGACGGCACCATTAATCAGCGAGCTGCCAGGAGCACTGAAACGATTACCTTGATTGGGATCAGTCAAATCTGGCGGTACATCCAGCTGAACAATTTTTTTATTGTCTGACTGATAATCGAGTTTAGGTAGGTTTTCTTTTTTGCTGGCACAGGCGGCAAGACTGGCTGCCAGCATGGTCAGGACAACGGTTTTACTTATATTCATATCGGCCACTTTCTGTGTGTATTTTTCTGATAGGGTAGGCTTATATTCAGATTAAGCCGGCTTCGCGCATGGCAGCTGTTACTATGGTCTGTCCTGCTTCAGTCAGCTCCGTAATGGGCAGGCGGCATACCGGATTGATTTTACCTATTTGGGACAGTGCCCATTTAGTAGGTGCCGGACTGGGTTCGCAGAAAAGGTCGCCATGCAAACGCTGTAATTTATCATTCAGGCTTCGCGCACCGGCTATATCACCGCGTAGTGCAGCATGACACATGTCGGCAAACATTTTCGGAGCTACATTGGCTGTCACACTGATAACACCATGGCCACCGCATAGTAGGAATGCCATCGCGGTAGGATCATCGCCAGAGTAAACTGCAAAGTTTTCGGGAACATGTTTAAACAGATAACAAGCTCGGCCGATGTTGCCAGTGGCTTCTTTGATTCCGACAATATTTTCTATCTGAGCTAGCCGCAAAGCAGTATCCGGTTGCATATCGGCAACAGTGCGTCCAGGCACATTGTATAGAATCATCGGAATAGAAGTTGCTTCAGCTATGGTCTTGAAATGGCGGTATATGCCTTCCTGATTGGGTTTGTTGTAGTAAGGCACTACTGACAGTGTCATATCCGCACCAGCTTGCTGTGCTTCTCGAGCAAGATAAATGGCTTCGTGCGTATTATTTGCACCTGTACCGGCAATCACTTTAATGCGTCCGGCTACGTGTTCTACAGCAGTTTTAATTACGTTTAGGTGTTCATCAACACTAAGGGTTGCTGATTCACCTGTGGTTCCTACAGCGACAATAGCGTCGGTACCGGATTCGATATGCCAGTCAATAAGCTGTTTGTATTGGTCGTAATCAATACTACCATCTGCATGCATAGGCGTTACGATGGCAACCAGGCTGCCTGTCAACATAATTCTACCCTTTACAGGAGAGCTAAAAATGTGATGATTGTAGCGTATTTTATCCCTTGATGGAAAATAGGCCGTTCATAATGTGTTTTGATAAAAGAGGTTTGCTTGAGTTAAAGATTTTATTACTCAATTGTCTGATGTAGATTAAATGTATCAGCTTAGCTTAAAATACGGGGCTTTATATTCGTTTTTTGCAAGTATAAAGCAAATAAGAAAGGTTGACATGGCCGATAATCCCTCTGTTTTTAAACAAGAAGAACGCTCTGATCTGGTCTATGGTCTGGAGGATAAACCTCCTGTTTTTAATGGTTTGCTGAGTGCATTAACCCATTTACTCGCTCTATTCGTACCCATGGTGGCTCCGGCTTTAGTGGTGGGCGGCGCACTGAAACTGCCGGCAGACATGACTGCCTATTTGGTATCGATGTCTATGGTTGCATCAGGTGTCGGTACGTATATTCAAGTGCACCGTTTCGGGGTGATCGGTTCTGGGTTGTTATCGATTCAATCGGTTAATTTTTCATTTGTTACTGTGATGATTGCGCTAGGATTGGGCATGAAGGAAAACGGGATGAATGAACAAGCCATGATTTCTACTTTATTGGGCGTCTCTTTTGTGGGCGCCTTTTTAGTAGTCGGAGCATCATGGCTATTGCCGTTTCTGAAAAAAATTATCACTCCTACGGTAAGTGGAGTAGTGGTATTGATGATAGGCTTAAGCTTGATTCATGTTGGGATTACTGATTTCGGCGGGGGGCTCACTGCTAAAGCTAATCATACATTCGGTTCATGGCCCAATCTTGCTCTTTCTACTTTTGTTCTTTTTACCGTACTGTTATTTAACTGCTTTCGCAATGCATGGTGGCGTATGGCAGGTATTGCGGTAGGTTTGATTTCTGGTTATGTAATCGCCATTTTTATGGGTATTGTTGATTTTTCCAATCTACATGATCTGCCGCTGATTACCATTCCAATTCCATTCAAATACGGTTTTGCTTTTGACTGGCATGCCTTTATGGTAGCAGGAACCATTTATCTTCTGAGTGTATTTGAAGCTGTTGGTGATTTAACTGCTACTGCAATGATATCCAATCAGCCGGTGGACGGAGCAGCATATACTAGCCGCTTGCGCGGTGGCGTCATGGCCGATGGCTTGGTTTCTGTAATTGCTACTGCACTTGGTTCATTACCGTTAACTACATTTGCTCAGAATAATGGTGTGATTCAGATGACCGGTGTTGCATCTCGCCATGTAGGTAAATACATTGCAGTGATTTTGGTGATATTGGGCTTGTTCCCTTGGGTTGGCGCAATTTTTACCACTATTCCGAGCCCGGTTCTTGGTGGCGCAATGGTGGTTATGTTTGGTCTGATTGTTACAGCAGGTATCCGTATTATTATCACAGCTGGTATTCGCCGCCGAGAAGCAGTTATCTGTGCTACTTCTTTAGGATTGGGGTTGGGCGTAGCTTTTGAGCCGGAAGTATTTGCTCAATTGCCTATTCTGTTTCAAAACCCGATTTGTATGGGGGGTATTGTGGCTATCATACTGAATATATTACTGCCCCATGATAAAAGTGAACCAGCAGTGTATTTGAGTGATGATATTCCTCATTAATTTATTTATGCTGAGTGGAAGACTGCCTTTTTAAGGCAGTCTTTTTATTATGTAAAAAATAAAACGTTACTAGTAATTTATTTTTCTCTGGTAAGTAGATTATCACCATCGGTAGGATGCAGACGAGCGAATATCCAGCTGGAAAGCAGGGTAAAGACGCCCAAAATAATGAATGTGACGCGAAAGGCACTAGTGATATTTTGATGAATAAAGCTGGCTCGGCTAAGGTTTTGTAAAAGTAAGGCACCGATCGCGATACCAAAACTTAAGGCAAGCTGCTGATTAACTGCCATTAGGCTAGTACCACTGCTTACTTGATTAGGCCGCAAATCAGCCAGTGTAATGGTATTCATACCGGTAAACTGTAATGAATTACAAGCACCGAGTACGCACAGATGAAGCAAAATAAGCCATTGTGGGGTAGCAGCACTGATAAATGCCAGAGACATTATAAGTATGCCGATGATACGAGTGTTCCATGCTAATGTGTTGCGGTAGCCGAAATGGTTCATTAATGGTTTCAGGAAAGGTTTGGCAAATATTGCAGCCAGTGCCAACGGCATCAGTAGCCAACCTGAATTGACCGCATCGTAGCTGAATGCAACCTGAAACAGTAAGGGTAATAATAAAGGTAAAGCACTCATACCCAAACGGCTGACAAGGTTACCGGCCAATCCGAGACGAAACGTGCGTACCAGAATCAGATGAGGTGGATACAAAGCGCGGTTGTTCTGGCGTGCATGTGCTAAATAGGCAAATAATGCACCAATTCCGGCAGCTGCCATCATACAGCCGAAAAGAATGTTATTTGCGTGAGACATGGTTTCAAAGGTCAGAGTCATGCAAAATGCGGACGCAGAAAATAAAAAGAAACCTAATCCGTCAAAATAATTAGCCGGCCGGTTGAAATCGGGCATGATGTACCATGTGACCAGTAATCCCAGCAGACCAATTGGTACGTTTAATAAAAAAATCCAGTGCCAGCTCATATAGACGACCAGATAACCACCAATAATCGGTCCTAATACTGGGCCGATAAGTGCTGGCATAATGGCATAATTCATAACGGTAATCAGTTTAGAGCGGTCATAGGCTTGCATCATGGTTAATCGTGCTACAGGAGTAAGCATGGCACCACCCAATCCCTGAATAATCCTAGCTAATACCAGCAGGGGTAAATTGTTGCTGGCTGCACAGAGAACTGAACCGATAATAAATATGACCATTGATCCCATGAAGAGCTTGCGGGTACCTAATTTGTCCGATAAAAAACCTGACAACGGCATCATGATGGCCAGCGTCAGTGCATAGGCAATAATTGCCGATTGCATATTCAAAGGCGATTGTCCTAAATCCGCAGCCATGGAAGGCAGAGCAGTATTCAGGATGGTGGCATCCAGCTGCTGCATGAAAATAGCTATTGCTAGTAATATAGGCAAATAGCGTGAAGGTTTTGTTGTGCTAATGGTAGCCATTGAAGCTGTTGATAACGATTATGATTTAATCCATTATAACAGAATCATGTTATGTTCCATTAAACAGCATTGATACATTATTAGTTGGGTATGCCAGTATGTTGCTATGAATTATGGCTGGTAAAAGCTGTACTGGTGTCAAATATTGTTGAGCTCAGATATTGATGTTGATTATTCTCAATTGATGGTTTTATATCTATATTTAAATGTTCAAATTATTAATAGAAAATAATTTTATTTATTTCAGATTTTTTTCAAAAAATATATGTGTTGATTGTATTATTAGAAAAAGGTGAAAGTGTTAATTTTAAATTTCACCTAACTATATTTATGAAATTATAAGGTAAGGGAATTATTACACTTGATAAATTGGTGAAAAAATATATTTCTATTCAGTATATTTGAAAGATAAAGAAGTCAATAACTTTATTCTTATCTTTTCTGATTAGAGAAATTCGGCAGCCAAAAATTAAACCGTATAGGTGGTATCCTATACGGTTTAATCCAAGCTTGATTACTTGCGCATGGTGTCTACAACGTCGATCATGAATTCCATTTCTTCTTCTGATAATGCAGTAAAGCCTTCAGGGAAGTTTAATGCTTTTACAATATTGGCGCCATCGGCGTCATCGGCCATTTTACATAGCACATCTTTCAGAAGTTCAGCGTTGGAAACTGCATCAGGATGATACAGCATAACGTGTGAAACTTCGTTAATACGACTCTTCAATAATACTTTCAGCTGATCTTTGGTGACTGAGTTGAAGCTATCATATACATCAGATTGGATAATTCCTACTTTTGCATGATGCCGAATTACACCTGAGGCAACCATCAGGAAATTATCTTTGCGTTTAATAACTAGTTCATCATCACTCAGATTAGCTGGTTCTAGCAGGCGTAACCCAATGAAATTAGCATCTTCATTATTTGAAAGTGCTAATTCTACAGTTCCTTTCAGATCTTCAATTGCATTGATGTCTGAATCAGCGGCTGCAACGATGACAATTTCGTCTGATTTATTTTTAGGTCTAACGAGCGGTAAATAACCTTGTTCACGTACATAAGTACCAGCAGCAAAAGGGTTAACAAAAAGCATAGATACTTTTTCTTTTTCCTGATGAGCTGTGACTTCATCAAACGAAGGAGGCATGATCAGTGATATATTTTGATCGCTTTTCTTTTGAAGGTAGTTATTGAGCAGATACCAGGTACTGAATTGGTCAGGCAAATAATCAGGTACAACCATTAAACTTAGCATATTATTTTCCTTCCTGTTCAGATTTCAGCATTTCTGCATACTTCGCGCTCATTTCATTTACTTTTTCGCGGCTCGGTTTGCGGCGGATTGAGCTATAGCCGATAACTTTGCCCTGACGCAGGTTGGGAATAACAGTTGCATATACCCAGTAATGACCACCGTCTTTGCGCAGGTTTTTGACATAGCCATACCAGCGTTCTTTTCTTTGCAAGGTAGCCCACATGTCGGCAAAGGGTGCTTTGGGCATATCTGGATGACGTAATAGGCAGTGCGGCGCGCCGATAATTTCATCACGGGTCCAACCACTGATATCAACAAATACATCATTGGCATGTGTAATGATACCGTCAAGATCAGTACGGGATACAATCAATGCGCCATCAGGATAGGGAAATTCCTGATTGGTAACATATACTGTGGATTCCCCTTCTTGCTGATAATGTTTGATTTTATACTCTGTAGATTCGCTCTGAGGTTTTGGCTGAATCCAACGACTCATATCCATGTTAATTTGTCCTTCAATTTGGTTTAATCTGGTGAAGAATGAGTGTGCTTAATGTAAGCATTTCAGTGTTATTATGTTTTTGTAGCAGCTCTGTCTGTTTTGATGTTATACGTCAATTGCTGCTGAAAACTTCTGAATATGCTTTTCGGGGACAGAGTAATCTTCGCCCGATGTTTATATGCTATGCTTTAATCTAAAGGATGCTTAAAGATATTAAACTTTCTGTCATACAGTAAAACCGGTTTTTGCTTATATGAATTTGCCTGACAGCGATCAATCCTGTTTATGAAACCGGATTTGAACAATTCTGAAAGATTAAACCAAATTTTCAGTGTTGTGCTGATTACAAAAACCGTTTTGGATATACCATTTATTTTGCATGTATGGCTTTAATTAGGCATGGCACATTTCAGGTTAAGCAAACTGAATATTAACCAAAATGATCAGCTAGTTCTTTCAATGCACGTTTAGCTTCAAACAAAATCAAACCTAATTTTGCTTCATGTGTTGTAGTGATGGTTAACAAGATGGCTTCAGATGCCTGAAACAGCAGCATATAGCCTTTATCTGTATGAATAATAGTATTATCCAAAGAACCTTTTAATACTTCTTTAGCAGAGCGGTTACCCAATGAAAGTAATGCCGCAGCCATGGCGCCGATTCGGTCTTCATCCATGCCACTTTGCAGTGCTGAGGCGATTGGCAGACCGTCAGTAGAAATAACAGCAGAAGATGTAATGTCAGGTGTACTGTTTAGTGTTTTTAATACGCCTTCGATGAAATCATATTTCATGAAAATTCCTCTAAAATTGACTGTAACCGTGTTAATTATAAAGATGGGTGAATTTTTTTGCAAAAAAATGTTATTAAATTTTATCAATTATCTTTATAGATAATTCTTATTTTTATTTTCGATGCATTTTTTTTCTGATTTGACGTTGTATTGAAAGTAATATTCTGTAGTATTTGTTCAGTCTATTTTATTGGTCTTCAGAAACTATTCTTTATTATAACATTATTCTAAATATGGACAGAATGCTGGATTGCTTAAAGAACATTTATTTGATTTAAATCAATATCAGTTTGACTTAAAGTTCAATTTTAAGTTGTGTGACTACTATGTATAAATATAAATTTACATATCTAATTAGCAAATAATATACGACTTTGTTGGCCATATTTTAATTAAACTAATATTAAATAAAATTTATGTTCATTTATTTTAATGACCTGGTGTTTAGAGTTTGCTTTTACCTTCTGATGAGGGTATGTCTTTATATAGTTTGTGACTCTTGATTTGGTTATGCTGTGAGATATTTTAATTTTGCTAGATTTTGTACGGATTTTAATTCTAAAGTTTTGGGGAGATTTAGTCTGTATTGCATGAAGGTTCTTGCTATACAGAATTTGTTTCAAGTTTTTTATTCGTGATGTAAGTTGAGCATTGTTGAACAGGCTAATTATATTATTTAGCGGTAATGGTGATATATTATTTGACTATTAGCTTAATTCTTATAAATAAAAAAGCATTGATACGTATTTAAACATATAAATGTAACTACAGATTGTTATTTGTTAAGAACCTGTAGTTACATTTATATAAAACTTCATTGCTTACGGATATGCTTTGATACAGAGTCTTATGTATTTAGGTCAAGCCGATATTGGTTATATGGTTAATTATATATCGGTTTCTACTTTGTCTCCTTCTGCTTCCATCCATATGCGTCTGGATGATGCTTCTCCTTTGCCCATTAGTTTAACAAAGATGTTGCGGGTTTCGTTGCTGTCTTCTTCTCTTATCTGTACTTGTAAAAGGAAGCGGGTATCGGGGTTCATGGTGGTGTCTTTAAGCTGATCTGGATTCATTTCTCCCAGACCTTTAAATCGACTGATACTGTAGGCGCTTTCTTTAACCTTTTCGCTTTGCAGTCGATCCAGAATGGTATCTAGTTCTGCCTGATCCTGTGCATAAAGTTTACGCGCTGGTTTATTTTTACCCTGTGCGTTGACATCCACTCTGAATAGAGGCGGCTGGGCTACGTAGATGTGTCCTGCATCAATCAGACGGGGAAAGTGGGTATAAAAGAGGGTAAGTAGTAGTACTTGAATGTGAGCACCGTCTACGTCGGCATCGGATAATATGGCGATTTTGCCGTAGCGAAGGCCGGATAAATCTGGATTATCATTTTTTCCGTGCGGGTCTACGCCAATGGCTACAGAAATATCGTGAATTTCTGCATTGCCAAATAACTGATCGCGATGAATTTCGAAGCTGTTTAATACTTTGCCGCGTAAGGGCAGGATGGCTTGGGTATTTTTATCTCTAGCCAGTTTGGCAGAACCGCCGGCAGAATCTCCTTCGACCAGAAAAAGTTCATTTTCACGTATATCTTCACTTTCACAGTCTGTGAGTTTACCTGGCAAGACGGCTACTCCGGATCCTTTTTTCTTTTCTATTTTTTTGGTTGAGCGCATGCGCGCCTGCGCCTGACGAATGGCCAGTTCGGCTATTTTTTTTCCAGTGTCGATATTTTGGTTCAGCCAGAGCTCAAGCGGATCGCTGCACATAGCTGCCACCAGTTTGAGTGCATCACGGCTGGTGAGTTTGTCTTTGGTTTGTCCCTGAAATTGTGGATCCAGCAGACGGGCGGATAATACAAAAGCGACGCGGGAAAATACATCATCTGATTGAAGTTTTACACCGCGTGGCAGCAGGTTGTGGTGGTTAATGAAATTATTGACGGCGTGAAAGACGGCTTGTTTGAGACCTGCCTCATGTGTGCCGCCAAGGGCTGTGGGTATGAGGTTTACATAGCTTTCACTGGGTGCATTACCTTCTTCTACCCAGCTTAATGCATAAGCTGCACCTTCGCCTTGATTGAAATCTGTGTCATGGTTGGCGCCTAGATAATTTTCACTAGCAAAGATAGGTGTAGCGGTTTGGCTATCTGAGAGGAGATTCAGTAAATAACTTTTTAGGCCATTCGGATAGTGCCAGTTTTGTGTCTGTGCTTCATCTGTACCATTGATATACCGAGTAAGGGTGACGCTGATACCTGGCAGTAATACTGCTTTGGCACGCAATGTGCGTTCAAGTTCAGCTATGTTGTATTGTGGGTTGTCGAAGTAATGACCGTCAGGCCAGATGCGAACTTCTGTTCCACTATCTTTGGAGGTGCATTTGCCAATTTCAGTCAGGGGCTGAATAACTTCTCCAGCTGCAAAGACAATTTGATAAATTTTGCTGTTTCTTTTAACTGTGACTTCTAATCTGGTGGAGAGGGCGTTGGTAACGGAAACGCCGACACCATGTAGCCCGCCAGAGAATGCGTAAGCACCATCACCACTTTTTTTGTTAAATTTACCACCCGCATGAAGCTGGGTAAAAACCAGTTCGACTACGGGAACCTGCTCAGTTGGATGTAATCCAGTTGGTATGCCTCGTCCATTATCCTTTACGGTTACTGAACCATCCTGATTTAGGATTACGTCGATGTTTTGTGCATAACCGCCAAGTGCTTCATCGGCAGCATTATCAATGACTTCCTGAATGATGTGGGTAGGGCTGTCGGTTCTGGTGTACATGCCTGGCCGTTCTTTAACTGGTGCCAGACCTTTGAGTACGGTTACGCTAGATTCATCGTAAGTTATGGATTTGCTCATAATTTATTTCAGACTGGTAGTATTGCCAATATAGAACAAATTACCGTAAAAAATTTAATTTTTCGGTAATTTGTTTTTGTTTTGTGCTGGGATCAGGCAGGTAAATGCCGGCTGAATGACCGGCTTTTATTCAGCCAGTGAATATTTATCATCGTGGTTCTGACGGTTTTGTACGAATTCAGTCCACTCCGGTAGTTGATGCAGAAAACGCGACAATTCGTGCAGTGCATTAAGATAGACATTGCGTTTGAATTCTATCACTTCATCCACTGGTGCCCAGTACTGGTGCCAGCGCCATGCATCAAATTCGGGATGGTGGGTGGCACGCAGGTGGATATCACTTTCCCGTCCAGTCAGACGCAGCAGATACCATATCTGTTTTTGTCCTTTATAGGAGCCTCGCCATTCGCGTTTAATCCAATGTGTGGGAACGTCATAACGTAACCAGTCACGAGTGCGCCCAATGATTTTGACATGATGTGGCAACAGGCCTACTTCTTCCATCAATTCTCGATACATGGCAGCTTCGGGACTTTCTCCCGGTTTGATGCCACCCTGTGGAAACTGCCAAGAATGTTCGTGTACCCGTTTGCCCCAGAAAACCTCATTACGGTCGTTGGTGATGATTATCCCGACATTGGGGCGATAACCTTCTCTGTCTAACATGGTAGTTCGCCCAGAAAATAAACTGAATTTTCGCACAAATCGAGATAGGAAACCAGTTAGGATTGTTTGATGATGAGACAAGGCTATTTGCTTAATTAAATGCTATTGGTATTTTTGTTGGTTTTATATATTAAAGGATTTATCAAACAAGAGTAGAGTAGGTAATATGTTATGTTGATTGTATATTGCAATTGAGTCAGTATTGGATATATTGATTATCCGGATAATTATGAATCAAGCCATATCTGATCAATATGGCTTGTTATGTATTACCTAAGTACTATTACTGGTGCACAGTTTCCAATAGAAGAATATTTTTTTCGTTTTCTTCTGGAATCTGCTCTTTTGTATTAACCGGCTGAGTGTGCTGGTAAAATGCAGCTCGTTTGGCTGCCTGAAAAATTTGTAATCTTCGACGATGTTGCATAGTTAAATCCTTTCTCGCTTGTCGGTGTTGTGCACCAACTGTTGTCATTAATACTTGTTTTACAGGTACTACTATAAGGTGACAATGCTTATGCCTGCATGAATATTATTATTGTTTTTTTAGATAATTTTTGTTTTACTATAAAATATATTAGATATAACAAAAATTTGCAAGACAGTAAAGATGTTCTGTTTGATGATGATAAAAACAGATATGGTCTGAACTTAATGATTTTGAAGATATCAGGCAGCAAAAGCTGCCTGATAAATGTGTAGATAATTAAGAATTAATGTTTTGGTTGGCTGTTGCTGCTATGTCTATTTTGCGGATTGCTGCGCTGACGTCCTGCTTGATTGCCTTGGCGCGAACGGTTGGGCTGTTGCTCATTATTATGGCGACGGCCGGTATTCCAGTTGCCGCTTTTGCCTTGGTTGCCAAATGAACGACGACCTTTATTAGCAAATTTACTCGAACGCTTGCGAGTGGGTTCCATGCCGCTGATGGTATGTTCAGGCAGTTTCCGATTGAGGTAGCGTTCTATTTTGTGAACTTTGATGTACTCGTTCACCTCAGCAAAAGTAATGGCCAAACCGGTGCGACCTGCACGGCCGGTACGTCCTATGCGGTGTACATAATCTTCTGCCTGTTTGGGTAGGTCGTAATTGATTACATGCGTAATAGTAGGTACGTCAATACCTCGTGCAGCTACGTCTGTAGCGACCAGAATTTTAATTCGGCCTTTGCGTAAATCCATCAAGGTGCGGTTTCGCCAGCCCTGGGGCATGTCTCCATGCAGACAGTTAGCAGAAAAACCTTTTTCGTATAGTTCGTCAGCCAGTTGTTCGGACATAGCTTTGGTGGCGGTAAAGATTACTGCTTGATCGATACTGGCATCACGTAACAAATGATCTAGCAGGCGATTTTTATGACGAATATCGTCACAATATAGCAATTGTTCATCGATTTTGCCTTGTTTTTCTTCACGGGCAATATCAATTTTCTGAGGCTGGTTGGTTAGTTTCTGCGCCAGTTTGCCAACCATGCCATCCCATGTGGCTGAGAATAATAGGGTTTGACGTTCGGCAGGAGTGGCTGCGACGATGGTTTCGATGTCATCAATGAAGCCCATGTCTAGCATGCGGTCTGCTTCGTCCAGAATGAGGACTTCCAAACGCCCAAAATCGATGCGTCCCTGACGCATGTGATCCATTAATCGTCCAGGAGTAGCTACAATCAGGTCGATGGGGCGCGCTAAGGCTCGGATTTGTTGTCCGAAAGCGGTGCCTCCCACTAGGGTAACTGTGCGCAGCCAAGGCATATTTTTGCCGTATATCTGAGCATTTTTTTCGACTTGCTGGGCAAGTTCACGTGTGGGCGTTAATACCAGTGCACGCGGGCCTTTGCCGGATTTTTCGCTGCGTTTAAGCAATTTTTGTAACGTTGGCAAAAGAAAAGCAGCTGTTTTGCCTGAACCTGTCTGTGCAGAAACCATTACATCCTGATTATTTAAAACAGCGGGAATAGATTCCAGTTGTACAGGAGTTGGGGTTTCATATCCGGCAGCAGTGAGCGCGCTGGTAATTTGTTTGTCTAAATGTAAATCTGAAAAAGACAATGTCATGGTTTTCCTTTGGTTAAACGACCAACCAAACGTGATAATCTAGTTTATTTTGTTGAAAATAGATTACTGGAAACTGTTGCTAGCTTAAGCCAAGGAGGAAAGTAATATAAAGATAGCAATTGGTTGTCGTTAGCTTGTGTGTGGGTATTTTATACATCGACGACAACCAAGTAGCGAAAGCAATACTGCGGCTAATGGTAGATGGCGTTACATCATAAAAGAGATTCTGGATACGCCGGAATTAACTCAGGTTGTAAACGATGGTTTCAAATTATTCGTTAAATTATAAGTTATTTTGGTTTTTTTAGCAACCTGATGACTGGATGGTTATTTCAAACGCGCTGGGGAGATGGTGGTTTTTTCCGTTACAATGTGGGTATTAGGTTGTTTATGGCAGATATGTAAAGTTTTATTTATGAGTAATGATATAGGTGCTTTTGCTAACCGTCTTGGTAAGAATATTAAACATTTGCGTAAGTGGGCGCAGCGTCAGGGGCTGGAGGCATGGCGGATGTACGACCGTGATATTCCTCAATATCCGTTTGCGGTGGATATTTATAAGGATCAGGTTCATTTGCAGGAATATGATACTGGCTGGCTGATGCAGAAGGCAGAGTATGAGGAATGGCTGGGCGGGGTTATTGAGGCGATAGTGTTCGTTACAGGGCTGCCTGCAGACAATATTCATGTTAAAAGACGGGCGCGCCAGAAAGGTAAAGAGCAGTATGAAAAAACCGGTGCCGAAGGCACAGATTTTGTTATTCATGAATACGAACGTGCTTTTTGGGTAAATCTGGATAAGTATTTAGATACGGGTTTATTTATAGATCATCGTAATACTCGCAGATTAATCGGTAATCTAGCTGAAGGTAAACGTTTTTTGAATTTATTTGCTTATACGGGTAGTTTTACGGTTTATGCGGCCACCGGTGGAGCCATATTGAGTGAAACAGTCGATTTGTCAAATACTTATCTGCAATGGGCGAAACGTAATTTTGAGCTAAATGGATTGGATAGTTTAAAGCATCAGATTGTGCGTGCTGATGTGTTCCTGTATCTGCAGCAGGCAGCTGAACTAAGCAGGCAGTTTGATTTAATTGTAATGGATCCACCGAGTTTTTCTAATAGTAAGAAAATGCGAGATATTCTTGATATTCAGCGGGATCAGGAAAAGTTGATTGATGGGGCGATGCATTTATTGGCGCCACAGGGGGTGTTGTTTTTCTCAAATAATCTGCGGAGTTTCACGTTGAATGCTGGTTTGCATCAACGCTACAGCATTCGGGATATTTCTGCAAATACTGTACCTGATGATTTTCGCAATACCCGCATTCACCAGTGTTGGGAGATCAGGCATCGATAATTTCTGGGTTATGATTACGGGAGGTGATAATGATTGGCAATATACAATTCAAGCAAATTTTGATTTTGATGAGTATGCTGTGTTGTCCAGCTTTGACCGAAGCAGCGGTCATATATCATTCCGGTCATGGTGAACGCGATATCATTGTTGATTTGCCTATTTCACGAACCACTACGATTAATAAAACGGTACATATTGATGCCCCTGCTGGCGCAACTGTGATTTATACTGATACGCCCGTATATCCTGCTGCTCTGCCTTATCCAGATTATCCTGAAGGTTTACCTTATCCGCCTGTTTATCCTGTTTCTTCCAGTATCAGCTTGCGTCCGCTCAATAGTGTATGTTTGCGTACGAAAAGCATGGCTTCGGTATGGCAGCCTGTTTTGCTTGAAACTTGTACGGCTGGAGAAATCAGTGAGGCTATGTATTTCCATCAGGGAAAAGTATGGCTGAACAATCGTTGCCTTGCTGTTAAAAATCATGATGTTGGAGTCGTTTCTTGTACGCAAAGTAGAAGAAATAACTGGCTACTAACGGGACGCCAGCTTCGAGATAGGGATAGTAAATTATGTGTGGATGGGGCTAACGGCTCTTTGCAATTACAACCCTGTAGTGATGTTTCTAGTCAGCAATTTCATTAAAACTATGAATAAATTGGGAATTGATTAAATGTATTTTGGGTTTGTGGTATCTAATTAGATGACTGTTGACTGCTCTGTTTAACTAATTTTGAATTTAAATTGATGGATTATAACTGGTCATTTGTGTTTGATTTTGTAATCAAGAATTGATTTATGTTAACATAATTGAAGGTAATATTATTTTTGGGTTTACTTAATTTTATTTTTCGATTGGTTAAGGTAATTTATTTAAAGAATTTTATTTTTTTATTTAAAAATTCTGAGATTTGGCTGATATGAAGGTTTTTTGCAACCTATCTGGCTGCTAAGTGCATTAATTACTATTATTATTTGCATAGTTTGTATATTGATTTGCTGACAGGTAAATTAGACACTGAGTAAGTTTAAGATCTCAATGCGATTAGCTGTTTTGGCATAAGATTATTTTAAAATGATATTGTTTGTATTCTGAGGGTTGTTCTATACCGTTATGTCTTGTTTTTCTTCCTGTATTCTGCCACCTTCAATGCTGGGCATTATGGGCGGTGGCCAGTTAGGGGCAATGTTTACAGTTGCTGCTAAAACAATGGGTTATCAGGTGATGGTATGGGATCCTGATCCTGAAGCTCCTGCTGCTCAATTTGCTGATGTGCATTTGTGCGCTGCTTTTGATGATTCTAAAGCTTTACAGGCTATGGCTGAATGTGCGGCGGTAACGACGGAATTTGAAAATGTCAATGCTCAGTCTATGCGCTGGTTGGCACAATATACAGTTGTGTCTCCCTCTGGTGAATGTGTGGCTATTGCACAAGACAGGCAGCAGGAAAAGGAATGGATTGCTAAAGCTGGGCTGAAAACGGTACCTTATCGTGTTGTTTGTGCTGAATCTGATATTGATAGCCATGTTGAAGAATTATTACCAGGAATACTGAAGACGGCGACGCTGGGCTATGATGGTAAAGGTCAGATAGCGGTTAGCACAATTGCTGAATTGAAGTCTGCTTTTGTCAAATTAGGGCAGGTGCGCTGTGTGCTGGAAAAAAAAGTAGATTTGCGTGCGGAAATTTCGGTGGTAGTGGCACGGCTTGATGAAGAGTACACGGTGTGTTTTCCGGTTGCAGAAAACCAGCATGAAAATGGTATTTTGGCATATTCGCTGGTACCGGCTAGACTACCTCTTTCAGTTTTACAGCAGGCTGAGCAGATGGCATGCCGGCTGGCTCAGGCCATGGAATATAGAGGGGTCATGGCAGTTGAGATGTTTGTTGTGGGCAGCAAGATGCAGCTGGTAGTGAATGAAGTGGCGCCTCGGCCGCATAATTCGGGCCATTTTAGTATGGATGCCTGTATTTCGGACCAGTTTCAGCAACAGGTAAGGATAATGTGTGGTTTAAAACCGGCTGCTGCTGATTTGTTACAGCCTTGCTGTATGGCCAATATTCTTGGTGATGTATGGCCGCCGCAAACTGAGCCGAACTGGTCTGTCGTGCTGAATCATGCAACGGCATTTTTACATCTGTATGGTAAAAAACAAGTCCGTCCGAGTCGCAAGATGGGACATTTTACTGTTCTTGCGCAGGATTCTGAGCAGGCCTTGCAAATGGCTCGCGCTCTTCATCTGCGTTTGCAATCTGGTGCTCAAGAATTTTGCTCGACTGATGTTAATTTATCCTGATGATTTGGGCTAAAGGATAATACCTTGGAACTGAAAAGCTTTAAGTGGCGGCCTTTGGTATGGCTGTCACATGGCTGGAAGATGCTGGGCTATGTTTTGCCGATGGCTCTTGCTTGTGCCGGTATCACCGGCTTGCCCATTTCTATGGCTCTGGCCAGTTTGTTGTGTGCACTATTGTGCTGCCTTCTTTTTGGTGGCCGTAATAAAGTATTGCTGACGCCCGCACCGTTTTCAGCTTTGATGCTTACCGCATCAATAGCTTACTATGCCGGTGCGGTGTCGGATCGGCTTATGGTAGCGAGTATGCTGACTCTGTTTACTGGAGGCTGGTTAGTATTGCTGACTGTGATTCTGCCACGGCATTGTATGAACTGGATTGCCCGTCCGGTGTGGCACGGTATCGGAATGGGGATTTCCTTGACTCTGATGGTGATGCTGGCACCGATTATTCTTGGTGTGGCCGCCAATAATAGCTCATGGCTGGAGCAATGGGTGCTACTGCTAAACTGGCATAGCTGGAACTGGCCGAGCGTGGTGCTGGCTGCTCTTTCTCTTGCTTTACTGCTGTTTTGGCGAACGCAATCTCAGCCGAAAGCTTTGTGGGTGTTGCTGTTGGTATGGATGCTCAGCCATATTTGGCCGTTTACATTGCTGGGTGTGGCTACTCCGGTACAGCAAAACTGGCAAGTTTGGATGCAAGTGAGTCAAGTACATGCAGACTGGGCTTTGCTGGTATTTATGAGTGCTACGATTGCTTTATTGATTAATGTAGAAATTTGCCAATATTTACCAGATCGTTTCCGGTACAGCACTGGTTTGACTGGTTTGACTAATATTCTGTCTGCGCTGACTGGCGGTATGGTGGCCAGTGTGGGTTATGTAGATGATCAGGCTCTGCGATTAACCCGTTCGACGTTGTTGACTGCGCTGGTGATATTGTTACTGATCTATTGCTGGTCATGGTGGCGTGCGGTTCCGCTGCCAGTGCTGGCCGTAATTGCGCTGTATGCAATCTGCGTGCAGATAAACTGGAGTGAGTTGCGCTTGTATTATCGCCAATGGGGTGATTTGTTATGGTTGTGTGTTTCTGCGCTGCTGATTGTGTTGTTTGGTATCTGTGCCGGTTTATGGCTGATTATTTCTTTAGGCTTGATTGTGATGTGCTGGCATACTATTCGTCTGCGAGCATGGCCGTTGTTGCTGCCTGAAGTGCAGATTGTGGTACAGGAAGCTGTTATTACGCTGCCACAGATTTTGCTGTTTGCTAATGCCAGTAGCTTACTCCATCGAAGTTTTGATTTGGTTCGGACATTGAAAGTACAAAAGGTTTATCTGGATGTTAGTGCAGGCTGTCATACTGATGTGACGGTATTTGTCCATTTGCAGGTGTTGGCACGTAACCTGCATCAGCAAGGTAAAACTTTATATATCTGTGGCCTGAGTGAAGCAGCATGTATGGTGCTAACGACTAAAAAATTGGATTATTTGCTGCCTGAGCAATTGAGTACGCGTGATGCTGAATCTTTATTGATCAGCCCAAGCTATGCTGGTGAGCCTGTAACAGTATGAATTCGGTTGTGATACGGGGCTGAGTTGCGATTGTGTGGGTTTGTAAGTAACCAAGTTTTATAACAAAGGAATAGAAATAGAATGAGTAAATTTTGGAGTGAGAATACTAAAAGGTTGCAGCCTTATGTACCCGGTGAGCAGCCTAAATTTTCTAATCTGGTTAAACTGAACACTAATGAGAATCCATTTGCACCATCACCTTTGGTGTTACAAGCAATGTATGACGCAATAAATGGGGATTTGCGTTTATACCCTGATCCGAATGCAGATAATCTTAAGCAGACTGTGGCAGACTACTATGGTTTGCAAAAATCGCAAGTGTTTGTGGGAAATGGCTCTGATGAGGTGTTGGCACACGCTTTTGCAGCTTTTTTTCAAGGTAAACAGCAGTTGTTAATGCCCGATGTTAGCTATAGCTTTTATCCAGTGTATTGTCAGTTGTATGATGTGAAACCGCGTGTGATACCACTGGATGCGCAGTTTGCCATTAATTCGGCAGATTACGCTGGGGCAGTGGCGGGTGTGATTTTTCCAAACCCGAATGCACCTACCGGCTGTATTCTACCGCTCGCAATGATTGAAAAGATATTGCAAGCTAATCCTGAATGTGTGGTGCTGGTAGATGAAGCTTATATTGATTTTGGTGGTGTCTCTGCGGTGAAGTTGATTGCAGATTATCCTAATCTACTCGTAGTGCAGACATTATCTAAGTCACGGTCGCTAGCTGGTATGCGGGTTGGTCTGGCATTGGGGCAGGCTGAATTGATTGAAGGGCTAGAGCGAGTAAAAAACAGTTTTAATTCCTATCCGCTGGATCGTGTGGCACAGGCGGCGGCTATTGCTGCCTTCAAGGATGATGGCTATTTTCGTTCTACTTGTAAAAAAGTCATCGATAACCGTATCTGGCTGACTGAACAATTACGGCACCTGGGTTTTGAAGTCTTACCTTCTTATGCCAATTTTGTATTTGCTTGTCACGTAGAAAAAGCTGCCGAGGAGATTGCTGTCTTTTTGCGTCAGCATGGTGTGGTGGTGCGCCATTTTCAACAGGCTAGGATTGATAATTTTTTGCGTATCAGTATTGGGACAGTTGAGCAACAGCAGCGTCTAATAGCGGTGCTGAAAGAATTATTGATGAAATAATAATAATAATTAAAAATATTAATTTATTATTTGGGTATTGGCTATTTCAGGCAGTTCGTAGGAATTCAATTTAGTTCATATGAGCAAATTTGGTAATCATCTGCTAGTGATTTAAATTCGAAGTGCTGATTGGATCTGATGATTATTTTTTTGTCTTTGGTCACAAATATGGCACCCATATATTGATGTTTATCTAATTCTTTTATTCCTCGTTCTACTCCCAAGCCGTAAAGAATTGTGGAATAGATATCGCCAGTCAAGGAGTTGTCGGAAATGATAGTGACACTTTGCAGCTCATTGTCTAAAGGGTAGCCACTCTGAGGATCAATGATGTGGTGATACAGTTTTTCATTCAGGATGAAATAGCGTTCATAAATCCCAGATGTTACAACTGATTTATTTTGCAGATGCAGAATTCCCAGCAGGCTGTCTGCGGCGGCAAACGGGCGTTTTAGTCCGATATGCCATTGCTGATTGCTGGTGAGGGGCGAGCTTCCAATGGTTAATACATTACCGCCACAGTTGATTATGGCCTGATGGATGCCATAGCTGGCTAATACCAGTTTGGTTATATCTGCTATATAGCCTTTGGCAATGGCACCTAAATCTATTTCCATGCCGGTTCTGGTCAGAAAAACAGTATGATTTTTTTCGTCTAGTTTTATTAGCTCAGGATTAGCTAGGGTCAGCCGCTTAGCAATTTCTTCAGCAGGCGGGACGCTGTGGCCGTTAAAGCCGATTTTCCATAGTTTAACCAGTGGTCCAATGGCAAAGTTGAAACAGCTATGGGGAAGTAGGCTGGCCTGTTTGGCCTGACGGATTAAATCAAAAACTAGTTTGCTGACTGCTACCGGCTGTGAGCCGGCAGCATGATTGATGCTCATCACTTCTGAATGGTTTCTGTTGACGGTTAATCGTGTTTCTAAAGCCTGTATGGTTTGAAACACAGCTGATACTGCCGGCAGGTTTTCTACAAAAAGTTGTAGGGAAACTGTTGTTCCCATGAGCTGCTGGCTGTAGGTATGGCAGGTTTCTGACATGGTGATGAGCAAGGTAAATCAATAATTATAGGTCTTTTGCATAGGCAGCTGCCTGATCACCAGCCTGAATACCAAAAATAATGATATCGGCAATGGCGTTACCACCGATGCGGTTACCCCCGTGTACGCCACCAGCTACTTCGCCTGCTGCGTATGCGCCTTTAATAACTTGCGCATTGGTATCAAGTACTTCTGTATTGGTGTTGATAGTAACACCACCCATGGTATGGTGGATACCTGGTGCAATCGGAATTGCATAGAATGATGGCTGGTTTAAAGGATGGCGCATGCCGGTGGTGCGGCCGAAATCTTCGTCATGCTGCTGTTCGACAAAACGATTATAGCGTTCTACCGTATTGCTGAGGGTTTCCGGGTTAATATCCAGTTTTTCTGCCAGTCCAACTAAAGAATCTGCCTGTACAGCCAGTCCTTTGCCGATGTAGGTATCTGCTGCTTTATTTTCCTGACGTATTTGCTCATCGAATAATATATAAGCATAATGATCTGTAAGGGCGATGATACTGTTGGAAACTTTATCGCGTGTGTCTAGCTCGTTGACAAAGCGTTTGCCATGCCGTGATACCAGTATGGCACCACCGCCACGTATAGATTCTGAAATCAGATAGGCAGTTTTTTGTTCGACTGTGGGATGAATCTGTATTTCATTCATGTCAACGGTACCAGCGCCGATTTTCTGTAACAGGGCGATGCCTGAACCGGTAGCGCCTTTGTGGTTTGTGGTTACAAAATTTGCTAAGTCTGGTCGGTAATGTGTCACCATCTGCGCGTTGGCACCAAAACCACCTGTGGCTACGATGATTGCTTTGGTGCTGATGCGTTGTTCATTGCCATCTTCGTCATTCACTATTACTGCATTGATCCGTCCATCTTTTAGTTCGATATCGGTAACGGAGGTATCGAGCATCAGTTCGATACCGCGCTCATTGATGTTTTTCAATAAGCCGCTAATCAGAAATCCGCCTACGGCCGCACCATTATTTGGACGATGGGTGCGGTCTACGCTCATGCCGCCTGTGGTAGTTAGATTGTTTAAGCGGATTCCTTTTGCGTCCAGCCAATTGATAGCCGCCGGCGCATGTTCGACAAAGTAGTGTAATAGTTCAGGATTGTTTTTGTTTTTACCGCCTTTTAAGGTCTCGTTATAGAACCATTCTTTATGGTCGGTAATGCCTGCCTGTTGCTGGAACAGGGTTTCTGCGGCGTTCATGCCGGCTGAGGCTTTATTGGTATTGCCACCGGCAATTGGCATTTTTTCAATGATGACGACAGATGCACCTTTGTCGTGAGCTTCTATTGCTGCTGCCAGTCCGGCACCACCACTACCTACTACAACCACATCACAGGTTTTGTCGTCGCCATCGCCGCCTTCAACAATGCTGGCTACTTTGTAGGAGGTGGAAATGGCTTTTGTTACTGCTTTTTTAAAGGCATCGCACTGTGATGTGGCACCACTGATGGCATCGACATAAGGGCTGTTGGCGGCCAATATCCGCTCTTTGATTTCGTTGAAATTGCGAACGGATACGTGGTCTAGCTGTTCGGCATTTATAAGTGACATGTCTTTGATGAAATCTTCTCCCAGCTCTACATTGATAACGAATTTGTTTTCGTAGTCATCGCTGACTGTCTGCTGGTAGGTGCCGGCATGGAATTTTTTGGTGTTGATTTCTCGTACCATGCTATGGATAAGCGGAAAGCGCCATAAGGGCTCGGGTATGCATAGCTCGGTACGCTGATCGCTATTCATGGACAGTTGTAAATCATCGTATTGCTGTATACGATCTGCCCAATCTGGATAGGCAACGCATGCTCGTCCTGCAGCTATTAAATCATAGCCGTGTGCCATGGCTGTCTCTGCATCAGCCTTGTTTACTACATTACCTACGCCGATTACGGGTACTTTAGCCAGCGCTGCTGAACGCTGTTGAATGTATTTATCTATTAACGGTGTTTCGTCGTCAGTATCAATGATGGATGGACGTAAAGTCGCAGCCATGGAGAAATGGACATAGTCAAGACCGGTTTGTGCTAGTTTATCTAGTAAAAACAAGGAATCTTCAAAGGTAATCCCAGGTACTTCTAGCTCTTCTGGTGAGAAGCGGTAACCAATGATAAATTCTTTATTTGCATGTTCTTCTGCCATTTGCCGGCTGATTTCTAGTACCGCTAGCGGGAAACGGGTGCGGTTTTCACGGCTACCACCCCATTTGTCTTGTCGCTGGTTGGCATGAGGTGAGAAAAACTGTTGAATCAGATAAGTATTGGCGCCATGAATTTCAATGCCATCGAAGCCGGCGGCTATGGCTCGTCTGGCGGCATCGCCAAATTTTATAATCATGTCTTCCACTTCACCCGCGCTCATTGCTACCGGTACTGTGGCATTTGGTCGAGGAATAGCGATGGCACTGGGTGCTTTTGGTGTTTGGCCGCCGATAAGCTGAGGTTCCACCATGCGTCCGCCATGATAGATTTGTATAATTGCTTTAGAACCTTGTTCTTTGATAGCTGCAGCAAGCAGGCTCAGACCTTCGATGCAGTCGTCGTTATGTATGCCGATGGCGCCAGGAAAAGCCGGTCCCATGGTATCGACGAACCCGCATTCCACTATAACAGTTCCGATGCTGCCAGCTCGCTGGCGGTAATATTCAATTAGGTTGTCGGTAACCGTGCCATCATAGAATCCGCAGCATGTTGTCATTGGTGCCATGACCAGCCGGTTTTTCAGAATGGCCCCGTTGGGTAGGGTAAGCGGATTATATAGTGGAGAAGATGGGGTATTCATACGCATTATCAGTTAATCAGAATCAGTCTAAAATTAGAAATAGGCGCATGGTAGCGTAAACCTTTGTACTCTTCTATTGAGCAAAAGTAGTATATATAACAATGGCATATATTAAAGCTATTGTATTGATGATAATCAAAATTATGCGGTTAATTCTGGTAAAACTAAGCTGATTTTTGCTATGTAGATGCTCTTTCAACAGTGCTGTATTTGTGTATTTGGAAGTATGTTTTGAAGGTTAGAATGAACTTGGGTTGATAATAGCAGTTTGCTTTTAGGATGACATATTTATGCGTTTGTGCTTTTAGATTTTTATGGTTCAGAAATTAAGTTCGACCTATAAAATATTTAAAAGGTTAAATATAATCAGGTATTTGAATAGTCTAGTTTACTTGAGATGAGAGATGCTTAACTGTTGCTGGTGTAAAACGATTGTCTGATTAACGAATATTAACATTATTATTATAAGTGTTGAGCATGACGCTGCTCGTTACGCTCGGGTACAATCAGTTTTTTCTATTGAAATTTTTTACTCATGGCATCTCTGGAAACATGGATTGGTTTACGTTATTTACGGGCCAGGAAACGTAACGGGTTTATGTCATTCATTACCGCAGTGTCAATTGCTGGTATCGCACTCGGAGTTACTACTTTGATTGTGGTGCTGTCGGTGATGAATGGTTTTCAAAAAGAAATTCGTAATCAGTTACTCAGTGTCGCTCCGCATGCTGAAATGGGCTTTTATGAAAACAGTCTGGATCAGCATTGGCAGGATTTGCAAAAGTTAGTACAAGGGAATCCACAGGTGGTGGGCACGGCACCCTATGTAGCAGACCAAGCTTTGTTAGCCAATGCCGGCGAAGTACGTGGAGTGCAGATTCGCGGCATTGATCCCGCACTGGAAGGCAAAGTTGTGGATTATGGAGCCGGCATGCCCAAAAATGGTTTTGCTTCACTGAAACCTGATGAATTCGGTATTTTGTTGGGCAAGAATTTGGCAGAGGCGCTGGGTGCTAATATTGGAGACAAAATCACTGTTATCACGCCTGATGGAAATGTCACGCCAGCTGGCATGGTGCCGCGTCTGAAACAGTTTACTCTGGTAGGGGTAGTAAAAACCAAGATTTATGAAGTGGATAATACGCTGGCTTTAACCCATATTAGTGATGCTCAAAAGCTTTACCGGCTAGGAAATAATGTAAGTGGTCTAAGGTTGAAACTGGCTGACCCACAAAATGCACCAGATGTGATTCGCAAAATTGTGCCACCTAAATTACAGAATGAAATTTGGATTCGTGACTGGACTTTTCAAAACCGCAGTTATTTTGATGCAGTACAGATGGAAAAACGCATGATGTTTATTATTTTGCTGCTAATAATTGCGGTGGCTGCATTTAATCTGGTGTCTTCATTAGTGATGGCGGTAACTGAAAAGCAGGCAGATATTGCTATATTACGCACTCTTGGGCTTTCCCCAGCCGGTGTAATGCGTATTTTCATGATTCAGGGTGCGGTAGCCGGTTTTCTGGGTACTTTTTTCGGAACCTTGTTTGGTGTCACTCTTGGTTTGAATATTGGCCGCATTGTTGCCTTTTTTGAGCACCTAACTGGTAAACATTTGATTCCATCGCAAATCTATTTTGTTAGCTACCTGCCGTCGGATGTGGAGTTTACTGATGTTTGTACTATTGCGGTGATTTCTTTGCTACTGGCTTTTGTGGCTACGCTGTATCCGAGCTGGCGTGCTGCCAAAACTCAACCGGCGGAGGCATTACGTTATGAATAAGCCGGAATATGTGATTGAATGTGAACATGTCAGTAAAACTTATGATGATGGCCATTTACAGGTATCGGTACTTGATGATTTGAATTTCAAAATCGGGAGTGGCCGAAGTATCAGTGTGGTGGGCGCTTCCGGCAGTGGTAAATCCACTTTACTACATCTTTTGGGTGGCCTGGATACACCCAGCTCAGGCAGCATTCGCCTAATGGGGCGTGATATTACTGAGCTGAGTCAGAAAGCCATTGGTCAGCTGCGAAATCAGTATCTGGGTTTTGTATATCAGTTTCATCATTTGCTGCCAGAGTTTACATCGCTGGAAAACGTGATGATGCCTTTGTTGATTGGTCACATGCCCAAAGCACAGGCGGAAGAACAAGCGAGAGCAATGCTGGATAAAGTGGGTTTGAAACAGCGTTTGGCGCATCGTCCTGGTGAATTATCTGGCGGTGAGCGGCAGCGTGCTGCCATTGCTCGCGCTTTGGTTACTCATCCAGCCTGTATTCTGGCGGATGAACCTACAGGAAATTTGGATCGTAAAAATGCCAGTAATGTGCTCGATATGATGCTCGATTTGCAACATGAGCTAGGCACCAGTCTGGTAGTGGTTACCCATGATGATGAGCTTGCTGTACGTTTTGATGAGGTATTAACGGTATCAGATGGGAAATTAATACCTTTTGCAGCAAACTGAACCGTAGGGTTAATGGCTAATGATGGTTGCAGTGTATGGCAAATGAAATAACAGTGCAGGCAGGCTCTGAACAACCCGACCATCCGGCTCTGGCGGCAATGGCTCAGGTGCTGGGTACAGTTGTTCCGGCTGAATGGGCTGTGATGCAACCTTGGGCTAATGCACTGTTATGGGCGTTCAATCGGGGGGACAGTTATATTGTTGTTCCGCGCGAATACCGGACATCTGTCCGCAATTGTCGGATGCTGGTAGGGGCAGCCGGTGCGTATACGCCATTTGTTTTGCTGGATAATCATTTGTTTTCAGGCCGTATCTGGCAACTCGAGCAGGATATTGCTGAGAATCTGTGGAAACGCACAACAGTAAAATCTGTACCTTTAGATATGAGGGCTGTGGCTGTTGATCTGACTGAGTGGTTTCCGGATGCAGACAGTGCACAGCAGAGGTTTGCAGCGGCGCTGGCTCTATTACAGCATTTTGTGGTTATAAATGGTGGGCCGGGTACCGGAAAAACGACTACTGTTGCCAAAATTTTGGGATTGGTGCTCAAGCACGCATGGAAATTATCACGTCCGCCGCATATTGCTTTGGTGGCGCCTACCGGTAAAGCGGCAGCACATATGGCCAATGCCTTGCAGCGAGCTTTAAGTAAACTACCTTTGGATCAAGACAGTAGACGTTTGCTGGGACGGCTTGGCGGTCAAACTGTACACCGGTTGCTTCAGCTACAACCGCCTCTTTTAACAGGCCCTTATGATGCTGAGCATCCTTTACCGGTGGATATTCTGGTGGTGGATGAGTCCTCAATGCTGGATTTATCTTTGTTTCGGGCATTACTGCGTGCTCTGAAAGAGGATGTGCGTCTGATATTGCTTGGTGATGCTAATCAGCTTCCAGCTGTTGGTGCTGGTAATGTATTAGCAGAGTTGTCGCGGCCGACAGTATTGTCTCCTGCTCTAAAACAAAAGCTTACCACGCTGCTGCCAAATCAGATTCTGCCCGAAACCAGTAGTCAGGCTGGAATGGCAAGTCATGTGGCTACATTGAGTCACAGCTACCGTTTTGATGCTACGCAAGGTATCGGTGCTTTGGCGACTGCCTGTATTAAAGGTGATGATGAAAGTGCTATGAATGCCGTCCGCCGCTTTCCGGCACAGTTGCAGGTGCGTTCGGCTGATTGGCAGCGGATGTGTCATGATTTGTATGCTCTGCATCAGCCATGGTGGCAGGCCGTGGCCGATCATGATGTTGATGCAGTTTTTAGCCATCTAAATGATATTATGGTGTTGACAGCTTGGCGAGCTGATGCTGAAGGATTTAATCGGCATTACCGGCAGTTTTTGCGTAGTCGGCTGCATCTGAATACCGATAGCTGGTTTGCTGGTTTACCTATCATGATTACCCAGAATGATTATGCGGTGGGTTTGTATAATGGCGATATAGGTATCATTCTTCCTGATGAAAATCATTCTGGTCACCTGTGTGCCTATTTTAATGATGGTAATTCTTTTCGTTCGATGGTTCTCAGCCGTCTGCCTCCTCACGAAGATGCCTTTGCGATTACGGTACATAAAAGTCAAGGTTCGGAATATGATAGTGTGTGGTTTGTGGCTCCTCAGACTAACGCTGCAGCGGATGACCCACTGTTTAATCGAGCGCTTTTTTATACTGCTTTGACTCGTGCACGGGAGCAGTTTATTTTCTGTGGTACAGCCAGACAAATGGTTCAGGGAATTAAAAATAGCCAGCAACGACGCAGTGGGCTGGGTGCTGCTCTGGCTGGAAAAGTATTACAGCAGTCGCAATTGTCTTTATTTTAATTCTGCTACTAAATGTGAAATCAAATTATCTGGTTTGGTTTAGGTAACATTGACATTGTTAGTATTCATGCCTATCTGGCTGCATAAAGTAAATTCTGCTATCCTGTTTTTATCAAAAAATATGACAAAGATTGAATGATGCCAACACCTTTAATTGCCGTTATTGCTGCCATGCAGCCTGAGCTGGATTATTTACTAACTCAACTGGAAAAACGTCAGGATGATGTGGCTGGAGCAGTGCATTTTTATCTAGGTGAAATTAAGGGTGTGCGGGTAGTGCTGGCACTAAGCGGAATAGGTAAAGTCAATGCGGCACTGACAACGGCAATCATTATTGAACGATATGCACCTGATTATGTGATTAATACGGGAAGTGCAGGCGGTCTTAAAGCTGGTATGCAGATTGGTGATGTGGTGGTAGGACAAGAAGTAGCTCATCATGATGTCGATGTTACTGCTTTTGGCTATGAATCTGGTCAGGTACCACAGCTGCCACCTAGATTTAAAGCTAGTGAGCTTTTGGTTGAAGCAGCTACTTGTGCGGCGCAAGTATTCACTGGTGCACATATCCATACAGGCTTGATAGTCAGCGGAGATCAGTTTATTGGTACTGCCGAGCAGAACAGTGCCATCAAAGATAAATTTGCTGATGTGCTGGCGGTGGAAATGGAAGCCGCTGCCATTGCTCAGACCTGCTATCAGTTGCATATCCCGTTTGTCATCATCCGAGCCATTTCCGATAATGGTGACGCTAATGCTGCCATCAGTTTTGATGAATTTTTACAGCAAGCAGGCCAAAATTCTGCACGCATGGTAATTGATTTAATTACTTTAGGTCTGCAAAATAACCCTGAATGATATGTTAAATTAAGCGCTACAGGAAAGTGATGCCGGCTGTACATTAGTTGCCTGCATCGTTTAAGTATTTTGATGCTTAAAAATATAATGATAATGGGTTTGTTTCTTTGCTTTTTATAGTGAAATAAGCTAATAAATATTTAATATAGAGGATAATATTTTTGTGGAAAAAATGGCATATTTTAAATTTTCTAGCCATTGCTCATTTTCTGCTATCTTTTTTTCTGCTGGTGGAATTTGGGTACCGTAATTTTTACGAACAAATCCAAATCCATTTTAAAATGGATGCTCTAAGCCAATTTGCTGTGCTTGACACTAGCAGACACAACAAACAGATGTTTAAAATAAATCCGTTACTGGATTAACTATATTGATTGACTTTGTGGGTCACTCGCTTTTTAATAGCTTCTTTACAATCTCCGCTGATGCATGCATATGGCTGGTGACGCACGAGCTGACATTGTTGAAACCATCTTTTTTTAACCGGTAGTTTTTTTGTCAGGATGAAATTGTGTTCCAGTCGTTTTTTCCTAAGCCTCGTTGGTTTTTTTTGTCTGCCATTTTGTGGATTGGTTTAAATATTGCTCTCTGGTATACGGGAGGTAAGTCTGCTGGTGAATGGTTCGGCTTTCCGCAAGGCTATGCTGATAAGCCTCTGGCTATTGGCCTTTCTCGTTTTTGGTCGCCCGCTTTTGTATGGTTTTATATCTGGTTTGTGCTGGCTACGTTGGTATTCGCGGTTTTCTGGTCGGTGGTGGCACGCCATCCATGGCAGCGTTGGTCTATATGGGGTTCGGCATTAATTCTGTTTAACATCTGGTTTAATGTGCAGGTAAGTGTGGCGATTAATGCCTGGTATGGACCGTTCTGGGACATGATACAGAAGATGCTTAGCAGTGGTGGAGGGCCAATCAGTAATATTTATCAGAATATGCTGACATTTTTGCTGATTGCGATGGTTTCGGTGACTATGATTATGCTGAATGCTTTTTTTGTCAGCCATTATGTGTTTCGCTGGCGCACCGCGATGAACCAATATTATATAGACCACTGGCCAAAATTACATACAGTAGAAGGAGCCTCTCAGCGGGTGCAGGAAGATACAATGCGCTTTGCCACTATTGTGGAAGAATTGTGTGTCAGTCTGGTACGGGCTGTGATGGTGCTGATTGCTTTTTTACCGATTCTGTTTGAATTGTCGAGCCATGTACCTGTGCTTGCATTGATTGGTGAAATTAAATACTCGCTGGTTTGGGCGGCGATAGGCTGGTCTTTATTTGGTACGGTGCTGCTGATGGTGGTGGGGATTAAGCTACCGGGATTGCAATTCAATAATCAGAAAGTAGAAGCAGCTTACCGGAAAGAGTTGGTATATGGAGAGGATGATATTGCACGCGCCCAGCCAGCTACATTAAAAGAACTTTTTGAGCGGGTAAGGGTGAATTACTACCGATTGTATTTTCATTACGCCTATTTTAATTTGGTGAGTACATGGTACATGCAGTTGGATAATTTATTCGGTTTATTCATATTATCCCCTTCGATTGCAGCAGGCACTATGACTTTGGGGCTAATTAATCAGATTCTGAACGTGTTTGGCAATGTGCGTGATTCGTTCCAATATCTGATTAGTTCGTGGAAAACTATTATTGAGCTATTGTCGATTCATAAACGTTTGAAAGCTTTTGAATCGATATTAAATACTAAAAATTAATATTTATATTCTTACGTTATTTTGGCTATATGGTTTGCACATAAAACATCAAACCATCTTATATTGATTTTATATCAGGCAGAAGATTTATCTGGCAATGCTTACATATTTGCTGGCATTGAGTGCGGCAGACGTGTCAGGATTAGCGCTTATTGTATTGGCCGGAAAATTAGCTAATTATAATCTGATTCAGGCAGCAAATTGTTGAATGAGCCAATAGTCGTTGAGACTTTCGGAACTGATGCTCAGTAATCCAATGCAATTAATCTTTTGCCAATGGCGGATGCTGGCTGAAACTCACTGCTGATGATATATAAGGTATTGTTTTTATCCTGTAAAAATAGAGGAATTGCTTGCGGATGGTCATGACAGTACTGCTGATAGTCGTAGGTAGCAGTAATGTTGGTAATTTTTATCCGAGCCTGCTTGTTTAGCATGTTTTCCAGACGCCCGAATGTCACCTCTTTTTCAAACAGTTGGCGGGAAACAAACTGATGTTGTTTCTGGGCGCGAGCGGTTAAATGCTGTTCTTCGGCAAAACGGATACGATAGATATTCTGCTCGCCGAATTCATGCCGAAATTGGAGTTCACATAAGGTATTCAGTTCTTTATCGCGGCTGACGGCGAACAAATGGCCAATGCCAATTAGGTCTAGTTGTGTCTGTGCATTTTCTGATACCGGATTACCGAAATAGGTGCGAAGACCCTGCATGCGGGCACGGGCAATCTGTATGTAGTGATAATCGGCAACCAAAACATCGATATTCAGTTGTTTTAGGGTATTAGCCAGCATCAGGGCGACATCGTTGCTGCCAACAATCAGTACGCCGTTATTGGCTGGTTCGCGTACTTTCAAGATGATAGCAATTGTTTTTGCGCCCAGCCCCTGAATCAACACGGTACCAATAATAATTAGAAATACCAATGGTGCCAGTAGTTCTGTACCGGCTAAATGCTGGTGCTCTAAACGCATTGCAAACAATGAGGCAATCGAGGCTGCGACAATACCACGCGGTCCGATCCAGCTAATCATTAGTTTCTCCTGCACGCTTAAACCGGAGTGGATAGAAGAAAACCAAACGGCCAACGGACGTGCAACGAACATGGCAATCATCAGTAGCAACAATCCGTGCCAGCCAAGACCAAGTAGCGCAGCTAGGTCCATACGTGCCGCAAGAATAATGAATAATGTCGGAATGAAGAGTAAGGTAAGGGATTCGTTAAATGCCAGAATACTTTGACGAGGAAATTGGGGCCAGTTAGCTAGTGCAAGTCCTAAAATCGTTACCGTGAGCAAGCCGGATTGGCTTTCCAGATAGTTGGAAAAAGAGAACAGAATAAGTACAAATGCAAAGGTGACGACGTTGCGCATGTATTCCGGCAGCCAATAGCGTTTGATGGCATTAGCTAGAATTACAGCACCCAGCCCGCCACAGATTACAGCTACCAGCACAATTTTGCTAAAAAGCAGCAGTGAATTTTCGTGGCCGTTGGAAACTATGTACTCGTAGACGAGTACAACGGCAATGGCGCCGATGGGGTCGATGATAATGCCTTCCCAGCGCAGAATATTGGCAATCTTTGTACGTGGCCTGACGCTACGCAGCATGGGCGCAATAACGGTGGGGCCGGTGACACAGACGAGGGCTCCAAACAGTATAGCCACCCGTATGTCCAGTTTAAACAGCCAATAGGTAGCTAGTGATAATACTGCAATGGTAATGAGGGTGCCAAAGGTCACCAGATTTTGAACTACACGGCCATGCTGGCTGATTTCGTGAAATTGCAGCGTAAGGGCGCCTTCAAACAAGATAATGGCTACACCTAAAGAAATACACGGAAAAAGGAGGTCGCCCATGACTTTATCAGGCTGAAACCATCCCAGCACTGGTCCAATGATAATGCCAGTGAACAACAGAAACAGTACGGATGGTTGTTTCAGATACCACGCCAGCCATTGTGCACCTATGCCCAGTGCCAGTAATGCTGAAAACTGAAAGGCTATATCCATTATTTTATATGTGTTGTTTGGTAGTTTCTATTTTGCCACAAACTGTTCCCTCTATTATTTTTTTTCATTATCAATAGCTGTTAGAGTGGCATGCAGTTAGGATCTTAGCTTAGGAATTTGTATCTAAGTTCATTTTAGTGTTGATAGGTAAATGATGTTGGAAATTTATAATCAAATCTTATGTTTATATTAATATCTATTTACAAATGTGATAAATTGGTGGCTAAGATAGCTGAATCGCTGCACAATTAAGCTTCTTTAGAATGGGGATTAAATATATTCCAGAGGGTCTGCGAGTGTAGTTAATGCCTGACCGCTGCACAAATATTTGTTTTATTTTAAATAAAATGTGTGCGTAATCATGGAGACGTTATGAATACACGTATTGAACATGACAGCATGGGTGAGATCGCTGTATCTGAAAATGTTTATTGGGGAGCGCAAACTCAGCGTAGCCTGCAAAATTTTGATATCGGTGGTGAAACTTTGCCGCCAGCCATGATTCAGGCCATGGCTTTGGTAAAAAAGGCAGCTGCATTGACCAATCAGCAGCTCGGACGCATCAGTGACGAATGTGCCGGACTGATTGTACAGGCGGCAGAACGTGTTCTGGCTGGCGAACTGGCAGACCAGTTTCCTCTGGTTGTGTGGCAGACTGGTTCTGGTACGCAGAGCAATATGAACATGAATGAGGTTCTGGCTAATGTGGCTAACGAAATTGCCGGACAGCCTCGTGGTAGCTACAAACCAGTGCATCCAAATGATCATGTGAATCATGCTCAATCTACCAATGATTCATTCCCGACAGCCATTCATGTGGCTACAGCTATCCAAATTAATCAGCATTTGTTGCCAACAGTAAAAGCATTGAGAAACACATTGGCGGCTAAAGCTGAAGCCTTCAAAGATATAGTTAAGATTGGCCGTACACATTTGCAAGATGCAACACCGCTGACATTAGGACAGGAATTCAGTGGCTATGTTAGCCAGTTGGATCATGGTCTGGAACGTTTGCAGCAGGCATTGCATTGGTTGTATGAGTTACCATTGGGCGGTACTGCTGTGGGTACTGGCTTGAACAGCCATCCGGAATATGCGGTAAAAGCGGCAGCAAAACTAGCGGAACTGACCGGTTTACCATTTGTAACTGCACCAAATAAATTTGAAGCACTTGCTGGCCGTGACGCTGTGGTGTTTGCTTCTGGTAGCCTGAAGACACTGGCAGTAAGTCTGAACAAGATTGCTAACGATATCCGCTGGCTGGCCAGTGGCCCGCGCTGTGGCATTGGTGAAATTACTATTCCAGCCAATGAGCCTGGCTCAAGTATTATGCCGGGTAAAGTGAATCCTACTCAGTGTGAGGCTATGACGATGGTCGCAGCACAAGTAATGGGTAACGACACGACGATTACAGTAGCCGGTGCGTCCGGTAACTTTGAGCTGAATGTGTTTATGCCTGTGCTGGTGTTTAATATTCTGCAATCAGTTCGCTTATTGGCAGATGCATGTAATAGTTTTAATCTGCGTTGTGCGGAAGGTATTGAGCCGGTACGTGAGAAAATTGATGCCAATTTGCATCATTCACTAATGCTGGTTACAGCTCTGAACCGCCATATCGGCTATGAAAAAGCTGCTAAAATAGCCAAAACTGCCTATGCGCAAAATACCAGCCTGAAACAGGCTGCTATTGAACTGGGTTTCCTCACTGCCGAAGAGTTTGATGAGTGGGTGATTCCTGAAGATATGATTGCTCCGCATTAATTCAGAGTAATTAAATAGCCACATTGTCTCGGAGATAATGTGGCTATTTTGTTTTGTAAGTGCTTGTAGATTATTTATTACTACTAATGTAATGAAAAGCTTAATGTTGTTCGTTGTCGGCGTCTTTTAATAAACGAGCTTCGACACGTACATAGTGCTGTTTATCTAACAGTTGCAGCCGCACTCCGGTGGTATCGTTGATGATACGCCATGAATTAACGAAACCGAGGGTACCGGTACCGGTGCGTTCATCTTCGATGTTGGCACACATTTTATCGATACCGAACGGTTGGCTTAGATGCAGAGTGTGGCGAAAATCTCGGTAGTTACCTTGGATATGATTACAGCCAAAAAAAGCATAATATTGGTGTGTATTTGGGTCGAAACGGATTCGAGCGCTGGTATCCGGAGTAGGCTCACCATTTAAAGTACGAATTTGCCAGTTACCGGACAGATAACGGGTATTGGGTTTGTCTGCAATGGCACAGGCACTAACCATTAACAGGGCAGTCACGGTAGCCAGAATCAGTTTCAGCTTTTTCATTTGTTTAATTTCGTTAATTTATACAGCTAAATAATTTTAATTTAGCCTATAATTTTAGCATTTTTATTTAATTTTGTCAGGTTAAGCGCATTATTGTTGGGATTCGTGCTGTTGTTTGTATAAACGCAGCCATTCCTGTGCCTCTGCTTTTTGCTTTTCATTTCCATACTGGAAATCACGCATGGCGCGGCGGTAGCTGGCCTGTTGCTGAGCTTTGGCAATCTGCTGTTGCTGAAATGAATCGTGATTATCCGGCACACGTCGTTGCTGCTGCTGAGTATGCGCTTTAGCCATGGCTTTGGCAATCAGAGCCGCTGGATTGATGTTGCTTGCTGAATTTAATTTAGTTGTTGTGGCTGTGGTTTTCTTCTGCCGTGCCTGTAATTGCTGTTGTTTTTGTTTTTGTAGACGATGCAAGCGTTCGTTACGGTGTTGGAAACGGGTATGAGCCTGTTTAGCAGCGGCAAAGCGCTCATTTTGAATGTCTTCAGTTAAAAGACGAGAGCGGGGTAACCATTGGTCTGCTACTGGCTGCATATGGATACAGTCTACCGGACAGGGGGGTAGACATAATTCACATCCACTGCATTCGCTGGTAATAACGGTATGCATTTGCTTGGTTGCACCAAAAATGGCATCTACTGGGCAGGCTTTGATACAGGCGGTACACCCAATACATTCGTCTTCATCAATGATGGCTATAGCCTTAGGCTGCTGAGCTTTATTGGTGTCAGCAGGAGGGATCACCGGTACATTGAGTAATTGCGCCAGATCACAGATAACTGCCATTCCTCCCGGTGTACACAGATTAATGGCTGCCTCGCCTCGGCTTAATGCCTGTGCATAAGGGGCACAGCCCTGATAGCCACATTGCCTGCACTGGGTTTGTGGTAATAGCCGGTCGATGTGTTCTGAAGCAATAAACATAATAAAACTGATTAAACGAATACTAATTAAAAATCAATTTTAACATACTGGTTGTTGTGCCAATTTGCAGCAGGGTGCTGACTGACCGTTAAAAAAATTATACTTGTTTCGAGAAATAAGTCCAAGTATCAATGATGGGTATCAGTGTTTCTAGCTGGTGTCCAGCCGCCACCCAATGCCTGATATAGTGAAACCTGTGCGTTCAGGTAATCCGCTTTACTCTGAATTAGCTGACTTTCTACACTGAGTAAATTGCGCTGACTATCCAGTACGTCTAAGTAAGGTGAATATCCGGCATGATAGCGGTTGCTAGCGTGATGTAGAGCACTTGCCAGTGCTTTCTGCTCCATTTCCAATGCTTGTTCCTGTTCTTGCAGACGGTAGCTAGCGGAGAGCTGGTCTTCCACTTCTTTTAGCGCTGTGAGCACGGTTTTTCGATAATTCCATGCAGCTTCGTTGCGTCTGGCTACATTCAAATCAAAGTTGGCCTTGATACTACCGCCTTCAAAGATGGGTGCCAGTATACTGCCGCCTATACTCCAGACGTTTACCGGTTCTTTAATCGGAGCAGTGGAAAAAATACGGCCAAAAGCAGCACTGATTTTCACTGACGGTAGAAACTGTGCTCGCGCTGAAGCTAGATTGGCATCGCTGGCAGCCAGTAATAATGAGGATTGAACTATATCTGGACGATTCTGCATCAGTTCAGACGGCAGCATGTCAGGAATGGCCGGTGCTTGCAGTTGGGATAATGGTAAACCACGCTCAATGGTGCGGCTGCTGGAGCCAACCAGCATACTCAATGCATGTTCTTGCTGGCTGATACTCGATTGGACTACCGGAATCTGCTGCAATGTGGCGGCATACTCTGCTTGTGCCTGATTTAGCTCAAGTTTGGATGTATAACCAACATTGGCTTTGGACTGGGCAATTTTCAGTTCGCGCTGTCGTGCATCTAATGTTTTTTGTAGCAGATTGAGTTTTTCATCCAGAGCTCGTAGGGTAATATAGGATTTCACTGTGGTACTGATTACACTCAGGCGTGTGGCAGCTTCGGCCGTTTCAGTGGCTTGTCGGTTTAAACGGCCAGCCTGAAAGGTATGGCGGTTTTTACCGAATACATCCAGTTCATAGGCGGCCTGAAAACTGGGCTGTTCTACTCGTGTTAAAGTGGCCACTCCAAACGCATTCAGACTTTTCTGGCGGGTGGTGCCACCGCTGGCCTCCAGTGTGGGTAGCAACGAGGCGCGCGAGGCGTGTTCCTGAGCTAGTGCTTCCTGAACACGGGTCTGAGCCAGAGCTAAATCAATATTGTTTGTTAGAGCTTCATTGATGAGCTGATCCAGCACAGGGTCATTCAGCTGTTTCCACCATTGAGCATCTGCGTTCTGACTAGTTGGTGTGGATTGTTCGTGCCAGTAAGCGGGGGCTTGTACTCGTGCTGTGGCCGGTACAGCCGGTATACGAGGAATACAACCGTTGAGGCCGATAGCCATAGCCGTAAGTATGGATAACTTAATCAATTGGGCGTTCATGCTTTCACCCTAGTGGTATCAATACTGACTACTACCGACATGCCGGGACGCAGGCGTTCAAATAGTTCATTATGGTTATCGATACGGATGCGTACGGCAATGCGTTGCGGTACTTTGACAAAGTTGCCAGTGGTGGTATCAGGTTTGATGGCGGAAAATTCACTGCCTGCAGCTGGTGAGATTTTTTCCACTGTGCCTCTGATTTTGGCGCCGTTTAATGCGTCTACGGTAAACCATGCTGGCTGGCCAACTCGAATATTGGCTGTCTGAGCTTCTTTGAAATTGGCCACTACCCATTTGCGTGCCGGTACCAGAAACATTAATTGTGTGCCTGCATTTACTAGTTGGCCATTTTTAACGCTGATTTCACTTAGACGGCCGTTTTCCGGAGCTCTCACTACCGTATTGGACAGGTCAATCTGTGCCAGACCTAGCTGGGCATGTGCATTATCCACATTGGCTTTCAGGCCGCCCTTATTGACATGGGTGCTTTTCAGGTCTTCCTGAGCAACGCGGTACTGTGCTTTGGCTTCTGCAACGCCGGTTTGTGCCTGTTTTAATGCGGCACGTGTCTGGTCACGCTCACGCAAAGACAGAGAGCCGTCTGCCACCAGTACATTTACCCTTGCCATATCGGCCTGTGCTTTTTCCAGCTGAGCCTGTGCATTGGCTATATCTGCTTCTCTGGCAACCAGATTGGCTTCTTTGATACGGCGGTTTTGTTCGTAATTAGCTAGGGAGCTATCTTGCAGACCAATTCCGGCTTCCGCAGCCGCTACTTTCTGTTTATAGATGCGATCATCTATCTGAATAAGTGGCTGACCAGCTTTTACTTCGTCAAAATCCTGTACATATACTTTGGTAACATAGCCGGTGACCTGTGGGCTAATGATAGTAGTCTGGCCTCGTACATAAGCATTATCGGTAGAAACCATGGAATTGCGAAATGGTGGCAATTTCCATGCGCGTAAAATCATTAGTACACCCAGCATCAGCACCAGTACCAGCATAGCGGTGACAAACCATTTGCGTTTAGGTGGCTGCCACTGATTGGCTGATGGCTGAGTGGGTGACGTATTATTCTGGCCGGCGGCCGCAGCACCGTTGTTTTGATTTGAACTGGTCTGTTTGTCACCGGTCTGTGCTGATGAAGAGGCGCTGCCTAAATTTTGGGTGGCAGATGCCGAGTTTTCAGGCTTGTTTGTTTCGGTATCCGGTTTTTGTCCAGATGTGTTTTGTGGTGTGTTTGTCATTATTATCCTAAATATTATTTCAGCTTATTGTTTGGGCGGTTCCTGCATCGCGCGCTGGCGTGCTGCTGCAAAGCCTCTGAGTTCTTTTCCGATAGGGTTGGTGCCATGCAGCTGATGCCACCAGCGTTGTGCGCCAACTACTAGAAAACAGATTAATGAACCAATGCCTACGGTAACGAATAAATCATTGTAAGCGGCTACTTGTGCCAGCATGGTATCTTGCTGAATTAATTTACTCACGCCATATGCGTGATTCCATGTGCTGTCGAAGCTGAATCGCTGGCTGGCTTGCGCATTTTGCTGGATGAGCTGATTAACCTGAGGGTCAGTTAAATAGGAACCATCTGCGCTATTGATTAAATGCACACGGGTACGGATGGTGATAAAGGCGTTCAGCAGAGCTGAACCAATTAGACCACCGACAGTTTGTGAAAATCCAAATACAGCGGAGAAGCTCATAATGTAAACAGGATCTTTGGCGAGCGCGCGAATCATACCCTCCATCATCACAGGACCGAAAAAGAATAATGATGCAAAAGCAATCATGAATTCTGGTAGGTAAAAATTCACTGGTCGCGACCACTGATTTTGTCCAACTTCCATAAAGCTGGCAATGGCGATGATGGCGAATGAAATCACCAGTGGTAATTTAATATCGGTAGGTTTGAATGTTAGTACGCTAGTCATTAGTCCCAATGCTGCGCCACAAGATGTTACGGCATAGAAATGAATCATCTGATCGTTACTTAGACCTAATGCAGTCATTAGACCAGCTGCACCCATGTTTTGCTCGGACAGGGCTACGCGGATAAGTGAGCCGAAAACCAATACCTGTAACATGCCGTTGGTATGCATCATCCATTTGATATCAAACATTGGCCGCTTGCGGTTGTATTCAATAATTACGGAAAGCATACAGCATACAATGCCGGCAACAAACAGCCAGCCAATCCAGTCTTTGTCCCACCAGACAATGCGTCCCTGCACTGCACCAGCGGAAATAAAGGCGATGCCTGCAGCCATTAGAGGAAAACTAATTAGGTCGATTTTTTCGAATGATTTTTCCAGATAGCCAGAAGGAATAGGAAGTAGCCATACGGCTCCGCATACCAGCAACGCCATGCCAAGCTGAAAGCTGAACACTAGCTGAAATTGTTCGTGCTGCAACAGCAAAGGAGAAAGAAATCTGGCCAGCGGCTGGCTTAGCTGGGTCAAGCCGAGGCCGAGTAGTATGCCTTTACCGCGATGTATAGCGGGCATGGCTTGCATCATGTAGTACATGGCCATGCTATTTAAACTGCCACCTACGAGTCCGCTCATACCGCGAGCAAATAATTCCATATGATAATCATGGAAAAAGAATTGCAGGCAGTTGGTAATGATAAGTCCCGTAACGATATAGCTAACATAACGTGGCAAGCCGAAATTCTGACGAATTTTAAATAGTAAGACGCTAATAATGGCACTAAACATATAATAAGAGACTTGTATCCAGCCTCCTTGCTCGGGTGTCAGCCCCAAATAGCCTTGAATCTGAGGAATATTGGCCAGCATCATGCCATTGGTAAATCCGGCAGTTAAGCCTACGATCACGCCGATGATGGCATAGCAGACACGGCGTTTCCACGGATGGTCCGGAAAGGAAGGGGAACCGGCCATCATTGGGCGTTCATGCGGTTTTAACTGATAGGTAGTATGAGACATGAGTTGATTATTGCAAGTTACATTATGCTGAGTCGGCCACAATTAAAAACGCCATCCAGTAATCCTGAGCAGCTCAGGTGGATGGGCGATGTTGGTTCAGCTTTTGCATATTCTAAAACAAATTATTGGTTTCTGCTAACAATAATTTAACAGATGTAATAGTTACTTGAGATGAAGATTATTGATTAACAATTTATTTTAATTAAATTTTTTGTTATTTGCTGTATTGAATTATTAATTTGTGATGAGGGTGCTCTAATATGAATTGATTAATAAATACTAAAATTTATTAATCAATTTTATTTATTGGTTGCATCTAATGTAGTTGGATAGTGTTGCCTAACAGTATTTTTTGGACATAGACGAGAGTTTAAAAACACAACCATTATTTTAAAGTAAATATAAATGCCTGAATTAATTTTTTCAGTCATCAATTATGTAAATTGGGATGGGTTATGCCTGTTTTTATGGGTGAAGGTGCTAATAAAGCGTTGGGAATGACTTGAAAAGCAAGATACTCAATGGATTTGAAGGAGTGGGAGGCTTCTTCGACTCTAAATCTTCAGAAAATAAAAATTCAGTCTATTATTTGTACCGGATGATTTGTTTAGGCTGGCTTAGCTGTTTAGCGTTGTAATCCATAGGTTGTATGGCGGGTGCGTTATTATTAGATTAGGTGTGTAGAAAGGAAAACTTAGATTGTGGACTGATTTCGAGAGATGTAATGATTAAATTGCAAATAAAAAAGCGTAATCGTTTGATTACGCTTTTTTTAACTGGTGCCGGCACCAAGAGTCGAACTCGGGACCTTCTGATTACAAGTCAGCTGCTCTACCAACTGAGCTATGCCGGCTAAAGAGAGGCGCATTATGCGCAATAATGAACAAATACGCAAGAGTTAATGGAAATTATTTTTTAAATTTACAAATAAGGCTATGATTTAAAAATTAATTAAATTATTCAAGCTTTAGCTGATTGGCGACAAATTATAACTATTTTTTATTTGGTACTAGACTATAATGAAGAGTTTTTGATTATTTTATGGGGAGTGTCTGGGTGGGACACCAATTTAAACTAGCGCTGGCCGGCGCACAAATTTTGTTTGTGGCCTTTGGTGCCATGGTTCTGGTGCCGTTGTTAACAGGGCTAAATCCAGCTCTGGCGCTGATGGGTGCGGGTGTAGGCACATTATTATTTCAGATTTGTACTAAACGTAAGGTGCCGATATATCTGGGCTCTTCGTTTGCATTTATTGCCCCGATTATATATGCCATGCAGGAATGGGGTTTGGGTTCGACTATGTTTGGCCTGTTCGCTGCTGGCTTTATGTATTTTGTCTTTGCTGCACTGATTAAGTGGCGCGGGCTGGCTTCGGTGCACCGTTTGCTGCCGCCGGTGGTTATTGGTCCGGTGATTATGGTAATTGGGCTTTCTGTGGCGATGGTAGCCTGTAATATGGCTATGGGTAAGTCCGGTGATAAACAAGTTGTGGATTATGCGCATTCGCTGTTTTTGTCGGGTTTTACTTTTGCGGTAACAGTAATTGTGACGGTATTCGGCAGTAAGATGATGCGTTTGATTCCGATTCTGATAGGTGTGGCAGCCGGTTATATAATGGCATTGCTAACCGGAATGGTGGATACCAGTGCTATGGCTGCGGCGCCGTGGTTTGCTGTTCCCCATTTTGCTACTCCGCAAGTTAATTGGCAGGCTGCGCTGTTTATGCTGCCGGTAGCGATTGCGCCGGCTATTGAGCACATTGGCGGAATTATGGCTATTGGTAAGGTGACGGGTAATGATTATGTGAAAGACCCTGGGTTACATCGAACTTTAGCTGGAGATGGTTTGGGTGTGTGTATTGCCGGTTTAATCGGCGGCCCTCCGGTAACAACCTACGGTGAAGTTACCGGTGCAGTGATGATTACCAAGAATAGTAATCCGGTAATTATGACATGGGCAGCTGTGTTTGCGATTTTAATGGCCTTTTTTGGCAAATTTAATGCTTTTCTGAGCTCAATTCCGTTGCCTGTAATGGGCGGTATCATGTTGCTACTATTTGGCACGATTGCTTCTCTGGGGCTAAAAACGCTGATTGATGCTAAAGTGGATTTAATGCAACCGCGTAATCTGGTGATTGTGAGTTCTGTTTTGATTGTGGGTGTTGGTGGCATGGTTGTGAAAATCGGTTCCATGGCTTTTGCTGGTGTAGGACTATGTGCTTTACTGGCAATAGTGCTGAATTTACTGCTTCCAGCCGGAACAACCGTTCAAGCAGAATAACTATCAGATTTGAGTTGAAGACCGCAGCTTCTAATAGGCTGCGGTTTTTTTGTGCAGATCGGTAAGAAGTTTAGATAAATAGAACAGCAGGGTGGTTAATATGGTTGCTTATGAGATTGTATTCTGATGGGGAACGGATAGGATTTTCTGAATCAGGACATTATTCAGGTTTTTAAGTACAATAAATTAAAAATCGGACCAGCTATTTATTTAGCAAATTCAGTTATTTATTTGAATTCTATTAAATTTGATGTGTCTAAACTAACCAACTGGTCCTAGTTGAGCTGATATGAATAAATGACAGGCTACTGGTAATTGCAGAATGTAAGTATATTCAGTATCAAACAGAAAATAGCGGCATTGCCGCTATTTTTGTCTAACCGGACAACCGGCTAAGATTAAGCTGCCTGAATGTTGGCCGCTTGTTTACCTTTTGGACCGGTGGTCACGTCAAAAGATACGCGTTGACCTTCTTTCAAGGTTTTGAAGCCGTTCATATTGATTGCAGAGAAATGAGCAAACAAATCTTCACCACCTTCATCAGGTGTAATAAAACCAAAACCTTTAGCGTCGTTAAACCACTTAACAATACCAGTTGCCATGAAACTTCCTATACATAAAAAACAAAATAAAGAACAAGTTTGCGACACAGTAGAACCTACAAATTAGTGAACAGGTGTACAACTATTTGTTTGGCAGTCTATGTCTGACTTGTTAAGTAGTCTTTTTACATAGGTTAAGAACTAACGTCAAGCAAGCTTACCGAAAAATGATAAAATTATTAAAACCGTTACTAAAAACCCACAGATACATGTAGATTTATGCACAATGTCAAATACTAGAACACAAACTGTTAGCCAGAATCAGGAAAGCATGTTAAAGCCACCGAAGCGCTATAAAGTGGTATTGTTGAATGATGATTACACACCGATGGATTTTGTGGTAACTGTACTCATGGAAGTGTTTCATTTGCCACATACTCAGGCGATTGCCATTATGCTGATGGTGCATGAGTCTGGACGCGGTGTGTGTGGGGTGTTTCAGAAGGATATTGCCGAAACCAAATGCAATCAGGTGCTTGAACGTGCCGAAGCTGCTGGCTTTCCTTTGCGGTGTCTGACTGAAGAAGAATGAGATGTTGTATTAAAACCTAGATGCCACGGTACACTCGGCGGGTGTTACTTGATTTTTAACGTGAGTGCTTCATGTATATGCTGATAATGCTGAGTGTTGCATTCTGAATTGAAAATGTTACTTTGTCAGGAGGTCGGGTATGATTTCGGCGCAACTAGAAAAAATTCTGCAGTATGTTTATGCCGAGGCTCGGAACCATGCGTTTGAGTTTATTGGTGTGGAGCATTTACTGCTCGGCCTGTTGCAGCAAAGTGAAGATGTGAGTGGGGTGCTACGGGCTGTAGGGGTGGATAATGAATTGCTAGCCAAACAGCTTCAGCAAAGTATTCATGAGAATACTCCGGTGTTGCCGGAAAGCGTAGCAGAGCAGTCTGAGTTGGAGCCTACGCTTGGATTTCAGCGTGTATTGCAGCAGGCAATTGTGCATGTACGTGCTGCGCATACTGAAGGTGAGGTGACACCTGTGGATGTTCTGGTGGCCATTATGTCAGAAAAGGACAGCCACGCTGTTTATTTTCTTGAATCGCAGTCGGTGAACCGTCTGGATGTGCTGCGCTATCTGACACTTGGTAATCATAATCCGGTTCAGAATAAAAATACTGAACAAAATAATGAGGCAGATGCGGGCAAGGCAGAAGTAAAAGCTTTAGAAAACTATACTGTTAATCTGAACAGGGAGGCTCTTGCCGGCCGAATTGACCCGCTTATTGGCCGTAATGAGGAGATGCAGCGCCTGATTCAGACTTTGTGCAGGCGGCGTAAGAATAATCCTTTACTGGTAGGTGAAGCCGGTGTGGGTAAAACGGCACTGGCAGAGGGGCTGGCTTATATGCTGGTACATGATAAGGTGCCAGAATCTATCAAAGGATCAGTGGTTTTTTCGCTGGATATGGGCGCTTTGCTTGCCGGTACTAAGTATCGCGGTGATTTTGAAGCACGGATGAAAGCCGTTATTAAAGAATTGGGCGAACTGGATAAGGCGGTATTGTTTGTAGATGAAATTCATACCATTATAGGTGCCGGCAGTGTGTCTGGCGGCACGATGGATGCGTCTAATTTGCTTAAGCCGGCATTGGCTAAAGGTAGTATGCGCTGTATTGGCGCCACAACTTATCAGGAATACCGTACTATTTTTGATAAGGATCATGCTTTAAGCCGACGATTTCAGAAAATAGATATTGTAGAACCATCGGTAACAGAAACGGTGCAGATATTACAAGGGTTGCGACCTGCATTTGAAAATTTCCATCAAGTACGCTATACGCGAGGTGCGCTTCAGGCAGCTGCTGAGTTGTCTGCTCGCTATATTAATGAGCGCTTTCTGCCAGATAAAGCTATTGATATTATAGATGAGGCCGCGGCAGCGCAAAAAACCCAGCCGAAATCCAGACAACGTAAAGTTATCGGCCGTGCTGAAATTGAGGCGATTGTGGCAAAAGTTGCACGTATTCCAGAAACCACCGTTTCACATGATGATAAGCAGGTATTGCGCTTTCTTGCTGATAATTTAAAAGCAAAAGTATTTGGACAAGATCAAGCTATTGATGTACTGGTGGCGTCGATTAAAATGGCGCGCTCTGGTCTCAAACAGCCTGATAAGCCGATTGGCAGCTTTTTGTTTGCCGGCCCGACCGGCGTTGGCAAAACTGAAGTTGCCAAACAGCTGGCGCAGCTGCTGGACTTGCCTTTGCTGCGGTTTGATATGTCGGAATATATGGAACCACATGCTGTTTCGCGTCTAATAGGTTCCCCGCCGGGTTATGTGGGCTTTGAGCAGGGCGGATTACTTACTGATGCAGTCAATAAGCAACCATATTGTGTGCTGCTGCTGGATGAAATTGAAAAGGCACATCCGGATGTGTTCAATGTGTTGTTGCAGGTGATGGATTATGCCAATCTTACGGATAATAATGGACGCAGTGCGGATTTCCGGAATGTTATTCTGATTATGACCACCAATGCCGGTGCTGCTGAATTGGCTAAGCCTAATTTGGGCTTTACAGGAAAGCGCGGACAAGTCGATAGTCTGGCCGTTATTGAGAAAGCGTTTTCGCCTGAATTCCGCAACCGTCTGGATGCAATTGTGCCATTTACGGCTCTGGATCAAGCGATAATTGCGAAAGTCGTGGATAAGTTTTTGTTGGCACTGGAGCAGCAGTTGCTGGCTAAACAGGTGGTGGCAGAATTCACACCAACTTTACGCAGCTATTTGGCCAAACACGGTTTTGATGCTGCATTGGGTGCTCGCCCCATGCACCGGTTGATTCAGGAGCGTATTCGTAAGCTGCTGGCTGATGAGTTGCTCTTCGGCCGTCTGAGTGAAGGAGGTGATGTATTGATTGATTATTTGCCGCAGTCTGATGAAGTGAAGCTGGTTTTTTCTGCCGCCAATCAATCCGGTTCAAAGAAAAAGGAATCGGTAACAATTGAATGATTTGATTAAGAAAGCTAAAATTAAAATAAAAAAAAGTGTGGCGAAACGCCACACTTAAACACACACATCAAGAGGAAACCAATCAAAGTAAATTCATTATAATGTTTTCATTTGAGTGTGTTTTGATACAAATCAAATGAAAATGTTTAAGAAAATTAAATCAAAATTAATGTTATATCCCTGCTGAATAAATTAGGCAGGGATATTTATTTTTTATTACAGATAGTTAGTATAGTGAGTTTATTTACTGTAAATCTGCAGGCAAAGGATCATTCCGCAGCTGTTTGACGGATTGTAAATGCTGGTTGAAGTCGAGAACCTGCGGATTGTTACTGTTTGCCGTGCTGAAAAACTGATTGGCAAATGGTAGTTGTGGTGAGCGGATGCCCAGCCATTGTGCAATTCCGTCTAATAGTTCCAGCCCACTACGCTGAGCCTGATTGTGTGTCTGCCGAGGCTGACCACTGTTGATAATGACTAGCGGGACATGATAATTCTGATAAAAATGGTCGTTGTGGCGCAGGATGCTTGAAGAACGTACTAAACTGTTTTTCTCAAAGGTGTTTTTGTCATGACTCAGGCCATGGTCACTAAAATACAACATGCTGAAAGGCTCACCATTTTGCTGCAATGTTGTATATATCTGGCTTAATAGAGTGTCTGTCTGACGAATGGTGTCGATATAGCAATTACTGTTGTTATTTTCCACATAGTGCTGTGGCGGGTTGGGCAGCCGGTCGCATGGATTGGGATGAGAACCCATAATGTGCAATACAATCAGGCGGGACTGACCAGCAACCAGAGGCTGAGCCAGTACTTTCTGCAATGGCTCAATGAGCTGATTATCATAACTGCGTTGGCCGAAATCGTAGCCGGTAGTTTTTAGAAATGTGACGTGATTGGCCTGATGAGCAATCGTTGAAATGGATGTATCGTATTGTCCAAGTGCCCCCTGATTTGACAACCATGCTGTATCCATACCGGCTTTTTTCGCCAGAGTAATCACATTATTCTGAATTGAGAATGATTTACCATGGCTGAGAGTAAGGCCATGTAAGAGCGAGATGGGCGTATTGGGACCGGCAGACAGCATGTTATCCATGATGATGCTGGCATGCCTGTCCAGAAATGGGGTGTCTGGATATTTGAATCCGTATAGATGTAAATAATCTGCGCGGGCACTTTCACCAATAATCAATACATAGTTGCGGTATTGCTGTTGACTACTGCTAATTTGCCAATTATCTGGTTTAGCTAAGTCGGCTTTCATCTTTGCTAGTTCGGCGAAGTAGGCACGCGGTTGCAGATAAGCATCGGCCAGAAATTCTATTGGCTGTGCACGTAGTGCAAATCCACCTGTAGTATAACCTTTGCGCGCTGTCTGTATTGTCATTACCATTAGTACAATTACAAGCGGAATAGCCCAGTAGCCGCGCCAGCGTGGGACAGCCGTATAGCGGCTGAAACGCATAATGAGTAGCGGTATAGCGGCCAGAACAATTGTCATTACATAGGTATGCCATGATATGGCTGCTATGTATTCACTTGCTTCACTGGCTGTGGTACTAAGTAATGAAGTAACGATACCAAAACTTGGTCTTCCGTACAGAGTAGCAGTAGGATGATAGAACAGAACAATGATTGCGCTCAGCCACATCATGATGCACCATAGTCGTGAGCAGAAACGTTGCAATAATATGCTGACCAGCCATGTTTCAATTATGCGGTTAGGATTTGGCGGGTAGGCCAGTGCATAAATCATTACGATGCTGTAAATAAGTAAGAGTAATACATTCAGTGCATAATGTTTACGGGGCGTTAGTTTCATAGATCACTCAGACAGCCGGGGTGAAGTTATCTGCAAAAAATGCGTCTTCAGGCAATCCAGCCTGATTTGTAAATAAATTTTTGGCCTGATGTATCATTTGCGGATGGCCGCATGCATACACTTCATATTTATTCATATCCGGATGAGCAGCCAGTGCCGCATGTTGAACATAGCCACGTGCACCTTTCCATGATGCTGATGGATGCGACAATACTGCTGACCACTGTGCCTGTGCTAACTCAGAACAAAGCTTATCCAGCACGGCAGCATCATACAAATTTTCTTCTGCTGCCATACCCCAGTATATTGATACCGGTAGTTGAAATTGCTGTTGTTTCAGTGTTTCCAGCATGGCTTCAATCGGTGCAATACCGGTACCGGAGGCCAACATAATAAGTGGTTTTTGCTGGCTGTTTAACTGAAAATTGCCCAGTGGCCCGTGAAAATGCAGAATGTCTTTCGGGCGCAAGCGGCCATCAAAGAGTTGTTCGGAAAAGACGCCACCATGGTGACGTCGTACATGGATAATTAACTGCCGGCGGTTTGTGTCAAAACCCGCTATCGAATAACTACGGCGCTGATTATCGGATAGCACAATATCGATATACTGGCCGGCAGTGAAATGAAAGGGTTTTCGCTGTGCCAGCTTCAGCGATAGGATGGCAGTATGGCCACAATAGCGAATATCTTCAATTCGTGCAGTCAGCGTTTGTACTGGTTGTGCTGAATGGCCATTATAGTTGGGCAAATATAGAGTTAGGTCTGTTTTGGCACTTTGGCAGCACAGTAATATATCCTGCTGATTTGTGTCATTACTGTTCAGGGCAGACTGTGGGTTGATTTCAGTAGTTTGACCCTTGACTAGCTGAGCTTTGCACGCTCCGCAGCAGCCGCTTTTACACGCATGCGGCAGCATGATCCCCTGATCGATTGCTGCCTGTAGCAGTGATGTTCCCTCTGGTGCCTGAAAAGTTTCACCGGCTGGTAAAACCGTTATTTGATAACTCATTTTAGTTTTAGCTTATTTTAACGAGTTGGCTATTTTAGAACGCTGTGAAATAAAAGCCAAATGTGCAGATGCGTTTTGAAGAAATGGAAACTAAAGTAGATATGGCTTTGGTCAGAATGTTGACACATACAGTTTAGCCCGCTATTCAGGATAACGGGCTGTTTTTTTCTTCTGAATGCAAATTAAATTTTAGTTGGAAAAGTATTTTGCATATATTTTGTCATATTCGCCACTAGCGCGGATTTTTTTCAGTGCATCATTCAGTTTCTCCACAGTGGCTGTATCGCCTTTGCGAACCACAAAGCCGTAATGGTCAACACCGAATTCGGGTACCTTATTAATGGTGAATTTATCAGCACCGTTGGCTTTAACATAATTACTGATTACGGCACCATCGGATACCATGGCTTCTACACCACCATTTTCAAGCTCTTTGATGGCCAGGGGCACGCTGTCAAAACGGGCAATTTTTGTGCTTTGCGCACCCAATACTTTTTGTACTGCCAAATCACCAGTTTGGCCTGTGGCTACGGCTACACGATGCATATTATTTAATTCAGCCAGCGAATGGAATGTTTTGGCTTTTGGTGTAAGTACCATCATAGAAATATCAAAATACGGGTCACTAAATAGCATACTTTGTTTACGCTCATCAGTGATGGTCACACCGGAAGCCACAATGTCTAGATCGCCGTTATTGAGGCTAGCAAATAGTCCATCCCATGGCTGATCTTTAAACTGTACTTTGAAATTGCCAGCTTTGGCCATGGCGTTGAGCAAATCAATATCAAAACCGGTGAGCGAACCGTCGGCTGTGCGGGATTCAAAAGGTGCAAATTCGGCATTGGTGCCAACTATAAAGGTTTTATCTGCATTGGGCTGAGCAGGCGCAGAAGCAGAATTGCTGTTGCTGCCACCACAGGCAGATAGTAGCAGTGCAGAACACGCGGCTACAGCGGTCAGCCAGTATTTTATTTTCATATACACTCCCTGAATTCTATTGAAATTATTGGCTGAAGGCTGCTTACTATACAATGGTTTGCATTTCAAAATATGCATCCTTACCGCCATGTCTGGCTTGATAGTAACATATTTCACAGTTGAAACAAGCTTTATCCGTACACTGTGATACTGCTTAGCGGTGCTATAATCCCGCTTTCATGGAGACATGACTTTACATAATTTTGTGCTGGTGTAATTTGATTAAGTCTAACAGGATAAATAATGCATATATTTCATACCATTACTGAACTGCGGTCATGGCGCAAGCAAGTGAAAAGGGTGGCTCTGGTGCCGACAATGGGAAACTTGCATGCCGGTCACCTGGCTTTGGTGCGTACTGCCAAAGCACACGCTGATGCGGTAGTGGTAAGCATATTTGTTAATCGCATTCAGTTTGGAGTGGGCGAAGATTTTGATCTGTATCCGCGGACATTGGCTGAGGATGTGGAAAAGCTGACTAAGGCCGGTGCTGATGTGGTGTTTGCGCCGTCAGAAAAAGAATTGTATCCGAATGGAACGCAGCAATATTTTGTTGAACCGCCGGCTATTCAGAATGAGCTCTGCGGCCGTAGTCGTCCGGGCCATTTTCGAGGGGTGGCCACAATTGTGACAAAGCTCTTTAATATTGTGCAGCCGGATGTGGCGTGTTTTGGTAAAAAGGATTATCAACAACTGGCGGTAATAAAGGGAATGGTGCAGGATCTGAATGTGGATATTGACATTATTCCGGTTGAAATTGAGCGTGCTGATAGTGGTTTGGCTTTGTCTAGCCGTAATGGTTATCTGACAATTGAACAACGTGAACAAGCAGCGCAGCTATCGGCGCAGTTGCGGACTATGGCTGAAGCAATGCGAAGAGGAAATCGGCAATTCGCTGCTTTAGAAAATAGTGCAGCAACCTATTTGCAACAGCATGGCTGGCAAGTGGATTATATTGAAGTCAGACACGCACAAACGCTGACAAAAGCTCAGATTTCTGATAAAAATCTGGTAATTGTTGCGGCTGCTATACTGGGGACGACGCGTCTAATTGATAATTTAGAAGTGCAGTTGGAGCACGAATAAAATAAAAGAGTCTGTAAACCGGAATTTAACCAAAAGGCAGCGTGAATACGTATGTGGTGGATTGTATTATTACTGTTAATTATGGCTATAGGCGCATTACTCTGGTGGCGCAATATTGAAGAGCGTAAATGGCAGCTGGAAATGACCTATTTAACCCGCTATGAAGAGCATTTAAAGCACAGTAAAGTGTCGTCTTCAGCTCCGGCTCGTGTATCATTGCTGAAAAGTATAGTGAGAAAATTAGCAGTGCGGCGTAGTCAGCAGCAACAGAAAGTACAATCGTCAGCAGAATCACAACATTCTTTACAGAAAGTACCAGCAGCACCGGCGGAAATTGCGTCAGCAACATCAGAGCAGAATGTACAAGCTGAGCCTGATGCAATGGATTCTGTAGCGAGCAAGCCTCAGCTGCCCATAAAACATCCTCTAGCCCGACAGATTACTGTAACTGAGGCAAGCCCGAAACCTTTAAAAACCGAAACGCCTCATCCTGCTACGCTAGATAAAGAATATCTACAGTCGAAGGCAAAAACTGCTGCAGAGATGCCGGAAGCAAACAACACACAGTTGCCGATAGCAGATTCTTTCTCAACACAGAAAATGCAATCTTCCGTTGAAAATAAAACTGAGTCTGAACCAAAAGTGGTTGATGTCTCCAACACTGATAAGGAATTGATAGCAGATACGGAAGAAGAGTCTACTACAGAAAAAATTTTGGTAAGCAGTGAAGAAGTGGCTGAGCCAGCGGTGGTATTTAATCAGAAGAAAAAACTGGAAGTTATCACATTAGCAGAAGCCACGCGTAAGGTAGCTACGCATCCTCTAACGGATGCGGTAGCTGAATCTGCTCCGGCGCTAGAAGTGATACAGATTAACTGGCAGCATAAGCCAGTAAATAGCCAAAAACAGCAGAATAGGCATGCCAGAGAAATTACTCCTGATGATCCGGCGTTAAACAGAGTTCGCTTGCATACTAAGGCTGAACAAGCCGCTTTGCTCAAGGCTCGGGCGCTGAAAAATTTCGATTTAAATGATTTACAGCAGGCTACTCAGCGCAAATTGGGAAACTCAGTTGGCGTTCCTTCGCATCTGGCACATGCAGCAAACTCTCTTTCTGCTCACGCTCATCACGAACCTAAACAACGTAGTGAACACAATGGGGTTCATGTCATAAATGAAGAAGATATCCGTTTAAATTTGTTGCGCCAGAGATTGGCTCGTCAGCGCCATCAGGAAACGTTCACTCATGCTAATTCTGGCTATAGTGTACCGGTTATTGCGGAAGATGAAATTTACGCTAATCTGGCTAAAACCGATTCACCCTTAAATAAGCAGAAATTTCAGCGGCCTGTAGTACGCGAAAGTGTGATTCCGGCGGCTGCTCGAATTGGTAAGCGTCATGCTGTGCGGATGACTACTCCTGTAGCAGATATGTCGGCCGTAAGCCCCTATACAGGAGTGGCAGGCAGTGAACATACACCACTATCTACACGTTTTACACCTTTTCAGCCGATGCCGACAGCCATGGCTGCTGCGCCAGTAGTTACGGTACCATCAGCGGATGATTCTTTTTCTGTAGATGATGATTACACCCCATCAGTGTTTGATGAGGACGAACATCGTGACAGCATTATGCATGATGCTGATCCCTCTGTAGGTAATCAATTTCAGTATGCGCCGGATATACCACCACCGGTGTCAGGTATAAGTAGTGATACCGGCTATACAAATACGACGTCTTTTAGTGATTTGAATCCGACCCATAATGCAGTTATTTCTTACACCGATGAGGAAAGCAGCAAAGAAGCGGGTGTAGTTGAAAACCCTGTGCTGGCCACTGAAGACCCGTATTTCAACGATTCTGAAGAGAAGAAAGAAGTACCGTCTTTTTATTCTGAGCAGGCCGCAGCGGAAGAAAAAAATACTGATGTCGAAGTTTCTGATTATTGGTTGCCAGATGCTGTTGGCGTTAATGAGTCTGAAACAACTCCAGATTCAGTGCCGGAACAGGTGCAAAAAAGTCTATCTGAAACAGAGCCAGAAGTTAGAAGCGTGAGTGTGGTTACCCGTTTGAATCAACAACCGCTGCCAACAGAGCAAATAAATTCTTCGGCAACTCAGGCTCAGACGGCAATCGGGATGGCATTACGAAAAGCGCTTAATCGGAATGCTTCTCATCAATCAATACCCGCACCGTCTTTAAAACCTTTGCTTCCGGGTATGGATTTATTATTGCCGCCGTATTATGACCCTGCTGCGCGACAGAGTGAAGAAACCTTACTTGAAAACGGGATTACCATTGAAGAAAAACTTGCTGAATTCAAAGTTAAGGTACGTGTAATAGATGCTTTTGCTGGTCCGGTTATCACCCGCTATGAAATTGAACCGGCTCAGGGTGTGCGTGGCAGTCAGGTTGTAAACTTAGAAAAGGATTTGGCGCGCAGTCTGGGCTTTGCATCTATACGCGTGGTTGAGACTATTCCGGGTAAAACCTGTATGGGGTTGGAACTCCCTAATCCGAAACGGCAGATTATTCGGTTGAGTGAAATATTCTCGGCTCCGGTATTTCAGCAATCACGTTCTAAACTGACGCTGGCGTTGGGTCAGGGTATTACTGGACAGCCGGTGGTGACCGATTTGGCCAAAGCACCACATTTATTGGTAGCGGGTACCACTGGATCGGGTAAATCAGTGGGTGTTAATGCAATGATTCTGTCGATGCTGTTTAAAGCTACTCCGGAAGATGTGCGTCTCATTATGATAGACCCTAAAATGCTGGAATTAAGCATTTATGAGGGTATACCGCATTTATTGGCACCGGTAGTGACGGATATGAAGTTGGCGGCGAATGCGTTAACGTGGTGTGTAAATGAAATGGAAAAACGTTACCGGTTGATGAGCCATGCTGGTGTGCGTAATTTGGCCGGTTTCAATCATAAAATTGCTGAGCTAGCAGCGCAAAATAAAAAGCTGTTTAATCCGTTTTCGCTGAATCGGGACGACCCAGAACCACTAGAAAAGCTGCCTTATATTGTGGTTGTGGTAGATGAATTTGCTGATCTGATGATGACGGCAGGCAAAAAAATCGAGGAACTGATTGCCCGTTTGGCGCAGAAAGCTCGGGCGGCCGGTATCCATTTGATACTAGCGACACAGAGGCCGAGTGTAGATGTGATTACTGGCCTGATTAAAGCCAATATTCCTACACGAATTGCCTTTCAGGTATCTAGCAAGGTGGATAGCCGAACCATTCTTGACCAGATGGGTGCGGAAAATCTGCTTGGACAGGGTGATATGCTGTTTTTACCTCCCGGCACAGCTTATCCAGAACGGGTGCATGGGGCGTTTGTGGCTGATGAAGAAGTGCATCGTGTGGTGCATTATTTGAAACAGTTTGGTGAGCCGAAATATATCGATGATATTTTAACGGCCGGTGTCAGTGATGATGATATGTTTAGCAATGCGTCACCACGCAATAGTGAAGAAGAGTTGGATCCTCTTTATGATGAAGCAGTGGCACTGGTGGTAAAAACTCGAAAAGCGAGTATTTCATCGGTACAACGTCAGCTGCGTATTGGATACAACCGTGCAGCTCGTTTGGTGGAACAGATGGAGTCAGAGGGAATTGTTTCAGCTGCAGAAGGAAATGGTAATCGTACTGTACTTGCTCCGCAAAATAACCATTTAGATGATTAGTTATTCTAAATATCGATTATTCAAACCGTGTACTTTATGTATACGGTTTTTTATTTATGAGTTAATTAGTCAATTCAGTCTATGAGTTATTATATTATTAATATGATATCTATATATTTATTAATTAGTTTATCTGATTGATATTATTCTAGAGTTATGGTTAAAACTGCGTATTTATATGTATAGATTTAATTAATATGTTGTGATTCTGTTGTTTTAATGAACAGTTATTTTGAAAAAAATCAATAAACAGGCAAATTTTATTAAATCATTTTGGGCCGTTTTACTTGGTATTGCTTTGCCAGAGATGTTTAATAAAATAAATTGTAGATGAAAGTGCAAAATATTGCTGATAAGTAATTAAATATTGTATCAATTAAAAAGGTAAAAGATAAAACACTCAATATTTACGTAAGGTTTTATAAGAAAAATAAATTTTGTAATTAATTGTTTTGATTATTAAACGGTTTGAAGTGAAAAAAAATAAGTTTTAAGATGAATTTGGCTATTTATGAAATAAAAATTTATATCTTTAAGTGTGTAAATATATACAGGTTATTATTAGGAGATAGATTTATGATTGAGTCTTATAAACGTTTCTGGCACAACATTTTTAATTTTTCTGGAACTTCTAACCGTGCTGATTATTGGTGGCCGATTGTTATCAACTATGTACTGGGTATGTTGCTGATGTATGTACTTGAAAAAATGCTAGGCCATCCGATTAATGATATTTATACATGGGGTGACTGGACAGTTAATTTTGTAGTTTTGGTAATTGGATTTGTAGTATGGATTGCTACTTTATCATTACAGTTTAGGCGCTTGCATGATACTGATCGCTCGGGTTGGTGGATTTTGATTACTCTGATACCGATTATTGGTCAAATCTGGTTTATTATTCTTATGTTATTGCCAGGTAAACCGAATCGATTTGAACAGAGAATGTTTTAAGCAGATTTACGATATACGTTTATTTGGCAGATAAATAGCAATAAATTCTTTATGAGACATTTTATTGTTTACTTCGATATTGTTTGATTATTTTGATTCGGCAGCTTAGGTTTTATGAAAGGGAGAGCTGCCGAAGTCTGTATTCTTTTGCGGTTTTTTTTACTGATATCAAATTTATTAATAATCTTTTTTGAAGAGTTAGAAACTGAATTGATAGTCATTAATCCATTTTTTTTATTTTGTAGATATTTATAGAATTATGAATAATTAGTACAAAATATTAATGATATACTGAAAATATATTAACTGTATTTGAATAATTATAATTTGTTTTAGATCACAAACTAATACACAAAAAAATTTATTTTATTGTGAAAGTTGGAAACGTTTACATCTACCACGTGTTGAAAAGGTATATTCGTTTATGCCTAATTAAGATGGGATAAACCTGATAATTAAGGTTATATAAATACGACTAAAATTGTTCAATTATCTGTAAAATGAATAATCTAAAAACTGGAATTTTGCTTCATCTATATAATAATTTTCAGTAAAAAATTATTTTCTCTGAGAAAAACGTTTTTTAATTGATTTTATTTCTTTGCTTTGTGAAGCATCTATGCACTTCATTAATATTAGCTTTACGCCTTCTTGATAACTTTTATAAGGACGCTTTGAGTAATTGCGTGCAACAACTGCTGCTTCTTCATAAGCTTCAGCAGGATAGCGACCAAGTTCAACATAGGCGCCTACAGCCGCTTTTGCCTCCCGCTGCATTATGTCTCCGCTTTCACTCTCAGCAAGACAATAACTCAAGGTAAAATTTTCCAAATCATTTTTTAACGGAGGGCGCGCCTTTGCGAATGCAGAAGAAATCGAAATTACTATTAGACTAAAAATTAGTTTTACTTTAATTTCCACATTTTCACCTCATTTGCATCGTCAAAATAGCAGTGGTCAGAACATTTGCTTCCATCCCATAATGTGGCATGACCCGACGCATCCGACCAAATAGAAACATTAAATACTAATAGACCTTTTACTCCATTAAATTGACTCATATTCGTAGTAGATTTGGTAATAATGTCTGGTTTACCAAAATTACATTCTAAAAATCGAATCAGATCAGTAACTTTAAATATATACCATTTTTTGTCGGCACCGGAAGATGTGCTCCATCTTGAATCTCGATTGATAGGAAAACCTGAATAATTTAATGCATAGCTCATTCGTATTGCACAAGCATTCTGGAAAATTTCTGAATCAATATTTTGTTGAACTTTACCTCCAATTTTTTTCCCTACTTCTTTAACGGGTACATTAACGTACTGAAAATTTGTCCACATAGTTTTGAAGTCAGGTTTTGCCATTTCATCCTCTTATTAAGAAAATACAGGTAAAGTAAATTACTGAATTTGTTAATAATGATTATAAAGTGTATATGCTGGCATTGTCTATCTTAAATATAAAATAAATTAAAATAGGATTTTGTAAAGCTAACTGATTTAAAACAATTTGCTCCAAGTTATTTTTCTTATCTTCTTATATTGTTTCTTACAGAAGACGGTAAATTAAATTGTCCATATTGATCAAAAATTTCTGGGCAAAAATAGGGAATATGTCTATATGTGTCAATAAACTAAAAATGTTAATGTTGTTAACACTTTATTTTTTTATTTTGGAAATACTGACGATGTAAATATTTAAACCTTAAATGTGATTAACTTGGTTTCTAGTGTTTTCATGCTTTGTCATGTTTTAATTTTTTTCAGTATTTAAAAAATAATAGAATAGGTAAATAGTATGATAGTTGGTGTTTTATAATCTGAATAATTTATTTTGAATGATAAACAAAATTTCAAAAAATAATAATTTATTTGATGCTCGCAATCATGTTAGGGGATTTTAAATTCAAAATAATATTATAGTTATAGTTTAAGTTACTGTGCCTTCTGTTATTGGCAAGGGTGATATGAAAAGTTTGTGGCAAAAATTTGACCGTTGGTTTTTACGTGGGCAGAAGCTTTCTAAAGTATTGGTGGTGCTTATTGCTGTGTGGCTGTTTTTGGCTACCAGTTTAGTAGGGTTGTCGCTGAATACGTCTTGGCGGCTTGAAGAGCTGGGTATGGCAATAAATGAAGCTGGGAGTTTGCGTAAACGGGTGTTTTATATGGTGTTGGTAACGAAAACACCAGGAGCGGAGCAGCAGTTTGAGCAGGAGCAACGTCAGTTTGAAGAAATTCTGACGCATTTGCATGATTTGCATGAAACCGGTTTTGTTAATGGACGGCGGCATCAGCAGCTTCTTGATCAAGTAGTAAAGATTGAGGAGCAGTTACAGGATTTTCTTGGTGACCGTAATGCTTATTTAAATGGACGTCTGAGCGATGCGGCATTTTTGGCTGAAGCCCGTGAATTTACTGCGGTGATTGATCGTCTGGTACTGCTGATTGAGCAGGATAACACTCATAATATTCAGTTGTTGCGCTGGTTACAGGTGCTTGTGCTGTTGATGGCTATTTTTTCTGCAATTGTTTCTCTTCTGTTACTGCACCATCTGGTTATTGCGCCGTTACTCCGTTTGAATCAGGGTATTGGTCAGATTGGTAAAGGCCGTTTTGATACGCGCTTGCAAGTGGGCACAGCTAATGAATTTGGTAAGGTAGCGCAAGGCTTTAACTTGATGGCTGCCAAGCTAAATGAGGTTTATGACACGCTGGAAAATCGGGTAGCGGAACAAACACAGGCGCTAGTAAAGCGTAATCAGGATTTGGCTGTTTTGTATGCTATGACATCATTGTTTCAAGAACAGCATGAGTTATCAGTGCTTGTGCAGGTGTTTATGCATAAAATGAAGGTGTTTAGTGGTGCGGATGCCTGTGTGGTGCAGTTGAAAAATCGGCATTCTCAGAGGCTTGAGCTGGCTGGATCTGATGGGCTGACTGAAGAGCAGGTGGATAGATTCAGAAATTATCGCTGTGATGGTGGGCGTTGTGCTCAGATGTTGCAATCTGTGCCGGTAGTTGAAACTGAATCATTGGCTATTTTTGATGAGCGTAATCGTTTCTGCCAGATAAGACAGGTTTTGCCGTTTTGTTTAACCTTTGCGGTGAAGTCTGTGGATGATGAAATTGGTATGCTGCATCTGTTTGCTAAAGTGCCCTTTGCGTTGAGTGAAGAAAATCAGCGCTTGATTTCTACTGTGTGTAGTCAGTTTGGGATTGCTATTGAAAGTATGCGTCTAAATGAGTTGGACAAACAGATGGCTATTCTGGAAGAACGTAATCTGATGGCACAGGGTTTGCATGACAGTATTGCTCAGTCGCTTTCTTTCTTGAATATTCAGGTACAGGTGCTGGAAAAAGCGTTAGGTGAGCATAAAGAACAACAGGCTGCACAGACTCTTGAATTTATTAATGAGGGCATTCAGCAATGTTATGATGATGTACGCGAATTGTTATCGAATTTTCGTGTTAGGCTGGTAACGGAAGGGCTGATTAGTTCATTGCAAGGAGTAATGAAGCGATTTGAACAACAAACTGATATCGTTGTTGATTGGTCTGTTAAAGGTGATGTTTATGAAGTTGAGCCTGAGGTGCAGTTACAGGTAGTGTTTATTGTGCAGGAGGCTTTGTCAAATGTGCGTAAACATGCTCATGCAGATGCAGTTAAAGTATGTTTGGCTTATATGGCAGACCGGCTGAATCTGAAAATTGAGGATGATGGTGTTGGTTTTGCTGAAGATACACTCCTGCAGAAGGAGCAGCAAGGACATGTGGGTATACATATAATGAAAGAGCGTTCCGCTAAAATTAATGGAAAGTTGAAAATTTCTGCACGGGTGGGGGGTGGAGCATGTGTGGAGCTGATGGTACCACGTCAGTATATCCATACTCAGGAGTAATTCTTTTGGGAAATTAATGATGGCTAATGAAAAAAAGTACCGGATTCTGATTGTGGATGACCATACGCTCTTTCGGCGTGGCTTGCGTGCTTTAATTGATAGCTGTGAGCGTTTTGAGGTAGTGGGTGAAGCTACTGATGGGCTGGAAGGGGTAAAAATGCAACAGCAGTTACAACCTGATGCTGTGTTGCTGGACTTAGATATGCCTGTGATGCGTGGGTTAGAGGCACTGCCGCAAATGATGAGCCATAATCCTCAACAAGTGGTGCTGATGCTCACTGTATCTGAAGACGGTGGTGATTTAGTGGAATGTATGCGCCTAGGTGCACGGGGTTATCTGCTTAAAAATATTGATACAGAATTTCTGCTCGATAGTATCGAAAAAGCGATCAATGGTGACAGTGTGCTTTCACCCGAAATGACCAGTAAGCTGGTGACGCAGCTTAGGCGGAAGGAACCTGTAAATCATGAGTTGAAGGAACCGCTAACGCCACGGGAACGGGAGATTTTACGCTGGCTGGCACGTGGTAACAGTAATAAGCTTATTGCGCGCAATCTGGAAGTAACTGAAAGTACAGTAAAAGTTCATATGCAGAACATTTTGCGCAAGCTTAATCTTGGGAGCCGAGTTCAAGCAGCAGTTTATGCTGTTGAACACGGTTTGGATAAATAGTGATGGGATAGTAGCTGTGTAATTTTTTTAATTTTGCGTTTTGAACTGGCCTATTGATTTTGTCAATAGGCCAGTTTGCTTATATATGGTTGTTCTTTTGAAGTATCGATTCTGCATCTGATGACTAATGGGATATGAAAGAGGGATTACGTACACTAGGATAAATTTTTTTGGGGGAAGTGCAAGATGAATTCTGAAGTCAGAAAGTCGGTAACTGTGCTGACGTCCAGTACGATTGCTTTTGTTATTTGCTTCATGATTTGGATGGTATTTGCTGTACTTGGTTTGCCGATTAAACAACAGCTGCATTTAAATGAAACAGAGTTTGGTTTGCTAACTGCAATGCCGGTGTTGTCTGGTTCGCTTATTCGGGTGCCGTTGGGTATTTGGGCAGATCGTTTTGGTGGCCGGATTGTATTTTTTCTTTTAATGCTGGTGTGTGTACCTGCTGTCTGGCTGCTGGAATATGCGCATACATATAGCCAGTTTTTGTGGATTGCATTGTGGCTGGGTCTTGTAGGCGGTTCTTTTTCTGTTGGTACACCTTATGTGGCAAAGTGGTTTCGTAAGGAGCGGCAGGGTCTTGCCATGGGGATTTTTGGTGCTGGCAATGCGGGCGCAGCGCTGAATAAGTTTCTGGCACCAGTTTTGATTACTGCTTATGGCTGGCAGGCAGTACCGCGGGTATATGCAGTTATTTTATTGGTGATTACTTTGCTTTTCTGGTTTTTCAGTTATCCAGAACCGAAATTAGCCAATGCCAAACAGCCTAGTCTGAAAGCACAGCTATTGCTGATGAAAAATCCTCAAGTATTGAAATATAGTCAACTCTATTCAGTGGTATTTGGCGGTTATGTGGGTATTTCTTTGTGGATGGTGAGTTATTACGTTGGTGAATATCACTTTTCACTCACACAAGCTGCTTTACTGGCTGCGTGCTTTTCTTTGCCAGGAGGAGTGTTGCGTGCTTTCGGAGGCTGGCTGTCGGATAAATACGGTGCCTATAAAGTGACTTGGGCTGTGATGTGGATTTGCTGGATTGCATTTTTTCTGTTGTCTTATCCGCAGACGCAGATGTCTATCCGTACGGTAAGCGGTCATCTTGATATGCATATTGGTTTGAATGCTACGGTATTTACGATTTTGCTATTTGTTGTGGGTGTGGCTTTGGCGATAGGTAAAGCATCTGTATTTAAGTTTATCTCTGATGAGTTTCCGGAAGATATGGGCACTGTCTCTGGCGTGGTCGGTTTGGCTGGTGGGCTAGGTGGTTTTCTGCTACCGATTATGTTCGGTGTGTTGGTGGACTGGACTGGTGTTCGTTCCAGCTCATTTATGCTGATGTTTGGTACGGTGTGTATTAGCTTAATCTGGATGCATTTTTCTCTGAAAAATCAGAAGCATCAATAATCTGAGGTTGATATGGGTAAAATTTTAAAAGAGTGGCGTCCAGAGGACAGTCAGTTTTGGCAAAGCAAAGGCCGTACTGTGGCTCGCAGAAATCTATGGATATCTGTTCCTGCTTTGTTGCTGGCGTTTGCTATCTGGCAGGTTTGGAGTGTGACAGTGGTGAAACTGCCACTTGTGGGGTTTAAGTTCAGCAGTAACGAGCTGTTTTGGCTAGCTGCGCTGCCTGCTCTTTCGGGTGCCACGTTACGAATTTTCTATTCTTTTGTGATTCCGATTTTCGGCGGACGCAAGTGGACAACGATTTCTACTGCCAGCTTACTGATTCCAGCATTAGGTTTGGGTTTTGCTGTACAGAATCCTAATACTTCATACAGTACGATGTTTGTGCTGGCACTGTTGTGTGGTTTCGGCGGGGCAAATTTTAGCTCTTCGATGTCCAATATCAGTCTGTTTTTTCCGAAAGCGGAAAAAGGTCAGGCCATGGGTATTAATGCTGGTTTAGGTAATCTAGGGGTATCTGCTGTGCAGATAGCGGTGCCACTGGCGATTACGACCTGCCTGTTTGGGGCACTGGGTGGTGATGCACAAACTATTACGACGCCACAGGGTACAACGCAGGTGTGGTTACAAAATGCCGGCTTTATCTGGGTGCCATTTATCGTGCTCAGTACATTGGCAGCTTGGTTTGGTATGGATGATATTGGTAGCCTGCATTCTTCTTTAAAAGAACAGTCAATTATTTTCAAACGTTTGCACAATTGGATTTTGTGCTGGCTGTACGTGGGTACGTTTGGTTCGTTTATTGGTTTTTCAGCTGCTTTTCCGTTGTTGATTAGCCGTTCTTTTCCGCATATTGATGCCATTAAGCTAGCATTTCTGGGTCCGTTTGTTGGCGCGATACTGCGCGTGGTTGGTGGCTGGCTGTCTGACCGGATGTCGGCAGCAAAATTAACTGAAATCAGCTATGCCATGATGATTGTCGGGGTAATCGGGGTGCTGGTGTGCCAGCCGATGGGTAGCAATTCTGGCAATTTTGTTGGTTTCTTTTGTAGTTTTATGCTGTTGTTTGCGTTCAGTGGTATTGGTAATGGTTCGACTTATGCGCAGGCACCACGGATTTTTTCGTTGTTTCACCGTCACTTGCATCAGGGTGATGTTAAGAGTGCGGAATTACATGCTACTAAAGAATCAGCCACGGTGCTGGGCTTTATGGGTGCCATCGGCGCGTATGGTGGTTTTCTAATTCCAAAAAGTTTCGGTTCTTCGATTGAGGCTACTGGCAGTGTTTCGATGGCATTGTGGGGCTTTATTGTTTTCTATGTGAGCTGTCTGCTGATTAATTACTGGTTTTATGTGCGTAAGCAATCAGTAACGCGCTGCTAGTTTGCTGTTATGGCGCTGTGGTCGCGGACGATAGCGCTTAAAAAATATAAATCAATAAGAAACTGTTAGGGGCTGAGGCCTCTGTGGAGCACAAATTCATGAGCCATTTTTTAGACAGACTAAATTTTTTACGTAAAACCAAGGAAACTTTTTCTGCCGGACATGGTGCGGTGGTAGCCGAAGGACGCGAGTGGGAGGATGCTTACCGCCAGCGTTGGCAGCATGACAAAGTGGTGCGTTCGACGCATGGGGTGAACTGTACAGGTTCCTGCAGCTGGCGCGTGTTTGTTAAGAATGGGCTGATTACGTGGGAAATGCAGCAGACAGATTATCCGCGTACGCGTGCCGATTTACCAAATCATGAACCACGTGGCTGCCCGCGAGGTGCCTCTTACAGTTGGTATGTGTATTCAGCTCAGCGGGTGAAATATCCGATGATTCGTGCGTCTTTGCTGCGCATGTGGCGCGAGAAACGTAAAAGTCTGGGCGCGATTGAAGCGTGGCAGAGTATTACTCAGAATCCAGAAAGTGCAAAAAAATATAAATCTCAGCGTGGTTTGGGTGGTTTTGTGCGTTTGGACTGGAATGAAGCATATGAAATTATTGCCGCTGCCAATGCATTTACAATTAAGGAATTTGGCCCTGACCGTGTAATTGGTTTTTCGCCGATTCCGGCAATGTCGATGGTGAGCTATGCTGCTGGTTCACGCTATCTAAGCTTAATTGGCGGGGTGCCGCTGTCCTTTTATGATTGGTACTGTGACCTGCCGCCATCCAGTCCGCAGACATGGGGCGAACAAACAGATGTAGCTGAATCTGCGGATTGGTACAACGCCAACTATCTGATGGTGTGGGGCTCAAATGTGCCAATGACACGTACGCCAGATGCGCATTTTTACACTGAAGTACGTTATAAGGGTACGAAAACGGTTGCGGTGTCTTCTGATTATGGCGAAATGGTGAAATTCAGTGATATCTGGATGGCGCCGAAGCAGGGTACAGATGCAGCGCTGGCAATGGCGATGGGACATGTGATTCTGAAAGAGTTTCATTTGCAGAATCCATCGGCTTATTTTGTCGATTACTGCCGCCGCCTAACCGATATGCCGAATCTAGTGGTATTGAATCGGGACAATGGTCGTTTGCTGCCGGGTTATTTCCTGCGTGCAAGCCAGATGGCCGGCGGTCTGGATGAAACTAATCATCCTGAATGGAAAACTTTGGTAATTGATGAAAATAGCGGCGACATTGTAGCGCCAAAAGGTTCAATTGGTTTCCGCTGGGGCGAGCAGGGAAAATGGAATCTACGCGCGGAAAAATCCGACAGTGCCGATATTCAGGCTCAGATTTCGCTGGCCGAAAATCATGATGCGATTATGGGGGTGTCTTTTGATTACTTTGGTGGCGAAGATGCAGCTGAAGTAATTGTGAAAAATATTCCGGTTAAAAAAATTACAGGTGTCGATGGCAAAGAAATTTTGGTCACCACAGTATTTGATTTGATGTGTGCCAATTATGGTATCGACCGCGGCTTTGGTGGTGATGGTGTGACAGATGATTATCTGGCTGATGTACCGTATACACCTCTGTGGCAGCAGAAGCATACGGGTGTTAAGCCAGAGCTGGTGATTCAGGTGGCGCGCGAATTTGCGCAAAATGCGCATGAAACCCATGGCCGCAGTATGGTAATTGTGGGGGCTGGTCTGAATCACTGGTACCACATGGATATGGCTTATCGCGGCATTATCAACATGCTGATGATGTGTGGCTGTATTGGCCAGAGCGGTGGTGGTTGGTGCCATTACGTAGGACAGGAAAAGCTGCGTCCGCAAACAGGCTGGGCACCGCTTGCATTTGCTGCAGACTGGAACCGTCCGTCGCGGCAAATGAATGGCACATCGTTCTTTTATGCACATACCAGCCAGTGGCGACACGAAAAGCTGGATATGGCAGAAGTGATTGCACCTACTCATGCAGGCCAGATGGCTAATATGAGTCAGCTTGACTTCAATGTAAAAGCGGAGCGTATGGGCTGGCTGCCCTCTGCACCGCAACTGGCGCGCAATCCATTGGATGTGACCCGTGACGCGGAAGCGCAGGGCAAAGACCCGATTGCCTTTGCGGTTGAGCAGATGAAAGCCGGTGTGCTGGATATGGCTTGTAATGATCCAGACAATCCACAAAACTTCCCGCGCAACCTATTTGTATGGCGTTCAAATATTCTTGGTTCTTCTGGCAAGGGGCATGAATATTTTCTGAAATACCTGCTGGGTACACAGAATGCATTAATGAGCGATGAGACAGATGCCATTAAGCCGATGGATGTGAAGATACGGCCTGCTGCTGAAGGTAAGCTTGATTTGCTTACAGTGTTAGATTTCCGTATGTCTACTACTTGCTTATATGCTGATATCGTGCTGCCTACAGCTACTTGGTATGAAAAAGACGATTTGAATACTTCGGACATGCATCCGTTTATTCATCCATTAAGCGAGGCAGTGAAACCATTATGGGAAAGCCGTACAGACTGGGATATTTACCGTGGTCTAGCCAAGGCATTTTCTGAAACCGCTAAAGATTATCTAGGCGTGCGCAAAGATTTGGTGTTAACACCATTGATGCATGATAGTCCAGAAGAATTGGCTCAGCCATTTGACCCTAAAGACTGGAAACTGGGTGAGTGCGAACCAGTACCGGGTAAAACCATGCCAAAAATGACAGTAGTAGAGCGTGACTACGGCACCATTTATGAAAAATTTACTTCTGTAGGGCCGTTGCTGGAAAAAATTGGCAACGGAGGCAAAGGGATTAGCTGGCAGACCGCGGCAGAAGTGGATTTACTGCGCAAGCTCAACAATACGCAAAGCGATGGTGTGTCAAAAGGACAGCCGAAACTACACAGTGCTATTGATGCAGCAGAAATGATCTTAACTTTAGCGCCGGAAACCAATGGCCATGTAGCTGTTAAAGCTTGGGAGGCTTTGTCTAAAAATACCGGTATCGACCATACTCATCTGGCGATTGCACGTGAAGACGATGCCATTCGCTTCCGTGATGTTCAGGCGCAGCCGCGTAAAATTATTTCTTCGCCAACTTGGTCTGGTCTAGAAAGTGAAAAAGTCAGCTACAACGCTGGTTATACCAATGTACATGAACTGATTCCATGGCGTACGCTGACAGGACGTCAGCAGTTTTACCAAGATCATCAATGGATGCGTTTGTTTGGTGAAGGGTTGGTTTCTTACCGGCCAACGGTAGACCTGAAGACCACACTCAATGTCAAAGGCCATCAAAGCAACGGAAATCCAGAAATTGTGCTGAATTTCATCACCCCGCACCAGAAATGGGGGATTCACAGTACCTATTCTGATAACTTGCGCATGCTCACTTTATCTCGTGGTGGTCCGCATGTATGGATGTCGGAAATCGATGCTAGACGTGCCGGTTTGCAGGATAACGACTGGGTGGAAGTGTTCAATGTCAACGGCACATTAACCGCGCGCGTTGTTGTTAGCCAGCGTGTGCCGGAAACCATGATTCTGATGTATCACGCACAGGAAAAAATTGTCAACGTGCCCGGTTCGGAGCTTTCTGGCAAACGTGGCGGTATCCACAATTCTGTGACTAAAGTAGTAATGAAACCGACTCATATGATTGGTGGCTATGCTCAATTGTCCTGGGGATTCAATTACTACGGTACGGTAGGTACCAACCGCGATGAACTTGTGGTAGTACGCAAAATGAACAAGGTGGACTGGCTGGATACACCGGCCACAACCCCGGCGGCTGAATAAGTAAGGAACACAAATTATGAAAATACGTGCACAAATCGGCATGGTGCTGAATCTGGATAAATGCATCGGTTGCCATACCTGTTCCGTGACTTGCAAAAATGTCTGGACCAGCCGTGATGGTGTGGAATACGCTTGGTTTAACAACGTCGAAACCAAGCCCGGTATCGGTTATCCAAAAAACTGGGAAGATCAGGAGCAATATAAAGGCGGCTGGGTACGCGAACGTACTGGTAAACTTAAGCTAAAGCAGGGTAATCGCCTAAAAATACTGGCAAATATATTTGCTAATCCAAATATGCCGGCCATCGACCAGTACTATGTACCGTTCACCTATGATTACGAGCATTTGCAAGCTGCTCCACTGATGCAAACCCCACCAACGGCACGGCCGGTGTCGGTATTAACTGGCAAGAAGATGGACAAAATCGAATGGGGGCCAAACTGGGAAGATGATCTGGGCGGTGAATTTGCCAAACGCTCAAAGGACAAACTGTTTGATGGCATACAGAAGGACATTTATGCTGCTTTTGAAAACACCTTTATGATGTATCTGCCACGCCTGTGTGAGCACTGTCTTAATCCAGCCTGCGTGGCCAGCTGTCCTTCTGGCTCCATTTATAAACGAGAAGAAGATGGCATCGTACTGATAGATCAGGATAAATGTCGAGGCTGGCGCATGTGCGTTTCCGGCTGTCCATACAAGAAAATTTACTACAATTGGGTGTCAGGTAAAGCAGAAAAATGCATTTTCTGCTATCCACGTATAGAAGGTGGTCAACCTACTATTTGTTCGGAAACCTGTGTTGGCCGTATCCGTTATTTAGGGGTAATGCTGTATGATGCCGACCGTATCAGCTCCAGCGCCGCTGTAGAAAATCCTCAGGATTTATACGAACAGCAACTTGATGTTTTCCTTGATCCAAACGATCCAGAAATTGCCCGCGAAGCGCTTGCTCAAGGCATTCCTGCCGACTGGATACAGGCAGCACAGAATTCTCCTGTATATAAAATGGCCGTTGAATGGAAAGTAGCGTTCCCATTGCATCCAGAATACCGCACCTTACCAATGGTATGGTACATACCACCATTATCTCCGATTCAGTCAGCATTGGAATCAGGAGTGATTGGTGAGCATGGCCTCATACCAGAGCTTAGAGAAATGCGTATTCCGCTCGAGTATCTGGCCAATCTGCTCACAGCCGGCAAAACAGAACCAATTGTCAATGCCCTTCAAACCATGATTGATATGCGTAAATACATGCGTACTAAAACAATCCATTCTGCTGAACAGGCTTTGCAGGAGCTGTCAGGCCACCGACTGAGCGCGCAGCAAATCGAAGAAATGTATCAGATTATGGCTATTGCCAACTATGAAGATCGTTTCGTCATCCCCAGTGCTCATAAAGAACTGGTTAGCAATACCTTTGAAGAAAAAGCTGGATGTGGTTTCACCTTTGGTGATGGCTGCCACAATGGCCATAGCAAAGAGAGCTTGTTTGGTACTCGTAAAGCTGCACCGATAGTATTTCATGGTTTGCGTAAGAAAAACGAACGCCAGTCAGTATAAGGAAACAGAAAATGTATAAGATATTATCCATTTTACTGAGCTATCCGCGGCAACAATGGCTGAGCCATATTGAAGAACTGCATACTGCTGTCAACCAGTATGCTGCACTGGAACAGTCCGCAGCGCTGGAACCATTTTTTAATCATTTGCGTGCATACGATGAAATCAGCCTTCAGGAAGTGTATGTCGATACTTTCGACCGCAACCGCAACCATGCCCTGCATCTGTTTGAACATCTGCATGGTGAAGACAAAGCACGTGGGCAGGCAATGGTCGACTTGCTAGCAGAATATCAGGCACATGGTCTAGAACCAGAAAATAACGAACTGCCGGATTATCTGCCCTTATTTCTGGAGTTTCTATCCGGCATCGACAGCCAGCAGGCGCAGCAGTTGCTAGCTGATGCCGTGCATGTCATTGCATACATTGCGGCCAATCTGCATAAAAGCCAGTCCATTTATGCGCCGGTAATGGATGCAGTAGTGGCCTTGTCGCCAGTGGCACCGCAGCCATTAAAGGCAGCACCGGTACGTAATATGGATGAAGCCCTGGAAAAATTTGGCCCCACCGCAGAAGGACTCGAACCTCTGTTAAACCAGCCATCCGTACAGGAAGTGCAATTTTTCCGCCAGAAAAAACTCAGCTAAGCCGGGAGACAGCATGTATTATCTTAATCAATTCATATTCGGCATTTTTCCCTACATTGCCGCCAGTATCTTTTTTCTGGGCAGTCTGATTCGATTTGATACCAACCAATATTCGTGGAAATCCGAATCCAGCCAGCTACTATATCCGCGCTTATTGCGCATGGGTAATATCCTATTTCACATCGGCGTACTGGGTTTGTTTTTTGGCCATTTAGTTGGATTATTAACACCAGTGTTCGTGTGGGATACGCTGGGCATCAGTCATGAAACCAAGCAGCTCACAGCCATGATTGCCGGTGGCATCATGGGAACACTGGCTTTAATCGGTCTTATAATGTTGATTTATCGCCGTTTCAGTAGTGCGCGTTTACTCGCCAACAGCACGTGGCGTGATAAATTGGTATTAATCTGGCTGCTAATTACCCTGTGTCTGGGATTAGGAACCATTCATGTTTCCGCACACCATCTGGACGGGGAGGAAATGATTAGCCTGATGCAATGGGCGCAGCATATCGTCACTTTCCGCAGCGGAGCAGCTGACATCATTGCTCATACTCATCCGATTTTCAAACTTCACCTATTTATGGGTATGAGCGTATTTGTTATCTTTCCATTTACTCGGCTAGTACATATTTGGAGTGGATTTGGCGCATTAGTGTACCTAAAACGCCAAGCCCAGTTGGTCAGAAGCAGACGTTATTAAACAATTGCTTAGAACAATTTAAGGCAATGCTGATATTCAGTATTGCCTTAAATTTATGACAGCCAAACCGTAGCAAAAATAAATCCACTAAAAAAATTGATTTACCACAGGCTTATCTAGCATAATGTGCTAAAAATCATCGCATTCTTAATGCGTAATCCACAAAAAAATGTCTATTACATCCAGTCAGCGTTGTCACTCTTCAGTATCTCTCAACTTGCCTGTAAGATTCTTGTGTAACATTTTAAATATAAATTTTAAATTTCTCAGTCACAATGCCGCAAATATGGAACTGATCCGACATCTCGATAATCGGGTAGCGATTATTCAGCGGCTTCAGATAATGGCGATTACCCTCTCTTACATATTGTTTAAACATCGCCTCATTACCACTTTCGCGCACTACCACAAAATTGCCATGTTGTACCGGCAGCTCTGGTTCTACTACAATTTTGTCGCCTGCCGTAAACTCTGGTTCCATACTGTCTCCCTTGATTTCCAATGCAAACGCCTGTGCACTGGGCTTGCGCAAAGCAGATACCCAAATATTACTAGCAACCAGTAAGGTTTTTCTATCCAGCTGCTTAGCTGCATCTATCCATGACAACAGTGGTACTTTAAAGCCATTAAACAAAACTTCATTATCTTCAAATGCACCGATTCCAAAATGTTCCGGCTTCACAACATCGGCAAAATAGGATACCAACTTATCAATATGAGCTTTATCAACCCGCCCAGTCTGTATCCAGCTCGTTACCGAGGGCGGTTTTATCGCAAAAGCGCGCGCCACATCAGCTTTTCGCACACCCTTTAGCTCAATAGCAGTTTTAATTGCATCACCTAATTGTTTACCAGTGTACATAATTATCCTTAGTGTTTACCTAATCTTATTTAGACTTACTATAATTAGGCAATGATTTGCATTTTGTTAGATATTAGCTTAATATTATATTTGTATTAAAACGAATATAAAATACTTTGTTGATTATTATCGATAATTGATAAGGTTTTAAAAATAATCTTCACACAGTGATTTAGTGTTTAGTCAAAGAATTGATTTCAAAAGTTTAGAAACTCTGAAATTTTAAAAAATATGCTTCAAAAGCAAATTTAAAAATAAACATTTATCTCATAATATGGCAAGTAACTTAAAAAAAGCAAATAACTAGTTTTCCTTAAACAATACATTAATTAAGTATCGCCTAATGGTTTTGGCACATCACTTACATAAGGTGAATCTATGACAGACTATAAATCAGAAATTGATCTTGCAGAAAAAGTACTGCGCGCGTATGAGTACTGCATGAAAGACAGCATCAAAAAGGGACATTGCCGAAGTATAGAATGGAAATATCAGCCAGAAGCACCTAATAAAAGCCCCCAGCAAGCTTTTTATCCTACCTATCAGCCCGAAGTGTATGACATGGTAAAAAACACTATGGGCAACCTGTTTTACAAAGACCGCGAAGCCTTTGCCACTCTGTCTAGTAAATATTGCAAACTCAGCCCTTTATATAAACGCCAGAATCAAAACTCCGTTAAACGCAACCAGCGCCGACGCTACTCCAGCAAAGAATGGAATCAAGCAATAGAACAAAGCTTATGGCGTTTTTGGCAGGAAATGAAACTTCAGCCACAATTTGAAAAATATTTTCGCTATAATACTTGACATTATCCCATCACAGCTTATAATTAATTATACATTACAGGTATGCTTCACCTTAAACAGCTGTTTGATAAAGTTCCCGCAAGGGAGCTTTTTTGCATTTGGTGATTACGAAACCGGTTAAATCATGGCAGCGCATAATTAACAAAAATAAGAGATTTATCATCAGCACGGATTTTGCGTACAGAAATCCGTTTTTTTATACCTTTATAGGCAGTGAAGATGTGGTCAACCAGACCATAACTAATAATATTTAACTAAGTAGACATGAGCTTATATTTACAACAGTATCTGAGTTGTTAAACATATAAAATCAGACACCATAAATGAACTTATTTAGGCAAAAACTACCAAAAAATATCTTTAATGGAAAAAGGAAGAATAAAAATGGTCAGGAAAATTCGTAATTGGTCAGATTTCAGATAAAATGGCTTGGAATCTGACTATGTTAAATTAATCTCATCAGTTAAATAACAAACGTAAAAATCATCTCATTATTCTCTTAAAATGATTGATATGAATATTACAAAACTCAACAACTGTATTTACGATACCAGCCGAATACTTGATAGCGTATTCGGCTGTACACAAACAAAAAAACTGAATATTGCGAGTAGCAAAAGCTGAATCTGGGAACATTTATATAAAACCGGCTTTGTATACAATTTGTCCAATAATTTCTATCTGATTTAATCCAACAGTTTCATCTGGGTATTCATGATTATTATAACTTTTCATTCTTACCCGCTCATTAGGTAAGTTTTGCAGTATCCTGATTCTGAGCAGACTACCCTGATTAAATGCATAAATCTTACCGTCTACAGGTATTTTTTTTGAAACATCCACAACGAGCTTGTCACCATCATTTAACAAAGTATGCATCGAATCACCACTCATGGTGATACTAACCAGATTGTCTACCTGCAAATTATTTAGCTTGATATCCTCTCGGTACAGATTAAGTTGAGAAGTTTTTGAATGGGTATTTTGAGACGGCAGAGGAGGAATCGGAATAAACGCATCATCATTAAACAGGCCTTCCGATATGCTTTCACTGGGCTGAAAATTAAGGATTTGCATAATCCGGTTAACCGTTTCCAGTCTGGGTGCAACTTTACCCAGTTCGTAACGGGAAATTAGAGAAGGCGTAATGCCAGTTTTAAAGGCAAGCTCTTTTTGAGAAAGCCCAGCAGCCAATCTGGCAGCTTTGAGTTGAATGGCAAATTTCATGGTAAAAACGTAAGATATTAATAAATAAAAATTTAATCGAAAAATGACAAAGAATGGTTAAAAATAGCCATTAAATGCTTGTAATTATCTTTTATAGATTTTAATATAGCCATAAATGGCTATATTTAATAACCGTAAGAGGTATATTACCTGAATTTATATTGAGTCAAAACTGTCATTAAGTTTAACCCAAAGTAGTTTTAAGTTATTTAAACTTAAATTAACAATAAACTAATACAAGGTGAAAATAAAAAAAATTAAATATATTTAATTAGTATAGCAACTTAAAAGGAAATACCTCAAAGGCTGCCACCTTTGAGGTATTAAGTAAACAAAATCCCAAGTTCAAATTAAGGAGTTTTGAATGAATAATAGTATCACATTTGTTTCTTTTAATGGGAGTAGTCTGGCTACAGTTAAAATCAAGAATACAGTTTACGTGTGCATGAAATCTGTAGTCAGCGGAATCGGTCTGGACTGGTCGACCCAGCATCGAAAACTCAGAGGCTGTTATCAAAAGTATGGTTGTGGATTTTTATCCATTCCAATTAAAAATGGCACCAAAAAAATATTAGCAATTCCATTAAAAAAGCTAAGTAACTGGTTGCAGAGCATCAATCCCAAAAAAGTGAAAGATAGCCTTAAAGACACAGTAGTAATTTATCAGAGCGAGTGTGCAGAAGCTATACAGGCTTACTGGCGTAAACCACGTACGTTAAAAAAGCCGTGCTGTCCACAACCAGTAGACAAAAATAAATCCGGCTTACAACGTGACCAGATTGCTGTGATAAAAGCACTGCATCGGCAACTTGTATTATCCGTTGCCAAAGAAAAACAGGCAGAACTGGCCATGACATTATGGCAGGCAGTACAAACCCGCTATGGTGTCAGCTACGAGCATGTACCCGCATCCAAATTTAGTGAAGTGCTGTGTCTACTCAGCCGCGTAGCTGTTAAAAAAGTTAGTCTCGGTAATGCACAACCAGATAATAATGGTTTTACTGACATAATGGTACCACCGGCTCAACTAGATAATCTATATGAATCATTTGTATGCTCACAGAATATGCGACTTATGTTTGAGCATTTACTGCCAGCATTGCATATTTTTGGCAGCAAATACGAAAATCAGGTCCATAAATATGCTTATGAAATAGAGCATGTCTTTAATAACTGCTATAAGGCTTTTCTACCCTTATTTGACAAAATGCCCGAATCAGAAATTAAAGAATCTGCGCGCAAGCATCTGGCTAAGCTGATGTAATCTTCCCAAGAGTTTGGTACTAAACGAAACTTACACACTGCTTTGCACAGAATATGATGGTAAACAGTTTTCATTTGATGAAACTGGTAGAAAATCTTGAACTAATGACTAAATTACAGAAGGAGAAATATTGAAAAAACAAAACAAATATTTATACAATAAATTAAATATGAAAATTTTATTATTAATGGGTACAAAAACCGGCATTTGCCGGTTTTTTTGTTTTCTGAGGATTTGATGGTTGATTTATGAAAAATGTGGAAATGGTATTACAGTTACTTTATTCACTGCTGGATTTAAGATTTTTGCCGGATAAATTACAAAAATGGTTGTTTCATACAGGTACACGCGTTATTACCGTAACCAGCGCACTGATTATGATCGGTTTTGCCGGCATATTTCTGCTGGGCGGTAGCGAGGTTTTTAATCTCAAACTGTATAAAGGCTTTTTGTTATTACATCCGTTGACTCTTTCGGTACTGTTGATTGGTATGGCCGTATTGCAATTGCTTGTAACCATATTTAAATCTAATCGTTGCAACGTGCTTTGTGGTTATTTACTGATTTTATCCGCACTGATATGGGCAGTCATATCGGCTACGTTTTGGGCTTCGTATCCACCACTGACCACCGGAATGACAACTTATCCGGTATTAGCTGTTGTGTGTGCGCTAGCCGGACGTAATCAGATCAACTACACAAAACGGGTTGAAGATTTGAAACACAAGGGACGATAAAGTATGGAGTTAATAAAAAATGCTTTTTCCGTCTGTATTTTATTTGCGCTGATAGGCGGGCTAGCTGGTTCTTTATTGGTCACAGATTATAAACGCTATGGTTGGTTTATGACCATACTGTTTGTATTACTGGGAATGATATTTGCAGCAGCAGTGACCGATTACTTTTTTCCGCCAAACCGCCCATGGCTTTTTGCTGGTGTAGGAGTATTTGCAGGTATGTCTACAACATCCTTTCTTGATGCCTTCAAAGCCGCCGCGCCAGGACTGGCAAAGCGCATTATTGATATTGTAAGTAGAAAAGCAGAACAATTTGTTGGTCACGATGATACAACAAAATAATAATTATAAATGAGTATCAGCAGCCGAAAGGCTGCTTTTTTTGGAAATTAAAAATGTATAAATTAAGTAATCGCTCATTGCAGCGACTGTATGGGGTAAATAACGGTCTAGTTAGAGTGGTAAAAAGGGCAATAGAACTGACCACTCAAGATTTTATGGTAACAGAAGGCCTACGCACACGAGAACAATGTTGCATTAATTACGGTAAAGGCCGCACCGAACAGCAATGTACACTAAAAGGTGTGCCAGCAAAATATGCACAGCCAGCCGTAAGTAAAGTTACCTGGTTAAATAATCCGTTTGCCAGTAAACATGTTACTGGTAAGGCAATTGATCTGGTACCGTATCCAGTAGACTGGAACGATTTGCATAAATTCCACACCATTGCTTTGGCAATGAAGCAAGCAGCAGCAGAACTAAATGTAAAAATTGTCTGGGGTGGGGATTGGAAAACTAGCAAAGACTATCCTCATTTTGAGGTATAACTCCACTGAATAGCACTAATGGAATTGTTGTGTTGTTGTCATTATTTATTGGTAATCAACACATTTATTAAATTTGTAATAAAATGGATAGTCTATATAATTTCATCATTATGCTGCGATCAGACTAAAATTTTACTCTGAGATAATACAAAAGAATATAGCAATCATTCATGATTAAGAAATATAATCAATTCTATTAGTCAGATGATTCTAAGAAGCTAAATATCTGCCTCCAAAATTTATTACTCGAATGATAATCGGAAAATTTACTTAATTTATATAAGAATGGCTAGATATTTATCTCATCAACATTTAAAAACGAATGATAAAATCTGTTTGGGTAAATTGTTTCAGAATTAAGTCTGGCTGGATGAAAATATAATAATCGAATGAGGAAAATTTAAATATATAATTATTTCAATTGGTTAAGATATTTTATTGACTTATACATAATAAATGCTATAATAAATTCAAATCACAGGTATGCTTCACCTTAAACAGCTGAATAGATAAGTTCCCTAAATGGGAGCTTTTTTGCGTTCTAGGGAAACAAATTTAAAAACAGTTTAATAAAATCAGATTGAAAATCAGGTGATATGGAAATGAATTAAATAGTTTTAAAAGAGAAATACTGTAGAGATGGTGGAGGCGGGGGGAATCGAACCCCCGTCCGAAAGTCCTCTACAGAGCGATCTACATACTTAGTCTTGCCAACTTCGAATCTTATTCACAAACCGCCGACAGACAGGCTGTTTGTAAACCAGTTGCCATAAATCTCGTTTAATGCCAGACAACACGACATTAAACCAGCCAATGTAAATGTCGTTGCGGTGAGTTGCCTCACACGGCCCATTGGCGAACCGTTGCAACGTTTAGCCTTAAGCGGCTAAAGCGTAAGTTTCGTCGTTTGCGACTATATAAATTCAGGGTTTAACGGGAATCTGAGACCCCGGTATGCACGCATCTGCTTTGCAACCCCCGTCGAAACCAAGGTCGCCCCCAGATAGTTTGTCAATTATACGTTTATTTGAGATATATGCAAACTTATTCTGAATTGCTATATGCTAACTAAGTTGGCTGCTGGATTAAAATATTAAATTATCTTTATTAATTTGCATATACACAATTAGAGCAGAATGTAAATCTGTTGATGCAATATCGTTGCCAAACGTATTGATTTATAATCTACAGGTTCAATTTGAAATCTTGGTTAATATGTACGATGTCAATACTGATGATGTACGTCATTTTTTTTCAGATGTCTGGCAGAAGCGTCAGCAGCCGCATCTGTTAGATGCTTTACAGCAGAAAGCGTTACGGATTATTGACGCACATAGCGAATATGCGCCTTATTTAGAAAATGTCGAACAATACCTAAACCGTACATGGCGGCCGGAAGAAGGGGAGACTAACCCTTTTTTGCATCTGTCATTACATTTGTCAGTACAGGAGCAGGTTGCGATTAATCAGCCATTTGGTATTGCTGCCATTCATCAGCAGTTATGTAAAAAATATGCAGGTGACTGGGTCAAAGCCGAGCACGATATGATAGAAGCATTGGCGGAAACCCTCTGGCTGGCACAGCGTTATGGGCAGGGGCTGGATGTGAATGCTTATATGACGCGTCTGCGTAGATTGGTTGGGCTCGGACAGGAAGACAACCCGCGTCTGAATCCGCATGAAATCGAAACAGCTGCCGTAAAAAAAGATTGAATTTGCTCTAGTATAAATTATAGTTTATTGTTTAACCATTTGTACCGATTTACTTTATCAGATTAAATGTGGTACATAATATTTTGGAATCTGTAAGCTTTAATTAAGGGATGGATATGTCTTTTTGGGCAAGTAATGCAAATGCTTTGTTGCTACTGTTGTTTGTGGCGTTGGGTATTTTCGGACATAATCCTTCAGTAACGATTTCTGCATTGATTATCCTACTGGTGCAGCAGACACCGTTATTGAAATATGCACCGCTATTAGAAAAATATGGGCTGCAGCTTGGAATTATGCTGCTGATGATCGGTGTATTGGCACCGCTGATTACAGGTAAGGTGCAGCCTGCGCAGATTGCGGCCTTGGCCAGTAGCTGGAAAACCATTGCTGCTGTAGTAGTAGGCATTGTCGTTGCGTGGCTGGGTGGCCGTGGGGTACAACTAATGCAAATGAATCCCACCATTGTGACAGGTTTGATGATTGGTACGATTATTGGAGTGGCTTTCTTACGTGGAGTGCCGGTGGGACCTTTGATTGCTGCTGGATTACTGTCGTTAATTCTATAGGTATATTGCCTGAAGTTCTTGCCAGAATGAGGTCCGCTCGTTATAATGCGCCCACTTCCATTTCTTGGAGAGGTGGATGAGTGGTTGAAGTCGCACGCCTGGAAAGCGTGTATACGTGAATAGCGTATCGAGGGTTCGAATCCCTTCCTCTCCGCCAGTTTCTATATAAAAGCTGCTTATGCGGCTTTTTTTATATATGTTTAATATGATATTGTTATATTATTTAAATGTATTTATTTCGTATAGCTTTTGTACTGAATTTGTTTTTATTTCCAAGTTAAATCAATGAATCTCACTAAATTGAGTGATAAGTCTATACTAATAAATGCACTAATGGAAAATACAAGATAAAGAAAATAAAAGTAGTGTTATAGAAACTAATCAAGATTAATGCGAGTAAGTGACATAGATCAGAAAATATTTGAATTTAAATTGCTATATAAAATTACTACTGTAGCCGATATTGACTAAATTATTAATGGGTCACTGTGGTTATTTGTATTAAAAAAATTGAATAAACACGCAAAGTTTGTTGAACCAAACGTATATTAAAATTTTATTCATTGAGTAATGCTTCATAAATATGATTAAGCATTTTGTGTTGTTTTAATCATATCTTTGACTGACTGCAGGATAATTACGTGAAGTTATATCTCTTTCGAGAAGATATTGATGAATTATGTATATGAAGTGTGAAATACAAGAATTGTTTTTTGTACTAAAAGAAACATGATATTTAATATTTAATTCGATAGTTAAGTGAATGTAATACATAATATTTATGATAAATATATATAAAAAGAAAGGAGAAATGTATTTATTGTGCTTAATCAAATCCAAAATGCAATTATTGAGCGATTACATCAGGGGTTGGGATCATTAGTCACAGATATAGAAGTTTTTTTTGGTGGGCTTGAAAATAGAGATGCGTTCACCAACAAAGAAAAAAAAACATCTGTGTTATTAACTCTTAATCAAGCACATATAAAAATAAAGAGTTCTGAACGACAACGTTTCGAATTAATAGCTAATTTTTATGTAGTTTGTGTAAATAATGAGATTAATGATTCAGAATCTTTGCAGAATACCAATATCAATGACTTAATTTATGCCGTATTACGTCTGCTGAGTGGACAGAGATTAAATGAACACTTAAATAGTTTAGGTTTGCAGCCCAAATCGGTTCGTCCGGTTTTTTTTAATCCTCCTGATGCCAATAGTAAAGATTTGAATATTTATGCCATTGAATTTGAGGCAGGTTTTGATATCTATGGGCTGGAAAGTGATCAATATCCCGAATATACCAACGATGTAAGTAATCCTGACTATTTATTTAGTAAATTTAATGGTAGTCATTCCGAACCACATGCTCCATTTACTTCACTGACGGTGAATATAGAAGAAATAGAAAATTAAGTTTGGCAGGATTAAGTTCTAACTATTCATGAGAAAGAAGATGAAGGTTAAAGCAGCAGATGGTTTGCGCGTACCAAAAGAAAAACGCGTTAATTCTTATATAACAACTCAATTGGTTAACGTACCGGACACTCTCTACTACCGTCGTTTGGTGGCTGATGGCGATCTGATAATGATAACTGAAAATTTCGAAGAAAATAAAACAGGAGTGAATGAATGATAGAAAATATCCAGTTTGATACGGTGCGAAATGATATTCGTGTACCAGGACGGTATATTGAATTCAATACCCGGACAACAGTAAGAGGATTGCCCGCTAATCCGCAGAAGATGCTGCTGATTGCACCTATGCTACCAACAGGCAGACAGCCGGCATTAGCACCCGTACAATTATTTAGTGACGCCGATGCTGCTAATCTCTTTGGTGAGGGGTCATGGGCTCATTATTGTGTCAAACAGGCATTTACTAATAATCCTTATTTGGATTTAACTATTATTGGTGTAAATGATGCTGAACAAAGTATTGCTGCTAAAGCCAGCATAGCCATTACGATTGCAGATCCAGGTGCTAACTCAGGTATCCTTACGATTAATATCGGCGGTACGGAATGTCAGCTGACAGTCAATAATGGTGATACTAATGCAGAAGTTTATAACCGGTTGGCAAATATAATTAACCAAGTAAACACATTAGCTACAGCAGAGGTTGTAAGCGATAAAATTCAGTTAACCGCTAAAAATAAAGGTTCGATTGGTAATGAAATTACTTTGTCGGCATCATTTAATACAGACACATCCAGCGCCAGCAGTGTAGTGCTGGATATCAAACCATTTGAAGGTGGACAGCTTAATCCCGATATCAGTGCTGCTCTGCAGAGAGTAGCCGGTAAGCATTATCAGATTATTTGTAATGCATTTACTGATAGTCTGAATGCTAAAAAATTATCGGATCATATAGATCTGGTATCAAATGCAATTGAAAAGCGCGGCTGTATAGGTGTAATGGGCTGGCGAGGTACCCTAAGTACGGGAACAACTTTTGCTAATAACATCAACAGTGGACGTATTACTATAGCATGGTATAAAAATGCTGTAGAAGGTAATGCCATTATTGCTGCAGGCTATGCGGCTGTAATTGCCAGTGAAACTGATCCCGCCCGCCCATTAAATACTCTTGAAATAAAAGGTCTAAGTATTACGTCTGATGCCAGCTGGCCTTTATTTGCTGAGTTTAATAGTGCTTTATACAATGGTCTTTCACCGTTGCATATTGTATCTAACCGCGTACAGATTATGCGAGCAGTCTCAACATATGTAAAAAATGCAACTGGTACTGATGATCCGGCATTGTTGGATATTACTACTATCCGTACTCTTGATTATGTTCGAGATGCGATTAATCAACGCATAGCTTTACGTTTTCCACGAGAAAAACTGTCTGAACGTACACCTTTAAAAGTCCGTTCCGAAATTCTGGATGTTTTAAATCAATGTGAAAGCGCAGAAATTCTGGAACAGGTAATGGAAAATAAAGAAAAATTGATTGTACAGCGTAATCCCAGCGATCCAAATCGTTTGGATGCAGTGATACCGGCTGATGTAGTTAATGGATTGCATGTATTGGCTGCACGCGTGGATCTGTATTTATAAATTAATTATTAAAGGTGTTAATTTTTCATTAACACCTTATTAAATATAAAGGAAATTATATGGCAAATAAAACAGGTGCTAAATATGCAGGTGCGGTAATTATGGAAGTAAACGGCCGTGAAGTGGAAATTATTAGCTTTAAGCCAGAAGTAACTACCGGACGTAAGGTGGTAAAAACCATGAATAAATCCGGTAAGGTTCGTGGTTATGCGGATGGTGTGACTGAATATACCATGAGTGTTAGTGCGGCTATTCCTTTGGATGAAAGTGGCATTGATTGGGACAATATTACTAACGCCAAAATTACTATTTATCCGCGTAATGCTGATGAAGCTCGCATTAGTTATATTGGCTGTACCAGTACAAAATGCTCGGAAGAATACAGTGTAGAAAATGAAGCACGTCGTGATATTGAAATGTTTGCATTGGATAAAGTGATTGAATAATGTTAAAAGAGACTGGAAAACTGGTTTATGGTCTGGAATACAATCAGCAGATGTATTTTGATTATACTGTTAAGCCATTGACTTTGGCCGATGAACTTAAGGCACTGGAATTATTGGAGGATACTGGTTTAATCACTGATGTTCCAGATGCAGAAAAAGCGATTATTACTACTCTGGCTTATTGGGCGCAACAGTTGCATGTGCCAGGTATAGAACCAGAAAATCTAAGTGTTGAATTTCTTTTTAATAATCTGGCATCTGAAGATTATCAGTCAATTTTAACAAGTATGGAATCACTTCGGTCAAAATCGATTGCCGCTGGCCGGTCAGACCCAGCGGCATCCGAAAAAACCGAGAGCAACGAAGCTTTGAAGTAGCGCATAAAAATTATAGACAGGCATGTATATTACTGGCCAAATCATTGATTACTCCTGAAATGGTAAGCAGGATGTGTCATTCAGAAGTATCAGTGTGGATTGAGACGGTGCTGGAAAGTATGGGCATCAAAAATGATGATGATAATGTAATTATTTCTTTACGTCAGAGAAAACCAAAACATTTTCAGCCGGTTAAAGAAAGTTTGGCCGCTAATTAGCCTGATTAAATGCATAATCCCTGTCTTGTGGCTGGGATTATGCATTGATGCTGCTGAAGTCTATTCATTTCTTTCAATTCATTTAATCATTTGGAATTAATATAACTATAATTAAGAGAGAGTATTGATATGTCTTCCAATCAGGATTCGTTGGCAAAACAGCAGGCTTCTATCGTGAAAATGACAGAAGAAGTTAAAAAGCTTGAACAGCAGATAAAACGAACGGCAGCAGTTGCTATTCGGGAAAGTGAAAAGGCGGGTAAATCACAAGTTCGCATTATTCAGCAAATTCAGAGAGAACAGCAACGAACAGCTGAAGTACGTTTACGCAAGGAGTTGCGTGCTGAGCAGCAGATTCAGCGTGAAATCATCAAAAGTGGGAATGCTTATAAAAATTTTGCGGCCACAGCCAGTGCTGCGCAAAAACAGATTCAGAATGCTAGTAAGGCATCACGCAATAGTATTCGCGAATTAAATAAAGAGTTAGAAAAAAGCTCTAAAATTCAGAAAAATTCGGGGGTTTCAAAAAATTCCGGATGGAATACAGCTAAGTCTGCAGGTAGCGCTATTATTAAAGGTGGCAAAGCTGTATATGATGCTGTTAGTCCATCAATTGATGATGAAAAAAAATTACGTTCGGGTGTGTTACAAACTGCTGCTAAAGCTTATGTATCCGATAAAAGTAAATCAACTGAATGGATTAAAACTGAGGGTGTGAAAGAAATTCAGTCTTTGGTGAAAGGACTGGTTGCCTCAAATGGTGGGACTTCACAAGCTGCTCTAGATTTGATCAATGATATGTTGCAACAAAACATGACTCTTGATCAAGTTAAAGCCTCTATTCCTTATGCCCATCGTAGTATGATAAATTCATCCACTGAAGTGGGTAAATATGATCATGAAAATACGGCTAAACTGTTTAAATCTTTTGCAGATTATGGTTTAAAAAATCAAGATTATCATCAGGTTTCTGATCATATTATTGATTCAACTAAGCAGGGTAAGTTTTCGATAGCTGAGCTTAGTGGTGAGCTACCAGAATTACTATCATCTGGAAAAAAAGCTGGGTTAACAGATATTCGTGGTATTGATTATTTGATTTCTAGTTTACAAGCTACTTCTACCCATTCTGATTCGAATGAGGATGCTGGTAAGAGTGTTAAGGCTTTGCTTGGGGCTCTGGCTGATCCTAGTCTTACAGAGAAACTGAGTCGTGTTAAAGATCCTAATTCACCAAACAGACATTTAGACTGGAATAAAATAAGAGAAGAGGGTGGCAAGCAAGGCCTAAATGATGTTCAATCTTTGCTTAAGGTTTGTACTGAAATCTTAGCAAAAGATAAAAATTATCAGAATTTAAAGCAAAAAGCTGACTCTGGTGATTTGTATTCCAGTCAGCTGATGCAGGCCAGACAAGATAAGCTTCTATCATTTATACCAGAAGAGGCGAAAGATGCTGTTCATGCTAATTTAAGTAACCAGAATCTGTTACAACCGCAAACAAAATTATTTACGCAATCTGGTGAAAGTTCATCAGATAGACATGCAGCTGTTTTAGCTGCTAATCCAGAATTTCAGCAAGAAAAAAATCATGCGCTGACAACATTGGGTAGAAGTGAGGCTGTAGAACCACTTGTTGGCTTTCAAACTAAATTAACTGAATTGTCAGCGGAGTTTCCGGTACTGACTTTAGCGGTAACTGCTTTAGCTGCAGCAGCAGGCAGTGCTGCTACTGCATTGCAAACGTTGGGTTCACTATCTGGATCTGGACAGAAAAATGATATCGAGATTGATGGTGGTGACGATTTTGATAAAAAAAGAAATAAAAACAGTAAAAACAAAGGTAGTAAAACGCCATCATCTTCTAAGACAACTTTGAAATCCAGAAAATTTCCGGCAAAAATGGCTGGTAAAGTGATGGGCCGGGGTAATTTAGCTTTATCTGCTATTGGTGGTGTAGCTAATGGAATTGCAATTGCAAATGATGACAGTTTAACTGCTGAACAGAAAAAGACCGCTCAAATAAAAAATGCATCCTCAACAACGGGAAGTATGGCTGGTGCATGGGCAGGTGGAGAGATTGGTGCGGCAATCGGCACATTTATATTTCCAGGTGTGGGTACTGTTCTAGGTGGGCTAGTTGGTGGTTTGATTGGTGGCATCGGCGGCAGTATGTTGGGCGATAAAATAGGCGATAAGGTTACCCAAACCAACGAAAATGAAAATATTCATACAGTAGCAAATACATTCAGTGGACAGAGGGTGTCTTCGGATTGGCATGATGCTTATGGCGTCAATCCTACTTTGTCTAGCCAATTAAAATTGACTAGTGATAGGGAGCAGATGCTGAATGGCAATTATATGATGACATCCACAGCGATGATGATGTCGTATAAAAATATACCTGCCAATATGCATGCTGATGAAAATCAGTTGCCTGCTGGGCAATCTGTGTTGGTACAGCAGAATGAGCAATTTCAAAATGCTTTCCAGTCTATTGTACTGGAACTGGGTATACGTTTAGACAAAATAGCTACCATACTTTCGAGTCAGCAACAGGTTATACAGAATAATGTATCTTTGACGCTGGATGGGAGAGTAATCAGTAATATAGTTTCACGTAATCAAGTGGAAATGTATAACCGAGGGGGAGCACAATAATGACCATGTGGAAAAATAATCTGCAAAAAGCCAGTTATAAAAATATTGCTTTTGATGTCATTTCTATTAATGATAAAAATGAAAAATCGCTGGTAAGACATGGCCGACCTTTCGCCAATGGCTCTGATATTGAAGACTTGGGTGCACAGGGGCGGCAATGTCAGATTGCAGCTGTTTACTTTGGTTCAAGTTTTGATTCGCAGTTGATCAAGCTTCTTACTGTGCTTGAAGAACCTGGTGCTGGTACGCTGGTTCATCCGGTTTTGGGTTTGTTGCCCAATATGATTGCTGCCAGCTGGTCTTTTCGTACTGAGGCTGAAGCAGTTAATTATGTTGCACTGGATATAACGTTTTTTGAAGCCAAAGAGTCAGCACCGCTGTTTTTATTTGAAAATCAATGGTTGGTCAAATTAGAACAGATTCAGAATTCTCTTGATCAGTTTACGCAGCAGTTATTGGCATATAGCAACGTATTGTTAACGGTACGTGAGGGGGTTTCCTCTATTTGGGGGAGTAGTAATGGTGTGTTTGCTGCTTTATGTGGGCTAGCAGGGAGTGTGAGACGTTTTTTTGATCTTGATCCTTTGCTCTATCAGACTTCTAAAAATTATTCTTCAATTACTTTTAATCAGGATGTCAGGGGGCTAATTGATACTATGGCCAGCATGGTGTGTTCTGGTTTGAATAACGAAAGTAATTTTGGCACAGGTAGTTTAAGCAGCAGACAGGCTTTTGATTCGATAAGTAATCGTGTAGATATTTTGAACCAATTGCCAGAAAATATTCTTCATAATCAGAATGCGCAGGAATCTCAGGAAGCAGCAATTAATCATGTACAGAGAATTGCGGATATTCAGATGAAACCGGTTGCTCAGATTCTACAATTTCTAAGTACTGTTTATTTGGTTCAAATTACAGTTAATATCATTGAAATAAATAGTGATCATGTTACGGCTAATGAGTTGCAGCTTATTAATAATAATTTACGGCTACGTATTCAAGGTTTAATTAATAGTTTACGTGGAACTTATGATTATGCTGAAAGTATTAAAAGTATTAATGCTGCTGCTTTTTATACGCAGACGACTATTTTAATACAGATGCTGGCCAATATAGCTGCTCAGTTTAATGATTATATTTTGTCTGTCATTAATCAAAAGCCACCTATGCGTACACGTAAAGCCGAAATAAGTGGAACGATTCATCAATTGGCTTATTTACTTTACCAAGATTTAAACCGAGCTAGTGAGTTGATGCGTCTCAATCCTCATTTATGCCACCCTTCTTTTATCAAGCGTAATGACTGGATTAATTATTATGTTAAATGAAAGTGATCTGGTACCTTACCCTTATGGTAATGAAGTGGTGGTACGGGTTGGTGGTAAAGAACATAAAGATTGGCTTAGTTATGATATTGACAGTGATTTTCTAATTCCTGCAGATGCGTTCAGTTTTGTAACTAATGTGTCACAAAATCAGGGTTTATTAGCGGATTATAGTTCTTTGCAATGTGAGGTGTTGATTAATCAGCAGCTGGTCATGACAGGTATTATTGGCCATCAGAATGAAGTGATAGATAAAAATAATCACAGTATTGCTTTTAATGGCCGCGACCTTGCAGGATTACTGGTTGATTGCAGTGTGGCACAAATTAATGTCAAAGGAATGAATGTATTAAGTGCTGCACAAAAAATTGTCCAACCATGGCCGCAGATTAAAAATGTGGTTTTAAAGGCGGAAAAGAATCCGGTATTGGACAAAATTGACATAGAGCCGGGGGAAACGGCTTGGCAGGCACTGAGCAAAATTGCCTATAAAGCTGGGTTGCATGTCTGGCTTGAACCCGATGGTACGCTTGTAGTTGGAGGAGCCGATTATGCTAGTCAGCCTGTAGCTTCATTGTGTCATAGTAAAAATGACAATCGGCGTAATATTCAAAGTATTGAAATTGAGTACAGTACGGAAAATCGCTATTCGGAAGTAACGTTTCTTGGACAAAGCCATACACGCTATGCCAACTCATCTAAGCATGATCTGAAATGGGTATATAAAGATGAAACCATGACGTTATATAAACCTAAAACGGTTGTCATTGGTGATGCTGAAAATCTGGAACAGCTCAAAGTTCAGGCTAAGAAAATGCTTTCTGACTGGCGCCTTGAAGGTTTTACCTTAACTGTTACTGTTGCTGATCATAAAACCCAAAATGGTGTTTTATGGAAACCCGGGCAAAGGGTGCATGTTATCGATGAAGATCAACAGATAGATGCGATTTTTTTTATCATGGGACGGCGGTTTTCTCTTAGCCGCAGCGGAGGAACGATGACAGAACTTCGCTTAAAAGAAGATGGAATTTGGACTCCGGATGCTTATGTGAAAAAGTCTGCTGCTGCACGTTCGCGCAAAGGTAAACGTAAAGGGGTGACTAACCGGCAAGTTAATCAATTGAAACGTTAGTAATGCGTTGAAATAAATTTATAACAATAATGGGTGTATTAAATGAGTTATGTTGCAAAATTAGTTAATAAAACCCGGACAACCATTTCTAATACAACTAGTTCTGTGCGGCAGGCTTTTCGAGGCAGGTTGACACGTGTCAATGCTACTGAGCCGATTCAATCTGCACAAATTTCTGCTCTAGCTGATGAGTTGTTACAGGATGTGGAGCATATGCAGCAATTCGGTTTTACCAGTAATCCGCCGGTTGGTTCTGAAGCTATTATTTTACCGCTAAGCGGACAAACCACCCATGGCATTATTATTGGAACTGAGCATGGGGCATATCGTATAAAAGCTTTGGCTTCTGGTGAGGTGGCTGTTTATAACCAGTCTGGCGCATCTATTACATTAAAAAATGGCAGATTGATAGAAATTGACTGTGAGACTTTGAATATTAAGGCTCCAGCTGGTGTGAAAATTGAAGCAGCTGCCGGGATTAGTATTGATGCTCAGGCTGGTGTGGATATTACTGCTTGTAATGTTAGTTGTTCTCAGGAAATTACTGCTGCGGGTCAGATTAATGGAAATGGCGGATTGGAAATTAAAGGGGGGCAGGGTGCAACCTTTTCTGGCAATGTTGTTCAAACTGAAGGCAGCTTTACTACGGTAGGTGATGTTAAAGCCGATGGTATCAGTCTGACTGAACATGATCATACTGTAAGTGTAGGCAAACCTGTCTGAAATCTGCTAAAGCTGTTCAGCTTTATTTTAATGCTGTAACACAAGTAAATTATAAAAATATATAAATGGAATGATTTATGGACAGAGAAATTAATACCCGAAATGGTGATTACAGCGGACAAACAATCAATAATCTGCAAAACGCTGTTTATCTGCGTCTAATGACACCGCTGGGCAGCTATTGGGGAGATAAAAAATTGGGTTCGTTGCTTTATACATTGGAGCGTGAGAAAGATGTGCAATCTGTTAGCTTACTTGCTCAACAGTATGCACAGCAAGCATTACAGCCCATTATTGATGATGGACGTGCAACAGATATTTCTGTGACAACTTTGCAGACACATAATGGCCAGCTTCATTTGAATATACAGGTAACGGAGATGACAGGAGAAAAATTTATATTTGAATGTCCGGTTAAAGTAATCTGAAAGAATAATTAAATGGATTTTAAATATGCATAATATTCCTACCTTTGAAGAGATCCGTCAGGCTATTTTGCGTGATATGGTTTCATTAAATCCAGAAACAGATGTTTCTTCAGATAGTGATAATTATATACGTGCTAGTAGTTTGGCCAGTTGTGCCACTGGTCAGTATGCCCATCAAGCATGGATATTAAAACAGTTTTTTCCAGATACAGCAGATACAGATTATCTGGAAAGACATTGTAATCTGCGTGGCATACGCCGTAAAAATGCGACTTCGGCCAGTGGTACTGTTATCGCACATGGTATTCCGCAAGCATCAATTGATGCTGATTTGCAAATTAAATGTGGAGAACGTTTATATACGGTTTTGGAAAAAGCTTACATTAAAGAGGATGGTACTGTTGTTTTGAGCATAAGGTCGCTTGAGCCTGGTGTCATATCAAATCAACATAATAAGACAGCACAGTTTATGGCTGCTCCTGTGGGTGTATCCAGTGATCTGGTAAACCTTGATGTGACTGGTGGTACTGATGTTGAAAGTGACAATTCTTTATTAAATCGTTTGCTTGATTTATTGCGTCGTCCACCGGCAGGGGGTAATCAATATGATTATAAAGCTTGGGCTTTGAGTGTGGATGGGGTGACCAGTGCTTATGTTTATCCCTTACGCCGCGGATTAGGTACCGTCGATGTGGTTATTACCAGTGGTGATAATGTACCCAGTGATGACATAGTTAGCAAAGTACAAAATTATATTGATTCTGTGCGCCCTGTTACCGCTAAAAACAGTATGGTAGTCAAGCCTGATGTAACCAAGGTAGACATAGAAGTTAAGGTAAGCCTGTCCGGGGGGACTTTTGATAAAGCTGCTAACGATATTAAACAAGCACTACAAGAACATTTCAGCGCATTAAAACCCGGGGATAGTGTGATTGCCTCTCAGCTGGAAGCTGTAATCAGTGATGTGGCAAGCGTGACAGACCGAAAAATGACTTTGCCTAAGGGTAATCTGGTGGCTGAAACAAACAAAAAAATAGAGTGGTTTATGCTTGGTGAGGTTGATGTGGGCTTGCTATGAACTACAAAGATACCCTATTAGGATTACTACCCCCAGTCGCTTACAACCGTACCGCCACCACAATAAGAAATGCAGCCGCCGTTGATGGTGCCTGTCTGGATGAAGTCCAGAATGCTGCACACCGCAAGCTTGGCGTTATCGACCCGCGTACATCGGGCAACTACATCTTACGCTGGGAGGAAGTGCTCAATCTAGATCCTACAGGTAAGAATGGTCAGCAGAGAATACAGGCTGTCATCACGAAAATCAATGAAACAGGCGGCTTGAGTATTCCCTATTTCATGCAGATGGCTGCATCCATTGGATACGACATTACCATAACAGAACCGCAACCTTTCCGCGTCGGTATCAGCCGAGTAGGCCACAGGCTGGCACGTGAAGACATTATGTGGGTATGGTGGGTAAATATCAAAAATGCAGACAGTCGTGCAACTCGATTCCGTGCAGGTATGTCTACTGCCGGTGACAGATTAACAGCATATGGTGATGTCGTAATTGAAAGTGTTTTAAAAGATTTAAAACCGGCATTCACTAATATACGTTTTACATATAAGGATAAATAAATATGTATCCAATAGATACACAAGACGGCTTTTTTCACGATGGCGATGGTATTAGCGAACTAGGTACAGTTCTACCTGCCAGCTGGCTGAATCAGGTACAGGCTGAACTAATCGCCATCCTGACCGCAGCCGGCATCAAGCCAGAAAAGGCAAATCAGAGTCAAGTCACTGCTGCTATCAAGAAATTGATAGCAGCCAATGTTCCTGCAAGTGCCACAGATAAGGTTGCCGGCATAACTCGGATTATAGATAGTTTAGATTCGGATGATGCTTTAGCGGCTTTATCAGCACGGCAAGGTAAAGCATTGTTTGATTGCAAACTGGATAAAGATGGGGTAGCTAAAACTGCACTTTATGCAGAACTGATTGCTGCACGAAAAATCGGTGGTGTGACATTTAATGCCAAAAGTGATATTGATTTACCCGGTGTTAATATAGCAGGTAATCAGGATACTACAGGGAATGCAGATTCAGCTACTAGACTAAAAACTGCACGATTGATTAATGGCGTCCCTTTTGATGGTTCAAAGGATATAAACACGACACCTTCTGGCGCAATCATGTATTTTTCCCAGAGCATGGCTCCTACCGGCTGGTTAAAAGCAAATGGGGCGGCCTTGTCGCGGACAACATATTCAAATCTTTTTGCCGCAATAGGTACGATGTACGGATCTGGCGATGGAAATACAACATTTAATTTACCAGATTTACGTGCTGAGTTTATTCGTTCATGGGACGATGGACGCAATGTTGATGGGGGCCGGAAGTTTGGTTCATGGCAAGATAGTCAAAATCTTAGCCACATGCACAATGGCAGAACGTGGGAATCTGGAGCCCACAACCATACCGGTTGGACTCATAACAATGGCGATCACAATCATGGGGTTCCAATTAGCACTAATGGTGCTGGGTCTAATTTTGAATCAAACGGCGGCAATATCGAAAGATGGGGATCTACTAATAATTCCGGTATTCACAGCCATTATTTTGTCACTGATGTCAACGGCAATCACACCCATGATTTTGCCACCGATGTGAGCGGAGGTAATGAGGCTCGACCTCGTAACATTGCGTTATTGGCCTGTATCAAAATTTAAGGATCGATGTTATGAAAAATTATCCTTTAGAAATTCCTGTTTGTCAGCTTGATGAAAACAATTTTTTTAGGGGAATAACCAGCGCTGATTTAGACCCTCTTGAGGGAGGGGGCCATTATTTAATCCCACGCTTGTGTATTCAGACTGATGAGCCCGAACAAAAAAAAGGTTTTATTCCGCAATGGAATAATGGACAATGGGAATATATAGAAGACCATCGCGGTGAAACAGTGTATTCTAAGAATACGGGTGAAAAACAAATTATTGTTGCGGTTGGTAAATTACCTGATGATGTAACTACTTTTGCTCCAGCGCCTTTTACTGAATGGTCAGAAGAGGCCGGTGCATGGGTGGATGTGGATAATGCAGATGAATTACGTCTGCAAGATAAAAAGGAAAAAGCAGGAATAATCACCCGCAGCCAGTTTTTGACTGCGATCGAATTGCAATTCAGTAAAAATAAAAAGGAATTGCTGGATATTGCTGAGTGTGAGCTAGTCGGAGACCATTTAATCAAGGTAAGAAATGAGATATCGGAAGCTCAAAGTTTTACGCTGATGAATGATGATATGTGGGATTTTCTTACGCAAACGTTAAATATCAGCAACAAGCAGATTTTTGTGCTCTGGGATGAAGCGAAGAAAAACTATTAATTAAGATTCGAAAAATGCGCTGGGAACTCTCGGCGCATTTTAAATTAATATACCTGAAAACTTAAAAGTTTGCGCTATTATGCTTTATGTTCTGATTCTTTTTTTAATTTTATTTTAAAATTTTAATTAAACGATTGACTTAATCAGTCGTTTAATTAAAAATATTACTTTGATAAATTCTGTGAACATTTTTATGAATGAGTTTAAAGAAGCGGAGCGAGGTGATTTAACACGCCGAGTGTTGATTGATGCTGCTATTAAAGTATTTGCCCGTGATGGCTTTCATGCGGCTAGTACACGGGAGCTTGCTCATGCTGCCAATGTGAATTTGGCACTGATTAACTACTATTTCAAAGGGAAACAGGGGCTGTATTTAGCGGCTTTTGAAAAAATTACGACACAGTTAAAGAGTGAAATATCGCCAGTAGAAGACAAGATTCGCCTTTGTCTCGAGAAATATGATTGGTCGACATTGGATAAGAATGGAAGAAAGGAAATTCTTTTGCCCTTGTTGCTGGAGATGGCAAATACATTTTTAAAACTGCTGACCAGTGATAAAACCAAAGAGTGGGCGCAATTGATTATGCGTGAACAGCAGGAGCCTACAGCTGCTTTTGAATATGTGTTTTCAACCTTTATCAGGCCCATGCTGACGCAAATTATTAGATTGATAAAAGTTTTGCGTAATACTGATGAAGAGGAGGCTGCGATGATCACTTTCAGTGTTTTTGGGTTGCTAGCTGTCTGGCGGGTGGTTCGTACTGGTATTTTGAGACGAATGAACTGGACAACAATTGGTGAAGAAGAATTGCAGAAAATATTGCCAGTTGTGCATCGCAATATCATCGCGGTGGTCTTTGCCTGAGGGAGAGGGAGCATGATTAGCAGAAAACGGATATTGACTGGTGTGGTTGTCGTTATTGCTTTAATTGCGTTGTACTCAGGATGGCATTTTTATCAGGCAGCCAGACAGCCGCTGACGCTTTATGGGAATGTTGATATCCGCGAAGTTGATATGGGTTTTCGTCAGTCAGGCCGACTGTTGTCTGTAAAAGTGAAGGAGGGTGATAAGGTTAAAAAAGGGCAAATATTGGCATTGCTGGATGAAATGCCTTATCGTCATGCATTAACACAGGCTGAGGCTGAAGTGGCAAAAGCACAGGCAGAGCTGCAAAAACTTGAAGCCGGAAACAGGCAGCAGGATATAAAAGTAGCAGCTGCTGCAGTAACAAAAGCACAGGCGGTGTTGCAGCAGAGCGAAGCGGATTTAAAGCGTCAGCAGCAATTAGTCAAAGCAGGCGATGCAAGTGAAAAAACGCTTGAACAGGCACGTCGGGATCGAGATGTAGCGGTGGCTTCACTGGCTTCGGCACAGCAGACTTTATCGCTGCAAAAATCAGGTGCGAGAATTGAAGAAATTGCGGCAGCGAGGGCGCAGTTGCGGGGTGCGCAAGCAGGTTTGGCACAGGCGCGTACTGCTTTAAATGATACGGTGCTACGGGCACCAGATAATGCTGTGGTGATGAGCCGAGTGCGGGAACCGGGCAGTATGCTAAGTACGCAGGATGCGGTGTATACGCTGTCGCTGCGCAAGCCGGTATATGTTCGTGCTTATGTTGATGAACCCGCTTTGGGCAAAATTGCACAAGGGACGCGTGTTTTTATTTACACGGATTCTTCAGCTAAAGTTTATTCCGGCCAGATTGGTTTTATTTCACCGCGTGCAGAATTTACGCCTAAATCTGTTGAAACCACGGATTTGCGTACTGATTTGGTTTACCGGCTCAGAATTACTGTATTGAATGATGATGATGCGTTGAAACAGGGTATGCCGGTGACGATTCGGCTGAGCGATAAGGGAGTCTGAAATGGCGCAGAGGCCTGCGGTGGTGCTGGATAAGGTTTCGCGATGTTTTGGTGAGATCAGGGCACTGCATGATGTTAGTGCGGCTATTTATCCCGGCCGGCTCACAGGACTGGTTGGACCAGATGGCGCAGGAAAAACCACGCTAATGCGGCTGATGACTGGTTTGCTGGCACCTGCAAGTGGGCATATTAATATTGTTGGGCTGGATACAGTTCAGGATGCGGACAAAATTGCTTTTAATGTGGGTTATATGCCGCAGCGTTTTGGTTTGTATGAGGATTTGTCTGTACTGGAAAACATGAAGCTTTATGCCAGATTGCGCGGTCTGAATGCGCAGGAAAGTCAGCAAACGTTCAATAAGCTGCTGGCATTTACTCGTTTGGAACCTTTTTCGCAGCGTCTTGCAGGACAGCTTTCCGGTGGGATGAAACAGAAGCTGGGATTGGCCTGTGCGATGATGGCTGCCCCTGATATTTTATTGCTGGACGAACCTGGTGTTGGTGTAGACCCCTTAAGCCGGCAGGATTTGTGGCAGATGGTGGCAAAGCTGACTGGTGACGGGGTCGCTGTGGTATGGGCAACAGCCTATTTGGATGAGGCGGAGAAGTGTGATTCGGTACTGCTGCTAAATGAAGGCAAACTGGTATTTGATGGTAGACCATCAGACTTGACGGCCAGACTACAAGGGAGAAGTTTTGGATTAAATGGTTTTAGTGAAAACCGGCGGTCTCTTTTGAGTAGGGCTTTGAATTTGGATAGTGTCTGTGATGGCACAATTCAGGGGGCTTCTTTACGACTGGTTCTCAGACACGGTCATGATGCGAGAGAAATTGAGGCGCTGGCTGTGGAAACAGGGGGCGCGATCCGTCCGTTGGCACCCCGATTTGAAGATGCGTTTATTGATTTACTTGGTGGAGGTCCGAAAGGGACGTCGGCACTGGCGGCAAAGATGTCTTCTTTTCCTAATTTACCCGCGGCCGCTGTGGAATGTATTCATCTAACAAAAAAATTTGGGGATTTTATAGCCACAGATGATTCCAGCTTTCAGGTAAAACAAGGTGAGATTTTCGGGTTGCTTGGTCCCAATGGAGCAGGTAAATCCACCACGTTTAAAATGTTGTGTGGTTTGTTGCGTCCGAGCAGTGGACAGGCGCATGTGGCCGGACTGGATTTGCGCCATGCTACTAAAAAAGCCAAGTTGCAACTGGGCTATATGGCGCAGAAGTTTTCACTTTATGGCTTGCTGAATGTGGAGCAAAACCTGAATTTATTTGCTGGTATGTATGGTTTAAGTGGGGGCACCAAGCAGCAGCGCATTGAGGAGATGATTCAGATTTTTCAGCTGACACCTTATCTCAGACATTCACCTGATGAGTTGCCTTTAGGTTTCAAACAGCGGCTGGCATTGGCTTGTGCGCTGATGCATCGTCCGCCGGTTTTATTTCTGGATGAGCCCACTTCTGGTGTAGATCCAATTACGCGTCGGGAATTCTGGATTCATATTAACGGAATGGTGCAGAAAGGGATGACGGTGATGGTAACGACGCATTTTATGGATGAGGCAGAATATTGTGACCGTGTGGCTCTGATGTATCAGGGACGGTTGATTGCTTTGGATACACCCGACCGGTTGAAAGAAAAGGTACGTACAAGTGCAGGAGAAGAACCAACGATGGAGCAGGCATTTATCCGATTGATTGATGCGGCGGATTGTGCAAACTCTGCTGAACGTAATGGCTGTACGGAGGCCGTATGAAGCAGGGGAAAAGTGCTGTTAAGAACCGTCTTGGTGCACTTATTTATAAAGAAAGCCTACAAATTGTACGCGACCCTTCGGCAATATTCGTCGCTTTTGTATTGCCGGTTATTTTGTTGCTGCTGTTTGCTTTTGCTGTTTCGCTGGATGTGCGTAAAGTGCCGGTAGGTGTGGTACTAAGCTCAGATACGCCGACGGCACAATCGCTGGCAGCAGCTTTTTCTGGTTCACGTTACTTTACTGTTTTGCCTATGCGTCATACTCAGGAGGCAAAAGCAGCAATCATAGCCAGTAAAATTCGAGGTTATGTTGTGATTCCTGCTGACGTAGAAACTCGTTTACATATCCGTAATAATGATCTGCTGATTCAGGTGATTGCGGATGGGTCACAACCTAATACCGCAAATTTTGTTACAGCCTATGCGCAAGGGATTGCTTCGCTGTGGTTAGCTCAGCATGGTCAGAGTACTGTTTCACCGGTATCAGTCCAGCCTCGTTTCTGGTTTAATGCAGAACTGGAAAGCCGGCGTTCACTGATTCCGGGTTCTATAGCCATTATTATGACTATGATTGGTACGCTTTTGACGGCGCTGGTGGTGGCCAGAGAGTGGGAGCGCGGGACGATGGAAGGCTTGCTATCTACCCCCGCTACGATTACGGAAATACTGCTGGGCAAATTGTTGCCTTATTTTGTGCTGGGTATGCTGGCAACGCTTGGTTCGGCGCTAATGGCCGTATTTGCTTTCGATGTGCCGCTCAGGGGTAGTTGGCTGGTGCTAATGATGCTGGCTGCAGTATTTTTGATTCCGGCTCTGGGACAGGGGCTGGTGATATCGATATTAGCTAAAAATCAGTTTATTGCCGCGCAGTTGGCTGCTTTCACGGGTTTTTTGCCGGCGTTTATGTTGTCCGGTTTTCTATTTGAAATAGACAGTATGCCATGGCCGATCCGGTTGATCACTCATATTATTCCAACGCGTTATTTTGTTGAGGCGCTGCAAACGGTTTTTCTGGTAGGCAATGTTTGGTCGCTCTTATTGACCGATATGCTAGCCATGCTATTAATCGGGGCACTGTTGTTTGTTCTGGCACGAGCAAAATGTCATAAAAGTCTGGAGGGATAAGGATGCTGTTTTCGCTTCAGCTGCGCGCGCAGATTATCAAGGAAATTCTGTGCTTGCTGCGTGACAAAAGGGCGCGATTTATTCTGATTGTGCCGCCGATTATGCAGTTAATGATTTTTTCTTTCGCGATTACTCTGGATGTGCGCAATGTTACAGTATCGGTTTATAACCGTGACAATGGTTATTGGTCGCAGGAGCTGGTGCGAACCATAGAACATGCTGGTTTTGTAAAAAAGGTGCTGGTGACAGACAATTTGTCTGCATTGCATGCCGATATAGACCGAAAACAGGTGCTGTTGGCGATTACTATTCCAGAAGATTTTTCTCGCGATATTGCTGCCGGTCAACCAGCCAGTTTGCAGGTAATTATAGATGGACGTCGTGCCAATGCCGGCCAGATTGCCTATTCCTATATTGAGAGAATTGTCCAGAATATGGGCGTGCAAGCTCAGAAGACAGAACGGATTGCGGCTAGAAATTTCTTTAATCCGAATTTGAATTATCGATGGTTTGTTGTACCAGCATTATCTGGCATTCTGATATTTGTGATTGCGCTGATGACAGCTGCGTTGTCGATTGCGCGTGAGCGGGAGCTGGGTACCTTTGATCAGCTGCTGGTTTCGCCTTGTACACCGGCTGAAATTATCATTGCTAAATGTGTCCCTGGTTTCATCATCAGTATTATGTTGTCTTTAATGATGATTCTAGCGGCAGTGTTGATTTTCGGCATTCCGTTTACCGGTTCATTGCTGCTGTTACTGATGGCGATGATGGTATTCATTGTTTCCATTATCGGCATCGGACTGGCCATATCAGCTTTTTGTTCCACTCAACAGCAGGCAATTCTAGGGGTGTTTGGGGTCATGATACCGATGGTGATGATGTCTGGATTTGCCACGCCGGTGGAAAATATGCCGCAGGTGCTGCAATGGCTGGCAGAGCTGATGCCGTTTAAACATTATCTCATCATACTGCATGGTGTGTTTCTTAAAAATATGCCAGCAAAGGAGATTTTCCATAATGCGTGGCCGATGCTCTTGATTGGCTGTGTAACACTGAGCATTGCGATTATTTCAGTACGGAAAAAATTAACATGAATAGATTGCGCTTATCCATTTTGTTTTCTAGTACTTTATTGCTCTGTGCCTGTATCAGTGCACCGCAGTATAAGGAACCACCCGCTGTTCAGATACCCAAACAATGGACGTTGCCTGAAAAAGATAATGAACCGGCAGAGGCTCTGGATCAATGGTGGCAAAATTTTCATGATCCGCTACTTGACCGGCTTATAGATGAGGGACTAGCCAATAATCATGATATCCGCCATGCCGTACTCAAAATCGAAGAAGCGCGTGCAATACTGGCTGGTACGCGCAGTGGTTTTTGGCCGACAGCTGATGCAGAGGGACGCAGTACACGTAGTCGCAACAGTGAAAGCGTTAACTTACCCAATCAGCGCTATCAAACGCGAAATTATGCTGGCACCGCTATTACATGGGAAATTGATTTGTTTGGGCGTGTGCGTAATAGTGTAGCGGCGGATGCGGCACGCTATGAGCAGCTACAGGAAGATGCTGATGCCATTAGACTGAGCGTGGCTTCAGAAATTGTGCGCAGTTATTTTGATATGAGAAGTGCGCAGGCTCAATTACAAGCACAAGAGAGTATTTTGGTGGCACTGCGTGGGACACGTAAAATTGTGTTGCGGCGAGTGCAGGCCGGAGATTTGGCTCAAATAGAACTTCAGAATATCGATGCACGCCTTTTGTCTGCTCAGGCGGCTATTCCAGAAATACAAGCCCGCATCCGTGCCGAAGCATTAGCGCTGAGTATTCTGACCGGTGGTCAGCCAAATAAGGAGTTATTCCTAGTCAACACTGCTATTCCAGTACGCTCTTTGCCGGCTATTCCGGCAGGTAGTCCAGCAGATATTTTGCGTAGGCGGCCGGATATCCGTGCTGCTGAGCGTCAATTAGCAGCCAGCAATGCTGAGGTGGGGGTGGCGGTTGCAGCACAGTTTCCGCAACTCACCATTAATGCCAATGGTGGTTTTGATGCTTTATCACCAGTTAAATTAGTCCGCTCATCTAATGAAAGCTGGTCAGTATTTCCGTTTATTTCATGGCGGATTATGGATGGGGGGAAAATCAGAGCAGAAATACACGCAGCGCAGGCAAGACAGAAAATGGCGGCAGTGGATTATGAGCAAACAGTGCTGAAAGCGTTGAATGAATCTGAAACTGCGATGAGTAATTATCAATATTATCAAAAATCTGTGTCGCAGTGGACGGAAGCAGCTGTGCAGGCGCAGCAAGTTTTCCGCAGCCAGCAGCGGCGCTTCAGTGCCGGCGATATATCTATGGCAGATGTACTTGAAGCGCAACGGCAGTATGCCGAGGCACAGTACTCACTTGCACTGGCTCAAGGCAAAGCCAGCAGTGCCATGGTAGATGTGGTCAAGGCACTTGGCGGAGGCATTTGAGCATGCAAATCTAATTACTGCCCGCTAAAAATAGCGTTATCTAAGTGGCAAGTGGAATATACGTGTATAGGTTCAACACAGAAATTTTGTTAACGTCGAGCCAATATTGCGGTAGATAAGTATTCCTTTATGCCGCTGGCAATGGAGCTGGCCACTTTCTGACGGAAATCACTGCTGGATAGTAAACGTTCTTCAATTGGATTGGAAATAAAAGCAGTTTCAACCAGTATTGAAGGTATATCCGGTGCTTTTAAGACGGCAAAATTTGCCTGATCAACACTACCTTTGTGAAGATTATTGATTCGGCTTAATTGATTTAAAACATCCTTGCCTAGTTTTAGGCTGTCGTTAATAGTGGCTGTCTGGGTAAGGTCAAACAAGGTATTGTTGACATTTTTGTCTGTAGAATAATTTACCCCGCCGATTGAGTCGGCCGCATTCTGCGTCTGCGCCAGATATTTGGCTGCTGCACTAGTGGCGCCTTTGGGGCTAAGGGCATAAACCCCTGTACCTTTGGCAGATGGATTGGTAAAGGCATCGGCATGAACGGAGACAAACACATCAGCTTGCAGTTTACGTGCTTTGGCTACGCGTACTCCCAACGGAATAAAAATATCTTCGTTGCGAGTCATATAGGTTTTATAACCATATGAATCGAGTATTTTTTTTATTTCTCTGCCGATAGCCAGTACCACATCCTTTTCATGCAGCCCAGATGGGCCGGTTGCTCCGGGATCTTCACCACCATGTCCTGGGTCAATCATGATAACCGGCTGGCGGTTAAGCTTGTTTGGTTTGCCGGGCTGTGGTGGCTGATTAGTCACCGGCGGTTTGATTACAGGTGTTTTTTGTACCGGCGGTGTGGAGGCAGTGGCCTGAGGACGGGTTGTGCCATCGCTATTGACCTTGCCGTGGCTGTAGTCTTGTAACAGTGCCATTAATGGGTCGTTTTTTTCCTGCTCCATGGCCACTGTAGCGGTAGGATATAAATCCACGACCAGACGATTTTTGAAATTGGCCACTGGCGCCAGCGAAAACACTTGCGGATTAACGGTGGTTTTCAAATCCATCACGATACGGATGGTTTCAGGATTAAACTGGCCGATACGGACACTTGCGATATACGGATCCATCGGAATCACTTTGCTGCTCAGCTCCCGTAATACCTGATTGGTGGCGGAACCTTGAATATCAATGACCAATCTGTCCGGATTTTTCAACTGAAAATACTTGAACTGGATAGGTGTGGTAGATTCCAATGTCATTCTGGTATAGGCTGTGGCCGGCCAGATACGAGAAGCCACGATGTCGGCACCGGCCTGAGCGGCACGGGCAAATGGAGTAAGGCTAATTAAAAGCGAACCGGTGGAAGCAATCAATAATTTCCGGCGGCTAATGTGAATAGGCATGGTTATTCTATAATCTTGTTTAGAGTGTGTTTTCCAGTGGCCGTGAGGGCGCTCATTCGTACGGTACGGCCATTTTCGTTTATTCTGATATTTAAAATAATGTCTGCTGGCGGAGCCAGATCACCGCCAAGCTGCGGCCATTCAATCAGAACAACGCTGTCTGAAGTAATTAGTTCGTCTAGTCCTGCATCCAGCCATTCTTCAGGGCATTGAAATCGGTATAAGTCAAAGTGATGCAAATCAAATCGATTGAAGGAATAAGTTTCGACAATATTATATGTAGGGCTCTTCACTGCACCCTGATGGCCCAGTGCACTGAGCAGTCCGCGGGTAAAAGTGGTTTTGCCTGCACCTAGATCTCCCTCCAGCCAGATGATTAATGGCGGGCTAATATGCTGAGCAAAACGGCTGCCCAAGTGTAGGGTATCGTTTTCATCGGCCAGAACAGTTTCTTGGATGTGAGAGGCAGACATGTTGAGTTTAGATAAATAAAACGGGTTTATTATGCGATAAAGTTTGTAAGAGTGAAAGTAGGAAAGTCTAGCAATTTTGTGATTTTGCCAAATTGATTCCGAATTTTTACTACGCCTATGATAGCTCTGCTGTAAGTATAAGCGCGGGTCAATGTTATAATTACCTTAATAAAGGGTCTGTACCGGTTCAGGGCACGGTGTGCTGAATGGTTTAGGCTACAGATGAAGAGACTGATGACAGCAATTAAACAGCGCCCGATAGGCGTATTTGATTCCGGGGTGGGCGGCCTGACAGTGGTACGGGCGTTAATGGAAAGACTGCCCAATGAAAATATTATTTATTTCGGGGATACGGCACGAGTACCGTATGGGGTGAAGTCCAGACACACCATCGAAGCCTATACCGAACAGATTGTTTCGTTTTTGCTAGAGCATGATGTGAAAGCGCTAGTGGTGGCCTGCAATACCATAGCGGCAGTAGCACGTGAGAGAATCCGGCAGTTGGCCGGCAGTATGCCGGTTCTGGATGTGATAGCTGCCGGTGCGCAGGCAGCACTGAATAGCACGCGCAATAACCATATCGGCGTGATTGCTACCAGTACAACAGTTAACAGCAATGCCTATGCACGGGCGATTCACAAGCAGAACCCGCAAACACGGGTTTTCTCACAGGCCTGTCCCTTATTGGTACCACTGGTGGAAGAGGGCTGGCTAGATCATGAAGTCACTCGCTTGACTGCACGCGAATATCTAAAACCGATACTGGCTGAAGATGTGGATACACTAGTATTGGGCTGTACGCATTATCCTTTACTCAAACCCTTAATTCGACAGGAGGCGCCGGGACTAAAATTGGTTGATTCAGCCATTACTACTGCAGAAGCCACGGCGTTAGCACTGGAAGAAAATCAGCTGGCCAATCCAGATCATACCGGCGCGCAATACAGGTTTTATGTCAGTGATATTCCCTTGCGCTTTCAGACTATCGGAGAACGCTTTCTCGGGCGCAGTTTGGAGCAGCTGGAAATGGTGTCTTTGGGATAAAACTTCAGCAAGAGGGAGAAACTGACATGATGAAAAGAGTTGTGATTCTGATTTCCGGACGTGGCAGCAATATGCAAGCCTTAGTAAAATCTAATATTGCACAGGCGGAAATTGTAGCTGTCATCAGTAATCTGGGTGATGCAGCAGGTTTGGCATGGGCGGCTGAGCATGGTCTGGCAACAGAAGCCCTAAATCATCGAGACTATGAAGGCCGAAACGCATTTGACAGTGCGCTGATGGAGCGTATAGATACGTATCAGCCCGACCTTGTGGTTTTGGCTGGCTTTATGAGGATCTTAACGCCGGCATTTTGCACGCATTATGTGGGCCGGCTGATAAACATCCATCCCTCTTTGCTGCCTGCTTTTCCCGGACTGCATACGCATCAGCGGGCATTGGAGAGTGGTTGCCGCGTGGCTGGGTGCACCATTCATTTTGTTACAGCTGAACTGGATTGTGGGCCAATTATTGCACAGGGTGTCGTCCCTGTTCTGGATGGCGATACAGCTGAAATTCTGGCTCAGCGCGTGCTACGGATTGAACATCAGCTCTTGCCGCAGGCAGTGGCTGATTTTGTTGCAGGCAATCTGGTAATACAAGGTAACAGAGTAAACAGACTGGAAGCTGGTATAACTGATGGTTTGGTCTGCTTAAAAAATTGATTGGTGTACGTGGCGTATGAAATTGAAATTGTGGGCGAAAATAGTGTTGGTTTGGGCTGGTTTAATGCTGGCTTCTGTAATTCATGCGGGAGAGTTGCCGCAGCGGGCACAATTACAGTTTGTTGACAATAATGGTCTGTCAGTCAATATGGATTTTGAGCAAAAAGGTGGGAAGTTTCAGATTAGCACTGATCTCAGCTTGCTGATTTACCAAATGCAGTTTGTCTCTAGCGGTACGTTAAGCGGGACAATGCTCAATCCGCTTACCTATACAGACAGTCGTTTTGGTAAACTCTACGCTCAGGCACGGTTTAACGGGCAGAGTGTGGATTATGGCAGGGTATCTGATACCAGCAGACATCTAGCAGTAAATGGACCAGTGTATGATATGTTTGCATTGGCATGGCAGCTTGGCTTTAATCAGGGAAAACTTCCGGTAAATACGTATTTAACCAATGGCAAGAAAGTATACCCGCTGGATGCGGTTAAAAATCTGGGCTCCGCTCAAATAATGGTTAATGGGCAGCACATCGAAATTAGCCAGTACAGCATCAGTCGTGGTGATGATCGGGTGGAATATGCATTTGCACCGCAGCTGAACAATATTCCGGTACGCATCAGTTATATGGACAATGGTAAAGTATATACATTGCAGCTGAAGGCTGGCCAGATAAACGGGAAAGCTATTTAAACAATTATGATCAATGCACAACAACTTGATTTAACCACTTCCGCATTAGCGCAGGTGTTAACATTCCGCCAGCCGGCAGATGTCGTGCTGTCATCTTTTTTCCGCCGTGAGCGCAAACTTGGTGTTCGTGATCGGCAAGAAATAGCTGAAACGGTATTCGCCACCATCCGGCATTTACAGAAAATCCAGCAGATGTTGCCAAAACCGCATAATAAGCCTCGACGTGCGGCACTCGCTGCGCTGGTTTTAGGCCGAGGCCTCAGTGTTCATGCGGTAGAGACTTTGTGTGATACCGATGAGAAAGATTGGCTGATAGAGCTAAAAGCGCATAAATCTGAATTTGCTAGTACGCTCACCACAGCAGCAGAATTGCCGCAATGGATGATTGAATGCCTCCAGCAGCAGGATTGGGATGATGAGCAAATTGTTGCTTATGGCCGCAGTGTCATGCAATCAGCACCGCTGGATGTACGGGTCAATACCCTGAAAGGTAAACGTGATAAGATTCTGGCTGCGCTACAGGCCGAAGGTCTGCGTGCAGAAGCCACCCCCTATTCACCTTGGGGGATTCGTTTTCCCGATAAGCCGGCTTTAAACCGTCACCCACTGTTTCTGGATGGTGTACTGGAAGTCCAGGATGAAGGCAGCCAGTTGCTGGCATTACTAACGGGTGTAAAACGCGGACAGATTGCTGTAGATTTTTGTGCCGGCGCCGGTGGTAAAACACTGGCTATGGGCGCAATGATGGCCGGTAGCGGACGATTGTATGCTTTAGATGTGGCAGAAAAACGGCTGGCTAATCTTAAGCCGCGCATGGTGCGCGCTGGATTAACCAACATTCATCCACAGCGTATCGATAATGAGCACGATGCCCGCATTGCCCGTCTCAAAGCTAAGGCAGATTGTGTGCTGGTGGATGCACCCTGCTCAGGTCTGGGAACTGTACGCCGCAATCCTGATTTAAAATATCGCCAGAACAGTGACAATGTTGCTGCATTGCAGCAACAGCAGCAATCTATACTACAAGCAGCTTCAGCGTTGGTACGTCCCGGCGGCCGGCTAGTATATGCCACATGCAGTATTCTTGAGGCAGAAAACCAGCAACAGTTGAATGATTTTCTGGCGGCCAATAACGGCTGGCACATCGAACCGGTGAATACGTTGCTTAAAAGCCATACGCCGTCTTCCATGCACAGTGATTATCTTCAACTATCAACCAGTGAACATCATACAGACGGCTTTTTTGCCGCTGTGCTAACACGCATTAAGTAAATGAAACAAGGAAAGTAAATGAGTACTCAGGAAAGAATTAAAAACATTGTTACCGAACATCCAGTAGTGTTGTTTATGAAAGGGACAAAACAATTCCCACAGTGTGGTTTTTCATCCCGTGCAGTACAAATTCTGCAGGCAGCTGGTTTAAAAGACTTTTATACTGTGAATGTACTCGAAGATGAAGAAATCCGTCAGGGTATAAAAGAATATGCCGACTGGCCGACCATCCCGCAGTTGTATGTGAAAGGCGAATTTGTTGGTGGCTCTGACATTATGCTGGAAATGTATGAAGCAGGAGAATTGCAGACTTTGTTGGCCTCTGTCTGACCAGAATTGGTTCAGAGGATTTTCAACTAGCTGATTTCATTCAGGTGTTATAGCAATTATTTTTTGGAACAGGCTATGAATATTAATGTGATTGACCACCCGCTGGTAAAGCACAAACTGTCACTGATGCGTGAAGAGGATTGCAGTACCTATCGTTTTCGCACACTGACTAAAGAGCTGGCGCGTTTAATGGCATATGAGGCCAGCCGTGATTTTGACGTGGAAATTGTCAAAATGCAGGGCTGGTGTGGTGAGATAGATGCTTACCAAATTAAAGGTAAAACGGTAACCGTAGTGCCAATTCTGCGTGCTGGGTTGGGTATGCTCGACGGCGTATTGGATTTGATTCCAACTGCTAAAATCAGTGTGGTGGGCTTGCAGCGCGATGAAGAAACCCTCGAACCTGTACCTTATTTTGAAAAATTTGTCAGCCAGATGGATAAACGTCCGGCTCTGATTATCGACCCAATGCTGGCTACTGGTGGTTCTATGAATGCCACCATTGAGCTACTGAAGAAAAAAGGCTGTAAGGATATCAAGGCACTGGTGCTGGTAGCTGCTCCAGAAGGTGTGAAAGCCGTTAATGAGGCTCATCCCGATGTCACCATCTATGCGGCTGCTCTTGATGATCATCTGGATGAAAATGGCTACATTATTCCTGGACTAGGTGATGCCGGCGATAAGATTTTCGGTACCAAACACTGGTAATCTGAAATCGGATTCTTTCACCTGCTGACAATGGGTCAGACATGCATATACTAAAAACAGAATACTTAGACTAAGTATTCTGTTTTTTTATGCCAAAAGAAAAAAGACTTCCGTAAACAGGGAACATTCTGTAAATTAAATCGGCGGAAATTATTATAACCAGCCATTCCTACAGTTCTATTTTATTTGGCCGTTATTGTGGCTGGATTTGGATGTCAGGAATGCTAAAAAGTAGAATCACAGCCAGCCCGGGTTTATCTTCATGGTTATGCAAGCTGGAATCAGCCAGACTAATACTTATATGCCACTGTTCACACAGCGTTTTTACGATGGCTAATCCGAGACCACTACCGTTTTCATTGTTACCAAGAATGCGGTAAAACGGTTCGAAAACAAGTTTTCTTTCTGATTCAGCGATGCCCTGACCATTGTCTTCAATCCACATAGATAATTCATTTTCTGCATTTTGTTGGGTATGAATGCTGATGTGGCCACCGGCCGGTGTGTATTTAATGGCATTGCACAGAATATTTTTTAAAATTGTATGTAAATCATTGGTGCTGATTGGTAGTTTGATGTCTTCATTGATATCTACACTTAAATTTTGCTGTTTTTGTTCTGCCAGTGGCAATATTTCTGCAATCAGGTCGCGCAATAAAGGGAGTAAGTCGGTGCTGGCATGGGCTGCTTGTATGTGCTGCTGTTGCTGATGCTGTGCCCGTGCCATGGATAGCAGCTGGGTGAGTAATTGCTCAGTACGTGCAATACCGGCTCTAATTTGCCCGATAAGCTTATTCTGTATGTCCTTTGTTAAATCTGGATCATCAAAACGCGCTATCTGAATGGTTAGTGCAGTGATGGGCGTGCGTAATTCGTGTGCAGCATGGCTAATGAATTTTTTGTCATGCTCTATTGCCGCCTGCAATTGGCTAAACAGTCGGTTTAAAGCAATAATAAACGGACGGATTTCTGTGGGTACATGCTTGGTGTCCAGAGGCGATAAATCATTGGCATTGCGGGCAGTCAGTTCGGTGCTCATTTCCTGCGTAGCACGAAATAGACGTCTAATCCAGATAGCGGTAAACAGCCACAGTAGGGGCATGAGAATCAAGAACGGCCATACCACGCTCAGGGCGCTGTCTTTGGCAATGTGATTGCGGTAGGCTGTGCGCTGAGCGACAACGATTCGTTCGCGCTCACGGGTAAGGATGTATACACGCCAGTGCCGTGCTACAGTAGTGAAATTGTGAAAGCCATCCTGTAACTGTTGCAAGTTCTGCACTGCATTGTCATCACCCATCAGTATATTAAGATAAGGCGAATCCAGCGTTTGTGCCAGTACACGTGGTTTGGGCAACGTGCGTGCACTTTCAGGAAAGTTAAGATCTTCTTGTGTGTCCCGACGCAAAATGGAGCTGCGTGGGTCGAGTAAATGGGCAATCTGTTCCAGCTGCGCATCCTGCAAGTCTTGTGTTTCGCGAAAAGCAGTCTGATAGGCGAGAATATCGCCGATGATGGCAATGAAGGTAACTACAATAGTAATTACCAATAATAAGCGCCATTGAAGCGATGAAACTATCCGCGTTGATCCACCAGCCATCCCAGACCCCGCACATTTTTAATGACATTGCTGCCGAGTTTTTTGCGAATACCGTGAATAACTACTTCTACGGCGTTGCTTTCCACTTCTTCATTCCAGCCATAGATTTTTTCTTCCAGCTCCTGCCTCGACAATATTGTACCCGGCTGCAACAACAGACTGTACAGTAAGGCATATTCTCTGGCTGACAAACGAGTAGATTGTCCATTGGCACTTACTTCCCGTGTTGCCGGATTCAGGGTGATAATGCCATTGCTCAACACTGGACTGGCATGCCCGCTACGTCGGCGCAGAAGTGCACGGATCCGCGCTAGTAGCTCCGTAGGGGCAAAAGGCTTGATTACGTAGTCGTCTGCACCACTATCAAGACCGTTGATTCGTTCTTCCACTGTATCACGGGCAGTAATCAAAATTACAGGCAAATCAAAGTTTTTTGCACGTAGATGGCGCAATACACTAAGACCATCCTGCTTGGGTACACCGATATCTAGTAAAGCGATATCATAGATGTTAGGCTGTAAGGCGTTTTCTGCGGCTAAGCCGTCAGTCACGCAATCAACTGCAAAACCGGCAACATGAAGCATATCGCTAAGTGCTTCTGCTATCATCTTGTCGTCTTCAAGAAGTAAAATTCGCATGGGTTAACAATTTTCCACGTAGACAGTGTTGAGCCGATATTGTTTCAGGCTTCAGGCTGCCTATGATAACAAAAACCGCTTCAGGATACCTGAAACGGTTTTGTTCAAACGTTAACCGCAGACTGATTAGTTTGCTTCAGTAGTAGTAGTGGTTTGTTTGGTAGTAGTAGTGCTAGCAGCAGCTTTTTTGGCGTGTGCTTTTTTAGCGTGAGTGCGTTTTACCTGAGCTTTTTTAGCAACCGGTTTAACAGTTTTAGCAGCTGGTTTTACAGTAGTTGTAGCAGCAGTGGTGTTAGTGGTAGTAGTAGTGGTGGCTGCAGCAGGAGCAGCAAAAGAAGCAGCAGCAGTTAAACCAAAAATAGCGCTTACAACAGCAGCAGTGATTTTTTTCATGACAAATCTCCAATTTAAGTAGTTTAGGACAATAACCATCTCGGTTCTTGTTGCTGAACAGTATGGTCGCCAATACTTAGGCAAGACTTAGATAAATGTATTTTATTGTTAAATAAATGTAATTATAAGTTAATAAATTATATATACTACAGGTTTAAATTAATTTTCTTTTTAATCTTCAAGTTTTTAGGTATTTTGCGGGCATAGTAGCCGTTTTTAATGAAATAAAATGACGCTTATTAACTGCTATCTGACAAATGTAAGCGCAAATTAGCGTCAATGCCCGAGAAAATTTTAAAAAAACGGTAGAAAAGCCAGATTAAACATCATCTGCGATTGCCATATTACGCAATAAAATGTCAAAAATCTCATTATTAAACTCTATTTATACATCGGAATAGCGAAAACCTTTTCCGAGAAGTCAGAGATAAAATTGGAGATATCAAAAGCACGATTAATTATTTGAATTTCAAAAGTTATGCTAATGAGTTTCTGGTTAAAACTGAGACCATAGACTTGTGTAAGCAGCGTATATTTGTTGTGTTTCAAACATTCTCAGCAGAATAAAAAAGGCGTATCCAAAAAGGTTACGCCGGTAACAAATAAAAAATAACTGTGTTAAACAGTACGAGCAATTTCAGTCATGGATTCAGCAGCCAGTCCCAGTGTGTCAGCAATGATTTCGCTGTTATGAGCGGCAGAAACAAAACAGGACTCATAAGCAGATGGAGCGAAAGCGACGCCACGAGCCAGCATGGCATGGAAAAATTCTTTAAACAATACCTGATTGCACCGCTGCATATCGCTAAAACAAGTCGGAAGCTCGGCAGTGAAATAAAAGCCAAACATCCCACCTATACTGCGACTAGTAAAAGGAATATTTGCTTCTTCTGCAATGGCGGCCAAACCTTTACTCAGTTCTAAAGTACGGGCGCTGAGTGTGTTGTAGAAATCTGGTCTTTGGATAATTTCCAGCGTTTTAAGTCCTGCAGCTACACATACTGGATTACCAGATAAAGTGCCAGCCTGATATACAGGACCCAAGGGGGAAACGCAGGACATAATATCTGCACGCCCGCCAAAAGCCGCTACCGGCATGCCGCCTCCGATGATTTTACCGATGGTGGTTAAATCAGGTTTGATACCGTGAATAGACTGTGCACCGCCCAGTGCGACACGAAAACCGGTCATAACTTCATCGTAAATTAATACGCTGCCATACTGGTCAGTGAGTCTGCGCATGGCCTGCACAAATTCTGATGTGGCCGGTATCATATTCATGTTGCCGGCGATCGGTTCTACAATCACACAAGCAATGCTGTCGCCCTTGCTGGCAAAAGTTTGCTCTAATGCTTCAATGTCGTTGTAGGGCAGCACAAGCGTATGGCGGCTAAAATCCTCAGGTACTCCGGCAGAACTGGGATGGCCGAAAGTCAGCAGACCCGAACCTGCTTTGACCAGTAAACTGTCAGAATGGCCGTGGTAGCAGCCTTCAAACTTGATAATATTGTCACGTTTAGTAAAACCTCTAGCCAGCCGTATAGCACTCATGGTGGCTTCTGTACCGGAGCTAACCAGCCGGATTTGTTCCATACTCGGCATAATATGGCGGATTGCTTCGGCAATACGGATTTCATTTTCGGTGGGTGCACCGAAAGACAGGCCATTTTCTGCTGCGTGACACACGGCTTCTACTACTTCCGGATGTGCATGCCCCACAATAGCCGGACCCCACGAACCGACATAATCGATATAGCGGCTTTCATTTTCATCCCACACATAGGCACCCTGCGCCTTTTTAATAAAGCGGGGAATACCACCAACGCTGCCAAAGGCTCTTACCGGTGAATTCACGCCGCCGGGAATAATGGTTTTAGCCTGTTCGAATAATTGCTGATTTCGATCCATGATTTTAACCTCTGTTATAAAATGATGCCGGATGAATGGCATTTAGGGATAATCATACTATTGATTGTGCACACTCGATAAGGGACTTGAATCATTCAGCCGCTTAGATGCTTCATAGTGTGTCCAAACAGGCTGGCATAAAAAGTTTCAATTGCTACACATAGCAATAAAGATTCAAACAACAGAAAATAATGCTATATCCTGATTGGCAAATAACGAAACGCGTAAGGGTATCCTGTAGCCAGCAGCTATTTCATTGCTCTGCCAGTGCCGGTTGGCTTAGGAAAAAGAAGAAAATTTGCTGCGGAATGACTGAATCAACTGGGGAAAGTGGGCGAGATGCTTGACCCACTGGTAGACCATGAGGGTATAACTTTCCTGAGCCAGAAAACGTAGTTTGGACTGGGTAGCGGTATAACGGGTAGTAGGGGTGGGAGAAACCTGTACATCCAATCCTAAGTCGCGGGCCATGATACAGGCTCGCGCCAAGTGATAGGGATCGCTAACAATAATAAAAGTGTCTATATCATTATCTTCAGCAAGTGCCTGAGCATTCACCAGATTCTGCCAAGTGTCACGTGAATGATTTTCATAAATGATATCGCTGGCATCTACACCATTGCGAATAGCATAACGACGACCTACCGCTGCTTCAGTCATAAAACCACTGCGCGGACTACCACCGGTGAATAGTATTTTTTTTACTTTTCCCGCGCGATAAAGATTGATGGCATGATTGATACGTTCACGAAAAACCGGTGACGGGCGCTTATCCCATGCCGCAGCACCGAGCACAATGGCTGCATCGGCTTCACTGAGCAGCTGCGGATGGCTAAACTGATAGACAGTCGCCATACTGATGGCGTAATTGGCGGCAACAAACAAGCTACCGGCAGTAATCACACTACGCAGACAATACCAGAAGCCGAAGCGTGTGCCATTGGACATTTATTGCTCTAATAAGGCTTCAATATTGGTTAACGGCCGGCCGATGGCTGCATGATCGCCAAAGACAGCAATAGGACGCTCAATGAGAATAGGATGGGCAGCCATAGCAGCAATCAAGGTATCTTCATCTGCCTCTACCAGATTGAGCTGTGCATATAAATCATCTTTGCTGCGCATCATCTCCCTTGCAGAATGGATGGCTAGCTTCTGCTTTAGCGCGCGAATCTGTGCCTCGGATAATGGTTCGGTCAGGTAGGGAATGACTTTAGTGTTGACATTGCGAACCTGTAGTAAAGACAAGGCGGCACGGGATTTAGAACAATTAGGGTTATGATACAGTATGACGGTATTTGTCATGATTATCCCTGAACTTCAAAATAAATGGAAAATCTAAATAGGAAGTGTGGACGAAACTTCAAATTTTGACAAGTATTATTAATTATTTTAAAGATCAGACTAAGTTTCAGTAGTGAGTGTAAATAAATTATTTGAATAAAAATACATGCTTGGCTTAGGTATTAAAACTAAAAGTAGTATGGTGAATAAACAGCTTGCCGCGTTGGCGCCGAAATTGTAAATAAAATATTTTATAATTACTGCTGTGAAACGTAATATTTAGGAAAGGCTATGTTTCAATTCATCCGTGTTTTGAAAAAAACAGTGGTATTAAGTTTATTGATTTCTGGCGGATTGCACGTACAGGCAGCAGAGCTGCAAAGCTGGCCTCAAGGTAAGGCCGCAGTATTGCCAGCAAATAGTACTGTACAAGTGATTAATATCTGGGCGTCATGGTGTGCTTCCTGCCGTAGTGAAATGCCTATGCTTTCGCGCTGGTATCTTCAGCAACAGAAATCAGGTAAAGGCAGGGTAAACGTAGCAGGGGTGGCACTAGACACTGAGGCTAATTTACAACGCTTTACCCGTCAGATAAAAGTCAGCTACCAGCTATATCGCTACACCGGCACGGACAGCAGAGCTTGGATGAGACAGTTCGGCAATAGTATTGGCGGCATACCTTACACGCAGGTACGGGCGCCAGAATGCGGTTTTCAACAGTCTTTGATAGGTAGGTTAACTGAAGACATACTTAATCAGGCGCTTGCAGCCGCCAAAAAACAATGTGCTCAACGTAAAATACATATATAAATTTTAAGCAATATCAACATTAAAGTGTGCACCACGATTTTCTGTTTGATTTAAACCGTCTTGTACCATCAGTAGTGCTGTAACCAGAGTCAGTTTATCTGTCTGGCTGACAGCATGCAGGTACCATTGCTGTAACTGCATGTGTAATGTGTGCATGTCTTCAGTGCGTCGGCATATACCAAAATATCGGCTCATGAGTTTTTGCAGTGCTTGTAGGCTAAATGTATGCATATCTGGCAATGAAACAGATGTCTGCACGGGCTGTTGCCACAATAGCTCGGTCGATTCTTTCTTTAGATGTTGAGGCCAAGTCAGGGTATGAGAATCTGAAGCGGCCATACTGGCGGCGGCCGCCCGCCCAACAACGACACATTCCAGCAAAGAATTACTGGCCAGACGATTGGCTCCGTGTAAGCCCGTACTGGCGGTTTCGCCAATAACATATAGCTGTGGCACATCGGTACGGCCAGCCGTGTCGGTGATAATACCGCCACAGGCATAATGCGCTGCCGGGGCAACTGGAATGAATTCGCAGGTAATATCAAGCCCTTGCTTTAAGCAATGCCGATAAATCTGCGGGAAATGTGTGCGGATAAAGTCAGCAGATAAATGCGTAATGTCCAAATAGACACAATGATGGCCAGATTTGGCTATTTCAGCAGCGATGGCACGAGCGACGATATCTCGGGGTGCCAATTCGGCGCGCTCATCATATTGAGGCATGAAGCGCTGCCCTTGGCTGTTGCGCAAAATGCCGCCTTCTCCACGTACTGCTTCTGAAATCAGAAAACACGGATTAGCTGGTAGTGCAAGCGCAGTGGGGTGAAACTGTACAAAAGCAAGCTGTCGTGTTCTGCAACCCGCCAGCGCAGATACAGCGACGCCATGCCCAGTGGCGGTAAGTGGATTAGTTGTCAGCGAGAATAACTGACCCAGACCACCGCTTGCCAATACCGTATGTTTAGCTCGAATGAGAATGGTTTCACCACTGTCTGCTATCGTGACACTGGCGCCAGTGCAAACAGTATTTTCCAGTATCACCTCATTTATGAAAGTATGGGTGAGTACTTGTATATTGGGGTGAGCCAGAAGCTGTTGCTGAAGGGTTTCGGTGATGCTGTGTCCTGTGTGGTCGGCTGCGTGCACAATTCGCCGCTTGCCATGTCCACCTTCGCGTGTTAGATGTAATTGCCCATTTTCACGCGTGAATTCCACCCCATGCGCACATAACCATTCAATTGCATTAGCACCTTCACTCAAAATGGTGGCTGTCTGAGTTTCATCACAGCTTCCAGCTCCGGCAATAAGGGTGTCGGCTACATGTTCAGCCACACTGTCTGCTTCATCGATTACAGCGGCTATACCGCCTTGCGCCAGAGTGCTGGCACATATTGACAAGTCTTGCCTGACTACAACCGTAATATGAAAATGTTCAGGTAAAGACAAGGCTACTGTCAGTCCGGCCAGACCGGCACCAACAATCAGCACATCTGTCTCAGCAGTTGAGCAGGGAGGCAAAGTGGTCATGTTGTCTGATCCAAGGAATAAACTGATCGGATAAAATATTTAAAGTATTAGATGTAGAGCTAAAAGCTTGAAATTCACGCCAGGCTGATGAGAACTCAAGCATGCGCCGGATCGACAAGCTGGCCTGTTGGCTTAATGCTGCTGGGAGTTGTACGCGATGCTGCTCTTGGTGGTTTAGCGCATCGATACAAGACTCTAGACCGTTCATGGCCATCCATGGGCAGAAAGCACACGATTTACAAGTAGCACCATTACCGGCAGTGGGCGCCGCCAGAAATGTTTTTGCTGGTGCCTGTTTGGTCATTTCATGCAGAATGCCTTGATCAGTGGCTACAATGAAAGTATCGGCCGTATCGTTGATTGCTGCCTGTAGCAACTGGCTGGTAGAACCAACCACATCTGCCAGAGCCACTACCGCTGCCGGCGATTCAGGATGTACCAATACTTTAGCGTGCGGATAACGGGCTTTCATCAACGCCAGTTCTTGCCCTTTAAATTCATTGTGTACCAAACAGGAGCCCTGCCACAGCACCATATCAGCACCGGTCAGATTCTGAATGTATTCGCCTAAATGCCTATCCGGCCCCCAGATAATTTTTTTACCCTGAGCATGTAAAAAAGATACGATTTCAATCGCAATCGAAGAGGTAACAACCCAATCGGCACCGGCTTTAACCTCAGCGCTGGTATTGGCATAAACCACGACAGTTCGTTCCGGATACTGATTACAAAAAGCTGTGAATTCATCTGCCGGACACCCGAGGTCTAAAGAACAAGTTGCTTGCATATCCGGCATGAGTATGGTTTTTTCTGGACTAAGTATGCTCGCTGTTTCGCCCATGAATTTCACTCCGGCTACCAGCAGTGTCTGTGCCGGATGGCGGGCACCGAAGCGCGCCATCTCAAGCGAATCGCCCACCATACCTCCGCTAGCAAGTGCCAAATCCTGTAATTCTGGTTCAACATAGTAATGTGCGAGCATTACCGCCTGATGCTGCTGCAATAATGTAGTAATTTGCTCAGAATAAGCCTGCTTCTGTTCTTTAGTTGGTTGCGATGGAATTTTCGCCCATGCACATTCCAGTACGGACGTAGCAGGCTGACCATGCGTAGCTGCATCTGTAGCATATTTTTTTAGCTGTACAGATGGTTTTTCATAATCAAAAGCACGCCATTGCTTATGGTCGGGTACAGTTTGCATAGACACTCCTTAATCAGGATTAAATCATTATGCTCAATATGAGTATATAAAGCAACATGTAAAGATTGTGACAGGAAGAAAGTAAATAGATTTGATTATGGTGCTGTTTCATTAAATAGCTGAATGAATGGCTGATTCATAAAAACCGGCTGCGCAGGTTTTGTTTTTTTGCAACAATTTCTTTACAATTAATGAGTGTTGATTAAGGAGTATTACCTGCATGCACACAACAGCTGATTTACCCTCATCCAGTTATAGCGATAGTGCAGCTGAGCTGGTGGCCGTGTTGTTTGCAGTAACGGATTTTAGCGCCCGCGTGCTTACCATTCACGATGGCAGCTTATTGCCTTTTGGTCCGTTAAAACCAGTGCACCACTCCTTGCAGGCTGGAGCAAGAACATGGGTACATCAGCAGACCGGTCAGCCACTTGGCTATATTGAACAGCTGTATACTTTTGTTGACATGAAGCGTAGCCATCACAATGGTCAGGCAGTTATCAATATTAGTTATCTAGGTCTAGTAAAAGAGACGGCTGAAAGTGGCCTGACGCTGGAAGCAAAATGGCAAGACTGGTATGAATACTTTCCATGGGAAGACAGCCGTCGTCCGCAACATGCGCATATTCTCAACCAGTTGATTCTGCCGATGCAGAACTGGGTGGATGCCGCACCCAATCAGGAAATCCGTAATCAGCGGCAGCAACGCCTGAATTTATGCTGGGGTATAAACGGGCAGCACTGGATTGCCGAAAATGCTCTGCTGCGCTATGAGTTGATGTATGAGACAGGCCTTATTGCTGAGTCACCGTATTATGATAATCAGCTACCACCACAATTAACCGGCCGTCCCATGCAATTCAATCATCGTCGAATTCTGGCTACGGCTGTGTCGAGATTGCGCGCTAAATTACAATACCGGCCAGTTATCTTTGATTTAATGCCGCCCCAATTCACTCTGTATCAGTTGCAGCGCAGTATTGAAGTATTGAATGGTGTGGAGCTGCATAAACAAAATTTTCGTCGTTTGGTTAACAATCAGCAGCTTGTTGTAGCTACTGGTGAAACTATGGTGGCAGAGCGTGGACGTCCGGCACAACTATACCGTTTTAATGAAAATGTATTGCAAGAAAGCTTGCTTTCCGGTTATCGGCTCCCATTAATTGGTAATCACATCTAATACCTTTCTGTATCATCAAGGTTTTACCAAAATTTTATACATTAATATCATAGGGATACATATGCCGCACATATTGCGGCAGAGCTAAGATGCTTACTTTATTAAAATACAGAATTAGAGTTTATCTAATCCAGCTTTTGGCAATGTGAACAGTGAACCCACTGCTGGTGCGCATCAACCTTATAGCAAAAATTAAATCAAGACCTGTCTAAATTTTCCTTTTCGTAAAAGTCTTATCTCATATATACTCTAAACGAGTATAAATACAAATGAGAAAATCATGATGAATGATTTACCTGAAATTATTACGCGTCCATTAGTACAGGCAGCACTAGTGGAAGATTTGGGGCGCCGCGGAGACATTACCTCCCGAGCAGTTGTACCGGCCGAGAGCCTTGCACAATTCAGCATCGTGGCTCGGGCAGAAGGAGTAGTATGCGGGCTAGAACTGGCGCGGCAAAGCTTTGCATTAATCGACTCTAATCTAAAATTTAAAATATATCAAAATGATGGTGATATCATTCCCGCAAATACTGTGCTGGCGCAGGTTACAGGTAATGCTCGGGCTATTCTGGCTGCTGAGCGTACAGCCCTAAATTTTCTGACTCATTTAAGCGGTATTGCCACTGCCACACACGAACTTCAGACACTGATTGCGCCTACGGGTGCCTTGCTCACCTGTACCAGGAAAACTTTGCCTGGCCTGCGCGCTATTCAGAAATATGCAGTACGAATGGGGGGTGGACGTAATCATCGAATGGGACTGGACGATGCTATTCTGATTAAAGATAATCATATTGCTCTGGCCGGAGGTGATATTGCCCTTACCCTACGGCAAGCAAAGGCTTATGCAGGACATCTTATCGCTATAGAGGTGGAAGTAGATACCCTAGCGCAGTTGCGTCGGGTACTGGATGTAGGTGTTGATTTAGTATTGCTGGATAATATGTCAGTGGAAGAATTGCGAACAGCAGTAAGCTGGTGCAAAGGGCAATGTCAAACAGAGGCATCTGGCAATCTACGTCCAGATACACTTTTGGCTGCAGCACAAACCGGTGTTGATTTTCTGGCAATGGGCTATCTGACGCACAGCGCGCGTTATCTTGATATTGGTCTGGATTATCAGTAAACCCGATTAACTTTCCTGGACCAGAAAGATGAAATTCTTGTTGTATTTACTATTTTCCACTTTGCTAAGCTTATATAAAACATTATATTGCTGATTTTTAAGCCTGCTTGTTATAGAAAATATCAAAAATACAATAATGGATTAGGTTACGAAACCGGAAAACATAGTAGGTGGGTTTCAAACGTTTTCAATTTAGGAAATAGCCGAAGTGCTTGAGTTTGAAAACACTTTTAACTTTATTGATGATAACGCTCAGTAAAGCGAGGCAAGTAGCGGCTGTGAAATATTTCTGCATCCTGAATACTATCGTTTTATTGCGTGTCAGTTTGAATTGTAAATATGGCTGTAATAAAAAATTAGTGTTTTAATTTTTTACACATGCATAGAAAACAGAATGATTCATATAAAAAGGTGCAGCCTAATAAGGCTGCACCGTACTGATACAAAACAGAATCTATTAACCGTATCGGCGTTGAAATTCTTGCATAAAGCTCACTAAGGCTTCTACACCCTGTAATGGCATAGCATTATAAATACTGGCACGCATGCCTCCCATGGATTTGTAGCCCTGTAACGTACATAATCCATGCGCATTAGCTTGTTGCACAAATAGTTTATCCAGCTCTTTTTCAGGTGTGTGGAAAATAACATTCATGTACGAACGCGCATGTTCTTTTACATTATTGATATAAAAACCATTACTGTTATCTATGGCGGAGTACAGGGTTTCTGCTTTCATGGTATTGATAGCCTGCATCTGTTCCACACCACCATTGGCTTGTAGCCAGCGGAATACCAAACCAGAAATATAAATCGGATAGGTGGCTGGTGTGTTATACATGCCCTGACGGATAATATGGCTATGGTAATTCCATACGTCCGGTATGCGATCGGAGCAGCGTTCAAGCAAATCTTCACGGATAATCACAATGGTGGCACCAGAAGGGCCGATATTTTTTTGTGCACCGGCATAGATTAAGCCGAAATCCGCAACATTAATTGGCCGTGACAGTATCTCACTCGACATGTCACAGACAATTGGTGGTAGTCCATCGGGTTTGGGGATATTGCGATACTGCAGGCCATGCACGGTTTCATTAATGCAGTAGTGAACGAAAGCTGAATCCGGATCAACGTCCCAAGTTTCTGGTGCCGGAACGTCAGTATAGTTATACAGATCACCACCATGGGCAGCAAGATGAATCTCAGCATCTGATAGTTTACCCATCTGGCTGTGGGCAATACGGCTCCAATTGCCACTCACAACAGAGTCTACCCGTTTAAAACCATTGGCTAGATTCATGACAACCATATTGAACTGAGCACTGGCGCCGCCCTGCATAAACAAAACCTTGTAATTATCTGGAATATGCAGCAACTGACGCAAATCCAGTTCTGCATGATGCAGGATACTGAGAAAAGCATCGGAGCGATGGCTCATGGTCATGACTGAAGTGCCGGTACCATTGTAATCCAGCATTTCAGCCTGAGCTGTCTGTAATACGGCCTCAGGTAGAATGGCCGGACCGGCAGAAAAATTGTATTTGTGCAGTGTTGTCATGAATAATTTAAAACCTGTTGCTAAGCTGTATGTATAGAGGTTTTGCGTCCCGTGGAAATGCTGCATACCGCGTTGAGGTTTAACGCAAAACCAGGTGAAGTTTTGAGTTGCTGGAATTCTAGTTGTTTGCCAATTGAAAGGCAAATACAAAACCGTTTTGCATGTAAAGGAGCGAAAGTATGGTTTTTTCTGCCTGTGAGCGAGAAAGATTTAGTTTGAAACCCTTTTATTTTGCTTTTGCTCAGGTAAATTTTCTATAAATTACCGGATTTATCTGGTTGTCAGACCCGTTTAATCGCATAGAGAATCTGATTTCAGCCCTCACTGCTGTTTTCCAGTAAGGTAATTTTGGTGGCTCCAAGCTGCTTTAGGCTGTGTAGAGCTTCATGCCATGCTTGAGGTAGATTTTCGCAGTCTTTATCCCATGCTTTTAAACCAAATTCCAAACGATATTGATGGATTTGTTCATCGTTAGGTAAATCTTCCCGAATAGTTGGCAGGCTAAACGTTTTGATACCTGGCCATTTTTGCTCAATCTGCTCCATCAAGGGGGCGATTCTGGATTCAGGTACACCGTCAACCAGCGCGGCTTTAGCCATGATCTGATGCTGAAAAAAATTCTTGCTGTAATAGGTATTCAGCACCCATTCAGCCATTGGGTGTGCCATTTTGGGAAAGCCGGGGAAAAAATAATGCTCTTTAATAGAAAAGCCGGCAATATTATTAAACGGATTGGGAATAAGCGCTGCCCCTTTTGGGAATTCAGCCATTTTGGCACGCTGTAAATGAGATGGACTATTAAGTGTGTCGCCTTGTCTGATTGAAATTGCTTCAATATTTTTCAGTGCTTGAGGATGAGCCTGCAAGGGTAGATTTAAAGCAAGCGCACAAGCTTGGCGGGTGTGATCATCTGGCGTTGCGCCAATACCGCCGGTTACAAATACGGGTAGTTTTTCTTCAAAAGACTGTTTCAACTGGCGAGTAATGGTATCGCAGTCATCGGGCAGATACTGTGCCCATGCCATTTGAAGGCCGTGTTGCTTAAATAAATGTTTAAAAAATATAAAATGACCGTCTTGTCTTGATCCATTCAGAATTTCATCGCCGATAATAATGATGCCGATTTGCATGCTGGTTCTCCTGAGTTGTGTTTGTTGTTGCAGTATGGCTATATATTTCAATGATATAAAACGTGGCTATTGTTTTATGCTCAAATTTATTTTAATGTGCAGGTGTCGTGTTATTTTAGCAAGGATGTGATTATGAGTATCAAAAAATTGGCCATCACTGCCCTGGTTGCAGGTAGTCTTGCTGCCTGTGCCCACACATCTGACCGTAAGGTGAATATGCGTGCGGCGAATGCGCAGCTACTTAGTGCTTACGATTGGCAGCTGACAGAAGCTACAGACCGGCACGGCCGACCTTTGGCTAGCCTTGCAGGCAATACCAATCTGAAACTGAATTTTAACGGTCAGCGGCTAAATGTTTCTGGTGGCTGTAATAATATCAGTTCGGTTTACCAACTGAACGGAGAAGATATGCACATTCAGGCGCCGGTAAGTACGATGAAAGCGTGTGCTCCCGATGTCATGGCGCAGGATGCAGCAGTTGTATCGTTTATGAACGGCCAGAAGTTACATGCTGGTTTATTGAATACTGAAGATAGTCAGAATGCTGAGCCAAAGCTATGGATTGAAAATCGCCGAGGTGAGCATTTGCTGTGGCGGGGTGTGCCTACTGCGACAGCACAGTATGGACAACCAACAGTGGTATTTTGGGAAATTAGCCCAGAAACTCAGGCTTGTCAGACGGCGCAGGGTGCTGCTCAATGCCTGAAAGTACGTGAAGTGACCTATAACGAGCAGGGTATCAAAGTTAAAAATGGTGTATGGCGTAATTTCGCTGGTACGATTGATGGTTGGCAGTTTAATCCGTCCGAAAATCAAGTTTTACGTTTGAACGTATATGAAATTAAACCAGCCGATGCCTCTGCAGAAAGCCAATATGTTTATAAATTGGATCAGATTATTGAGCGCTCAGCGGTGAATACACCTAAACATAAACATCAACGTAAATAAGCAGTACGGGTTATTGAAGCAGAAAAAGGCAATGAAATTTCATTGCCTTTTATTATGCTGGTATTTCAGTGCGTAAGAAATTGAACTGAATTTATTGATTCAAGTAGATTTCTGGCTGACCTGCCGCATTATCAAGTATCAGTGTCTGATTATTTTTATTTTGAATCAGTCTGCCACTGCGGCTAATGGATTTGCTGCGGCCATCTTTGCTGACTTGATTTTGATAAGTAAATTGATGGTTCGGTTCTAGACGGAAAGAAGTGGTTTCACTGTATTGATGACATTCAGGTTGTTTGCAATTCTTAAACAGTTTAACCTGATTTTCATCTTGTTGGATGGAGGCAGATAGGTTCTCAATTTCTTTTTCAATCTGTTGTTGCTGATGCAACATTTGGCTCATAATTCTTTCAGCATCATCATTAATATAACTCTCGTCTGTAGGCTGATGGCTTGCAGCTAGAGCAGTATTGGCCAGTGTAAATATTGTGGTGATCAAGAGAGCTGATTTCAATATTTGCATGTGTTTTCTCTTTTTCTTAGTTGAGTGATTCAACGTTTCTATAAATACTGTGATTTGGAAAAAATATAGTGGTTCAGATCAATATTTAACTATTGAAAACTAGAAAATATCGCAATCTGTATAATTTCCATTATCATCTTTTTGGTTAGTACAAAGCAGCATGCCCTTTAAACTACTATAGACGACACTTTTTGTTTCCCCGCTATTAGCTGCCTTTGGGGTAGCAATTAGTGTATAGCTGCTAGGATTGTATATACCTGTTAAAGTAAAAAAAGTTTTACTTCGATTCTGCTCAAGTTTGTTGTAGCCGACAAATGTTTTGTTTTGGGAATAATACCTTTCCAGCATGTTTATATTGGATAAGATATCAGCGCGTGCATTTTCTGCTCTGGCTTTAAGAACAAAATTATGATAAGTGGGATAGCTGATGGCAGTTAGAATGGCAATAATAACGATGGTTATCATCATATCAATCATGGTGAAACCGTAATGGTGACGATGCATTGTATTCTCTTCCTTATTATGAATGCTGATTAATTGCTTATGATTTATCTGCTCTCGATATGGGCTTAATCTGGCTGCACCAGCACATAAGGTTTTACCACAACAGCCCACATCGACTGATTATTATCAAAAAATTGCTGTGCCATTATGTCGCTGACTTTGCTAATTTTACCTTCCTGAATCAAAAGTGCAATGGCAGCACTGTCGTCCGTTGCTATCTTATGTGCAATGGTAACTAAATCCAGCTCAGGTGCAATATAAATACAGTTGCCGCGGGCAAAATAGGGTTGGAGTTCGTGCCAGCTGATACGGGCAGTCTCCAGATTAATTTTATGTTCCAATGGTACTTCAGTATTCATACTTAAATCATCTGGTTTCATGTTTATCTTATGTTTGCTAAAAAAGGCATTTTGTTATAGATACCGGTAACAAAATGCCTGTTAAAACTACTTCAAAAATTATTTTAACGCAGTAGATGCAGGAGAAGTGCTTTGTATGCCCCATGATTCTGGATATTTATATCCGGCAAAGCGTTTAAACGCATATTGTTTAAACGCTGCTGAATTGTACGCAGCAGTAATGTCTTTTACCCATTGGGTATCTTTATCAGCCGTACGAATTGCTGCCCAGTTGACATAGGTGTAGCCAGGTTCAAGGAATAATGCTGATGTGAACTTTAGTCCCGAGCTCGTGGCAAAATTGCCATTAATGACCGCAAAATCCACATCATGACGAGAACGAGGTAATTGGGCTGCTTCCAGCGCCACCAGCTTGATGTGTTTATTGTTACTGGCTATATCTGCCAGTGAGGCCTTCAATGGGTTAATATTGTTTTTTAGACTTATCCAGCCGAGCTTATCCAGCATCACCAATGCGCGGGCAAGATTGGAAGGATCGTTAGGAACAGAGACACTAGAACCGCTTTTGACTGCACTCAGCTCATGTAGTTTGCCGCTGTAGATACCAAGCGGACCAGTTGGTACTTGAAACACGGGCATGATGGCCAGATGACGAGACTGGGCAAAATCATCCAGATAAGGTTTATGCTGAAATACATTGATGTCGATAGATTTATCTGCCAGAGCAAGATTGGGACGGACATAATCCGTAAACTCCAATAGCTGAACGTGGTAGCCTTGTTTTTCCAGTTCAGGCTTGACCTGATCGCGCACCATGTCAGCAAAATCGCCTACAGTGGTGCCGATGATAATTTCTTTTTTTGTTTGAACTGATGAAGCAGCGGAGTGCTGAGTTTTTTCGCCACCACAGGCTGAAAGGAACAGGAGGCTCAGGCAAACAAAGAGGGTGTTCAGAATTATTTTCACACAATGTCTTTCTTTTAATCGTTAGTATGTAGAATGATTGTTTAGTGTCTTTTATCAGACGCATCTGACTCTTGTTCTCATATGTAGGCATAGACACAAATAAATTGCGCTAGACTGCCCAGCATCACAAAAATATGCCAGATGCCATGTCCGTGGCGGATTTTTTCATCATTAATAAACCAGTATATGCCAATACTGTATGCCAATCCACCGCTAATAAGCCAGAAGAGGCCGGGAGCGGACATGTGGTGTATCAGTGGATAGATGGCAACAATAATTAGCCAGCCCATCAATAAATATAGTATCAAGGATAGAATACGAGTTTCACTTTTACGCCCGATAGTCACTTCTTGAATGATACCAAATATTGCCAGTCCCCATGAGATACCAAATAGGGACCAGCCCCAGCCGCCGTTGAGTGTGGTGAGTGTAAAAGGAGTATAACTACCGGCAATCAGCAAATATATGGCGCAGTGGTCAAATTTTTGTAGTACGGCTTTAGCGTGATGTGAGCGGATGGAATGATACAAAGTGGAGATACCATACAGAAATATCAGACTACCACCATATATGGCCGAGCTGACTATTCGATAAGCATCGCCATACAGTACAGATTTTATTAGCAGAAAGACCGTTCCAATGATAGATAGTATAAAGCCGGTCAGGTGAGAGTAAGCATTAAAACGTTCGCCATAATACATATTGAAATAACTTGGCAATTAATTAAGAGTCTATCGTTTCACTACCTGCGTTAGGGTGCAAGTGTTTTTTCGTTTATTATTTGCTATGAGGTAGTGTTTTAGTACTGAATGATGGCTGTTCAACTGCTAGTAAGCACAGTAAAATAGATAATTTTGCAGACTATCAGAAATTTCCTTTCATGCTGACTTTCCAAGAAATAATTTTTACATTACAGAACTACTGGGCTCGTCATGGCTGCGTGGTATTGCAGCCGCTGGATATGGAAGTAGGTGCGGGTACCAGCCATCCGGCCACCTGTCTGCGCGCGCTGGGGCCTGAGCCGTGGTTTGCTGCCTATGTTCAACCCTCCCGCCGGCCTAAAGACGGACGCTATGGAGAAAATCCTAATCGTCTGCAGCATTATTATCAGTTTCAGGTAGCGTTAAAGCCGGCTCCAGATAATATTCAGGAATTGTATTTGGCTTCTTTGCAGGAGCTGGGAATAGACCCACGTCAGCATGATATCCGTTTTGTGGAAGATGACTGGGAAAATCCAACGCTTGGTGCCTGGGGATTAGGCTGGGAAGTTTGGCTTAACGGCATGGAAGTCACTCAGTTCACTTATTTTCAGCAAGTGGGAGGCATGGATTGCTCGCCAGTGCTCGGTGAAATTACTTATGGTGTTGAACGGCTGGCAATGTATTTACAGGGTGTAGACAATGTTTACGATCTGGTCTGGGCGAAAACGCTAGACGGACAGATTGTGACCTACGGTGATGTCTACCATCAGAATGAGGTTGAACAGTCTACTTACAACTTTGAATACAGTAATGCTGATTGGCTTCTGACACAGTTTAATGATTATGAAGCTGAAGCCAAACGTCTGTTGGCTGTTGAAGATATTAGTCTAGCACTACCTGCTTATGAACTGGTGCTGAAAGCAGGACACACATTTAATCTGCTTGATGCGCGTGGTGCAATTTCGGTAACCGAACGTGCCACCTATATTGGCCGTGTGCGTGCATTAAGTCGTGCGGTGGCGCATAAATATGTGGAAAGCCGTGAAAAACTTGGTTTCCCTCTACTGAACAAAAAATCTACCGGCCACACAGCCTGATTCGAATGAAAGTATTATTTGCATGAATGCTCCTTTATTAATTGAACTGCGTACAGAAGAACTGCCACCTAAGGCGCTGAATAATTTGGGCGAGAGTCTTGCTGCCGGAGTTGTGGACGGACTGGAAAAAGCACAGCTCACAGATGGTGTGGCTGATTATCAGGTCTTTGCTGCGCCAAGACGTTTGGGCGTACTGGTTCAGAATGTAAAAGCAGTACAGGCAGACCAGCGCATTATCAAAAAAGGGCCTAGTGTGGCAGCCGGTATGAAAGATGGTGAACCCACTAAAGCCTTGCAGGGATTTGCACGCAGCAATCAGGTTGAAATTAGTCAGCTTACACAGATAAATGATGGCAAACAGATGGTGTATGCGTATGAATATACGCAGGCAGGCCAGCCCTTAAGTGCTCTCTTAAGCGAAATTCTTAATCAGGCTATTAAAAAATTGCCTATTCCCAAGGTTATGCACTGGGGCAGTAGTACGTTTACTTTTGTACGGCCGGTGCACGGACTGATTATGTTGCATGGCAGTGAAATCGTTGCTGGTAGTGTATTGGGTCTGAGTAGCCAAAATTGGACTTTAGGTCATCGCTTCCTGAGCGAAGGCAGAATTATTATTCAGCATGCCGAAGATTATGCACAGCAAATGCTGGAACAAGGTAAAGTAGTAGTTTGTTTTGCTGATCGTCGTGCTCGTATTGAGCAAGATTTAAGCACTGCGGCCGAATCGCTGCATGCGCATGTGGCTTATGCAGATGGTCTGTTGGATGAGGTAACCGCGCTGGTAGAATGGCCGGTGGTACTACAGGCAAGTTTCGATGAGCGTTTTTTACAGGTACCACAAGAGTGCCTGATTCTGACCATGCAGCAGAATCAAAAATATTTTCCACTACTTAGCGGTGACGGTAAGCTGATTAACCGCTTCTTGCTAGTGTCTAATTTACAGACTGAAAATCCAGTTCACATTATTCATGGTAATGAACGGGTATTGCGTGCTCGTCTAGCCGATGCAGAATTCTTTTACCGTCAGGATCAGAAATTTACGTTGGCCAGCCGTCTACCTCGTTTACAAAATGTGGTTTATCACAATAAGCTGGGTAGTCAGGCTGAAAGAGTTCAGCGAATTATCCGTCTAGCTAAAACAATTGCTCCGTTGTTAAATGCAGATGTTAATCTGGCTGCACGTGCTGCAGAACTGGCTAAAGCTGATCTACTGACTGATATGGTAGGAGAGTTCCCTGAATTACAAGGCACAATGGGCAAATATTATGCATTGCATGATGGTGAGAATCCAAATGTTGCTGTCGCGATAGAACAACATTACTGGCCACGCTTTGCTAATGATGTCTTGCCGGATAATGTGTTGGGAACGGTAGTGGCACTGGCTGACAAACTTGAAACCTTGATAGGTATTTGGGGTATCGGCCTTGTTCCTACTGGTGATAAAGACCCATATGCCTTGCGTCGTAGTGCTCTGGGTATTTTGCGCATGCTCATGCAGCATCATTTGGCGCTGCAGCCATTACTACAGGCCGCGTTTGCTACTTTCCCTGCCGGTAAACTAGCGGAAAATACTGTAGCTGAAGTGGCCGGATTTATGCAGGCTCGACTGGACATTCTGTTGCAGAATAATTATGAGCAGGATGTGGTTGCAGCTGTACTGGCAGGACAAGTGGATGATTTGGGTGAATTAGATGCGCGTTTAGCCGCTGTTACCCAGTTTAAGCAGCTTGAGGAAGCAACAGCGCTGATCGCTGCGAATAAACGAGTACATAATCTGCTGAAAAAAACGGACGTATCAGCTTTGCCAGCTGTTGATTCTTCAAAATTGCAAGAACAGGATGAACTGAATCTGTACCATGCTACTGAAGAAGTCGCTGTGCGCATTCAGGCAGCTATGAGAAAACAAGACTTTATTCAGGCATTGTCCGAACTCACCGATATTAAAAAAAAGGTGGATGTATTCTTTACTAATGTAATGGTAATGGATGAAAATGAGGCCATCAGAAATAATCGTCTGGCTTTATTACTCTTTTTGTCTCACCAGATGAATGCTGTGGCTGATATTGCTCTTTTGAATGAGTAGTACTGCCTTAACCCGTTCCCTTAATAGATGAAAGCTGAATTATGATATTAGATAATGTGGTGTTTCATACTGAAGAAGATTATCCGCCGGCATTGGCTCTGGCCAATGCGGCCACACACATGGGATATTATTGGTCTTGGATTGTGCGGCGTGGTCTGTACAATCCAGAATGGGATGAAGCAGCAGAAGAAGACATGGGCGCTTTAAAGGCACAGGCGATAAGTGGTGCTGAATTTGTACTAAATAATATGGCTGGCTGTCTGGAAGACAGTGATTTTAACGAAGAAGGATGCCGCTTTTCTCTGTATTACTATGATGATGAAGAGGAGGGGTATGGTCGTTTTATGGAAGATTATGTCCAAACACTGAATACGCCGGCGCTGGAAAGCTTTTATCATGTCGAAATTTCCGATGAAAATCAGGCTTTACTGGACGGGGTATTTGATAGTGCCCTGATGCAGTGGAGGCAAAGTCTGAAACCTGCACAGTAAGGATATTTATGATATTGAGTGGAAAAGGCAAACTAATTATTCTTGATCGAGATGGGGTGCTCAATGCAATGCAGCCGCAGCCTATTAGTGATCCAGATCAATGGCATCCTCTGCCAGGCAGCATGGATGCGGTGGCCTTTCTAACTCAAAGCGGATACACGGTAGTGGTAGCAGAAAATATGTCGGGTATCGGGCGCAATCAAGTCACGATGGAACAACTGAATGAAGTGCATGGGAAAATGCACAATTATATTCAGAAAGCTGGTGGTCGGCTGAGCGGTGTGTGGTTTTGTCCGCACACCAGCAATGCAAAATGCCATTGCCGCAAACCTCAGCCGGGTTTATTGCTGGATATACTCGACCGGTTACATATGAGAGCAGAGGATACATGGCTGGTCGGTGATGGTATTCGTGATATGGAAGCAATAGCAGCCATCGGAGGCCATCCAATACTGGTGTTAACGGGGAAAGGCAAAGAAACGCTAAAAATGGAAACTTTGCCTGAAGATACGCAGGTGTATGACGATTTGCTTGATTTTGCTAAATACTGTCGTACACAGGCTGAAAAATCAGCCGAGGAATAATTTAACATGCTGTTGTTACGTAATTTAATTTACTGGTTTTGTTTGTGTGTATTCTCGCTAGTCTGGCTGATGGTGGTGATTGTTTCCATGCTTGTCCCTAAAGGCGTGACATGGACGACAACTGCATGGGGTAAAACTCTGTTTTGGATGCTGGAACATATTATTGGCCTTAAATATGAAGTAATTGGCCGGGAAAATATTCCGCAGGAGCCGGGTATTGTATGTTGTAAACATCAATCGGGCTGGGAAACGCTGGCTATGTTGTATTTTTTCCCAGATCTGGCTTTTGTGGCAAAACGTGAGCTTTTTCGGATTCCGGTATTTGGCTGGGCGTTGAAATGGCGTGGTACTATCGGGATAGACCGTAATAATCCCAAAGCAGCAAATGCGCAGATAATCAGTCAGGGCAAAATATGCCATCAGAAAGGCATGTGGATTTGCATCTTTCCTGAAGGTACCCGTATTAAACCGGGCTATCGCGGTCATTATAAAAAAGGCGCTGCGCGCATGGCACAGGAGCTACATCTTAATTTGATACCAGTAGCCTTAAACAGTGGTGAATTCTGGCCTAAGGACTCTTTTTTGAAGTATCCAGGTAAAGTGACCGTAGTGATTGGTGCGCCAATACACTATGAACAGGCACATAATCCTGAAGAGCTAATTAAGCATTGTGAGCAGTGGATAGAAGACAAACAGATAGAAATTCAGGGTGTGGGACCTTTTGCACCGAAAAATCCTCAAGTACCCACGCCTGTCTTACCTCACTAATCAATTCAGTGAGGCCAAATAATAGATTGAAAATCAATTCATTAATTACGATTTATTGTTTTTAATTGTCTAACTTATTATTGCTTAGTTGTCTGTAATCAAAATCTGTTATCTACATGGCTGTTTAAAGAAGAAATAATTGATTTTTCATAAATGCTTTGATTAAGCAATGGCTAGGTTGTGCATACATTGTTAAATCTGTTACGTTTATTCGCGTTTGCCGATCAGAATTCTGCTTGAGCATAAATATGTCGGTGATTATTCACACTACTCAAGATGGCTGTGCTATCAAATTTCACTTGCGGCGGACGGCGCGGAAAAATATCATTGTACGCGTCGCTTCGGCTTCTATGTTGATTGTCAATATACCGCCTTTTGTCTCCCTGAAACAATTGCAGCAATGGTTTGGTGCCAATGAAGCGGCACTTAAGCGGTTGTGGCAGCAGTCGAAAACTATTAAAACAGAGTTACCGAACACTATCTGGTATCGTGGGCAACGCTTCTCTTATACCTTTGCTAAGGGGCTCTCGGCTGTTCAATGGTATCAGCAACAGGGCTTTTTGTTACCAGAGACATCTGAAGCATCCGCGCTTGATATACTGCGAACGTGGCTAAGGCAGTGTGCTCAGACTGAGCTAATATCGCGTTTACAGTATTGGGCACTCGTGATGCAGCAACAACCCGCCTCCATGGCGTTAACTCAAGCACGTACTTTTTGGGGTGTATGCCGCAGGCGTACCGGTATCCGTCTAAATTGGCGTTTGATTGGTGCTCCGGCGTTTGTGGTTGATTATGTTTGTATTCATGAATTATGTCATCTGCGCTATGCAAATCATGGTAGGGACTTTTGGGCAATGGTGGCCAAATATACATCAAAGACGCATGATGCGCCTTTATGGTTGAAACGGCATGGATCTGAGTTGTTTGCACTGGATAATGTGCGCTAAAAATCGGCAAACAGCGCAATTGTAGTAAGCTGTAATTGCGCTGAATGATATACAAGTAAATCTCAATGAGTGTGTTAAAAAGCTGGTGTCAGATATAAATACATTCGGTTTCAGCTGGCATCTACTGCGAGTTGTTTCATAATATTCTTGATTATTTGCACTCGTTGTTGCACGTCTTCTATGCCGATATTCACTCTGAGTTTGTCTGCACCGACAAGGCGGTAATTTTTATCATTTTGCATCATGGCAACTATGGTTGCCGGATTAATACAGTGATGCTTGCCAAATGTGAACGTTATGCTTTCGCTGCTGGCATCTATGGTATCTATACCCAGATTTGCTGCTTCGAGGCGCAGATGGTGACTGGCGATCAGTGTGGATACTGCCGGTTCAAGCAAGCCAAAACGGTCAATTAATTCTTCGTGAATCTGGTCTATTTCAGCTTCGGTTTCACTGCTGGCCAGCCGTTTGTACAAAACGAGGCGTGCATGGATGTCTGGACAGTAGCTTTCTGGCAACAAAGCTGGACTGTGTAGTTTAATGTCGCTGGTAATGCCTAGTGGCGCATTTAAATCCGGTTCGCGGCCTTTTTTCAAATTGCGTACTGCTTGTTTTAACATTTCAGTGTAGAGGGTGAATCCTACTTGAATCATTTCACCAGACTGACCTTCTCCGAGAATTTCACCAGCACCGCGAATTTCCAGGTCTTGCATCGCTAGAGTGAAACCGGCGCCTAAATCATCGGCCATTTCAATTGCTTCCAGTCTTTTCTGAGCATCTTTGGTCATGGCTTCGGGCACAAGTAAATAAGCATAGGCCTGATGGTGCGAACGACCTACACGGCCGCGCAGCTGATGTAGCTGTGCCAGGCCGAATTTATCTGCACGCTCAATGATAATAGTATTGGCATTAGGGATGTCTATGCCGGTTTCGATAATGGTTGAACATAGCAGCACGTTATAGCGCTGTTGTAGAAAGTCACGCATTACTTGTTCCAGCTCGCGCTCTCGTAGCTGTCCGTGTGCAATGCCAATGCGTGCTTCTGGCAATAAACTACTTAGTTTTTCATAAGCATTAGCGATGGTGTCTACTTCATTGTGCAGAAAAAAAACTTGGCCACCACGTTTCAGTTCGCGCATTACTGCCTCACGTATCAGTCCATCGCTGAGGGGACGGACAAAGGTTTTAACGGCTAAACGGCGGCTGGGTGCGGTGGTTATCAGGGAAAAATCACGTAGACCCTCTAAAGCCATGCTCAAGGTGCGTGGAATCGGTGTGGCGGTAAGAGTCAGTACGTCAACATTGGCGCGAAGGCTTTTTAGTTGTTCTTTCTGACGAACGCCAAATCGATGTTCTTCATCGATGATGACCAGACCAAGATTTTTAAAATGGACATCCGGCTGAACCAGTTTATGTGTGCCGATAACAATGTCAACAGTGCCATCTGCTAGTCCAGCAAGCGTGGCTTGTGTCTGTTTGCTGGTATTAAAACGTGAAAGTTGAGCAACTTTAATGGGAAAATCTGCAAAGCGGTCGGCAAAATTCTGGGCATGCTGCTCAACCAGCAGAGTAGTTGGAGCCAGTACCACGACTTGTTTGCCAGCCATAGCGGCTACAAAAGCTGCCCGTAAGGCAACTTCCGTTTTACCAAATCCTACATCGCCGCAAATAAGCCGATCCATTGGTTTTTCTGCGCATAAATCCTTAAGAGTGGCGGCAATAGCGGCCGCCTGATCTTCAGTTTCTTCATAGCCGAAGCCATTGGCGAAGGCCTGATAATCTATTTCGTTTAGATTGAAGCGATGCCCTTGCTGTGCTTCACGCCGTGCATAGAGGTTTAAGAGTTCGGCAGCGGTATCTCTGGCTTTTTCAGCAGCTTTATGCCGTGCCTTATCCCATGCACCATGTCCGAGCTTGTGCAGGCTAACATTTTCATGTGCGCTACCCGCATAGCGGGAAATCAATTGCAGCTGGCTGACTGGTACGTATAGCTGTGAACCTTCGGCATACTCCAGCAGCATCATTTCACTGGCACCTTCACCCAGATCAAGTGTTACCAGACCTTGATAGCGACCAATGCCATGCTGTTCGTGTACAACAGGGTCGCCAATTTTGATTTCTGCCAGATCACGCAGCATACCGTCGGAAACGGCACTGTGTTTGCGGCGGGTGCGGCGACCACGTACGACGTATTGATATAAGTCGGCTTCGGTGATGATGGCCAACCTTTGTTCGGCCAACAGGCAGCCATAGCTTAATGGGGCAATGGTCAAACACAACTCAGCCTTGGCTTGAAGAAAATCTGCCCAGCCACTGACGATATGTGGCTGCAATTGATACTCACGCATGAAATTAAGCATGGTTTCACGTCGGCCAAGGCTTTCAGCACAGATTAATACTTTACCAGACCACTGCTGCAAAAAAACTTTCAGAGAGTGCAGAGGATCGTCAGACTGCCTATCGACGGCAACATCAGGCAAGGTGTAGCTATTATGGTTGCTTAGCTCCGGTACCACACGCGAATATGCTTTGATGCATGCCCCAATCTGGTCTTCACTCATATATAAATAATGCGGAGCCAGCGGTGGATAGGCTGGGTCGCCTTGTGCCATGGTATAGCGCTGTTTAACATCCTGCCAGATACGTGCTGCTTCGTTGTGTATATCTCCTAGACTGACCAGAATAGCATCCTGATTGATGTAGTCAAAAATGCTGACACATTCTTCTTCAAAGAACAGAGGCAGATAATATTCCACTCCGGCACCAAAGTGGCCTTCGGATACAGCTGCATAGACTGTTGCTTTACGGGGATCACTGCTGATTTCTTCACGAAATCGGCTACGAAAAATTTTTTGGGCATCGCTGTCGGTGGGGAATTCATGTGCAGGCAGCAGGCGGATTTCTTCAACACTGTTCAGGGTGCGCTGAGTATCGGCGTCGAATGTTTTAATGGTGTCGATTTCATTATCAAATAAATCGAGACGGAATGGGGTGTCACTACCCATCGGGAATATATCCAGTATCCCACCACGGGTGGCAAATTCACCGGTGGCTACGACATGGGTAACATGGTTGTAGCCTGCTTCTATCAGGCTGTGTTTGAGTGCATCAGTGTCCAATTGCTGGCCGGTTTTGAGCCAGAAGGTATGGCCCAGCAAAAATGAAGGCGGGGCGATTTTTTGCATTGCTGTGGCTAGCGGCAACAGTAAAACATCAACCAGTCCGTTTTTTAATTGCCATAATGTGCTAAGGCGTTCGGATACCAGCTCCTGATGGGGAGAAAAATGTTCATATGGCAAGGTTTCCCAGTCAGGAAAAAATACAATACGCGCAGCAGGGTCAAAAAACTGCCATGCTGTCTGAATACGAATAGCCTGCTCGGCATCCGCTGTGAGAACAATTTTTAGTTTTTTTTCAGGCAAATGCTTGCTGAGAAGAAATGGCAGACTACCAGCATTTAAATCCGGCCAGCGTACGGTCTGACTGCTTTTGGGTAACGCAAAAGGGGCAACAGCGGACATAGTTTCTGTTTTATAGGAAATAATTAATTAGATTTTCACTAGTTATGGGCAAGCTATGATAAGACAAGCCTGCGCCGACCGGCAATCATTGCCGCATACGTGAGAATGGATAAATTTTTAAAAAGTAAAGGCTATGTATTCTATTACAAATACAGTAGCCTTTGCTCTTGGTGGTTAGTTAAATATTCAGTTAATATAAATGATACAGATACATCACGGCGATGGTGATCAGAATGGCAAATGCGCAGCCGATTTTGGCAACTACGCCGAGAACTAGGCCAATTAGGGTAGCGAATCCTACTTTCCCAGCGGCCACCAAATTACGTCTGGCAATGAATTCACCGGTTGCTGCTCCGATTAACGGGCCTAATATCATACCGGGAAGGGCAAAGAACATACCGATAATGGCACCGATAAAAGCACCCCAGATGGCTTTTCTGCTGGCACCACTATGCTTGGCTCCAAGTACGCCAGCCATGTAATCCATACCACAGCCTAAGGCGGTGAGAATTGCCAACGTAATCAGTGTGCCTGTACCCATAATCTGATAATCGCTGCTTAAAGCCAATAGCCATGCGCCGCCAAACATAAGTGGCAATCCGGGTAGGGCGGGCATAAATGTACCTAACAGCCCGATAAATAATAAAACAATAGCCAATATCACCAAAACTGAGGTCATGGCAGATAAGTCCTCGCGAAAAAAGGAATAATAATTTTAGATTGGGGATGCTGCTGTCACACTCAAGAGTAAATTATGTAGTGAAGGTAAAAGTTATGTAATCGGTTAGGACTAACCAATAATTGTAGCAGTTGGAAATGGTATTTGTATATTGGTGTCTTTTCCGGATACTGTGACCGTTGGTAAAGTATGCATATTTGAAAACTGCTTGATTCTCTTCTTAAACTTATTTTGCTGTTGAGGCTGTGATCAGCAATCAGAGACGATGGTGAATACCAAATAATGGTATGCGAACGTATTTTTATTATGTAAATGCTGAAACAGGCAGCCAGTTGGTGGCTGCCTGTTGTGCTGGAAAGGTTGGAATCAATCCAGTTTTTTAAAGTGTTTGCGCCGTTCCTGCTCGCTTAGATAACGTTTACGCAGGCGAATGGTCTGAGGAGTGATTTCTACAAGTTCATCATCATCAATGAATTCTACAGCTGCTTCCAAAGACATTAAAACGGGCGGAGTAAGGCGCACAGCTTCATCGGTACCGGAGGCACGGACATTGGTCAGTTTTTTGCCTTTCAGAGGGTTGACTACTAGATCGTTGTCACGGCTATGGATGCCAATAATCATACCTTCGTAAATTTTCTCGCCCGGATTGATAAACATGCGGCCGCGGTCTTCAAGATTCCACAGTGCATAGGCAACAGCGTCACCTTGTTCTTGTGAAACCAGTACGCCATTACGACGGCCGGGAATTTCTGCCTTCACCGGTGCGTAGTTATCAAATACATGGCTCATCAGTCCCTGACCACGAGTCATGGTCATGAATTCGCCCTGAAAACCAATCAAGCCGCGAGCTGGAATACGGTATTCTAGGCGAGTGCGTCCTTTACCATCACTTTCCATATTGGTAAGTTCACCACGGCGGCGGCCCAACTCTTCCATGACAGCGCCCTGGGTGTTGTCTTCTACATCGACAGTCAGATTTTCGTAGGGTTCGCATTTTACGCCGTCGATTTCGCGGAATACTACGCGTGGTTTGCCCACGGCTAGCTCATAACCTTCGCGGCGCATGTTTTCAATCAGAATGGTTAGATGCAGTTCGCCACGGCCGGAAACGCGGAAAACATCGGCGTCGGCGGTGTCTTCCACCCGCAGAGCAACGTTAGTCAACAGTTCTTTCTGCAAACGTTCGCGAATCTGACGGCTGGTAACGAATTTGCCTTCTGTACCGGCCAGAGGGCTGGTATTTACCATAAAGTCCATGGTAAGAGTAGGTTCGTCCACGCTGAGCATTGGTAAGCCTTGTGGCTGTTCGCGATCTGCAATGGTGACGCCGATACCAATATCTTCTAGTCCGGAAATGGTGACGATATCACCAGCTTCTGCTTCCTGTAGTGGAATGCGCTCTAGACCTTTAAAGCCAAGTAGCTGATTGATTCTTCCCTGACCAATCTGCTGGTCTTCATTCATAATAGCCACTACCTGACCCGGTTTTATGCGTCCGTTCAGAATACGGCCAATACCGAGACGGCCGGTGTAATTGTCATAATCCAGCTGGGAAATCTGCAATTGCAAAGGTTGGTCGGCATCGCCGGCCGGTTCAGGTGTATATTTGAGAATAGTCTCAAACAGCGGACGCATGTCGTTGGATTCGTCCTCTTCATTCAGTTTAGCAAAGCCGGTCAAACCGGAAGCATAAACAATGGGAAAGTCGAGCTGTTCGTCTGTGGCACCCAGTTTGTCAAAAAGTTCGAATGTCTGGTCGATTACCCAGTTTGGACGTGCACTAGGCTTATCAATTTTGTTGATAACCACAATCGGTTTTAATCCCAGTGCCAGTGCTTTTTTGGTGACAAAGCGGGTTTGCGGCATCGGGCCTTCCTGTGCGTCGACCAGTAGTAGTACGCAGTCTACCATGCCCAGTACGCGTTCTACTTCGCCGCCGAAATCAGCGTGCCCAGGGGTATCGACGATATTAATGTGATAGCCTTCATATTCGATGGCAGTATTTTTAGCCAGAATGGTAATGCCACGCTCTTTTTCTAGATCGTTGCTGTCCATTACCCGCTCGTCTACTTGCTGGTTGGCACGAAATGTACCAGACTGGCGCAGTAACTGGTCTACCAGTGTGGTTTTGCCGTGGTCGACGTGTGCGATAATGGCAATATTGCGAATTTTTTTACTCATGGGGGTGTGTAACCTAGTTGTATTTGCTATTCAGAGGTAAATTAACCTTGAATTATAACATTTACTCTGCTTTTCGTGGAATTTTTAGCAAAATCAGGCTGTCTGCTAATCTTAATCGCGCGGATTTGTTTCGACTGCTGCTAGGTTATAGCCATGAAGCGTCTATTGTGCTTTGTCGGCTAAAGAGGTTATCTACAAATGCTGTATTGTTTTATACATAGGAATCTGCGTAATGGAACAGTTGGAATTTTTTGTTATTCCGAGCCCCTGTCGCGGCGTATGTGAAAGTAATCATAAAGGCTATTGCAAAGGTTGCCTGCGCAGTAGGGATGAGCGTCTGTATTGGTTAAAGTTTTCTGATAGGCAGAAGCAGCAGGTACTGCGTTTATGTCAATTGCGCCGGCGTAAGCTTGAACAATTGTTGCAGCAGTCACGACAAATTGGTGAAGACAAGGACAGTTTAATAGAAAAATTATGGATACAGGCGGATTTTGATTTTTAAAATTCTGAATAAGCTGTTAATCTGCGCTAAATTTTGTTTTAGGGGAAAAAATGCATTTTCTGATTATCAGTATCTTATGTAGTGTGGCTGTATCCGTATTGCTGAAAGTAGCACGTAGAAATGGAGTGGTTATTGCTCAGGCGGTAGCGGTGGGTTATCCAGTTGCCGCTCTATGCTGTTGGTTGTTTCTGCATCCACAGTTATCAGACTGGCAAGTTTATTCCCACCACTGGATAATTTTTCTTGCACTGGGTATCGGGCTGCCACTAGGCTTTATTGTGTTGGGCAAAGCCATTGAGCATGCCGGTATTGTTAAAACAGATGCGGCACAGCGCCTTTCGTTATTTTTACCTATACTGGCGGCTTTTATATGGTTTGGTGAAAGCCTGAGTAATAATAAAATAATTGGGATTGCACTAGCTCTGATGGCTTTGCTGGCGTTACTTTATCGCGAAAAATCGACTAAAAGTAAGCAAAAGGGTGGGTTTTTCAGTACCGCAGGCTGTCTTTTCGGGGTGTGGCTGTGTTATGGCACTACGGATATTTTATTTAAGCAGATGGCTAAAAGCGGCACAGCTTTTGCCCCGACTTTGCTGATAGCATTTATTTTGGCTGCTGTGCTGATTATAGGCTATTTGCTTTTACGCCGAACAGTCTGGAATGCAGCCAGTATTCTGGCTGGTTTACTACTGGGCTGTCTGAATTTTGCTAATATTTTGTTTTATATTCGTGCTCATCAGCAGTTTCAGCAGAACCCGTCACTGGTATTTGCTGGTATGAATCTAGGTGTGATTACGCTAGCTACGGTAATTGGTGCTTTGATATTTAAAGAAAAAATTAATGGCATGAATCTAGCGGGTATTGTGCTGGCCATAGCTGCTATCTGGTTTCTGTTTTACGGCAGCAGTCTCCATTCAATTTTGCCAGGTATGTAAAATAAAAGCTGTTCTGGTGTACCAGAACAGCTTTTTTTATGTGTTAGCTGGCATTGCTTAGCTGCGCCAGCTGCTGAGCCTGATGCTCGGCTATCAGTGCCTGTGTCAATTCGCTTAAATCACCGTCCATAATAAAATCAAGTTTATGTAAAGTAAGATTAATGCGATGGTCTGTGACCCGTCCTTGAGGGTAATTGTACGTGCGAATGCGCTCACTGCGGTCACCACTGCCAATCAGACTTTTGCGCTCGGCTGCTTCTTTGGCATGAGCTGCATGTTTCTGCTGTTCGTATAAGCGTGAAGCAAGTACCTTCATTGCCTGTGCCTTATTCGCATGTTGTGAACGGCCATCCTGACATTCTACTACCATACCGGTGGGTAGATGGGTGATACGTACGGCCGAATCGGTTTTATTGATATGCTGTCCGCCGGCGCCGGATGCACGGAAGGTATCAATACGCAAATCATTCGGATTCAACTGTACTTCCGCAACTTCGTCAGCTTCGGGCATGATGGCTACGGTGCAGGCTGAAGTATGTATTCTGCCTTGACTTTCAGTAGTCGGTACACGTTGTACTCGATGTCCGCCTGATTCGAATTTGAGCTGGCTGTATACATTCATGCCGGCAATACGTGCAATCACTTCCTTATATCCGCCCAAGTCGCTTTCGCTGGCTGATACAATTTCTACCTGCCAGCCCATACGTTCTGCAAAACGGGTATACATGCGCATCAAATCACCTGCAAACAAAGCTGCTTCATCACCGCCGGTACCGGCACGGATTTCGATAAATATATTTTTATCGTCGTCTTCATCTTTGGGTAAGAGCAGTTTTTGCAGTTCGCCATCTAACTGAGCAATCTGATTGCGCGCATGGGTAATTTCTTCTGCTGCAAATTCTTTTAATTCTGGGTCTGTCAGCATTTCTTCAGCAGCTGTCAGATCAGTTTGCGCTTGTGTGTACTGGCGGTATGTATCCACCACCGGCGTGAGTTCTGCATGTTCACGAGTGAGGCGACGATATTCGTCTATATTGTTGGTAACATCAGGAGAAGCCAGCAATGCGGTTACTTCCTCCAGACGTTCTGTCAGGTGCTGTAACTTTTCTATCAATGAAGGTTTCATCTGGAATCCCGTAATTATTTAAACTTTTAATCAATTGAAACTTTTGGTGAGTACTATTGCAAACCTATTGCTGAATTACATTTATTGCTGTAAATGTGAGTCACTCAGGTGATAAATCAAACTAATGGCCTCTGCCAGCTCAGGATGTTGCTGGCTGTCTTTATTCAGCGCACGAGTAGGTGCATGCAAGAGAGTATTGGTGAGTTCATGGCTCAGACGTTGCAATACTTCTTCAACTGCTGTGCCATTACGCAAGCGGCGCATAGCCTTAGCTACCACTTTGCAGCGCTGTTCTTCGCCTTGGCTACGCAAAGCGCAAATCAAGGGTACACTGCTGCGTGTCTGCTGCCAGGCAATAAATTCAGCCACTTTGGAAGCCACCATTTTTTCTGCAGCTGCGGCAGCTTGCTGTCGGGCAGCCTGCCCATGCTGCACAATACTGACCATATCGTCCACAGTGTATAGATAAGCATCGTTGAGCTCGCCGGCTTCAGTCTCGATGTCACGCGGCACAGCTAAATCAAGCAGAAATACAGGCATACCGCGCCGTAGTTTAAGTGCCCGTTCGACCAAGCCTTTGCCAATGACCGGAAACGGGCTAGCAGTGGAGGATACCACTACATCGTATTCGGGCAGGATATCAGGTAAGTCCGTCAGAATACGGGCATTGGCACCGTTATTCAATTTGCTGCACAACTCCTGGGCTCTGGTTAGCGTGCGATTAAGTACCGTAAGGCGTCGCGGATGCTCTGCAGCAAAATAGGTAGCCACTAGCTCAATCATTTCACCGGCACCTACCATTAACACATTCAACGCGGCAATATCAGGAAATATCTGTGCAGCCATTTTCACCGCTGCCGCCGCCATGGACACTGAATTTTCACCAACGGCACTTTCATTGCGAATCTCTTTGGCTGCTGCAAAGGTTTTTTCAAATAACGCATTCAGGTGCTGGTGTAAAGTATGTTGACAGCGAGCTATGCGCACTGCTTCTTTAAGCTGTCCCAGAATCTGTGGTTCACCCAGCACCATGGAATCCAGACCGCAGGCTACCCGAAAAGCATGCTGTATGGCCTGCACATCGTGCAGTCTGTACAGATAAGGTGCGAATTCTGTGAATGGTAACTGATGATAACTGGCCAACCACTGTATGGCAGCGTCAGCATCTCCAATACAATAGATTTCGGTGCGATTACAGGTGGACAAGATCATCGCTTCAGCAATATTTGTCTGACAGCCGAGTGAACACAGTGCTTCTGACAGTACAGCAGCCGGAAAGGCCAGACGTTCGCGCACAGAAACAGGAGCTGTTTGGTGATTAAGTCCGATAACGGTTAAAGACATGTTGCCTGAAGTTATTTGCGTTTACCCGCTGCGGCGGGTAGGATAATTGCCAACCAGACTTTATATTACGATTAAATATAAAGCTGTTAAAGTGCTCAATTATACGCTATTAGTACCGAAAAATCAGCAAGACGGTCTTGCACTGCTATCATCATTTTTGCATGTATAAATTAATACTATGAATAATCTGGATTTGCATGACATACGTCAGGATTACAGCCAACAGTCACTTAGTGAAGCCGATTGTTGTGCTCATCCACTAGAACAGTTTCAAAAGTGGCTAACAGAAGCCATACATGCCAAAGTGAATGAACCTACTGCGATGAATGTGGCTACAGTGGATCAACATGGCCGTCCTAATGCGCGCATCGTATTATTAAAAGAAGTGACCGAAAAGGGATTTGTGTTCTTTACCAATTATCATAGCCGTAAGGGTCGTGCTTTAAGCCAGCATCCCTATGCTGCACTGACTTTTTTTTGGCCAGAGCTGGAACGTCAGGTGCGGGTGGAGGGCGTAGTACTGCAGCTAGCTGCTGAAGATTCTGATGCTTATTTCCGTTCCCGTCCCTACAGCAGCCGTATCGGAGCCTGGGCAAGTGAGCAAAGTTCGGTTATCAGTAGCAAAGCCGTGCTGATGACTCGTGCCGCTGCGTTTGGAGCAAAATACTTGCTGAACGTACCACGTCCTCCGCATTGGGGTGGGTATCTGGTCGAGCCTGATCTTGTGGAGTTTTGGCAGGGAAGACCTAGCCGTCTGCATGACCGTGTTCAGTATATGCGAGAAAAAGGCCTATGGATTAAGCAGCGATTGGCACCATAGAATTTGCTGACATTTTTCTAGTTAATACTATTGCTCACGGTTCATTTTGTTTGCGAAAGTTGTAGCCAGTGGGCTGTCGCTCAGAACTTTCTGCTGAATAAATTCTTCTGCCATCGTTTTAAGTTGAAAACGATCTGCATGTTGATTTTCTGTAATCATTAGTGGTTCAGCAAAATCCACTTTTACTGTAATTTCAGGTATCGAAACTATGTTCCACAGACTGCGCAGCAAACTGGTTTTACCGGCAAAGGCTACTTTAGGTGTGCGTTTGGCCTGTGTATCGTAATAACGTATGGCAACAGACATTACCGGCCGATTTGCATCAATGGCGGCTTGAAATAGAGCAGCTTTAAAAGGTAAGGTAGTCAAGCCTTCAGAGGTGTACGCTTCGGGAAAAAAGAGCACATTTCTGCCTTGCAGCAAAGCTTCTTTGATAGCTTTAATCACAGGGCTAATATCCTGCCGTGACAGCCTGTTAATGTAGACGGTACCACCATTAGTAGCAAGTTTGCCCAATATAGGCCACGACTGAATACTTTGTTTGGCAATATACCCGCCTGGTATATAGGCCATCAGCACAAATATATCCAACCAACTCACATGATTAGCCACAGTCAGCCACGGCATACTGGCTGTATTTGGTAGAGGTTGTTGCGGTTCTACCTTAATATGAAGTATGTTGAGCAAATTTCTTCCAATGGAAACCAGTTCTCCATTCCGTTCGGTTGCACTGAGTTGCTCAAAATGATTAACCCGTCTGATGGTTTGTCGTAGCCACAATGCCAGTTTAAAAATACGTTTATAGCGGGTAAAAAAAGAAGTAGATTTTGTTGATGTCATTGTTATTTGTCGTTATTTTTGGCAATGAGGGCAATAAAAACTGCTACGTTGCCCCAATACCATTTTCTCAATCGGATGGCCGCATTTTAAACACGGTTCTCCAGCTCGTCCGTATACATAATGTTGTAACTGAAAATAGCCACTATTACCAGCACTGTTTACAAAATCGCGCAGCGTACTCCCACCAGCATTAATTGCTTCCTCCAATATTTGCTTGATAGCTCTAGTCAGTGCATTAACCTGAATTTTGTTTAAGCTCATAGCGGCGGCTGCAGGATGAATGCCGGAGCGAAATAGTGCCTCATTGGCGTAAATATTGCCTACACCCACCACCGTATGATTATCCATAATTGCCAGTTTAATCGCTCGCTTTTGTTTAGCCAGTTTTTGCTGCAAATATTCCTCATTAAATTTTTCACTTAGAGGTTCTGGTCCTAAATTAGCCAATAGAGGATGGTGTTCAACTACGCCAACAAACCACAAGACCGCCCCAAAGCGTCTGGGATCATGAAAGCGCAGCAAAGTGCCATTAGTAAACATAATATCCAGATGGTCATGTTTTTTCACTGCTGGCGCGCTGGAGTCAGTAAAAATACGCAGGCTTCCAGACATACCTAAATGAATAATCAAGGTTCCTGAAACTAATCCAATTAACAGATATTTTGCCCGCCGTTTCACCGAAACAACTATTTCACCCTCAAGTTGCGCACTCAGATTCTCCATCACCGGCCAGCGCAACCGTGGCTGTCGCACTTCAACACAGTCAATAGTCTGATTCACAATATAAGGCGCAATTCCTCGCAGAGTGGTTTCAACTTCAGGAAGTTCGGGCATAATTTAATGATAAAATTCTGAATAAAATCGACACAATATCATCATGAAAATAAATTTGAAAGTGTATACCTCTGCCATGGGCAGTAAGATAAAACTGTTAGATGTATGCGCAGCCAAAATTGTCTGTGGTAAAGTAGCAAATTACTTTACCGCAATGAAAAATAGTTATTAAGCGGGCAACGGCCGGTTTTCAAGATTGTCTGCATAACATAAATGAACAGACATATGATTTAGCTGAATAAATCGAAACAGCCCATACCGTAATAGAATTGTTATTAGTTTAAAATCAGTCTTTACAACAACTGATCAGCATATTTGGAGAAGTTTAATGCCTCGTTGGATTCATCGCCTTACCCCGATTGTTATGAGCTTAATCGCCATCAGTGCGGCTAATGCGGGCAATACTCAAGAACGGCCGACATCAATACCCTCGATTCAGACCAGAATAGAGCGGGTAAACCAAATTACTTCACCCGATGATGCTGAATCACTACAAAGGCGTCTTACTATTGCTAGCCGTGCTAATGACATCTTCACCCTCTTTGCTAGCGAACTTATTTATTCGCAGGGAAGAAGCGATATCGCATTGGCAACAGACATGCGTATGCTCGAACATACACAGGAGCCTGAAGTTGCTGAACGTGCTATGGAAATGGCTCTTGGATCCAATAAAATAGCCGAAGCGCAAGCTATTGCTGAGCGCTGGAAGCAAATCGAACCAAATGAAACTCCTGCTAGACAGCGCCTGTTGTGGGAGCTGGCATTGGCCAAAAACGATTTCCCGCAAGTAGTCAAAAACACAGACGCCGTTTTATCTCATGCCAACGATTATCAGCTGCGTCGCCTGTTTTTAAAACTGGCACAATTTCGCTTGAACCACTTGAATGCCTCGGATGAACTGAATACGCCAATCCACAAAACCGCAGTATTACATCCTGAGATGGCCGAAGCTATGATTGCTGATGCCATCTATGGGGTAACCGGTGCACATGAAGAGCAGACCATCAAAGCATTACAGGCACTGGTACGTTTAGATAGCGATATTTTTCCGGCTAGCCAACTCACTCTAAACTTAATAAATATTAAACAGCCACAATATCTGCTGGATTTTTATCAGCAAACCGGTGTAGATAGTATGCCTTCTAAATGGCAAAGTTTATATATAGAGTTACTGATTAAAAATAACAAATTGCAGCAAGCCTATCAGACCCTGCAACCTTTGCTGGCCAGAAGCAAAAGTGCCGATCTTTATTTGCAGGCTGCATTCCTCGCCGTTAGTCAGAAAGCGGACACCGCTACTATTGCTTCTTATGCTGAAAAAATAGCCGAACTGGGTAACCGCAATCAGCGCAGTAAAGCGGCAATCATGGTAGCTATGCGCTATTATGATGAACACAACCTAGCAGCATCACGTGCATGGGTGGCAAAAGCTGATGATCCTCAATTTGCTTTTGATCAAGCGCTTATGATGTGTTCACTCGAAGCGGAAGAAAAACACTGGTCAGCTGCGCAGAAATGGTTGAACAAAGCTCAGGCAAGCAAAGATCCAGGGATTTTCTTCAGCGCGACCGATTTATTACGACTACAAACATTCGTTAACAGCTCTTCACTCACCAGCCGACAGTACGAACAATATCTGAATAAAATGCTGGCCAAAGCAGAGCAGGGAAATTCAAAAGAGCGCACAGAAAATGTGCCACCTTTATTACTTCTGCGTGGCTTGTTATACGCAGATAAACTTAACGAGCCAGCCAAAGCCGTTGCCGATATGCGCCGCTTTGTACAAATGCGGCCAGATCAAGTAGATGGCCTGAATGCGTTAGGCTATACCTTACTGAGTTTGCCGAAAGAAAACTGGCACGAAGCTCAGGTACTGCTTGAGCGCGCTTACGCCTTAAGTAGTCAGTCCCCTGCTGTCAACGACAGTCTGGGCTGGGCGTATTATTTAAATGGTAATGCTCAGAAAGCCTTGCCTTTGCTTGAGTATGCGTATCAGCAGCAGCCGGAAAGTGAAGTGGCTGCCCATTTGGGCGAAGTATACTGGCATCTGGGCAGAGAATCAGATGCACGTCGAATATGGTCTCAAGGCTGGCTTAAGCCTAAAAGCGACCGTAAAATACTGAGTCAGATTCTAAATAAACATGGTCTCAAGCCAGACAGCCTGCCGCTAAATACAGCGAAAAAAGAAGCATCACAGTCAAATGTGGATTTTTATCTGCAACAAGCCAGTGCTTTATATTCTAATGACGAACGTACATCTGCCGCATTTATCGACAACATCAACAAAGTAATGCAGACAGGAAATGCAACTCAGCGCAGTGAAGCAGCATATATGGCAGCCTCACGCTATTTTTCTGAAAAAAATCTTCCTGCTACACGTGAATGGCTAAGTAAAGTTACCGACAATAAATTTGCCACTGATAAAGCATATCTGATGGGTATGCTTGAAGTGGAACAAAATAATTTGGCTGCAGCTCAGCAGTGGCTTCATCGCATGAATCAGAGTAAACAACCGCTGTATTTTGAAGGCGTATTCATACCACAGGCTCTATCCATATACATTGATTCTAAAACGCTTGAACCCAAAGCATATGTGCGTAAACTGACTCAGCAACTAGAAGAGGCACAGAAAAAGGCCGTCGTTACAAAAAACAATCTGCCTGTAGTGCTTATACTCTATTTTCGTGGAATAACTTATGCAGAAAAACTTGATCAGCCAAAAAAAGCAATCAAGGATTTTCGTGCCTATACCGAATTGAAACCGGATGATGCAGAAGGCTACAACGCATTAGGCTATACCATGCTGAGTATGTCAAAACGTCATTGGGCTGAGGCACTAACCATTCTGCAACATGCCTATCAGATTGAACCAGATTCTTACGCTATTCAAGATAGTCTGGGCTGGGCGTATTACCTTAATGGTGATTCCAAAAAAGCTTTACCTTTGCTGCGTACTGCCTATGGCAATACAAAAGAAAGTGCCATTGCTGCACATTTGGGAGAAGTCCTTTGGCAAATGGGTGAACAACAGCAGGCAAAGCAGGTTTGGGCACAAGGCCTGACTTATCAGGATTCTGACCAAAAAGATTTACAGCAGACCTTAAAAAAATTTGCTGTCAATCCGGCCAGCCTGTCTGACAAAGCAGCATCAGAGCAGACAGAGCAAAGTAAATAAACCTTAATCAGACTATTAGTTAAAATGAGTCTGAAAGCCGGATTTTAATTGAACTTCCAAAGAAGCTACCGCAATGGCAATATATGCGGCTGCATTTGATTAACAGGCAGACTGTATCCAGAATATCAACTTAGTAATCAAACCATATTGATATATAAACGATACTAGGAACCAGAACGGAATAATATGTATTCATTGCTGCGCAAACCGTGTCTTCAGCTATCAGCAGCCGTTATAAGCTTAGCTTTAAGCGCCTGTAGCAGCATGGCACCAGAGAAAATTACCACTACCTCAGACTGGCAGGCAGGTCACGAACAGACATTATCCGGATTTGATAGTTCAGGCCGGCTTGCCATCAAAGACCAGGGCAAAGGAACCTACGCCAACTTCAGTTGGCAGAATTTAGGTTTAGTACAAACCATCGAAGTAAAAACACCTCTGGGCAATAGCGTAGGGGTTTTATGTCAGGACAGCGACGGCGTTATTGCTGAAGACAGCAAAGGTCAAGTTTTTTCCGCCAGCAGCATTGAAGAATTAAGCCAACGTATGCTTGGATTTGTACTACCCTTTGATCATCTCAACCAATGGGTACAAGGATACTGGATTGAGAATGAACCCTACCAGCTACTACCCGACGGCAAACTCAAACAGTCTGGCTGGATTATTCAGCGTCAGCCGCAAATAAATAGCCGTAGTCCCCATATTGTAGAGCTGAATAATGCACGTTTTGATATCAGGCTAGTTTTTGATGAATATACTGATACTCCAAGCCAGTCATCAGCCAAATGTGAATTACGGCATAAACCATCCTGAACGCAGGAATTAGCATAATATGGATAATTTTCAGCCAGCGGCTGATGCCAGCCATTTTTTGGTACCCGCCAAACTGAATCTGGATTTACGCATTATCGGTCGCCGTGCAGACGGCTATCATTTGCTTGAAACCATTTTCACCTTAATAGCACTGTATGACCACATCTGGCTTAGAAAAAACACCAATGGCAGCATAACCATGCATACGCCCGTATCTGGTGTCGAATCTCAGCAGGATTTATGTGTACGTGCTGCACAATTGCTGCGCGGCCATACCGGCATCGAGCAGGGAGCAGACATTTGGCTAAACAAAAAGATTCCCATAGGTGGAGGACTGGGAGGGGGTAGCGCTGATGCGGCAGTGGTGTTAATGGCACTCAATCGCCTGTGGCAATTGAATCTAACCACAAACCAGTTACTACATTTGGGCGTACAACTCGGTGCTGATGTGCCATTTTTTATTTTCGGACAGAATGCTTTCGCACGCGGTATTGGTGAAGACTTGGTACCTATATGCTTGCCAAAACAATGGTATGTGATTATCAAGCCCCCAGTGCATATCAGTACAGCGAAAATTTTTGCACATAAAGACTTGACACGAAATTCCAAGCCACGCATAATGCCAGACTTCCAAGCAGGACAGCACTGGCGCAATGATATGCAGAGCGTTGTTTTAGCTGAGTATCCAGCGGTAAGGGAAGCATTTGAAGCTTTGGCTGAGTATGGTTCACCCGTGATGAGTGGTTCTGGAGCATGTGTGTTTTTGTCATTTGATTCTGAAAGTGCCGCTCAAGCTGTTTACAATAAAGTTTCTGACGCGCATCAGGCGTATTGTGTTGCTTCCCTGACGAGGCATCCGTTTTATCAATGATGTGTGTTGTTGGGGAGTCGTCAAGTGGTTAAGACACTGGGTTTTGATCCCAGTATGCGTAGGTTCGAATCCTACCTCCCCAGCCAGTTGTTAATATAAACACTGGGGAGTCGTCAAGTGGTTAAGACACTGGGTTTTGATCCCAGTATGCGTAGGTTCGAATCCTACCTCCCCAGCCACACTTGGAATAATATAGTAGTAAACCATTTTGGGGAGTCGTCAAGTGGTTAAGACCCCGGATTCTGATTCCGGTATGCGTAGGTTCGAATCCTACCTCCCCAGCCAAATTCAGATAAGCGTGTAAGGTCTACTTACACGCTTATTTAATGTTTAAATGACAAACCATTGAGTAAAAGCATGATTACACCGCCAAAAGTGGTATAATCTACTGCTTGCATAGTCTGGTTGATGCAAAACAGGCATCGATTAGACGCAACGAAATTGCATCAAGGAATAAACGTTTATAATTTAGTGGTAGACAAACCGGTTAAAGGATTGCAAAACACAGTACAGATTCAGTTACCGTGATAGGGATATGGTTGTTTATCATGCTGCTATCTGCAATGACTAATATTCGCTGATGAAACCTGATTTACACCTGATACTGCAGCAAACCATTACATACCGGCAAATATTTTCAAAAGAAGTGGTGATTACTTTTAAATTAAAGGTAACGAGAAAGCATAATAGCTGATAGAGTAAGTAAAATTGCTTAATCTGAAAATTATGCCCTACTTATTTGATGACAAAGCACCTGTATTTTAGGTGCGAAGAAAGCCATGGATTAATGTTTAATCTACCTCACACAAACCAAAGCAAACCAAAACAGGATTCAGGTACAACAGAAATGGCAGCATACGACAGTTTGATGGTGTTTACCGGCAACGCGAACCCAGAGCTGGCTAATAACGTAGCCAGACATTTGGACATTTCATTGGGAAGAGCCTCTGTAGGAAAGTTTTCAGATGGCGAAATCGCAGTTGAATTACTGGAAAATGTACGTGGGCGCGATGTATTTATCGTACAGTCCACCTGTGCGCCAACTAATGACAACCTGATGGAAATCCTTACCATGGCTGATGCACTCAAACGTGCCTCTGCTGGCAGGATTACCGCTGCCATTCCTTATTTTGGCTATGCTCGTCAGGATCGTCGTCCACGTTCAGTGCGGGTACCGATTTCAGCCAAACTGGTAGCCAATATGCTGTATTCTGCTGGTATCGACCGTGTGCTCACCGTGGACCTGCATGCCGATCAGATTCAGGGGTTTTTTGATATACCAGTTGACAATATCTATGCTACCCCGATTCTGGTGCATGATATTGAAAAACAGCGCATTGATAATCTCACTGTAGTCAGCCCTGATATCGGCGGAGTAGTTCGTGCGCGAGCTGTGGCCAAAACTTTGGGTACTGACTTAGCCATTATTGATAAACGTCGTCCCAAAGCTAATGTAGCAGAAGTCATGAATGTGATTGGTGAAATCCAGAATCGTACCTGTCTGATTATTGACGATATGATTGATACGGCCAATACCTTGTGTAAAGCAGCTTCTGCACTAAAAGAACGTGGTGCCGAACGCGTATTGGCCTATGCTACACATCCGGTATTTTCTGGTGAAGCCATTGAGCGTATAGCATCATCAGAAATCGATCAGGTGGTGGTAACCGATACCATTCCATTATCCGTAGCTGCTCAGAATTGTGAACGAATTCGTCAGGTAAGCATTTCAGGCTTATTGGCTGAAACAGTACGTCGTATTAGCAACGAAGAATCCGTGTCATATCTCTTTAACGAAGATGTGGCCATACCGGGAGCGATGTTTCTCCCTTAATCCCCCAGATGCCGTCTTAAGCTGGTCGCGGCCGATGACGGCATGATTAACCTTGGAGTAGTTATGTCTTACGAAATTAAAGCAGAAATCCGTGAAGCTCAGGGCACTGGTGCGAGCCGCCGCCTGCGTCGCGAAGGTAAAGTACCAGCTGTATTGTACGGTGAAGGCACCGAGCCGGTAGCCATTACTGTTGATCACCGTACCTTATGGTATGCTCTGGAAAAAGAAGCTTTCCATACTGCCATTATCAAGCTGGACGTAAATGGTAAAGCCTACGACGTTATCGTACGTGATTTCCAAATGCATCCGTTTAAACAACAGGTACAACATATCGATTTTCAGGCTGTTGATGCCAATAAAGCCATCAATATCCGCGTACCACTGCATCTGCTGAACGCTGCTATTTCTCCAGCAGAAAAATTGCAGAGTGGCCGTGTATCTCTACTGGCTACCAGTGTAGAAGTAAATGCTTTGCCGAAAAATATTCCTGCGGTGCTGGAACTGGATGTTGCTACTATTAGCGCTGGTGAAATCCGCCACTTGTCTGATTTGGTGTTACCGGAAGGCGTAACTTGCGTTGCTCTGAGTCGTAAAGAAAATCTGGCCATTGCTTCAGCTACTGGTAAAAACAAATAAGTTGTTAAGAATTCAATCTGTTGAATCTTAATATCTATAAAAAGCCTAAATCTGTTGAGACAGACTTAGGCTTTTTCTTTATTATTCTTATTCTAATCAATGTATTCCTGACAGAATAAAAATGCCCGATGATTTTGTATTATCAAAAGTTCCAACCAATATCATTGGGCTTAAAAAATTTACTTTTAAGAGTTAGATAAAAATTTTCTGTGATAAATTGATAAACTAAAGCATTAAAATTATACATCTTCTCTATTATCTAGTATTGGTAATATAAAAACCTAGATGCCATTAAATATAGTAAGTTTGAACGAATAAGATAAAAGCTTCCATAGATACAACAATAGAAGCTTTATCATAAATGCAATATCAACTAAGCTGCTTTTCAGCTAAGAATAGTTATTTAAAAAATGAATGGATAAAAGATAAAATTAGAATTAGGTTTTTTTGCTGCCGGATTGCCTGCGTGTACGTTTTTCAGACTTTGGATGCTGGCTTTTTCCTAAATTTAGTTTGTTTGTCTTTTGCTTTTTATTAGTTACTTTTTGTGTCTTTCCAGAAGAAGAGACATTCAGTTTATTCTGAATTTTTTGGGCACTATTTTTCTGGCGTCGCTTACCGCTATTGGCACTGATTAATACCAAATCAATTCGGCTGGTATCGAGATCGGCTCGTGCTACTTTTACGGTAACCTTATCGCCCAGTTTGAATCGAATACCGCTACGTTCTCCAATAATGGCCATTAATTCTGGATGAAAATTGAAATAATCCTCACCCAAATCACTGATATGGATCATACCGTCAATATAGACATTATCTAACGTAACAAACAATCCAAAATTGGCCATGCCGGAAATTGTACCGGAAAATACCTCTCCAATTTTGTCACGCATATAGTAAGTTTTAAGCCAGTTTTCAACATCACGGCTCGCATTATCAGCTTTACGTTCAGCCAAAGAACAATGTACTCCAAGCTCAGTCCATGATTTTGGCTGATACTGCTTATGCTGTAAAACAGCCTTGATGGCACGATGTACAGTCAGATCGGGATAGCGCCGAATCGGAGAAGTAAAATGTGTATAAGCAGGATATGCTAAACCAAAATGGCCAATATTTTGAGGCTCATATACTGCCTGCTGCATTGAGCGTAATAGCATCACACCGATAACATTGCGATCCGCTCTGTCTTTAATTTTTTCGCTCAGCTCAGCATAATCCTTAGGTGTTGGGTGATCGCCACCATTCAGACTCAAGCCAAGCAATGCCAGTTGTTCTCGCAATGTATTTAAACGCTCACTGGTTGGACCAGCGTGATTACGATACAGGGTAGGGTGCTTGTGCTGTTTAAGAAATTCTGCGGCGCAAACATTTGCTGCCAGCATACATTCCTCAATCAGCCGATGAGCCTCATTGCGCTCAACTGGAACAATTCGTTCAATTTTACCCTGCTGATTAAAAACCATCTGCGTTTCAATACTTTCAAATTCTACAGCACCACGTTGCAGACGTTTTTTCAATAATATCTTATACAGCCTATATAAATTCATTACATGCAATTTAAGCGGATCGTCAAACTGATCATTACTAATCCAGTCCCAGGCCTGTGTATATGTCAGGCGCGCATGAGAACGCATAACAGCTGGATAAAACTCATAACTTTTTATATTGCCGGCATAAGTGATAACCATATCGCAGACTAGACACAAACGCTCAACATTAGGGTTAAGTGAACATATTCCGTTTGAAAGATTTTCAGGTAACATGGGAATGACACGGCGCGGGAAATAAACACTGGTCGCGCGATCCTGAGCATCACGGTCAATTGCATCATCGGGCTGAACATAATGGCTGACATCAGCAATTGCAACCAGAAGTCTATAGTTACGTCCAATTTTTTCAGCATATACAGCATCATCAAAATCTCGGGCAGTTTCACCGTCAATCGTGATTAAAGGCAACTCGCGCAAATCAACTCGGTTTTTTCGCTCAGTAGGCTTTACGTGATCGGGTATTTTAGCTGCCTGCGTCAGACATTCTGAGCTGAATTGATAAGGTAAATGATGTTTGCGAACAGCAATTTCAATTTCCATTCCACTGTCTGCATAATCCCCCAAAATTTCTATTACCCGCGCCACTGCAGCCTGTGTTGCGTTAGGATAAGATTCAATTCTGGCTACCAACACTTGTCCAGTTCTCGCTTTACCCAATGAATCAGGCTGGAGCACAATACTGGCTCCTAATCGCTTGTCTTCTGGCACCAGCATTGCGACACCATGCTCTATAGCCAGGCGGCCGACTACATCTTGATTGGCACGCTCTATCACATCCAATACCTGACCTTCACGCCGACCGCGTCTATCTGTGCCTGCTGGTCGTACCGTAACAATGTCACCGTTCATCAACCCACGCATCTGGCGGGTATAGAGTACAAAGTCACCGCCATCACCTGGATTTAAAGGTACTGCAAAACCAAAATCATCCTTGTGAACTTCCACTCGGCATTTTACTAAAGCCAGCTTATTAGCGACACAGACGGCACCGCGACGATTGATTAAAATTTGTCCGTCACGTGCCATAGCAGTCAGGCGGCGCTCAAAAAATTCTTTTTCATCCTCAGTAATGGTGAGTTTTTGTGCCAGCTCATTGATTTTGACAGGAATGCCGATTTTTTCCAAAACGGCAATAATCCACTCACGGCTGGGTAAAGGATTAGGATATCTCTGTAATTCTCGTTCTAAATAAGGGTCTTGATGGCGTAAATCTGATTTTTTTTTCATATAGTATTGACAATCTCTTTAGAGAATATATAATGCATTTCCTCAGCTAAAGACATACTTTAACTGAAAGTTGCAATATATGCAAAAGCCCAGGTGGCGGAATTGGTAGACGCGCATGGTTCAGGTCCATGTGCCAGCAATGGTGTGGAAGTTCGAGTCTTCTCCTGGGCACCAGAATTCCAAAAAAAAGATATCCAAATTATTGGATATCTTTTTTTTATGTCTCAATATTCGATTATATTGCTGGGTACGTAACCCAATGATGCTGTAGCCTGATTCTGATATTATTTATGTTAAAATATTCTATTTGCGATTTAAAATAATCAACAGTATTACTGTAAAAATTCATTTGGTTACAAAAAAATGAAGTAGCATCAAACACATATCATAATATAATAAAGTACAAAATTATCTATAAAACAATTATTATAGATTATAAAAACTTTTAACAGAGATACTTAATTTTTATTTAAAGCGTATTAAATAAAAAATAATAGGCTTCACGATAACCAGCTAATGTGGAAAAATAAAAAATTTTCCGACTAGGATGAATGCAAGACGGATTTGAAGTACTATATTTTTACAATTTATATTTTAATTAAGCATTCGATTCAGATAATTAACTAGGTGTCTTGTAATTTTGTAGGTATTATTAAGCTGAACAAACTTCCCTTTGATAATCAATCTCAGCCAATCCATAAAGATAATACCCTTGACAATTGCTCTTGAGAATATATAATGCACAACTTCTCTGATGTGACTCACAGCGCTTAGTGTTGTGAAAGAAGCCCAGGTGGCGGAATTGGTAGACGCGCATGGTTCAGGTCCATGTGCCAGCAATGGTGTGGAAGTTCGAGTCTTCTCCTGGGCACCAGAATTCCAAAAAAAAGATATCCAAGCGATTGGATATCTTTTTTTTAACTATGTAGTAATAAACTAAAATTTTGGGCACATTGATTGCCTTATCTTTTAATCAATGAGTATATGCAGATTCAGATTAAAGTTGGATAGGGTGATAAATCGAATATTCAATGTTTAATTAAAATAGTGTCTGATGTGATATCCTCAGTAGCCTATTCCAATGATTTTTTCCTTGCAGAATAATATTTATTAAGTTTGATAAAACTAAGAAAATATCAAGATTTGAACTACTTTCTTACATTAACTGGTAACTGATTGAATGCCCATTCTTTATCTGTGCAAACACGTGCCAATACCAAACCTAGGGGCAGAGAAAGTACGATAAGCATGGCTTGTGCACCCCAGTTAATGGCGTTAATGATATCGTTTTGCTGGAGAAAATACATAGCTCGGAACATATAAATTCCTGGTACCATAATACATACTGCCGGTACAGACAAAGCAATACGTGGGGATTTACTGTGATGGCTAAAATAAAACGCACTGAGACCAACAATGAAAGCAGCTATTAATGAAGCTCCCTGTATAGGAATGTTGGTAAAGTCAATTAATTCTAGGCGTAAAGTATTGGCATACATGCCGATAAATGCAGTTGTCAAAGCTGTTTTAATTGGACTATTGAACAATAATGAAAAGCCCAGCACGCCAAAAAAGCTGGCAAGCAAACGAAAAAAGGCTGTCCATATGGGATACAGAGTAGGAGTCAGCATGGGTTCTGGTGCCATGTGTATGCCGGCTGCTACAATCCAGGCAGCAAAAGTGGCACAAAAAATCACTGTCACCGCATAACCCACACGCTGGATTCCAGAAGAAAAGTCTTGTTTGGCTAAATCGAGTACCCCGGTAATTAGTGGAAAACCGGGTATCAGAAACAGCATTGAAGCTATATAACCGGCAGTATGTTGAATATTAATTTTTAATGATATGTAGCTGATGCCGATAATCATAAAATATAAACTTGAAGCCACAGCAGCTGCCAGCATGGTAACCACAAACTGATTCAGGTGCTTATGTAACAGCGTACGCCGTAGAGCCTGCCCGAAGCCAGATGCAATAAATACGCCCAGCATTTCTACCGGCCCTCCGCCAATTAAAAAAGTAAACGATGAGCAGGCAATAGCTGCAAATAATGCAGATTGTGGAAGATTATATAAGGCCGGTTGGTTTTCGATTTTCGCCAGAGATTGGTCGAGATAACGAATCAATTCGCTTTCGCTCATTTGTTGGTAACGGTTTTGTATGTCAATTAATAGTGTTTCCAGTAATTGAATATTATTGGTATTAATGCCTACACTTTGTATGTTGGTTACCTCGGTTTTAAACTGTTTGCCACTACGACAGGTGGAATTGATTTCGGTTAGTGTAATATGCGCCTGATTTTCTACTCCCAGCATACTGGCTACATGGCGCATAGATTGTTTGATACGGTAGCTGCCGGTACCTGCTGCCAGACATATTTTGCCTACACGTAATACCAGATCAGATTTTATGTTTAGCTGAAGTTCATCGGAAGATAGGGGTAGTGGCATAATGTTTTTATTTGATAAAAATGTAAGTCGATATTATAACGCTTGTAATTATAGAAAGTATCAGGGTTAATTATTCTTGTTAATATTGATTGTAGGGCTGAAAAAAATCTGCTGATTCATTCCAAAAATATATATATGAATTGCTAGTATTTATTTTAAAATTTGATTATAAAAATGATTTATTTTTATTGAAGATGAATTTAATAAACCGGCTAAAACCGGTTAAACATAAGTAATGGTTCTGTAGGGAAAACAATATTAACCATTTTATTTATAAGTAATTGTTTATAGTTTGTTTCAATCCCATTCCTTGGGTTTGAGTTCGGGATGCTCCCTGAATGCAGGCTCTAGGAAATCAAGCATTTCTCCCATAATTCTTCCGACTACTCTTCTGTAAGCTCTGAATTCTTCTTCAGGACAACAATCCTGGACTTTAAAAAGCGTCTGGTTTAAATCGTTGGTTATTTTAAACATTAAATCTCTGATTTCTTCGGCAATTACTGGATCTTTTATCATATTAGAATACCATTAGTATATTATTATAAGCATTAAGTAGTTTAACTCAATTTTATATAAGACGTCATATACTATTGGGTTTTAATTGGACTTATTAAACATTTATGCTTTAGTCACATAGGATATTTCAGATTTGTTTTAGTGATAAAAAAGCAGCTTGTAATGTATCTGACAAGCTGCTTTTTCTGAATTAAAAAATGAATGAGTTATTCGTTTATTTGCGCTGTTAATTCTCTTGTTTCATGGAAACGGATATCTGGCCAGCGTTCTTCAGTTAAAGATAAATTAACACGGTTGGGCGCGAGATAAGTAAGGTTGCCACCGGCATCAGTAGCAAGATTGAGTACGTTGGCCTTTTCGAATTCGGCCAGTTTTTTCCGATCTGCACAGGATACCCAGCGTGCTGACCAGATGCTAACAGATTCAAATACGGCATCAACGCCATATTCATTTGCTAGTCTGGCAGTGACTACTTCAAATTGCAATACGCCAACGGCGCCAAGTATAAGGTCGCCACCGTTGTGGGGGCGGAATACCTGCACGGCACCTTCTTCGCCTAACTGTTGTAATCCTTTTTGAAGCTGTTTCATTTTCAATGGATTTTTAATCCGCACTGCGCGAAACAACTCGGGGGCGAAAAAGGGGATACCAGTAAAGGTAAGACGTTCACCTTCAGTGAAGCTATCACCAATCTGGATATTGCCATGATTGGGAATTCCAATGATATCACCAGCAAATGCTTCTTCAACTAATTCGCGGGTGTGAGACATAAAAGTCACCACACTGGAAGCAGCAATATCACGGTTCAGGCGCAGATGTTTGATTTTCATACCGCGAGTAAACTCTCCGGAACAAACGCGCAGAAAAGCAATACGGTCGCGGTGCTTAGCATCCATATTAGCTTGAATTTTAAAGACAAAACCAGTGAATTTGGCTTCAGTTGGTTCGACAACGCGTTCTAAGGTTTCCCGTGGCTGTGGCGCAGGTGCCCAGTCAATCAAAGCATTAAGAATTTCCTGTATGCCAAAGTTATTAATGGCAGAACCAAAAAATACTGGTGTCAGTTCACCGCGCAGAAAGGCATCTAAATCAAATTCGTTGGATGCTGCTTGTACCAATTCGATTTCTTCACGTAATTGCTGGATTTCAATGGGAAAAAGTTCATCTAAACGCGGATTGTCAATGCCTTTGATAACGTCAAATTCATGGGGAAGTTTTTCACCTCCAGCTTCAAACAGATATATTTCGTCGTTAAGGATGTGATATACGCCTTTGAAGTTTTTACCCATTCCAATTGGCCAAGTAATCGGAGCGCAGCGGATGTGCAAAATATTCTCTACTTCATCCAACAATTCTAATGAGTCCCGCACTTCACGATCGTATTTATTCATGAAGGTGACGATAGGGGTATCACGTAAACGACAGACGTTTAAAAGCTTGATGGTTTGTGCTTCAACACCTTTGGCCGCATCAATTACCATCAGAGCACTATCAACTGCAGTGAGTACACGATAGGTATCTTCAGAAAAATCTTCGTGTCCAGGTGTATCAAGTAAGTTGACCACATGTTGGCGGTAGTCAAATTGCATTACTGAAGAAGCTACAGATATTCCGCGTTGCTTTTCGATTTCCATCCAGTCTGAAGTGGCAAATTTGCCAGATTTCTTTCCTTTTACTGTACCTGCGGAAAGAATGGCACCAGAAAACAGTAATAGCTTTTCGGTGAGGGTGGTTTTACCGGCATCAGGGTGGGATATTATCGCAAATGTACGGCGGCGTGCCGCTTCTTGGGCAATCTGGCTCATGATTTTATATATTCTGCAAACAATAAAACAAGACGGCTACGGCCGTCTTGTGAGAATATTTATATTGTAGCACAGATTAATATTAGAACTGTTAATTGTGTGGTTTAGCGAAAAAAAACAAATTAATATTTTTGCATGAAAAGATGCTTTGAAATGTGTAGCCTTGTATTTTAAGTCAGTACATAATCAGAAGTTCAGGGCATCATTTAATGCTTAAGAATTTTCTGTATTAGCAGGATTAAAAAAACATTTTTTTATAACAATAATATTATTGTCACATTCTAGTTCTGATTCGGCTGCACTGTGTTTGATTACTGCCAAAGCCAGCGTAGAAGTTTGCTGTGATACTTGATTGATTATTAGTCCGACTTCTTCATTATGGTTGTCAAAAATTGGTTTACCTTCTGAAACTGAACCGTTTATTTCCATAAGTGCTAGCCCTCTTTTTACCTGACCACGGTATTGAGCGCGGGCGATGATTTCCTGACCGGGGTAGCAGCCTTTTTTGAAATGAACAGCACCTATTAGTTGCTGATTAAGCATTTGTGCAACGCAGGTTTCTGTGGTCTCTATGCTAATCCATGGATTACCGCTGGTGATTTCATGTAATTTCCATGATTCTATAACTTCTGTATTAAACGGGGGCAGTTGGCTGGTTTTTCCAATCTGGATTATTGACCCATCTGGCAAGTTGATGGACCAGATTTGATTAGTCTGGCTAGTTGGCAATACATACTGAGGTTCTGATGCTGTGGATAATGTTTCGGGTACGCTGACTGCTGCACCCCAGTCTGTCATGATTTCCAGTTTTACTTTACTGCGCATGATGTATATTTGCAGTTTTTTTTGTAAGGTGTCGATGAGGCTGGCTGAGGTTAATATAATAATATCATTATCCCGATTAAGTACCAGCATATTGGCTATTACGCGACCCTTGGCTGTATTGTAGGTAGCTAAACAAGCATGGTTGGCAGACAAATGATTGATATCATTAGATAATTGGTTGTGTAAAAAGGTTGCTCGATCTTCGCCGCTTACACGTAACAGTCCGAAATAAGGCATCAGGGAAGATGCTGTGTGTGTCATGGAAAAATCCTGTTTGTTTTGCAGGCCTTTATTATAATACTGAATGCTTAGCTAACAAGCTAAAAGCTCCGCCCAATATCTGGTGCGGAGCTTTGTTTAAGGGGCTTAATGAAGGATTTATTTTCCTTCTACTTTTGCTTTAAGTTGTTGATACATATCTGGATGCTCGTTTTTCAGTAATTCGGCAACTTCCATATTTATGCGATTGAGCTTGCTTAATTCCAGCTGTTCAACATGTACCAGCCGTACCAGTTCGCGAACTGGTTTCGGAATGTTGCGGCCTGCTTCATACCGAGAACCGCCGGATTGTGTAACACCTACCTGACTCCAAAATTCAATCTGGTTCAAACCGAGTTTTTTACGGATTTCGCGCACATTGTTGATAGGTTTAAAAGCTTTCATAATTTTTATACCTTAAAACGAGTTGTCTATGTTTAAGTAAAATTAATTAATATGATCATTCATAAATATTAGTTGTTTTGGTAAGTTTGGTCATTTATTGTAATAAACCATACTTATCAATATGCATAATTATCTATGGACTTCAATATTATCACAATATTTTTTACATTCAATACAATATTGCTAATGGTTTACCTGTTTAAGGTGATTTTGAATGGTGTATTTTTATTTTAATTAAACTATTTTAAAATTTATTGCCTTAAATCAGATATAGATGTTGTATTAATGTAAAGTTTTACGTTTTTTTTGGTATTTTAAGGTTTTCCTGTCAATGGGCTGATTGTGAGTATCTCGTAGCCATTATCTGTTACTAGTACTTCATGTTCCCACTGTGCGGAGAGTTTGTGGTCCTTAGTAACTACTGTCCAGCCGTCACCGAGAATACGCAAATGGCGTTTTCCTTGGTTAACCATTGGTTCTACTGTAAATATCATTCCCGGCTGTAGTTTTAAGCCGGTATGGCGGCGACCATAATGCAACACTTGTGGTTCTTCGTGAAAACCTTTTCCCACTCCGTGGCCGCAGAATTCTTGAACCATGGAATAACCGGCATTTTCTGCTACCTGCTGACAGGCATAGCCAATGTCTCCCAGTGTTGCTCCTGGTTTAACAACGGATATACCGGCCATCATACTTTCATGGGTGACATTAATTAGGCGGCGTGCCTGTGGACTGATTTCGCCTACAGCATACATGCGACTGGAATCTCCGTGGAAACCATCTTTAATGATGGTGACATCGATGTTGATGATGTCGCCGTTTTTTAAAGGTTTGTCATCGGGGATACCATGGCAGATAACATGATTGACGGATGTGCAGCAAGATTTGGGAAAGGGTGGATTGCCATATCCTAGTGGAGCGGGATAACCACCCTGTACGTTAATGTGGTAATCATGTATCAGTTTGTCGATTTCGTTGGTGGTGACACCTGGTTTGATAAATTGGCCAATATAGTCCAGTGCTTCAGCTGCCAGCCGGCCGGCTACGCGCATTGCGGCAATTTCTTCTGCATTTTTAATAATCACGCCCATGATTTTTCCTTTTAGGCTAATTAAAACTGTTTAAATGATAGTTATGCTTCAAGCATTTACTAGAAGGCTTAGTTCTTCTGCTATGTTTTGTTTGCGCATCAAGCTTTCTCCAATGAGAAATGTATTTACCTGATGCTGCTGCATCATGTGTATATCATCTGTGGTAAAAATGCCGCTTTCGGTAACGACCGTTTTGCCATTTAGTGCAGGCAGAAGTTTGATTGTTTGCTGTAGGTCTACTTCAAAAGTGCGCAAGTTACGGTTATTTACGCCCCAGAGTGGGGTAGACATAGAGATGCATTTCTCTAATTCTTCTTCATGATGGATTTCAAGCAATACGGTCATACCTAGCTCGTGGGCTATGGCTTCATATTCATTTAACTGGGTACGGCTGAGTGCTGCTGCTATCAGGAGTATAGCATCGGCATTATGTGCTCGTGATTGATACACCTGATAGATGTCGATGATGAAATCTTTTCGTAGTACCGGCAGGCTGCAGGCATTACGGGCAATATTCAGGTATTCCAGACTTCCTTTAAAGTAGCTTACGTCGGTCAGGACGGACATGCATGCGGCGCCACCTTGCTGATAAGCATGAGCAATATCGGCGGGTGAAAAATCAGGACGAATCAGTCCTTTGGAAGGGCTGGCTTTTTTTACTTCGGCAATGATGGCTGCTTTGCCTTGCTGATGTTTATGATGTATGGCTTCCAAAAATGGTCTTGCCGGTGCCTGATCATAAGCTTTGGCACGTACTTCAGCCAGTGTTTCAGCGGACTTGGCTGCAACCATTTCGGTTTTTTTGGTAGCAATGATTTTATTTAGGATATCGCTCATGGTTTTGGTCCGGACTAGGATGCTGATTGTTCACAAGATATGACCGCTATATTCATAAATCTAATTTAAGTCTGACTTATGAATTTTAGGATTGTGTGTCTTCGGTAATTTCGTTTTTTAATAACTGAAAAATAGATCTGAATGCCTTAGGCGCTTTATCAGCGGCCTGTTCTTTACGCGCATTGCGTATCAGTGTGCGCAGGTTATTGATGTCAATATGTGGGTACTGGCTGATAACTTCTGTGAGACTATTGTCGTCTGCAATCAGACGCTCTCGCAGGTATTCGAGTCTCTGTAAATAGGCATTATGCGCACTGTTTTCGCCTTTGAGGCGTGATAGAAAATCGCTGATCGGTGCGGTATCAATTTCCCGCATCAGGCGGCCAATATATTGTGCCTGACGTTTGAGGGCGCTGTTAGAGCTGATTTTTTGATAGCTTAATACAGCCTGTAATAAGTCTTCGGGCAGATTGATTTTTTTAAGAGTATCTGCGGATAGTTTGGTTAGTTGCATACCCAGTTGCTGCAAATCATTCATTTGCTTTTTCATACGGGTTTTGCTGACCCATTCTTCTTCTGTCTGAAGTATGTTTTCAGTATGGCTGTTCATATGTTACGTATCACTAGTGTATCTGAATTTTATTTGTGTATTTTAGCAAAAAATCCGTATTATTTCAGTTGGCATGGCTGTTTTGCGGCTGCCAGTGCTGAATTCAGCATGCTAGAATGCATGCTTCTTGGCAAGAAGGTAAATTATGTTTCATCACGGTGCTGAACAGTTACAAGAGTTGTGCCGGCAGGCATTGTATAAAGCTAGGGTGCAAGGTGCGAGCGCGGCTGAAATTGATATCAGTGAATCAGTTGGACAGAATGTGCAAGTACGCCAGCAGGATGTTGAACATATTGAATATCAACAGGATAAATCTTTAGATGTGACGGTTTATTTGGGTCATGCCAAAGGCCGGGCTAGTAGTGCTGATTTTAATAATAGCGCCATTGATGAGGTGGTTACAGCAGCATTGAATATAGCTCGCTATACGGCACAGGACGAATGTGCAGGACTGGCTGATGCTGACTTATTGGCTACTGATGTGGGTGATACGGATAGTTATTTCCCCTGGCCGTTGTCTGCTGATGAAGCTATCGCTATTGGTAAACGAACAGAACGGGCTGCACTGGATACAGATGCACGCATCAGCAATTCTGAGGGTGCTGAGGTTCAAACAGACCATTATCAGTATGTCTATGCCAATAGTAATGATTTCTGTGCTTATCAGCGTGGCAGCCGGCATAGCATATCCTGCAGTGTAGTGGCCTCTGATGCGTCTGGTATGCAGCGTGACTACTGGTATGATTTGGCGCGTGACCCTAAGGATTTAGATACAGCAGAGAATATCGGTAAGACTGCTGCTTCTCGTACTGTGCGTCGGTTGGATGGTCGCTCTGTAGCGACGGGCAAATATCCTGTAGTATTTGATACGACGGTGGCAGGAAGTCTGATTGGACATCTAGTGGGAGCGCTTAGTGGTGGCGCTTTATATCGAGAGACTAGTTTTCTGGTTGATTCTCTGGGTAAACAGATTTTGGCACCATGGGTGTGTCTACATGAAAGACCGCATGTAAAAAAAGCTCTAGCCAGTACTTATTTCGATGCCGAAGGTGTGGCTACGCATGATCGCACTATTATTGCAGATGGATATGTGTCGGGCTATTTTCTGAGTAGTTACAGTGCGCGTAAGCTAGGCATGACTACGACGGGTAATGCCGGTGGTGTACATAACTTATATTTAAATCATACGCATAAGTCTCAGGCAGAGCTGTTGAAGACTATGGGTACGGGTTTGCTGGTTACTGAGTTGATGGGTCAGGGTGTAAATGGTATTACGGGTGATTATTCTCGTGGCGCGGCTGGTTTCTGGGTAGAAAATGGAGTCATAACATATCCCGTAGAAGGTATTACGATTGCGTCACGTTTACAGGATATGTTTATGGCGATGATAGGTGCCGCTGACGATGCATTGAAACGCAGTACGCACAAGGTGGGTTCTATTCTCATTGGGGATATGACTGTTGCTGGTTCATAAGTGTCTATTTATGTATCAGATGATGGAAATGATGTATTTGGGTCAGTTTGAAAGGACTTAAGATGAGCTTCCGTAAAGCATTATGGTGTGTGTTTTTTCTGGCTGTACTGTGTGCTGCTGCTTCGTTTGTCGGCCAATATGTTTTGGGTATGAATCCTTGTGTATTGTGTATTGTGCAACGAGTGGCGGTGATCCTTACTGCATTGCTGGCTCTGTTATGTGCTTGTTGCCCTAATCTCAACTGTATTGAAAAAGTGATTAATGCAATTGTGGTTAGTCTGGCTCCGATTGGCGGTCTCTGTGTGGCGATTTACCAGATTTATATTCAGCACTTACCTTTAATTGACCAGCCGTCTTGCGGAGCTCCATGGACATTTCGGTTGCGTGATGCGCCGCTATTTCACTGGTATGAACCGATTATCCGTGGTACCGGTAATTGTGGTGAGGTGCAGCATATATTGTGGATACCGTTACCAGTATGGAGTGTTTTATTTTTTGTTGCAGTATTGCTGTGGGTATGGGGATGGTTATGGCAGTGTCGTACTCGCTCCAGAAAATGATAATGCTCTGTGTATTCTGTAATTGATTTGCCTGAATGAATGTATATGGTATGAAAGCTAGATTTTTACTAAAAACGGCAGCTAGGTTGACACTGACTGGATTATTGTTGTGTGGTTTATCTGCGTGTAAGGAGCATGGTAGCTGGAGTGGAGCGGATGATGATTCTCCGGATGATAACGGTAGAATATTGACTCAGCCTGCGCAAATAAGTCGGCTGATACCTGCACGTGTTGCTGAGCGGGATGCATGGGCAGCTGATATCAGCCAGATTATGGATGAGCTGAAAATCAGTAAAACCAAGGAAAATGTATGTAGTGTGGTAGCGGTAGTAGACCAAGAGTCGAATTTTGTTGCTAATCCTACTGTACCTGACTTAGGAAATAAGGCGATTAAAGCTTTTCAGACTGAAGTACCGCAGAAATTTGTGAAACAGTTTGGTCCGGCTCTTGGCCCGGCTGTTTCGCGCTACTTTACATATGTATTGATTAATGAACCCAGTAAAGACAACAGTTTTCTAATACAAATGCGTTCGGTAAAAACCGAGCAGCAGCTAGACTGGATATACCGGCAGATTTTTGCTTATGTTTCCAAACAATTTTATGCTGATTCGATAGCTAATGCAGCAGCTAAATTCATGGGCAAGGATTTGGGGGAGGAAAATAATCCCATTACGACCATTGGCTCAATGCAGGTATCTGTAAAATATGCGCGTGATCATCAGCGTGACCACGCTTCTGTTAATGAGTTGAGGGATTATATGTATACCCGAGAGGGCGGCTTGTATTATGGTATTCATCGACTGATGAAATATCCTGCTGCCTATGATAATGCACAGTATCGGTTTGCTGATTATAATTCCGGTATGTATTCGAGCCGTAACGCTGCTTTTCAACAGGATATTAATAAATTATTGAATCTTGATATGGCTTTGGATGGGGATTTATTGGTTTATGATAAGGATGATAACCCTCAATCTATGCCAAGTCAGACTGAAACTGCTTTGAATCAGTTATTTGCTGACCATGGTATTTCAATGAAACCGGAAGATATTCGTTCGGATTTGTTGCATGAAAAACAGGCAGAGTTTGAAAATACGTCCACGTATCAGAATGTGATAGCAATCTATAAACGTCAGTTTAATAAAAATCCTCCGTATGCAATTATGCCGCAAGTTGTGATTAGCGGGCCTAAATTAAGCAAGGATTACAATACTAACTGGTATGCGAATAATGTTAACCGACGCTATGAGGCATGTATGCGACGCGGTGGCGGACGTCATCCAAAGAAATGAATCAGGCTTAAATTGATGGCTAGTGTGTTTATGCACTAGCCATTTTTTATATAGTTTAATTTTGGGGTTTCTGTTTTGCTTCCAGTGTTTCCCAACGTTCAAGGTTTTCTAGCAATAATTCTTCAATTTCTGCAACACGTGCCTGCCATTGTGCAGCCTGTTTGTAATCGATTTTGAAGATTTCAGGATCAGAAAGTTTTTTATTTAATTCTGTTTGTTCTTCTTCCAGAGCAGCTATTGTATCGGGTAAGCTGTCCAGTTCACGTTGTTCATTGAAAGAAAGTTTTTCACTACGCCGGTTTTTAGGGCGTGTTTTATCAGCGGTGTTGTTATTGGCCTTGTTTGTAATATTTAAAGGTGCTTGCAGGCTCTGCTCACGTTTTTGGGCATTAATATAATCCTGATAGCCGCCAATATACTCTTTTAGCTGGCCGTTTCCGCTAAATACAATGGACTGAGTGACAACATTATCCAGAAAAGTACGGTCGTGACTGACCAAAAACACCGTACCTGTATAATCACGTAATAATTCTTCCAGCAATTCCTGTGTATCGATATCCAAATCGTTAGTAGGTTCATCAAGTACCAGTATGTTGGCAGCGCGGGTAAACAGCTTAGCCAGTAGCAAGCGGTTCCGTTCTCCGCCAGACAATGATTTTACCTCGCTACGCACTCGCGCAGGTGAGAACAGAAATTCTTCCAGATAGCCGATAACATGTTTGCGCTGACCACCAATTTCTACGTAATCGTTACCTTGGCCGATGGTGTCGAAAACGGTATCGTTTTCATTCAATGCACTGCGGAATTGGTCAAAGTAGGCTACTTCCTGACGTGAACCCAAACGGATTTTACCGGATGTGGGTTGTAGCTCTCCTAAAATCAGCTTCAGAAATGTGGTTTTACCCACCCCATTTGGCCCGATCAGGCCGATTTTATCGCCACGCTGAATAACAGCGGAGAAGTCGCGCATGATGATGTGATTACCATAGGAAAATCCTGCATGCTCAAGTTCGGCGATGATTTTGCCGCTGGCTTCGCCTCGGTTAAGGTTGAAACTGACTTGACCCTGAACTTCTCGCCGTGCGGCACGTTCTCGCCGTAGTTGTTCCAGTCGCTTTACCCGCCCTTGATTGCGGGTGCGACGAGCTTCTATCCCTTTTCGTATCCACGCTTCTTCCTGTGCATGGAATTTATCGAATAGGCGATTGTGTTCGACCTCAACAGCCAGCTCTTGTGCTTTTTTTTCACTGTAAGCACTGAAGCTGCCCGGATAGCTGCGCAGATGTCCACGGTCAAGCTCTACGATACGAGTAGCCACTTTATCTAGAAACCGTCTGTCGTGAGTGACGACAATCAGACTGCCGGCAAAATTACTCAGCAGATTTTCCATCCATTCAATTGCTTCGATGTCCAGATGGTTGGTGGGTTCATCTAGTAAGAGAATATCCGGTTTTTGCACCCATGCTTGTGCGAGTGCAACTCTTTTTTTCTGACCGCCACTGAGATTAGCGATAATTTCATTTTCAGGTAGGTTAAGTTCGCTCAAAGTTTGGGCAATCAATGCATCAAATTGCCAGCCATTACGGTTTTCCAGTTCGTTTTGTAATTCCGTTAAACGATTTAAGCTTTTTTCATCGCTAATATTCTGGCTAAGTTCGTGATATTCATGCAGTAGGTTTTGTAATTCGCCTAATCCTTGAGCAATGGTATCGAAAATAGTCGCCTGTGGATCGAAAAACGATTCCTGCGGTACATAAACGATTTTCTGGTCGTTTTGAATGGTGAGTATTCCATCATCCAGTTTTTGTACGCCGGCGAGAATTTTTAATAATGTTGATTTACCGGCACCATTGCGGCCGATGAAACCGATTTTTTCTCCCGCATCCATTTGCAGAGAAGCATGATCTAATAATGGGTGATGGCCAACTGCAAAGCAGGCATTATCCAGAGACAAAATACTCATATTTCAACCAGACTACGTTAGGATATTTGTGATAGAAAGACTGGGTATTGTAACAGTTTCATCATTGAATTGTTGCTGTTGTCCTGTATGGCTACTGGTTAAAAATCTGGCAACTTTGGTCGGGCTGGCGGCTAGCGTGAAAAAAGTCCTCTTCTTCATCGCAACGGCTGCTGCTGGTTTGACACATAATAATTCGGCCATCCTGATTAAGTTTAAGTATACGTGGTTCTTCATTAGTATCCAGAGCAACGGCTTTAAGGGTGAAGTGCTCTTCTCGGGTAAAGCGAGGATTGCCTTGAAAGCGGAAGCAAAAATATTGATTTTGTGTAATAGGTAGGGTTGGCCAGCTGTTTCCATTTTTTCGGTAGCTGATATGATGCAGATAGTGTTTGGCTAGATACTGTCCGTTGATAAGTAAATCTGCCTGAGCCTGATGAAGTCGGGCTTGTAGAATGTGTTTACGGTAGGAAGGATAGGCTATGGCGGCTAATATTATAATAATGGAAAGCGTGATTAATAAATTCAATAAACTAAATCCCGATGAGTATCGTGTGGCTGAATATAGTTGATGTCTGAATGGGAATCGGCGAGGTACCATGATTTAATAAATAATTATATACTATCGGCATTATATTATAACAACATATATATACGGAATATATTTTATTCGAATAAATCATTCTGCTTTGGGATTGAATGTGGTTAATAAAATAATAATCAAAATATAAACAAAAAGTTATTTTTATTTTATTTGTTTGAATTTTTGTTTAATATTTGGCTGATTTCACAGAAATGAATCTACTTACTTAAATAGTGGATTAATAGAATTGAATATTTTTAGTTGCTTTTTTGTTTTGTACTAAAAAAATGAAACGGGCTATATTGCCCGTTTTGTAATATGTTAAATACTTTTTCGTGTTATCAGCGAGGATGTAAACTTTCCATGCGAATCATCGTTACAGGCGACAATACGCGTGGTAAAGCTTGAATCTGTGACATCGCTTGTTTGATAAAGCGTTCTTTAGTTGAATGGGTCAGGATCACAATTTCCGCAGTCTCTTTATTGATAATGCCTTTTTGAATGAGTGCTTCGATAGATATATTTTCTGCTGCCAGAATATTGGCTATTTCACCCAGAACACCTGGTTCATCGCAGGCAGATACGCGTAAATAATAACTACTTGTGATTTCATCCATGGGCAGAATGGAAATATTTTGTAGTGAACTAGACTGAAATGCCAGATAAGGTACGCGATAGCTGGCTTCAGCATTCTGTAATCGGGTGACATCCATGATATCTGCCATGACGGCGCTAGCTGTAGGACCGGCACCGGCACCGGCACCATAATACAATGTCTGCCCGATCATATCAGCCTGAACTGATACGGCATTCATTACGCCTTCCACTTTTGCTAGTAGGCGGCTTTCAGGTATCAAAGTAGGGTGTACCCTAAGCTCAATACCTTCTGGAGTTTTGCGTGTAATACCAAGGAGTTTTATGCGATAGCCTAGTTCTTCAGCATAGCAAATATCCAGACTTTGCAGCTGGCTGATGCCCTCCAGATAACACTGACTGAAATTAATTGGGGTACCAAAGGCCAATGCTGAGATGATGCTAAGTTTATGGCCTGCATCATGTCCTTCAATATCGAAAGTCGGGTCTGCCTCGGCATAGCCTAAAGCTTGAGCCTGTGTCAGTGCTTCAGGGAAGGTGCTTCCGTTAGCACGCATTTCGCTGAGAATAAAATTGCTGGTGCCATTGATGATGCCGGCAATAGATTCGATATGGTTGGCTGCTAGCCCTTCACGCAATGCTTTGATAATCGGGATACCACCAGCCACTGCTGCTTCATACATCACCATTACGTTGTGCTCAGAGGCCAACCGGAAAATTTCGTTGCCGTATTCAGCCAGAAGCTTTTTATTTGCTGTAACGATATGTTTGCCATTTTTGATCGCCTGAATCACTGCATCTTTGGCAATGGTTGAACCTCCAATCAGCTCTACTACCACATCTACATCAGGAGCTGTAACTACATCAAATACATTGTCTGTAATGTTGGTATCGGGGCCGCATATTGTTCGCGTTCGCTCAAGATTTCGGCTGGCTGCATGTGTAATAATCAGCTCCCGCCCCAGTCTGCGGGTGATTTCATGTGCATTATTCTGTAATAGTTTGACGGTACCACCACCAACTGTACCTACGCCCAGCAAACCAATGCGAAGTGGCTGCATTTTTACTCCTTAAATTAGACGAATATGATTGTATGATTGACTGATGCTTGCAATTTTACGTAAATAATCTACTATGCTAGCGGAAAACCGCTTTTTTGACTACTACTGCACTATCTGAAGATGTGTCTTAGGCGTAAGGAATATTTAATGCAGATTGATGAAATCCGTGACAAACAGGGTTTGTGGATTGAAGAAATTGATACGGGACTAATTACTATTAATGGAAAGCAATATTCAGAGCCTGTTTGTATTACAGATATTGAAGTATTGCCATTAGCTAAAAATAATGCGGCAGAATTAAGTATTGAAGATTTTGCTCTTGCCTTGCAGAAATATCCAGAAGTTATTCTGATTGGTACGGGTAGTCAGCATGTATTTATTCATCCGCGGCTGACCGCTCAGCTGGCAGCCAAAGGAATTGGTGTAGAAAGCATGACTACTGCGGCTGCCTGTCGTACATATATGGTATTGCGTAGTGAAGGCCGTAGTGTTTGGGCTTGGTTGTGGCCGTTAATGGAAAATTAGAGTTTTTTTGGGAATCAGAGTTCTGTATGGATGGATTAGTCGCCAAGTGTGTAGATACGTTTATTATATTGGCTAGATAGTGTTTGTTTAATTAAATGCTTGGCATTATCTTTTGAGTATAAAAATCAGGCTGCCAGCAAAAATGAATGGCAGCCTGTATCTTATTTATATCAGCTATTTATTTTACGATTGTTGTATTCTGGCCTTTGATTATGCTCATACCGGCACTAACGAGGCTGCCAATATCGGCTACATTGGCCGGCATAATCAGTGTATTGTTGGTTTTCGCCAGTTTGGCAAAGGCATCTACATATTGTTCCGCAACTTTAAGATTGACAGCTTCGGTACCGCCAGGTTCTTTTACTGCGGCAGCAACCTGACGAATGGCCTCAGCAGTAGCCTGAGCCACCAAACGCAGGGCTTCAGCTTCACCTTCTGCACGATTAATTTGAGCGACTTTGGCGCCCTGAGACTCATTGATTGAAGCTTGTGCTTCACCTTGAGATTTCTGAATTTCGGCTTCACGCTGACCAGCTGCCAGATTAATCTGCTCTTGCTTGATACCTTCAGATTGGGCAATACGGGCACGCTTTTCTCGTTCAGCGGTAATTTGTGCCTGCATTGAACGTAAAATTTCCTGTGGTGGTACTAAATCTTTGATTTCATAACGTAATACTTTTACACCCCATGATACGGCAGCTTCATCCAGAGAGGCTACCACTGTACGATTGATGTCGTCACGTTCTTCAAATGTTTTGTCCAGCTCCATACGGCCGATAACTGAGCGCAATGTGGTTTGTGCCAGCTGGGTAATGGCTACGACAAAGTTGCTGGAACCATAGGAGGCAAGTTTAGGGTCTGTTACCTGAAAATAGATGATGCCGTCTACTGTAAGCTGGGTATTATCCCGAGTGATGCATACTTGGCTGGGTACGTCCAGTGGAATTTCTTTCAGTGTATGTTTATAAGCTACTCGGTCAATTATCGGAATAATAAAATTGAGACCTGCTTCAAGCGTGGCATGATAGCGTCCCAGACGTTCGACAATGTAAACCTCTTGTTGTGGCACAACTTTAAATGCCATGCAAATAAAAACGACTATGGCAGCAAGAAAGATAAAGGTCAGAATCATGATTATTCCTGATGGTTGGTAGATGCAGATAGAGTGAGATTTAAAATATTTCCGTTATGACTGATGATATGAGCAGTGTCACCGGCTTTGGCATGGGTAGGCTGAGTAAAACGTGCCTGCCAAATGGTGCCGCGGTATTGTACTTGCCACAAGTCACCGGTAAGTGGTTTGGACAGGATAACAATCTGACCATAGTCAGGACTGTCACTTGCTTTAGCTTTGTTTTCACGCGGATGCTTCTTTTGCCATACACGTACAATAATGATACCGATAAGTGAAAAAAACGTGGCTAAAATTGCGTTGGTATTGTTACTGGTGTGTAGCAGCCATTCAGCTAAACCAGCGCTTAAGAATGAAGCACTGATGACAAGTAAATAAAATGTGCCACTAAACATTTCAAGTACAAAGAGTACTAGGGCAAGAATGCACCATATCATTAAAATCTCCTTTTTTTGTATTGGTTTTTTAGGGAATTGTTAATTATTCATGAGCTGCATATACCCGTTGCCGGCGCGTTTCACTTAAAACGATTCCGGTACTGACAGAGACATTGAGGCTTTCAACCGTACCAAACATGGGGATAGAGACGAGTGTATCACACAGGTCACGCGTTAAGCGGCGCATGCCACTGCCTTCTGCGCCCATCACCCAGGCTACTGCTTGTGGTGCATTAAAATGATATAAATCATCACTGCCATCCATGGCTGTTCCAACGATCCAGATGCCACGCTGTTTTAATTCACGGATGGTACGCGCTAAGTTGGTTACGGTAATGTAAGGTACAGTTTCTGCTCCTCCGCAAGCTACTTTGCTAACGGTGGCATTGAGGCCGGCACTTTTGTCTTTGGGAGCGATGACAGCGTGCACGCCCATTACATCGGCTACGCGCAAGCAGGCACCTAGATTATGCGGATCGGTAATGCCATCCAGAATCAGCAATAAAGGTGGTTCATTCAGATTATCTAGTACGTCTTCTATGTCTATATGTTGTTTGGAGGCATCGATAAAGCCAACTACACCTTGATGGCGCGCGTGTTTGCTTAAGGTATCAAGGCGAGCCTGATCAACGCTGATAATGCGTACATTTTCTGCTTCAGCTTTATTTATGACGTCACGCATACGGGCATCATGTTTTCCTTCGAGTACATAAAGTTCGATAATGCTACTAGGGTTCTGCCATAGACGTGCATTAACTGCGTGAAACCCGATGATGAGACGCTGATTAGACATAGATATTACTTCAATATGTAAAGTGGACAATTATAGCGGAAAACGTAGTATCAATCTGATTGTACCTGATAAATATAATATTTAATATGTTAATGTAATTCGATTTTATCTGGCTATGTTTGGTTTGCTTTGATAAAAGTGTGCTAGTTTTGGTATGTATAAAAGATGCAATAAATTATATGATTTTGTAAAAATTGTAATTACAAATTATTATTGTGATTCAATGGGTTGTAATGGCGTTAAAGTGTGTCGTTCTGTTTGCAATAATGAAGCATTAAACTGTCTGTTGTGGCATCTAGATAATCAAAACTAAATGGCATAGCCAATTTTTGTTTGATGAATAACCTTAATCACCGTAAGGAGTATCTATGGAATACTATTTGTGGGTGTTGGCAAAGTTTGTTTCTGGCTTTCTGATTGTTATTCTTCATCTGAATTTTACTGGTAAAACTCAATTAAATCAGATGACTCCGGTGGATTTTATTGGGAACTTCGTCCTCGGCGGTATTATCGGCGGGGTAATTTATAATCAGGATATTCCATTTTATCAATATATTATTGTGTTGTTGATGGGTGTGGTGCTGATTTCAATTTTAAATTGGTCGTGTAAGCATATTTCATTTTTAAGAATGTTTGCTATTGGTGAGCCGATTCCGATTATGAAAGATGGACGCTTTCTGATGGATAATATTTTAGATAAAAGAAATAAAGTTGATATTCTGAATATTGCTTCTATATTGCATGCACAGGGTGTGACTTCTTTTCAGGAAGTGAATTATGCCCAGATTGAACCTAGAGGTGATCTGACTGTTTTGACCGATAAAGGAAAATACCCTTCATTGATTTTATTTAAGGACGGAGAGTTTCGCAAATCCGAACTAAAGAGAATTCATGAGGAAGAGGAATGGCTGAAACAAAAAATTCAGCAGGAGCATCTGGCAGAAGACGATATCTTTATGGTTGAGTTTTGGAATGGACAGTTGAATTATATTTTAAAGACTGGTGAAGTGAAAAAGGAAAAACAGGAGAGATAGTTGAATTACATGGTAATGCTGGAGAAATGCACAGAAGAGGTTACAATAGGATTTTGATTAAAGTTTTTTATTGCTGTGCAGCCATTAGAATATTGTTATCAGAAGATAAGCCATGGCAGAAATGTCATGGCTTTTCGTTTTCCTTTTCTTTCTCGTAGCCAGCGTCAGGCACTGATTGTACTTTATGCTTTGCAGCAGGAATTGCAGGATGTGGTACAGGATTGTTCGCAAGCTGATCTGGCTCTGACTACACTCAGCTGGTGGGAGAATCAGATAAGCGGTTTGTTTGCAGCAACAGATAAACCCGAACATCCACTGATGCAGGCACTGCTACCTCTGGTTGGATTATATTGTCTGCCACAGTCGGAATTACAGGCACTGATAGATGCCTATCGTACTGAGTTAACTCAGGCGAGATTCCATGATATGGCTCAGTTGCGCAGATATGCAGCGGCAGCTGGGATGGTACAAGGGCGTTTAAGTAGCAGGGTATTAGGATTTTCTGTTCCCCAAACATTGGATTTTGCCGGCAAGGTAGGTGAAACAGTTATATTAGTGAGGTTATTTTCCAGAATTGGAGCGGATGCACGACAAGGAAAATTATATATTCCGGTAGAAACATTACAGGCTTTTAATGTTCCGGCTCATCTGGTGATAAACAGACAAGGTGGGGAAGAATTCAAAACTTTACTGAATATGTCGATGGCTGAGCTGCAACAGCAGATAAAATCGGTTGTAGCCATGCTGCCATCGGCAGATCGGCGCCGTCAGCGCGCCAGTCTGGCTGTTCTAGCAACGACAGCAGCTTTGCTGGAAGAGATTAGGCTGGATGGAGTGGAAAATATAATGAATTATCAATTAATTGTTCCACGAGCACGTCAGCAGCGGCTGGCATGGAAAACATGGTTGTTTGGCTTCAATCCTGTAGGCTAAGTTGCTTGAATAGTTATTATGGCTGCAGGATTAGAAAAGTGAGAAATGGCACAAATTGCTATCTTTAAGCATATTTTATTTTATTTAATCTAATTGTTGATATTTTATTGCTTAAATAAATTAAATTATGAATTTTTATTTCAGTATAAAATAGTTTGCTTTGGTAATTTCGATACGCAATCAGACTGGATTTTTGTATAATTTATGCCATCATCTGCTTCATTAAGTGGGTGATGGTAATTTTATTGCGGAAAGTTTTTGAATAACCCTGTGCTGAGGAAATTACTATGCTCAGAGCAAAACAAACCTTAATGATTCTGGGCTTAACTGCTGCCTGTCTGCTTACAGCCTGTTCGCCTTCTGGTCAGAGTGAAAAAGCCGGTACTGATAATCATGGTATGAAAAAGGTAGCCATTACGGCAATTGTTGAACATCCGGCGCTGGATGCGGTGCGTCAGGGGGTGATAGATGAATTGCGTGCTGAAGGTTATGAACAGGGTAAGAATTTAAAGCTTGATTTTCAAAGTGCGCAGGGTAATACAGCTACTGCAGGCCAGATTGCGAAAAAATTTGCTGGCAGCAATCCTGATGCGATAGTGGCGATCGGAACTCCTAGTGCGCAGTCCATGGTGGCCGCAACACGTAATATACCGGTGGTATTTGCTGCCGTGACCGACCCTGTGGCTGCTAAGCTGGTACCTAGCTGGGAGCCAAGCAAGACCAATGTTACCGGTGTATCTGATGAGCTGCCTTTGCAGCCGCAGATTGCTTTAATGAAGCAGGTTGTGCCAAATCTGAAAACGGTAGGATATGTATACAGTCCGGGAGAGGTGAATTCCACTGTGGTACTGGGCCAGCTGCAATCTTTATTGGCTAAAGATGGTATTAATGTAGCTGCTGCACCAGCACAGCGCACCACTGATGTACCTATGGCGACTAAAAGCCTGCAAGGCAAGGCCAATCTGATTTACACTTCGCTGGACAATAATGTGGTTTCAGCTTATGAATCCATGTATAAAGTTGCAAAAGATATGAAAATGCCGCTGGTGGCTTCGGATACTGGTTCGGTTAAACGAGGTGCAGCAGTAGCATTAGGCGTGAATTACCATGAGCTGGGTATGGCTACAGGCAAAATTGTCGGTCGAATTCTGAAAGGCGAAAAAGCGGGCAATATTGCTCCACAGCGTATGTCGGCGGAACAGCTGGATTTGATGGTAAGTAAATCCCATGCTGTTGAACAGGGAATTACTTTACCGCCGCAGTTGCTTAAAGATGCTAAAATAATTGATTAGAATTACCAGTCTGAGGGCTGAAAACCGTGACATCGGCAGGCTGCCATAAGCTTTGCCGATGTTGTTTTTATTTCCAACTATAATGAAACATTTGTTTATATGTCTTCTATAGCTTTATTTGGTGCTTTAGAAAGTGGGCTGATCTATGCCCTTGTTGCTTTGGGTGTACTGATATCATTTCGTATTCTGGATTTTCCGGATTTGACAGCAGATGGCAGCTTTCCGCTTGGTGGTGCTGTGTTTGCTGTATGCGTCACTCATGGAATGAATCCTTGGCTGGCTACCGCGCTTGCTGGGGCAGCTGGTGCCTGTGCAGGCCTGATAACAGCATGGCTGCATGTATCACTAAAAATCATGCAGCTTTTGGCCAGTATTCTGGTGATGGTAGCCTTATATTCCGTGAATCTGCGTATTATGGGTGCACCGAATTTGCCATTGCTCGATCAGCCTAGCGTGTTTACACCGTTTTTTAATGCTGACGACAGTAATCAGTACTGGGTGCAGCCGCTGGTTATTTTTGGCTTTGTATTGGTTGCTAAGTTTTTTCTGGACTGGTTTTTTGCCACCGAAATCGGTTTGTCCATGCGTGCGACCGGTGTGAATGCACGTATGGCTCGTGCGCAGGGTGTCAATACTTCGCGTATTTTATTGCTTGGCATGGCACTTTCTAATGCTTTTATTGCTTTGGGTGGCGCGCTGTTTGTGCAGACACAGGGCGGAGCTGATATTTCAATTGGTATCGGTACCATTGTGGTTGGTTTGGCTGCGGTGATTATTGGTGAAACGTTGATTCCCGCCAAACGTTTTATTGTGATTACGCTGGCGGTGATTGTGGGGGCTGTGCTTTATCGAGCCTTTATTGCATTAGCATTGGGTAGTGATACACTGCAACACATTGGCTTCGGTCCGCAGGATTTGAATCTGATAACGGCTATTCTGGTGGTTTTGGCACTGCGCCTACCGGTGATTAAACGTTATTTTAAAAGGAAACTAAAATCATGATGCGCGCAGATGATTTACGCCTGACATTCAATGCGGGGACTCCGATAGAAAATCCTGCCTTGCGTGGCATGAGCCTGAATATTGCTGAAGGTGAGTTTGTCACTGTAATCGGCAGTAACGGTGCTGGTAAATCTACTTTTCTTAATGCTATCAGTGGCGATATTCAGGTAGATTCCGGCACAATCACTATTAATAATAAAAATGTTACCAATGAGCCTGCCTATAAACGTGCACCGCTGGTGGCACGGGTGTTTCAAGACCCGTTGGCTGGTACCTGTGAGGCGCTGACGATAGAAGAAAATATGGCTCTGGCACTGAAACGGGGAAGCTGCCGTGGTTTGCGCTCAGCAATTAAGGGGCAATATCGCGAATTATTTCGCGAAAAATTGGCTATGCTTAATTTAGGGTTGGAAAATCGGCTCAGTGATCGCATCGGTTTGCTTTCCGGCGGACAGCGTCAGGCAGTCAGTCTGCTGATGGCTTCTTTACAGAGCTCAAAAATTTTGTTGCTGGATGAGCATACTGCTGCACTAGACCCAAAAACTGCAGCCTTTGTACTTGAGCTGACAGATCGTATCGTGCGTGAAAACAAATTAACGGCAATGATGGTAACTCATTCTATGCAGCAGGCTTTGGATCATGGTACCCGTACTGTTATGCTACATCAGGGGCGGGTAGTGCTGGATGTGGACGGCGAAAAGCGCGCTGGCATGGGTGTGACTGATTTATTACAAATGTTCGAGCATACACAAGGTGAGAAAGTCACCGATGATGCGTTATTGCTGAGTTGAATTTTGTGCTGAGAATTCAGGCTGCTAAGATGGGTTTTGGCAGCCTTTTTTGTTTGATTGGATAAAATATTATGTCGGTACCGGATTTGATTGTGCTGAATAAGCCCTACGGAGTGATTTGCCAATTCAGTGCTCATGAAAAATATCCTACTCTAAAGCAATATGTGCCAGTACCGGATGTTTATCCTGCCGGCAGGCTGGACACGGATAGTGAAGGGTTACTTTTGCTCACTGCAAACGGGCGCTTGCAGGCCAAAATTGCACAACCGAAGTACAAGCTGATAAAAACGTATTGGGCACAAGTTGAAGGTAAACCAGATAAGCAGGCTTTGCAGCACTTATCACGTGGAGTAAATCTTGGTGATTTTGTGACTGCTCCGGCTCAAGTGCGTGTACTAGATGCAGCAGAAATCAAACATCTGTGGCCACGAGTACCACCAATTCGTGAGCGCAAAACAGTAACTGACTTTTGGTTGCAGATTAGCATCAGCGAAGGCAAAAACCGTCAGGTACGTCGCATGTGTGCCAAAGTGGGCTGGCCTTGTTTGCGTTTGGTGCGGGTTGGTATCGGCCGTCTGAATGTTTTTTCACTTGATTTGCCTTTAGGACAATGGCAAGCGGTAAGGCCTGAAGATTTATAAGATTTTATGTATTACTGACATAATAAACCCTCAGAACAAATATCTGAGGGTTTGTTTTATTGATATGCAAATTTTAAAGTTTAGAATGCAGGGATGATGGCGCCCTGATATTTTTCTTCAATAAATTTTTTCACTTCAGGGGAAGTCATGGCCTGTTTTAGCTTCTGAATTTCTTCGCGATTTTCATCACCTGTGCGTACAACCAGAATGTTTGCATAGGGAGAATCTTTTTCTTCGATAAACAGCGCATCCTTAGTGGGTACTAGTTTGGCTTCCATGGCAAAATTCGTATTAATCACAGACAGGGTGGCGTCATTCAGAGTACGGGGCAATTGTGGCGCATCCATGGGGGTGATTTTCAGATGTTTCGGATTGTCGACAATATCACGTACGGTGGCGCTGATACCTGCATCAGCTTTCAGTTTGATTAAACCTGCTTTCTGAAGCAATAGTAAGGCGCGGCCGCCATTGGTGGCATCATTGGGAATGGTTACTAAACCGCCATCCGGAACTTCATTCAAAGATTTTACTTTTTTCGAGTAAATCCCCATGGGTTCTACATGAATATTGGCAATAGCGGTTAACTGCATTTTGTGTTTTTCAACAAAATCATCCAAATAGGGTTTGTGCTGGGTAAAGTTGGCATCTACATCTTTTTCTGCCAGAGCAATATTGGGGCGGACGTAATCCGTCATTTGCACTATCTGTAAATCAATACCTTCTTTTTGCAGTAGCGGTTTGGCCACTTGTAGAATTTCTGCATGAGGTACGGGTGATGCGGCTACTTTCAAAACTTTTTCTTTAGCAGGAGCCGGAGCGCTACTGGTGCTGGCGGCTGGTTCAGCTTCGTTTTTCTGGCCGCATGCAGTCAAAACTGTACTGATAGCGGCTACAGATAATAATGCAAATAACAATTTTTTCATATTCAACCTTAATGAAGATACACAATAAAATGCAGAGCTTTACCTTAACATAAAATGCTTATATCTGGTGGTTTTTACACATAGTAAAGCCATAAGCAGTTATTATGGTTGTTCCAGAATGTATTGGTCTGATAATTTGGGTATTTATTTATTTTTCAGCATGGGTTTAAGATATTTGCCGGTATAGCTTTTGCTATTGGCCGCTACTTCTTCTGGTGTGCCTTCTGCAATTATTGTACCGCCGCCATCACCACCCTCAGGGCCAAGATCAACAATATAGTCGGCAGTTTTAATCACATCTAGATTATGCTCAATAATTACTATGCTATTGCCTTTGCCTTTTAAGCGCTGGATTACATCCAGCAGCAAGGCAATATCGGCAAAGTGCAAACCGGTGGTTGGTTCATCTAGAATATACAGTGTTCGGCCGGTATCGCGTTTAGACAGCTCCAGTGCCAGTTTAACGCGTTGTGCTTCGCCACCGGAAAGCGTGGTAGCAGATTGCCCTAGGCGTACATAGCCTAACCCCACATCCAATAACGTTTGTAATTTACGTTTGACCGTTGGTACAGCATCAAAAAAAGTACATGCTTCTTCTACCGTCATTTCTAAAATTTCACTGATATTTTTGCCTTTATACTGTATTTCAAGTGTTTCACGGTTGTACCGTTTGCCATGGCAGACTTCACATGGCACATAGATATCGGGCAGAAAATGCATTTCTACCTTGATGACGCCATCACCCTGACAAGCTTCGCAGCGTCCACCTTTTACATTAAAGGAAAAACGGCCGACGTTATAACCGCGCTCACGAGAGAGGGGTACACCGGCAAACAGCTCACGGATGGGGGTAAAAAGGCCGGTATAGGTAGCGGGATTCGAACGCGGTGTGCGGCCAATAGGGGATTGATCAACGTTGATTACTTTATCTAGATGTTCCAGTCCTTTGATATCATCATAGGGTGCCGGTTCTTCTCTAGCCCGATTTAGTTCCCGAGCGGTGATTTTGGCCAAGGTATCGTTGATCAGAGTGGATTTACCACTGCCAGATACACCGGTGATGCAGGTAATCAAGCCCAGTGGCAAGGTTAGATTCACATTTTTCAAATTGTTACCGCTAGCACCGCTTAATACCAGCAAACGTTTTTTGTCTATGGGAGTACGCTGCTTAGGTATACTGATAGCTTTTTTACCGCTTAAATACTGGCCTGTTACCGATTCCTTGCAGGCGGCAACTTGTGCGGGTGGCGCAGCAATAATCACATTACCCCCGTGTTCACCGGCACCCGGCCCCATATCAACAACAAAATCAGCTGCACGAATCGCATCTTCGTCATGCTCAACCACGATAACGCTGTTGCCTAAATCACGCAGGTGCTTAAGAGTATCCAGTAAGCGGTCGTTGTCGCGCTGATGTAGACCAATAGAGGGTTCATCTAGCACATACATTACACCTGTGAGGCCGGAACCAATCTGGCTGGCCAAACGAATACGTTGTGCTTCGCCTCCAGACAGTGTTTCGGCACTACGGGCGAGATTGAGGTAATTCAGACCAACATTAATCAAGAACCCAAGGCGTTCATTAATTTCTTTAAGAATTTTTTCGGCAATTTGTTTTTTATTGCCTTCTAAGTTCAAGTTTTGGAAAAAATCAAGTGTAGTAGTCAGTGGCCAGGAATTAATTACCTGCAATGGTTTACCACCTACATATACGTAGCGTGCCTCAGTACGCAGACGTGCACCACCGCAAGCAGGACAGGCACGATGGCTTTGATACTGGGTTAATTCTTCGCGTACAGTAGTGGAGTCAGTTTCACGGTAGCGTCGTTCCAGATTAGGTATAATCCCTTCAAATGAATGGTTGCGAATGTGGGTGCCACGTTCAGATAGATAAGTAAATTCAATCTGTTCTTTACCCGAACCATACAGAATAATATTCTGAATTTTTTCAGTGAGCTGGCTAAATGGTTTATCAATGTCAAAATCATAGTGATGAGCCAGAGACTGAATCATCTGAAAATAGAAAGTATTGCGTTTGTCCCAGCCTTTAATGGCGCCTGCAGCCAGTGATAAATCTGGATGCATTACTACACGCTCAGGGTCGAAATAATCCATACTTCCCAGACCGTCACAGCTCGGGCAGGCGCCTACTGGATTATTGAAACTAAACAGACGTGGCTCAAGTTCCTGTAAGCTGTAGGAACATACAGGACAGGCAAAACGGGCAGAAAACCAATGTTCTTGACCGGAGTCCATTTCAATAGCAAGTGCACGTTCATTACCCAGTCTCAATGCGGTTTCAAAACTTTCAGCCAGCCGCTGTTTGATATCTGAACGTACTTTTACACGGTCGACAACCACATCTATATCATGCTTGATGTTTTTTTGTAGACTGGGTACTTCTTCTATGGCGTAGACTTCGCCATCTACCCGAACTCGTGCGAAGCCCTGAACTTGTAAGTCAGCAAAATAATCGACAAATTCACCTTTGCGTCCGCGCACGGCAGGTGCCAGAATCATTACTCGACTCTCTTCTGGAAGTGCCAGAATATGGTCGACCATCTGCGAAACTGTCTGACTTGAAAGCGGAAGGTTATGTTCTGGACAATATGGTGTGCCGATGCGAGCGTACAGTAAACGCAGATAATCATGAATTTCGGTGACCGTACCCACTGTAGAGCGGGGATTGTGGCTGGTGGCTTTTTGCTCAATAGAAATGGCTGGAGAAAGACCTTCTATCAAATCGACATCTGGTTTTTCCATCATTTGCAGAAACTGGCGTGCATAAGCCGACAGACTCTCTACATAGCGGCGTTGACCTTCTGCATATAATGTATCAAATGCCAGTGAAGATTTGCCGCTACCAGAAAGGCCGGTAATCACGACCAACTGATGGCGAGGTATATCCAGGTCAATATTTTTTAGATTGTGTGTGCGTGCGCCGCGAATATGAATGGTATCGTTATCTGACATAATGCCTTTCCCGAGCAAAAGGAATGGGATGCTGGCTTTAATCAATTTGCTGTTTATTAAAACCATCCGGTATTATACCCATTTCAAAACTTGAATTTAACGCTATCCGGTAAACGTTTTAATGTTTGCGTAAAATAAATCTCTTAAAATCAAGGTGTAATTCTTCGCAGCGCCATAAGTAGAATAGTACCGGTATATTGCCGAGTGCCACTAGCAGATATAGTATTTTGATACTGTCAGAAAGCCAGATAAGTACAGCACTCAACAGGGCAGCGCAGACCATAAACAAACCATTGATAATGTTATTGGCTGCTATAGCATGAGCACGGAATGCATCAGTACTGGCCGTTTGCAGCCACGTATACAAAGGCAGTGAAAAGAAACCACCAAAAAATCCAATGCCAATAATGCACAACATGATAGAAAAGCTGTGAGAGCGGCTCAAAAATTCATTAATACCGCCTATTGACTGGTGAGGTGTTTGTGTAAACCACACCAGCAGCAGACCAAATATAGTCATTCCCAGTGTGCCGAGCACGACCAGACCAAGGTGCAGTTGATGATGGCTCAGACGAGCGCAGGCAATAGAACCAGATCCTATGCCTAGTGAAAATAGCGTAAGCATTAGATTGAACACAGCCTCATTACCGCCTAGATTCAGACGGGTAAACGTGGGAAGCTGGGTAATATACACTGAGCCAAGCAGCCAAAACCAAGAAATACCGATAATGGCAACCCAAACATTTTTCTGCCGATAAGTCTGTTGGAGAAGCTGTGTGGTGCTGTGCCAGATATTTACATTGATATATTGCTGTGGAATCTGAGCCGGTACGCGTGGCATGAACATGCTTGAAAGTTGTCCAAGTATGGCAACCAACAATAGAATACCAAACAGCCATGCGGTATTGGTGCCGGCCAGAATGGTGCCGAATATTTGTCCGAACAATATGGAAAGAAATGTACCACTTTCAATCAGGCTGTTGCCATTAAGTAATTCATAACGTGGTAAATATTCCGGCAAGATGGCATATTTCAACGGACCAAACAAGGTAGAATGGGTACCCATTAGAAACAGACATAGCATTAATAGAGATACCGACTCTAACCAGAAGCCAATTCCAGCTACCAGCATAATGCCAATTTCAGCTGCTTTAATCCAGCGAGCCAATATTGCTTTATCCAGCTTATTACAAAATTCACCCGATAAGGCTGAGAACAGAAAATAGGGCAGGATATACAATAATGCTCCGGCATTGAGCATTTGACTGGCTGGCAGCCAAGAATGAGTTCCCAGCCCATAAAAGCTTATTAATACAAACAATGCTGTTTTAAACAGATTATCGTTAAAAGCGCCGAAAAACTGGGTACCAAAAAGTGGCAGAAACCTGCGGGTGCGGGCAAAAGCAAACTGACTGCAAGAAGGCAACATATCAGGGGTAGACATAAATAACCTTGTAAAAGGGTGGTCTGAATAATTACAGAGTGCCAGTTAGATCGTTTAGCAAAAATTGCTGGCCACAGAGATTCAGATATTGTTGCTTTAAACGTCCAATAATGTGGTCTTGTGCATCACACAATTGAACGTAATCCGACTGCCGGTACCATTTCAGGCTTTCTTGCTCTGATAATTGCTCCAGCAGCTGCCATTGAGCCGCACAGGCTTGACGGTCTGCTGTATCTGCCTGAGCTTTGACAGCATAATAACCAGTTGCACCATCGGTGTAAGCAGAATCGTCTTCATCAGTCAGCACCAGAAACCCGAGATGATGATTGTCGTTACTGTTAATACTGAAGTAGAGCATAATAAAAAATTTTCTTTGAGCTTTGAAAAGGACTTATTCTGTTTTTTTCATGATTCTGGCAGAATTCTAGCAGCTTATAAAAAATTTTGTATGCTAATCTGCATACTTTTTGAAAACAAAATATGTATTTATATTATTAAAATATCATAAAGCTTTCAGGGTTGATTTTTTGCTGTATATATCTGTACCTATAAATTTTTTAGTCTGTCGTGCAGGTAAACTAATCTGATTGTTTAAGTAATTTAAGTCCTGTAGTTTCCAGCGCTGAGAGAAAGTTGCGATTATTGGAGTGATTGTTAGATGTAGTCTGAAAGTAGATTGGAACGGAAATAAAGTATTGAAATGTGTTTGTGGTAATGTTAAAAGCATAAATAATGAAATCGATAATCTGCTCAATAGAGGAGGAGATACTGATGAAGGAATTAGTACTCAGCGTTCATAAGCGAGTATAGTTTTTGCATACACAGTGCTACTATCAATACATTATTCCTATATCTAATCAAGCTGATAAAAGATAAAAAAGGATTTATGCAAGTAAGCACAAACCCTTTTTTAGATGATAATTAATAAAGATTACAGATTGGTCAGTTTAATTTTCTGGCCCGGACGCAATACCTGCTTGCCATGTACTTTTTGTAGTTTGCTCACTGGAATATTCAGCCGTTGAGCAATACTACTGAGTGTATCGCCTTTTTTAACAGTATAGGACACCGGAACAATACTACCTTTTGTTTCTTTGCCTTTACCTACAGCTGCAAGCATACGTTTGTTATCGATATTAGGACTAATTTTCAGTACTTGTCCTATCTGAAGATTGTGTCCGCGCAAATTGTTAGCGGTGACTAAATCGGCTACATTAATATTATAGCGTTGAGCTATGGAAAATAAAGTATCACCTTTGTTCACTTTGTGAGCAATACTGCTGCGGCTATCGGCCACATTAATGGTATTGCGTGTAGCGCGTTCTGCACGAATTTCTGCAGACCGTGCTGCCTGAGCTTCTTCACGTTCCGCCTGTGCCAGTGTTTTCTGTACTGAAGCGGCTGCTGCTACCTGTAATTCAGCGTTCTGGGCAATTTGCATTAATGCATCATTGTTTTCTGCTACAACTGGCGCTACTGAATTGGCGGCAGGCTGAGAAGTGGCAACAGCTACTGTTTGAACTGTCGTATTGTCTGGCAAAGGTTGTGCAGTATTAATTGCCGTAGTGGTAACAGTAATTGTGCGGGTTAATACTGGTGCCTGCTGATTGTCTGTATTCGCCACCTCGCTAGTCTGAGAAACAGATACCACTGGATGTGTTACAAAGGTGCCGGGGGGCAAAACAGGCTGTGCCATTGCAATATTAAGCAACGGGTCTGTATCTGTATTGCTGAAAGAATCCAGGTTCTGATTGCTGAAACTGTTTTTACTGATTAGCAGGCTGCGCCCAGCAGGCACAGTATTGCCGCTCAGATTATTCAAACGTTTGATTTCGGCGCTGCTCATTCCGGTCTGTGCCGCTAAATCAGCTACGCTGGTGGGGGCAAATGCTTTATAAATATTCCAAGACAGCAAGCTGCTTTTATCTGCTTTGCGATAATTACGCTCGAAAGTATTTACTGCGGTAATCGGCAGCAGCATTTTGCGGTTTTCTTTTGGAATAAATACTGGGCTTTTGAAGCTGGGATTAAGTGTTAAAAACTCAGATGTAGAAATATTGGCCAATCGCGCAGCAGCATCTATATCAATTGGCTGATCAATGCTGATGGCTTCGAAATAGGGGCGGTTAGGCACGGAAACCAAATTGATGCCGAAAGCCTGCGGGTTTTCAATAATATTACGCACAGCCAGTAGCTTGGGTACGTAATTACGGGTTTCATTGGGCATGCGCAGGTTTTCATATGTTGGGTCTATCCCTGCTAGCTGGGCGCGTTTGATGGCCTTGCCCACATTGCCTTCACCCCAGTTATAGGCAGCCAGAGCCAGTGACCAGTCACCAAATAGGCTGTAAAGATATTGCAGATAGTTTAATGCGGCATCGGTAGCAGCATAGACATCATGTCGACCATCGTAAAGATTAGTTTGTTCCAGACCGTACTGTCGTCCACTATTTGGCATAAATTGCCACAAACCTGATGCGCCTACACGAGACTGTGCCTTACTTACAAAAGCACTTTCTATAAATGGCAGCAATGCTACTTCTGCTGGCATCTGACGTTTTTCGGCTTCATTCACAATGTGATATAAATAGGGCTGACTCCGCAGAATAGTACGGTTGAAATAGTCGCCATGGCTTGAATAATATTGTTCCTGCCGGCGAATAATTTCAGGATTGACTTCAGTCATCCTAAAATCCTGACGCATGCGTCCCCAGATATCACGTGTTGAATACGCTTTCCCTTTTAGGGTGGCTGCATTCAGGTTCATGATTGATAGTCCGATGCCATTACTGGTATAAGATTGGGCAAATGAGATAGTAGGGGCGAGTACTAAGCTAGTGAGTGCTAGTACCATATGCTTCAATTGAGCCATTCGGATAACCGTAAAATTTATGCAAAATCCTATTAATATTAAATAGGAAGTCCTTAACGGTCAAGGATAAATCCCTATTTTTACAGTAATCATGAAGATGTGCTAGATGTTTTTAAATGGCTATGGCATTGATTTAACATAAACACGATGGTGTGGTTAATGAGTTATCCGCAATTGACAGACTGGCTTACACAGCATGCTTTCGGTGCTTATCTGAGTAGCCTTGAACAACAGTTTATTCGGCAGAAATTGGCCGTGTTGCGTTTTGGTACCATTATGCAATGTGGGTTTTCGCACTGGCAATTCAAAGAGGTTTTTGCCGCTGAATCCGAATATCTGGTGCAGAACAATCATGCAGACGCCAATGTTGCGGTAGTGGCTGAAAATAATTTTTTACCATGGGCAGAACAAAGTGTAGACACTACTATATGGCCACATGGTCTGGATACGCTTTCCGCTCCGGATGAGACGATAGCTGAAATGGCGCGCATACTGGTACCTGGCGGTCATCTCATTCTGACTGGTCTGAATGTTAAGGGTTACTGGCGCTTATTTTATCAACGTGGCATCTCCATATCGTTACATTTGTTATCAGCCAGTGCAGCAGTAAAACGTATGCAGCGCTTCGGTCTCTTTTTGGAAGAAGGCCAGTTTATGGGCTATGGTATTCCTGCATGCTATGGAACAAACCATCATACAATAGAGTATATGGGTAATCGATGGTGGCCGCATTTGGCTGCTATATATGGTTTGGTACTGGTCAAGCGGACAATACCTTTAACTTTGACGCCGCAAAATACGAGTCTGATACTAAATCCCGTAAGCAATATGGCCATGAAAGGTATAGAATTAGATTGAAATAAAAAGACCTGAATTTATTCAGGTCTTATGTATATCCTGATAAATCTCAGGCAGCTTTGTCTGTATCTGTTTTCAGCTTTTTATCCATCATTTCTTCAAATTCACGCATGCACACAGACGCAATAGCGAGCATATTATCAATTTCCTTTTTGGAAATAATTAGTGGTGGTGCAGCGACCATATGATCACCACAGGCACGGAAAATCAGATTGTTTTTGAAAAAAATATCGCGACATATCAAACCTGTGTTGCCAAAATCGTCAAAAAGTTCTCGTGTTTCACGGTTTTTTACCAGCGTAAAACCACACATCAGTCCTTCACTGCGGATATCAGCTACATATTTGAATTTGCTGAAAGTCTCTTGCCAGCGTTTGCGCAGATAAGGGCCGGTTTTAGTACGTACCTTTTCAATTATGTTTTTTTTATCCAATATATTGAGGTTTTCGTACGCCACTGCAGCTGCGACGGGATGTCCACTGTAGGTAAAGCCATGGTTGAATTCTCCGCCTGCCAGCAGTCCTTCAGTTACTTTGTCATTAACCAAAACTGCGCCAATCGGCAAGTATCCTGATGACAGACCTTTGGCTGTGGTAAAGATATCCGGTGTAAAACCTAATGTTTCAAATCCAAACCAATTACCGGTACGGCCATAACCACAAATCACCTCGTCGGCTACCAGTAAAATGTTATATTTTTTACAAATCTCCTCTATTCTTGGCCAATAGGTAGCAGGCGGAATAATGACTCCTCCAGCTCCCTGAATCGGCTCACCGACGAAAGCTGCGATTTTATCTGCTCCTAAAGCCAGTATTTTTTCTTCCAGCCAGTTGGCAGCACGAATACCGAATTCTTCTTCACTTTCATTGTCATCGGCCAGACCGTAATACCAGGGTTGATCAATATGTACGATGTTGGCAATGGGTAAATCACCTTGCTCATGCATACTTTTCATGCCGCCAAGGCTGGCTCCGCCAAGTGTGGAACCATGGTAGCCATTCCAGCGCCCGATGATGATTTTTTTATTTGGCTGCCCCACTGACGACCAGTAATGGCGCACCATGCGGATCATGGTATCAATAGATTCAGAACCTGAATTGGTATAGAACACATGATTAAAATTATTTGGAGTGATTTCAACCAGTTTTTCGGATAATCTGATTACGGCCGGATGGGTGGTTTTGAAAAAAGTATTGTAAAACGGCAGCACTTCCATTTGTTTTTCAGCAATTTTGGCCAGTTTTTTCTGGCCGTAGCCAATGTTCACACACCACAAACCGGCCATGCCATCAATGATTTCATTGCCTTCGCTGTCATAAACATAAATTCCCTTTGCCTTTACCATCATGCGTACACCATGCTTTTTAAGCTGAGCATTATCTGAAAATGGGTGCAGATGATGTTTTACAGCGTGTTTGTTATCGGTTTTTTTTGTCATATCGATGCTCCTTTGAGAAAATAGGTATAACCTGTTTGTCATCCTGCCAGTAAAATTCAAACAGGCATAAAAGGTAATATTGTTGTTCACACATGTAATAACAAATATTTGCGCTCCCATGGGCTGATTACACGGAAATACTCTGATACTTCCTGTTCTTTTACTGCTATATACATTTCTACAAAACGCTGTCCAAGGATATCGTGAATGGGTTCACATTGACGCAAGCGTTCAATGGATTCTTCCAAAGTGGTTGGAAACTGATAAGGCAGGGAATAAGCATTACTGCTTAAAGGTGCACGCGGCTGTAGTTTTTCTTTAATACCCAGATAACCACAGGCCAGTGAGCAGGCTATGGCCAGATAAGGATTTACATCCACACCAGCGAGCCGGTTTTCAATGCGTCTGCCTTTGGCACTGGCACGTGGTACACGCAGGCCGACGGTGCGATTATCATATCCCCATTCAACATTGGTAGGCGCAGCTGTAAAACGGGTTAGGCGACGAAATGAGTTTACATATGGCGCAAAGAAAGGCATCGTTTGTGGCAGGTATTTCTGTAAGCCACCAATGAAATGGAAAAATAGCTCTGAAGGTGAACCATCATTATTGCTGAAAGCGTTATTGCCGGTTTCTACCTCGACCAGACTCTGGTGTATATGCATGGCGCTACCTGGTTCGCCTTCCATGGGTTTAGCCATAAATGTCGCATACATTTTGTGGTGAAAAGCAGACTCACGAACAGTTCGTTTAAATAGAAAAACCTGATCTGCCAAATCCATGGCGTGACCATGTAGGAAATTGATTTCCATCTGGGCAGCACCAATTTCATGAATCAGGGTATCTACTTCCAGATTCTGGTCATGACAATAGTCGTATATTTCTTCAAAAAGCGGATCAAATTCATTTACTGCATCCACGGCATAAGAGCGCCGGCCAAATTCACTGCGTCCGGTACGGCCAATTGGTGGCTGAAGCGGCACATCCGGATCAGGATTGGGTGAAATCAAATAAAACTCCATCTCCGGCGCCACAATAGGCTTCAGCTCCATATTTTCATACAGATTTAGAATGCGTCTGAGCACATTGCGTGGTGCGGTTTCTACCGGCAGACCGTCGGGGGAGAAACAATCGAATATTAGCGATGCTGTCGGATCTTGTGCCCAAGGCACAAAACGTAGGGTAGACGGGTCTGGCTTTAATTCCATATCTGCATCGGTTTCATCAAGCAGGCTAGATTGCGGATATTCACCGGTAACTGTTTGCAGTAGAACTGCTTCCGGTAGCCGCATATCAGGCTCAGATATGAATTTATCTTTGGGGATAATTTTACCGCGTGCCACACCTGTGATGTCCGGCAAAATGCATTCTACTTCAGTGATACCATGTTCTTTAAGCCAATTGAATATATCATCATACATAAGTCACCTTAAAATAATTCCTTTTGCTTATGCAATCTGTATTGCATACATGCTTCACGAAAAGCCTTAAAAATAGCAATAGAAAGCGGTTTCTGCCCATACAGCCATTCAGGATGCCATTGCACTGCGTAGCCGAATAGAGGTGCTGCATCAATCCTGAAAGCTTCAATCAGGCCGTCTGGGGCAGTTGCTTCAATGCTAAGCCCGGGTGCTAACGTTTTTACTCCTTGCTGATGTAATGAATTAACTGAATACTGCTGCTGATTTGTTGCCATCCATAACATTAACAGGCTGTCGTCTTGCAGATGAACTGGATGTGCGTCACCGTACTGCACCTCGATTGGTTGATTATCAGGTTCTCGATGGTCTAAAAAACCAGGGATTTCGTGTACATACTGATGCAGCGTGCCACCTAGTGCCACATTGATTTCCTGCAAACCGCGGCACACACCCAAAAGGGGAATGCCTTCATCAATCAGTTTCCGGATAAAGGGTAAAGTTGTATGATCACGTGCTTTATCGTGCAATGTGTTTTCGCGGGCGTTATCTCCGCCATACCAGCATGGTTCAATATTGGAATAGGATCCAGAGAGAAAAATGCCATCTACTAAAGGCAGCAAGCGTTGTAATGCATCTTGATCAGCCAGAGCTGGCAGCAAAATCACGTCGCCGACACTATTCTGTACAGCCTGAATATATTTATCGCCTACAGCGTGAAAATCCCATTTACCTATCTGCTTTACATCACACGGAATACCAATTACCGGACGCACTTGCATAAGTTAATCTCAAGATTTTAATAAATAAAAGAGTTTCTGATTCTGTATTGCATAATCCCACGCCACGCAAAAAATGGCAAGATTTCTTAAGTTAAAGTATTAAAGTGATAAGTTGTTAATTCCAGTTTTAAATAAATATTGCCAGTGAGCTGTTCTCACTAGCTCTTCGTTATTTTTGGCAGTACACATAAAAACATTTTAGTGTCCGATGAATGTAAAAAAGCCCTGAATAAATTCAGGGCTAACAAAATCTTTAAAATAGCTTTAGAAGCGGCGCTGTAATTTTGCAGCCAGCATAATACTGGCGGCCAGTTCTTCTATCGATTTATGTGTGGTATTGGTAAAGGGTATATTAAATCGGCGAAACATTTCTTCAGCTGTTGAGATTTCACGGCGGCAGTTATCACGGCTGGCATAACGGGAGTCCGGACGGCGTTCCGAACGGATATGGTGTAAACGGTCTGCTTCAATTGTCAAACCATATAGTTTTTGCCGAAATGGCTGCAACATTCTCGGCAACTCGCTGCTTTCTAAATCTTCAGGTATGAGAGGATAATTGGCGGCACGGATACCGTACTGCAACGCCAAATAAAGACATGTAGGAGTTTTGCCACTACGGGATACACCCATCAGAATGACATCTGCTTTCTGTAATTCGCGGTCAGTAATTCCGTCATCATGATTAAGCGCAAAATTAATTGCCTCCATACGCTTATCATAGCGTTCTGTATCATGCATGCCATGAGTACGCCCAATAGAGTGATTAGCTTCTGTAGCCAGTTCATCTTCAAGCTCTCCAATAAAGGCATCATAAAAACTCATGTGCATGCCAGCACTGGTTTTAATCAGTTTGCGTACATTTTCATCAACAATACTGGAAAATACCAACGGTCGTGCTTCACATTTGCTGGCAGCGGTATTAATCAGGGCAACAATTTCCTTTGCTTTTGCTTCGGTGTCTACAAACGGATAAGTAGCCCGTTTAAATTCTATATTGTCAAACTGATTCAGTAAGGCCAGCCCCATACTTTCAGCTGTGATTCCGGTGCGGTCAGATACAAAAAAAACTTGGCGAACTGGTTTCATAATTATTTACACAAATTTAATTTAAAAAGTCGGTAGATAAAAGCCGATGGTCAGATATTGTAAATGAAATTGGCTGAGGACAGCTGTTTTAGAATTAGCTTTTTTTCCACATTCAGCCCAAATAAAGTTAAATCAGACCGAACCTGCCAGAAATCAGCAATAAAATGCAGATTTAAATCAAAAATATCATAATTTTAGATTTATGTTGTTGAAAGGGTAATTAAAATGCAATATTTGTCCAAATAATTGATAATAGAATCAAAATATTTATTCATTCAACAGCTTGTGATTTACACACATTTGACCAAAGATAAACAATGCTCACATAAAGTAGATAAATAGCCAAAAATACATGACATTTTATACTTGAATAGTTAGAATAGGCCGTCTTCAACTTTCCCCACTCCACATTGGATAACCATCATGGCCGGTAATAACGTAATCTGGTTTGAAAATTTGCGCATGACCGACGTTGAAAGCGTCGGCGGCAAGAATGCTTCTCTTGGCGAGATGATTTCACAGCTCACCGAAAAAGGTGTGCGTGTTCCCGGTGGTTTTGCAACCACAGCAGAAGCCTACCGCAAATTTTTAGCCTACGAAGGTTTGAGTGAACGCATTAGCAGTGAACTCAAGGCGCTTGATGTCGATAATGTTGCCGAGCTGGCAAGAGTAGGTAAACAAATCCGTCAATGGATTATGGATACTCCTTTCCCGCCTGAGCTGGAAGCTGATTTACAGGCGGCATGGGAAAAAATGGTGGCTGATGCCGGTACAGATCAGATTTGTGTGGCTGTACGCTCATCCGCCACTGCAGAAGATTTACCTGATGCATCCTTTGCCGGACAACAGGAAACATTCTTAAATATTAGTGGTTATGATAATGTCAAAGAAGCTATGCACCACGTATTTGCTTCTTTGTATAATGATCGTGCCATTTCTTATCGTGTTCATAAGAATTTTGCCCACGACATCGTAGCTCTGTCTGCAGGGGTACAACGTATGGTGCGCTCTGATAAAGGCGCATCCGGCGTGATGTTTACTATGGATACTGAGTCTGGATTTGATCAGGTAGTATTTGTAACATCATCATATGGTCTGGGCGAAACCGTTGTACAGGGTGCCGTAAATCCAGATGAATTTTATGTGCACAAACCAACATTAAAAGCCGGTCGTCCTGCCATCTTGCGCAAAACCATGGGTTCTAAACTGATTAAAATGGTTTTCACAGAAGATGCACAGGCAGGCAAATCTGTACAGACTGTAGATGTAGAACCTGCTGAGCGGAAAAAATTCTCTATCAGTGCCGAAGAAATTACTGAGCTGGCACAATATGCACTGATTATTGAAGAACATTATGGTCGCCCAATGGATATTGAGTGGGGACGTGATGGTATTGACGGAAAACTGTATATTCTTCAGGCTCGCCCTGAAACCGTAAAATCTCAGGAAAATAATAGCCGCGTTTTGCGTCGTTATCAGATTAATGACAAATCTACCATTCTGGTAGAAGGCCGCGCTATTGGTCAGAAAGTAGGTCAGGGTAAAGTACGATTGGTTAAATCCGTTGATGAAATGGATAGAGTTTTACCAGGGGACGTGCTGGTTACTGATATGACCGACCCCGATTGGGAGCCCGTGATGAAACGTGCTTCAGCCATTATTACCAATCGTGGCGGACGTACTTGCCATGCTGCCATTATTGCGAGGGAGCTAGGTATCCCAGCCGTAGTCGGTTGCGGTAATGCGACTTCTGCATTGCAGGACGGTCAGGAAGTAACCGTATCCTGTGCTGAAGGTGACACTGGTTATGTTTATAAAGGCTTGCTGAAGGTAGATATTAATGAAATACCTTTAGATAATATGCCTGAATCACCTGCTAAAATCATGATGAACGTGGGTAATCCAGAGCTGGCGTTTAGCTTTTCAAACTTGCCGGGCTATGGTATCGGGCTGGCCCGTATGGAATTCATCATTAACCGTCAGATCGGTATTCACCCGCGTGCTCTGCTGGAATTTGACCAGCAGGATGAGCAGATGCAAGCTGAGATTACAGACCGCATAGCTGGATATTCCTCTCCGGTAGATTTTTATGTAGATAAAATTGCCGAAGGTGTAGCTACATTGGCTGCTTCAGTTTATCCGAAAAAAGTAATTGTGCGCATGTCTGACTTTAAGTCAAACGAATATGCCAATCTACTGGGCGGTAACAAATACGAACCTCACGAAGAAAATCCGATGCTGGGCTTCCGTGGTGCGGCCCGTTATGTATCAGAAGATTTCAAAGATTGTTTTGCGCTTGAATGTAAGGCACTCAAATACGTTCGTGATGAAATGGGCCTGACCAATGTCGAAATCATGATTCCGTTTGTACGTACTTTGAAAGAAGCGGAAAATGTAGTACGTGCATTGAAAGAAAATGGCTTGGAACGCGGTAAAAATGGTCTGCGTCTGATTATGATGTGTGAATTGCCTACCAATGCTGTACTGGCTGAACAATTCCTGAAATACTTCGATGGATTCTCTATCGGCTCTAATGATATGACCCAATTAACTTTGGGTGTGGATCGTGATAGTGGTGGTCCGATTGCAGGTACGTTTGATGAACGTGATCCTGCTGTTAAAGTGATGTTTAGTCTAGCTATTCAGGCTTGCCGTAAGTTAAACAAATACATTGGTATTTGTGGACAGGGACCATCAGACCATGCTGATTTCGCCAAGTGGCTCATTGAAGAAGGTATTGAAACGATTTCTCTCAATCCTGATACTGTGATTGAAACTTGGTTGTATTTAGCAAAAGAATTGAAAAAATAAGTTTTCAATTGATTGAATGCAAGGCCGCTAATTATCAGCGGCCTTTATCTTTATCTGTTCAAGCCGATACGGTATTTTAGGTATTTATAATTAAAGTACATATCATTAAATATTACATATTTATCCTGATTAATCCGGCTACATATCCTTGGACTAGGGCTTTACTATTTAACTGGAATTGGTAATTTAAATCGTATCAAGCAAGCATTGTATCTGTAAAAAAACTATTAGATTTCTATTTGAACTCATTGGTAAATTTATTTATTACTATCATTTTAATTTTTAAAATAAAAAGTATTAGCTTAATGCATATTAAATTAGAAATTTTAATAAAGCGGAAAACTGATTCTAAATTGCAATGAAAGTTTAAAAACTCAATTTTAGATGTAAGCGGGTTTAAAAATCCGGTTAATTATGATAATAACTATCTGTTTTGTAGATATAAAATAGATATATTTAAAGATAAATATTATTTATTCTTATTTTTGATCATTGTCAGGGTATTTAATATCAAATTGGTAGGAATAATTAATATATGATTAGAATACATTTAGGTTCTTAGTCTGAATATAAAAAAGTTGTAGAAAGGGTAACTATATTTAAATTTGCTAAAAGCCTGGTGATTTTATTGCGCATGAAGCAATTTAATCCATTGCTTTTATTATTGTCTAAATTTCCATAAGTTTTTATCTTAGGCTATATATTAGTTATTATTGATTTCTAAAAGCTATATTATGAATCAGAATGATAAAAGACAGATCTAGGTGAAGGTAATCTGCTTTTGGGTTTTACCTTTACATAAAAAAACAGATAGCTTATTGGCTATCTGTTTTGAAAGAAATTATTATTTTTTGTCCTTCTTGTCTTTATCCGCTGTTTTTGCAGGTTTTTTGGCTGCTAATCCCAATGACTGATTCCATTTGACCGGATCTTTGACTAAGTCCAATGCTGCTTTTAATTGAGCATCCTTGGCTGGATTGGGGTCTCGACGAGCAAGCCAGTCTTCTTCATCCTTTTTCTTTTTACTGTCTTTTGATGCGTCAGTATTTTTAGCGCCGCTATTTTTGGAGTTGTTGGTAATTGATGTATTGTCTTTGGCATCTTTAGTACTGTCTTTATCAGCAGTAGTATCATTTTCATGTAAGGCTGCTTCGCTAGCTGAAGCAGAAGACGTGGATTTTTTCTGTCCGCCCAATAGATCACCATTTACTTCTTTACCACCCAGCGGATTGCTCAAATGTCCACCCAAATCAGCCTCGCGGCTTTCGTATGTGCGGTTTTTATCTTTAACCTCTACATCGGGTACGATACCTTGTGCTTGTATGGAGCGGTCATTAGGGGTGTAGTACAAGGCTGTAGTCAGTTTAACAGCACCGCCGTTGGACAAAGGAATAACAGTCTGAACAGAGCCTTTGCCGAAACTCTGCGTACCAACAATTACAGCACGCTTGTAATCCTGCAAAGCGCCAGAAACGATTTCAGATGCAGAAGCAGTTCCTGAATTAACCAAAACCGTTACAGGAATGCTTTTAAGCTCATCCGTCAGATTAATGAGCGGATCGTTACCTTTAACCACATAATCTTTAGGAATCGTTCGTAAAACCATTCCTTCTTTTTTATCGCGGTTTTTAGTGCTGACTACTTTTACTCCAGGTTTTAGAAATACAGCGGAAACACCCACTGCACTGTTCAATAAACCGCCTGGATCGTCACGTAAATCTAATACCAAACCTTTTAGTGGTGCCTTATTCTGTTTGTTCAGTTCTTTAAGAGCATCAGCCAGCAAGCTGACCGTGTGTTCCTGAAACTGGGTAATGCGCACATAGCCGTAATTTGGTTCCAGTAATTTAAAGCGAACACTTTTTACTTTAATAATAGCGCGGGTGAGGTGTACTACAATGGGCTGAGTTTCATCTTTACGAGCCAGAGTCAGTGTGATACTGGTGCCTGGTTTACCTCTCATTTTTTTAACCGCTTCAGTGGCTGTCATGTTGCGTGTAGATTCATTGTCAATTTTAACAATGTAATCACCGCTTTTAATACCTGCACGATCGGCCGGTGTATCTTCAATAGGCGCAACAATTTTAATCAGTCCGTCTTCTGAACTGATTTCCATACCTAAACCACCAAATTCACCAGTAGTGCTTTCCTGTAGATCGGAATAATCTTTTACCGTTAAATATTCTGAGTGCGGGTCTAGGTTATTAACCATGCCTTTCATAGCACCTTCTAGAATCGTATCATCGGTTTTATTCTCAACATAATTGGCTTTTATTTGTCCATAAACTTCAGCCATTGTATGCAAAGATTGTACGGGTAATGCTTCGGATTTTTCATTGGCATAGCCCTGTATGCTCAGGGTTAGAATCACGCCACTGAAAGCGCCTAATGTATATAAAGCAGCTTTTTTAAATCGGGAATTAGCCATTATTTCTGTTTTTCTTTCTGATAGCGACAATGATTCAGGTCTAAAAAACCTGTTTGTAAGGGTGATTCATATATATTATTCAGGCCAAAGTTTACATCATAATGTAAGTACAGGTAATAGTGCGCTATATTCTATTTCAGCGCAGCCATGATAATGGGTTCATTGCCTGATTATGATAACGGATTTCAAAGTATAGTCCATTCTGGCCATCTGGTAATTTACCACTTATACCAATGTTTTGACCAGCGTCTATCGTATGATTGGCCGTGACTCCTATTGATGCTAAACCGGTGTAAATGCTGATATAGCCTTCACCATGATCGATAATAATTGTGTTGCCATATCCCTGTAAATAAGCTGCATAAGCTACGGTGCCACTGGCTATACTATGCACAACGGCGTTATTACAGGCAAAAAACAACCCTTTCCAGATACCGCCATTAGGTCTACTTTCACCAAATCTTCCAGCAATGGTACCGCTTACCGGTCGTGGAAGACGACCTTGTTTTTGAGCCAGGCCTTTGATTAATGGTGAATTAATGTTATCTGTAGCCTGTAATGCCATATCTTCAGCGGTTAATGTTGAAGATGATGTGTTGTGAACGGACTCTGTGCGTTTAACAGAGTTGGTAGATGTTTTGGGTGGCTGAGGTTTTTCTATTTTGCCTGAAATTTGTTTACTAGGTTTACTTGTTTGTGCCAGACGACGCATGGTTGCCTGTGCTGATAATCGGCTCAGCAAATTATTTAGACGCTTTTCAGCAGCCTTGAGTGATTGCAGCTGTTTATTTTGTACTGTTAATTGCTGACTTAATACTGTGGATTGACTTTGCTGACTTTGATGCCGTATTTGCAGTTTGTTAATCACTTGCTGCTGCTTCTGGCGTAATTTTGATAGCTCATTTTGCTGTTTTGCTACTGCCTGTTGCTGCTCACTCATACGCGTCTGTTGCTGCTGTAAACGTTGAATCACACGTTCGTTGGCCTCATTCAGATAGCGTATATATTGTAGTGAGCGGCCTTTTTTGTCTGTCGAATCCTGTTTGAGTAGCAGATATACACTGTTTGGTTGGCGATTACGATAATGAGCATTCAGTAAGCGTGCAATTTGAGTCTGTGTTTCGGCTATCTGTGTACGTGTTTTATCCAGACTGGTTTGCAGTGTTTCTAATTGACGCATACTGGTTTGTTGCTGTTGCCTGAGACGCCCCAATTCATTCCTAGCTTGATTTAGCTGCTGGCTGGTTGCTGCCATAGAGGCATCGATTTTTTTCTGCTCAACAGTCGTTTTGCTAATCTGATTCTGAGTAGCTGATATGGCCTGATGTACCTGTTTCAATTCGCTACCAGGTTGTATTTTTTGATTGCTGGCAGCTATGGCAACAGAAGTGGCCATACAATAACAGGTTAGAGAAAGACAGAGAAAAGTTTTCATCAGATGTGTGTAAATTCAATCAGATTGTGCCCCGTCATCTCTGATGGAGGGTTTAGACCGAGTACCGCTAACAAGGAAGGTGCCACATCTTTTAATGCTCCGCCGGTATGAATGGTGGCTTTTCGGCCAATATATATAAAAGGCACCGGTTCTACTGTATGCTGGGTATGTGGCTGTTGATTTTTTTTATCAAACATGTGCTCGCAGTTGCCATGGTCTGCGGTGATTATTACTTCACCGCCAGCAGCTAGGGTAGCTTCTACCACACGCGCAACACAGCTATCCAATGTTTCCACTGCTTTGACGGCAGCATCCAGCGAGCCTGTATGTCCAACCATGTCACCATTAGCAAAATTGCAAATAATGACGTCATGGCGATGATGTTGCAGACTGTCTATGATTTCTTCAGTGATCCCGACAGCACTCATTTCTGGTTGCAAATCATAGGTGGTGACTTTAGGAGAAGGAATCATAATGCGTTCTTCTCCTATATAAGGTTCTTCACGTCCGCCACTGAAAAAATAGGTTACATGAGGATATTTTTCAGTTTCGGCAATGCGCAGCTGGCTTAGTCCTTGTGCAGCCAGAAATTCACCTAGTCCATTACGCACAGATTGGCGGCCAAACATTACCGGATGAGGAAACTGCGCACCATAGGCTGTGATGCTGGCAAAATAGCCAGGCTGTACTGTGTGCTGACGTTGGAAACCGGTAAAATTTTCAAAGGTAAGCGCCTGAGTTAATTCACGCGCACGGTCGGCGCGGAAATTAAGAAACAGTATCGCATCGCCGTTTTTCAGTTCTGCATCAGGGCTCACTATTGTAGGTTTGACAAATTCATCCTGTTCACCACGTTCATAGGCTGCTTCAAGTGCAGAAATCGGTGAAACAGCATGATAGGGTGCATCACCAAATAAAGCATTGTAAGCTGCTTCGACTCTGTCCCAGCGATTGTCACGATCCATGGCATAAAAACGCCCGACTATGGCGCCGCATATTACCTGCGGATGCAGCTGCATATATTCTTGCAAACGCAATAAATAGGGATGTGCACTTTGGGGAGGTGTGTCACGTCCATCCAGAAACGGATGCACTACTATTTTTTGCATACCGGCTTCAATAGCCGCGTCTATTACTGCAAAAAAATGCTCAATGTGACTATGTACGCCCCCATCTGAAAACAGGCCAAGCAGATGCACGGTACGATTAGGGGTCTGCCATGCTTCTTGCAAAACAATGTTTTTTTCTAGGCTTTTATCTTCAATCGCCATATCAATACGGGTGATGTCCTGAGGGACAACTCGGCCGGCACCAATATTTAAGTGTCCTACTTCTGAATTACCAAACTGTCCTATGGGTAGACCAACCATGCGCTCAGATGCATCAATGGTGCCATAAGCGTAGTGCTGACGATAATTATCGATATGTGGTGTATGTGCCAGTAAAATAGCATTGTCATCACCATCGGCACGATGGCCGAAACCATCCAGAATTAAGAGAACGACAGGTTTGGTTAATGACACAATTGGCCTTTCTGTGATGGTGGGTTGTGTATTCTGACAAAAGTGCCAGTATTATCCAATAGAGTTTGGCTAAGAAGGATGGTATTAAACCAGCTTTAAAGTAAGATAGAATTATAGCTAAAAGCACTGGCTTGAGAAACAGCTGGACAGACCCAATTTAACGATAAATTAATTATATCTGGTTTGATTTTATTTTTTTATGGATATGCAAAATATGGCTGCTCAACGTGGCACTTCTTTCAGTTTTTCTCTGGCCAATCATTTTTTGATTGCAATGCCAGCAATGGAGGATCCTTTTTTTAAAGAAAGCGTGATTTATCTGTGTGAACATAGTGCCGATGGTGCCATGGGTATTATTGTAAATAAGCCGTCACCGATTATGATGGATTTGCTATTTGACTCTGCTAAAACCCCAACGCCGGAACGGTTCCATGGCCAAAATGTTCTTATGGGCGGCCCAGTTCAGGTAGACAGAGGCTTTCTGGTTCACACTCCGGCCGGTTCATGGGAAAGCAGTTTGATGGTCACTGATGATATTGCTATGACAACGTCTCGCGATATTATTATGGGGCTTACTCAGGAAAATGAGGTAGATAAGGCTGTGGCCACTATCGGTTATTCGAGCTGGTCGGCAGGGCAGTTGGAGCAGGAACTGGCTGATAATAGCTGGATTACTGCACCTGCAGATATGCAAATTTTGTTTGATATGCCCTATAAACAGCGTTATAAGGCCGCTTTGCAGTTGCTGAAAATTGATATTACCAATCTGAGCGGGCTGGCAGGACATGCTTAATTCGCTTTTATCTCCGTTAAGAAGTGGGACGGTTCTTGGTTTTGACTATGGAATAGCGCGAATTGGTGTAGCTGTAGGAGAGGCGGAATTGTCGACCGTACATCCGCTGGAAACTATTACGCTTATCAGCAATGAAGAACGATTTATACGTATTGCTTCTCTTATCAAAGAGTGGCAGCCAAAGGCTCTGGTTGTTGGATTGCCAACTCATGCTGATGGTGCTTCAGATGAGGCGACGGCACAATGCCGGCGTTTTGGTAACCGTTTGCATGGGCGTTTTCAATTATCCGTATATTGGGTAGATGAGCGCTGGACATCAGCCGTGGCTGATAGTTTGCTCAGTGAAGCTGGTATTTTTGGAAAAAAACGTAAGCAGGTTTTAGATCAAGTGGCTGCACAGGCTATTTTGACAACGTTTTTCAGTTCCGGCGCTTGTAAAGCCAAATTGGTTGAATAGGTGAGGTTCTGATACATTTTTTTATTACAAATTTATTCCAATATTAGAGTTTCTTCAGAAAACGCACTTCTGAATTTTCTTTTCTTTCATTTTTTGTTAATCATCTACTTAGCTGGCGAAAAATGCCGGTATATTCTCTGTCGTGAATATACAGCAGTTCACATTATTTGGTTTTATTTTTGCGAAACCGGGGATAAACTTAACCTCAGTAAATAGAGAAACAGTTTAATCAGACTAGGACGCATAATGAGCACAGATAGCAGTATCAGCTTAGATAAAATGGAGGCCAGCACTAAAGCCAATATTCTTGCCGAGGCTTTACCTTATATTAGACGCTTTTCCGGCGTAACCATGGTAATCAAATACGGTGGTAATGCCATGACAGATCCCCAACTGAAAGAAAGTTTTGCCAAAGATGTAGTTTTACTGAAACTGGTAGGAATCCATCCAGTAATTGTTCATGGGGGAGGCCCACAAATTAATGATTTACTTCAAAAAATAGGCAAAGATAATCAGTTCATTCAGGGTTTGCGGGTGACAGATCACGAAACCATGAATATTGTTGAAATGGTACTTGGTGGTTGTGTAAATAAGGAAATTACTTCTCTTTTAAATCAGCATGGCGGACATGCAGTAGGTATTACAGGACGGGATAACCATTTTATCAAAGCTAGAAAACTATATGTCTCTACCCCTGAAAACGCCCGACAGGATATCGGGCAGGTTGGAGAAGTAGAGTCTATTGATACTGCGCTGATAGAGGAAATGGTCGAACACGGCTATATACCTGTAGTGGCACCGGTAGGGGTAGGTGAGCAGGGCGAAGCTTTTAACATTAATGCAGATGTGGTGGCAGGCAAATTGGCAGAAAGCCTGCAAGCAGAAAAGCTGATTATGCTGACTAATACCATAGGTGTACTGGATAAAAATCAACAGTTATTAAGCCGTTTAACACCGGCAGATATTAATGCATTAATCGCGGATGGTACCTTACAAAATGGTATGTTACCCAAAATCAATGCGACCTTGCAGGCTGCAATGCATGGCGTGCACAACACACACATTATCGACGGACGTGTGCCACATGCACTGCTGCTGGAGATATTCACCGACAAAGGTGTGGGTACTATGATTCTTGGTCAGAATGAGCAGGCTTAATAGTGCTAATTTAGGTGCCGACAATATTTAATTGTTGTGTAATTAAATATTTAATTTTTTTTATTGGTATAATTGTTCAAAAAGCTTGACACTAAAATTACAAACGCTATAATTTCGCCTCATTCCCTGATAGCTCAGTCGGTAGAGCGACGGACTGTTAATCCGCAGGTCCCAGGTTCGAGCCCTGGTCAGGGAGCCAGTTTAAAAAAGCACTCATTTATTTGAGTGCTTTTTTCATTGTGTACGTTTATCTGTTATTCGCCAACTTTAATCAGTTTCACATTGAAGATTAAAACACTGTTAGGTGGAATAGCGCTTGTCGGGCTTTGTTCTCCATAAGCAAGATTTGCCGGGATATAAAATGTGTAGTCACTGCCTTCTGACATCAGCTGCAGACCTTCAGTCCATCCAGGTATGACGCCGTTAAGTGGGAAAGTGGCTGGCTGATTATTACGCTGTGCTGTGCTATCAAATACTGTGCCATCGATCAAGCGCCCTTCATACTGAACAGTTACCATATCGCTTGCTTTCGGCTTTTTACCACTACCTTCATGATTGACTTTATATTGCAAGCCAGAAGCAGTAGTAGTAACCCCAGGTGCAGTTTTATTTTTGGCCAGAAACTCATCTCCAGCTAATTGAGGGTTACGGGTGGCTGATGTGGCTGAAGAAGCAGCTACCGGCTCACTACTATTATTTTTAAAACCGTTGTCCGCAAAGTTGCAGGCTGATACAGCCAGCAAAGTTGTGATACCCATAATAGTTAAAGACAAGCTTTTCATAATTTCTCTTTAAATGTTGAAGGAAAAGCAATTATAGCCAGCCATCCACAAAAAATAAATTTACTCATCAAGCCTCGAAATTTTAAATACAAAAGTAGAAGTTGTAGGTAATATTTTATTGTGATGAATTTGCTTATTTGAATAAATATCAGTTTAAAACTAACGCATTTCTTTTTTTCAAAACTTACGAAATAGAATTATCTGTGTGAAAATGCAGACACTGTTTAGCTGAAAATATTGTTCTTTTTAATAACGTATCAATAGATCATTACAATTTTCTTTTTATTAAATTCACACTCGTTTATCTGTTCTCAAGTACAGAAAATTGATAACTGTTGTCTTTGCGAGACCATATGCTTTTATTTACACTTATGTACCTAAATTAATATTAGAGCAAATATAACTTCCGAATATCTATAAATCGTTAAAACAAAATTGTTAATATAACAAGAAAAAAATTATATTAACCAGAATTATGGCAGCTTTGAAGTGTAAGCATGCGAAATGGAAAGAGAAAAATATGGATTTGGGATTGCTTCGCGACTGAATGATGTCAGTTCAGCATTTTGCAGGTATTCTTACCAGTAGTGTTAATTGAATATTGATAATGGCTTGACATCATGAGAGCATGCGGAATAGAATTGTAACTTATAAGAAGAGGTCAATTCTAAATCTATGTTTAATGTTTGCTGTGGCAAAGTTAAACCAAATCGACTTTCAATAAAATACCCTTACCTTTCTTTTGCATACACCCATGCATTTAAGGCTTGGTAACAGGAATTATTATGAGTTTACGGACTCATCTTATCTTAAATTCTAATAAATAAGTTCATTTAAATCTTTATGCACGTTTCTGAATTACAAAACTTACATGTGTCTGAGTTACTGGGCATAGCTGATGAATTTGGCATTGAAAATGCCAACCGTTTGCGTAAACAAGATCTTGTTTTTGCGATTGTACGCATCAAAATGAAGCAGGGAGAAGCTTTTACCTGCTCTGGTACTCTGGAAATTCTTCCTGATGGCTTCGGTTTTCTGCGCAGTATGGACACATCTTATCTGGCTGGGCCGGATGACATCTATGTCAGCCCCAGTCAGATTCGACGTTTCAATCTGCATACCGGTGATACGATTGAAGGCAGTGTACGTGTACCTAAAGATAACGAACGTTATTTTGCATTGGTGCGACTGGATAAAATCAATGGTGATGACCCAGAGGTATGCAAGCATAAAATCCTATTTGAAAATCTTACGCCATTATTTCCGGATCGTCAGTTTGTATTAGAACGTGATATCCGCTCAGGAGAAAATCTGACCGGCCGTGCTATAGACCTGATTGCTCCCATTGGCTTCGGCCAACGTGCTTTACTAGTAGCACCGCCGAAATCTGGTAAAACCGTAATGTTGCAAAATATTGCCCATGCAATTACAGCTAATTATCCAGATGCAGAGCTGCTTGTTTTGCTGATTGATGAACGTCCGGAAGAAGTAACCGAAATGACGCGCTCCGTACGTGGGGAAGTGGTTTCTTCTACCTTTGATGAGCCAGCTACCCGCCATGTACAAGTAGCGGAAATGGTGATTGAAAAAGCTAAGCGTTTGGTAGAGCATAAAAAAGATGTAATTATTCTGCTGGATTCAATTACTCGTTTGGCACGAGCTTATAACACTGTAATACCAGCTTCAGGCAAGATTTTGACTGGTGGTATTGATGCCAATGCATTGCATCGCCCTAAACGATTTTTTGGTGCCGCACGTAATGTGGAAGAAGGCGGTTCATTAACGATTATTGCCACTGCTTTGGTTGAAACCGGTAGTCGCATGGATGATGTAATTTACGAAGAATTCAAAGGTACGGGTAATATGGAATTGCATCTGGACAGACGTATGGCAGAAAAACGTCTATTCCCAGCCATCAACATCAATCGTTCTGGAACGCGTCGTGAAGAACTGCTGGTATCAAATGAACATTTGCAAAAAATGTGGCTGCTACGCAAGTTTTTGCATCCAATGGATGATATTGAAGCTACCGAATTCATCATTGATAAATTGAAACAGTCCAAAAATAATGCAGACTTTTTTGATTTAATGCGTGGTAGTAAATAGTCAAATAATACCTTACTAAGCTGTGTTTTGATCTGTAAACACGGCTTTTTTTATTTATGATATTTAAATATTGATTAAAAAGCCATACTGATAAATACAGTATGGCTTTTTAATATCAGACTGAACAATATTTCAACAGTAAATGATCTGATAATTATAAATGCATAAAATCGTGTTGGAACTACTTAAAGTTTAAGTTCATGTACATGAACACCATTAGCATCGACAGCGAGATAGCCTCCATAATTTTCAGCCCAGTCTTGTATAACATAACGTTTGAATAACTGATTATTCAGTTTAGATTCATGTACGGCAGGACGGTGAGTGTGGCCATGAATCAGCGTTGGTAAGGTATCTTGAGCATGGTTTTCCATTAGTTGTTGGATGGCACCTTCAGTGACATCAGAGATTTCACTTTTACCTTCATTATTTTTACGTGTCTCACTCATTTGACGAATTTGTCCGGCCAGTAATCTCCGTTCTGCTATGGGTTTACTTAATACGGCCATCTGCCATAATGGATTACGTGACTGCATACGAAATTGCTGATAGGCTACATCATCGGTACATAGCTCATCTCCATGCATGATAATATAATCATGACCATAAAGATTAATTTGTTGTGGTGCATTTAATAGCTGGATACCGCTTTCAGCGGAAAATTTTTCTCCCAGCAGAAAATCACGATTGCCATGAATAAAATAAATCGGCGTGCTGGCAGTAAATTCTTTCAGCTCTTTTTTGATGGTGCGGATAAAATCACTGTCATCATCATCGCCAATCCATACATCGAAAAAATCTCCCAGAATATATAAGGCATCAATATTTCCCTGCCATTGTTGTAAACAGCGCTGAAAAAGTTTATTTAATGGCGGAGTTTGTTCTGATAAATGTAAGTCTGAAATAAAAATAGTGGTGTTCATGGTTTGTCGATTTAATAATATCAGGCTAAAAATTCAGTGTACTTTGCTGCGTCGAAGCCAACAAGTACGCGTTGTTTATTATTTATTAATACAGGACGCTTGATTACTGAAGGTTGATTCATCATCAGCTGTATGGCCGCTTCATTGCTGCAGAGTGCATCCTGCTGATCGATGGCACTTAATTTACGCCAAGTGGTACCTTTACGATTAACAAGGGTTTCTTTAGGTATTTGTGTCAGCCAAAATTGGATATCTGAAGCTGTGGGAGGTGTTTTTTTGAAATCGATAAATTCAGCATCAATTTCATGCTCTTGTAGCCACTGACGCGCTTTTTTTACCGTATTACATTGGCTGATACCATATATCCGAATACTCATAATTAAGACCATGTAAATGTACAGACGAATATTATACCGGTTTGCTCTGACGAGCTTAAGTGTTGGTTTGTTGCATGCAGATTGTTTTTAAACTCACGATATAGAGTCTGCATTGCTAATCTGGCATATTGGCAGTATGCTTAAATCAGTGCAAAAATATTATTTTATGAGGAAAGACGGTATGAAAAAAATCAGTTTATTATTTGCCGCCAGCCTGCTACTGGCCGCCTGTAGTGGCAGACAAGAGGCGAGTAATAGTAATTTTACAGATGCAATTAATGAATTTGGCAAAAATGATAAGGTATGTCTGGCGGTAAATTTGGTATTAGACAACGCTCAGGGTGGAATTAATAATATGATTACTCTGGGAAATAAGGAAATTCGGATTGCCAGAAAAAACAGTGATGGAGAGAAAGTCAATAAAACAGCCCTGAAACAAATGGATATTCTGGCAGATGCAGATTTATACGAACAAGGGAAAGATGTCACATTAACTGTAAATGGTGGACCAGATATTCCACAGGCAGTGTATTACCGGACCAGCAAGGGTGAAGCTAATGTGCTCAACAGTGCTCAGGGTAGTCTGCTTTGCCTTGGTACACAAAAGGTAGATAAAATTGTGCTCTTTACTGAACCCACACCAGCCAATGGTATGACTATTTCCAAGGTGATTTATGATGCCAAGTTGGTTCCGGAAAAATGGGCTGAAAATCTGATTAAAACCACTGATGAAAACTGGTGGAAATCTTTACAGGAACCACAACGGCGTGCTGCGGTTTTAGTCTTGACTGATAAAGGTTGGAAGGATGAACGTGCACTACATTGATTGTAATAAAATCAATAGAATGCAAATGGATTTTCACTGATTAATTGTTTGAAAAGTTAGATAATTGGTTATCTGGCATTACGCATATAGATTAAATTTTGGTTTGGCACTTACGGATATTAAAAATCTCCAGATTTTTATTTAATCTGGAGATTTTTACACGATAATAACAATGGTAGTTGTTTAGTACTTATACTACGGCTTCTTCTTTACGTTTAGGTGGTTTAACCAGATTTTGTCGGTTCAAACCAAACATCAGCAGTAACGGACTGGCTACCAGTACTGAAGAATAGATACCAAATACAATGCCAATAGTTAAGGCCATGGCAAATCCATGCAGTGCCGCTCCGCCAAAAACGAGCATGGAAATAACCATCGCTTCGGTAGAACCATGCGTAATAACTGTCCGGCTCATGGTGGCGGTAATAGCATTATCAATGATTGCCGGTACACTTTTGCCGCGCATATGGGGTTTGCGAAAGTTTTCGCGGATACGGTCGAATACCACTACTGATTCGTTCACTGAATAACCAAGCACAGCCAGAACACCTGCTAGTACAGTAAGTGAAAATTCCCAGCGAAATAAAGCGAAACAACCCAGAATAATAACCACGTCGTGCATATTAGCAATGATGGCGGATACGGCAAAACGCCATTCAAAGCGCATGGATAAATAGATAATGATGCCTAGAACAACCATACCCAGAGCAAGCAGCCCATGTGTTACCAGCTCTTCACCTACCTGTGGGCCGATAAATTCAACCTGTCGTAAGCTTACGCCTTCCTGATGCTGTTTAAGCAGATCCATTACCTGATTAGATAACTGAGCGGAGGACATATTAGCTTTGTTGGGTAAGCGAATCATAAGTTGTTTATTGGTACCAAGCGCCTGTACCTGAACTTCACCCAGTTTTAGTCCGTCCAGCTCAGTGCGAATCTTGTTTAAATCCGCACTCTGCTGAAACTCCACTTCCATTACGGTACCGCCAGTGAACTCAACTGAAAAGTTCAATCCGCGTGTTACCAGAAAAAAAACAGCCAGAATAAAAGTAATTAGTGATATCGCCGTTGTTAGCTTGCCATAGCTCATAAACGGAATGTCACGTTTGATTTTGAAAAATTCCATAATTATTTAAGCCTTGTTTTTACTGGTAGGGGCATTATCAGCAATCCAGATGTGGCCGATGGATAGGGTTTTTAATTTACGTTTGCGGCCGTACCATAGATTTACAATGGCACGTGAAACTACCACAGAGGAATACATTGAAGTCAGAATCCCCAGACAGTGCACTACAGCAAACCCACGTATGGGGCCGGAACCAAAAATCAACAGAGCCAGACCAGCAATCAGTGAAGTGATGTTTGAGTCTACAATTGTGTGCCATGCATGATCATAACCGGCATTGATTGATATCTGCGGTGTATTTCCATGGCGCAATTCTTCTCGAATACGCTCATTAATTAATACATTCGAGTCAATTGCCATACCAAGTGTCAGGGCGATAGCGGCGATGCCCGGCAGGGTAAGTGTGGCTTGCATTGCAGACAGAATAGCAATCAGAAACAGCAGATTACAAGAAAGGGCAATCACTGAAAACAGGCCAAACATGCGATAGTAGAGCATCATGAATACTGCAACTACTACAAAACCCCATAATGTAGAGTGAAATCCCTTGCTGATGTTTTCTTTACCCAGTGACGGACCAATGGTACGTTCTTCGATAATTTTCATTGGCGCAGCCAGAGAACCAGCACGCAGCAGCAGGGCAGTATCATTGGCTTCGGCTATGCTCATGTTGCCTGAAATAATAGTTTTGCCACCCGGAATAGGTTCATTAATTACCGGTGCAGTAATAACTTCGGCTTTACCTTGATCAATAAGTACCATGGCCATGCGCTTACCAACATTATTTCGGGTAAGGTCTGCGAAAATGCTTGCACCGGTACTGTCAAAGTTCACACTGACTCCGGGTTGCCCTCTGTCATTGAAACTAGCTTGTGCATCATTAATGTTATCGCCAGTTAGTTCAACCTGCTTGCTCACCAATGTGGGTGCACCATTACCAGCAGAAGGTAATAGTTCATAACCATCCGGATTGTGTCCTTGAAGTGCCTGCTGATAAAGATTTGGATCGTCACTCACCATACGCACTTGCAGGGTGGCGGTACGGCCAATGATATCTTTGGCTTTAGCTGTATCTTGTACACCTGGTAACTGTACGACAATTCGGTCAGGGCCTGCCTGCTGAATGACAGGTTCTGCCACGCCTAGCTCGTTAACACGGTTGTGAAGGGTATTGATGTTTTGGGTCACTGCATCAGTGCGGATTCTAGCCAGCGCAGTATTGCTCAGACTGACGATTAGACGGTCACCGTTTTGAGTAAGTGTGGCATCGTTGAGATATTTTTTCAGACCAGATGTTGCATTGTTGGCGTCACTGGTTGATTGAAAAGGGATGGTCAGTGTTTGTCCGTTTTTAACAATATTGCCGCTGCGAATTTGTAGTTTACGCAGTTGACGACGAATATCACCGGCATAGCTGTCTAAGGTCTTGTCTACGGCTGATTCCATATCTACCTGCATGGTAAAGTGCACACCGCCGCGCAAGTCTAGCCCTAGAAACATAGGCTTGGCGTGAATTTTTTCCATCCATTCAGGCGTGTTGGCCAGCAGATTTAAAGCCACTATATAGCCATCTCCAAATTGAGAGGCAATGGCATCACGTGCTTTAAGCTGAGTTTCTGTATCGCTGAAACGAACTTTTAGACTACCATCGGTAATAAACATACCCTGATGCTGTATATGTGCAGCTGCCAGTGCTTGTTTAACCGTGTTTTCAGTCTGCTCGTTAATTGTAATAGCTTGACGGTTGGTAGAGATTTGTACTGCTGGTATCTCGCCGAAAAAGTTTGGTATGGTATAGAGCAGCCCCAAAACTATGGTGACGATGATAAGCAGATATTTCCATAAAGGATAACGATTCATATTTGCTGCCTTACTTGCAGACTGTTGTTTTTCAATATAAGTAAAGAAAATAAAGGCCGCAACTGAAACGTTGCGGCAGATAACAGGCTTTATTCTGGTGCCTTGCCACTGATGGCATTGCGCTCAAATTCAACTTCTACTTTCGGTGCGATTTCAATGGTGAAGTATTGATCGTTTACTTTAGTAATTTTGCCGACCATTCCAGCCAGTGTAACTACTTTATCGCCTTTTTTCAGCTCAGTTAACATCTGCTGATGTTTTTTATGTTTGCTTTGCTGCGGACGAATAATCAGAAAATAAAATACAACTAGAATTAATAAGAGAGGTAAAAACTGCATCAGGCTACTTTGTGTACCGGCAGTGTTGGCAGCATAAGCAAAATCAATCATGGGCTTACTCCGTGTGATTCAGGTAAATAACACTATTAAACCCGTTATTGTAATCTGCAATGATGATTTTATCCAGTTTTGTACAATGTATTGTCTGAATCTTTAGATTCATATGCTTATGCTGGTTACAGCAGGTCTAATACTGCCATGGATGTGGTTTTTTCTGCAGTGACGATAAAATGGTCGAGCAAGCGGATATCCAAAAGGTTAAGTGCTGCTTTAATCTGACGAGTAAGCTGGATATCTCCTGAAGAAGGCATAGTTGATTGGCCAGGGTGATTATGTGCCAGAATAATTGATACTGCATGGTGGCTCAAGGCAGCAGCAGCTACTTCGCGCGTATATACTCTGGCTTCATTGATGGTACCCCGGGCAAGCTCAATGGTATGCATTAGCTCATTGCGCTGGTTTAGTAGTAAGGCCACGCAAACTTCTACTTTTTCATGCCCTATAAGCAAACGTAGAAAATCTGCGACTGTTTCAGGCTGGGTGAAAACCGGACGGCAATGTATTTCTTCTGCCAGCATGCGTCGGCTGATTTCACGAATAACAGCAAATTGGGTATAACTGGCCACACCCATGCCATGGTACTGACAAATTTGCTGACAGTCTGCCTCAAGTAAAGCACGCAGGCTGCCTGTTTTGGCAATTAGCTCTCGTGCCAAATCAACGGCACTTTTCCCCCTCGTTCCTGTACGCAATAATATAGCCAATAATTCTGTATCGCTGAGTGCACTGGCACCCTGCTTGAGCAGTTTTTCCCTTGGACGATCGTGTTTAGGCCAGTGTTTGATACTCATTTTTTACGATTATGTCATTTAAAGACGAAATCATAATATAACTTTGTAATAAAATAAATTGATTTGCTGTTGTGTTGGTTAGGGTATCTTATGTTTAAATCCTTATATGCGAGATTGTAATTTAATCCATATTGCTATGATAACGATCATGTGCTTGTTTAAAATGATTTTGTATCAATTGATTTGGTTTTTTATCAAACAGGCTGAATAGCACAATGGCTATTGAAGCAAGCAGAAAGCCCGGGATAAGCGAATAAATATTAAACCACTTGAAATTGATCCACAAAAGTACGGTTATCGCACCTGTAATCATACCGGCCAAAGCGCCATTACGTGTCATTCTTGACCAGAATACTGAAAAAATTATGATTGGTCCGAAAGCTGCTCCAAAGCCGGCCCATGCGTGGCTGACCAAATCCAGCACGCTGTTATCCGGATTAATTGCTAATACGATGGCAATGACTGAAACCAGTAACACCATGCTTCGTCCTACCCATACTAGCTCTCTTTGCTTTGCTTTAGGTCTAAAGTAAGCGCGATAGAAATCCTCAGTGAGGGCGCTGGAACAAACTAGTAATTGGCAACTCAGGGTACTCATTACTGCAGCGAGTATGGCGGCTAAGATGATGCCAGCTATCCATTGATTAAAAAGCAATTTTGACAGTTCGATGAAAATACGCTCATGTTTACCGTGGCTAACTAGATAATTCAGTTCAGGATGTCGGGCAAAAAAGGCTATGCCGAAAAAGCCAACGGTAACCGCCCCAGCCAGACATAAAACCATCCATGTCATACTGATGCGACGGGCATTTTTCATCACTTTATGTGAGTCAGCAGCCATGAAGCGGGCAAGAATATGTGGCTGCCCGAAATAGCCCAGACCCCAGCCTAGCAAAGAAACAATTGCAACCAAATCCATATGGGCAAATAAATTAGTGTAGTCAGGGTTTAAGGAGTGAATATAGGCAATTGAATCCGAAAGACCGCCGGCATTTATTATTACCATAATAGGTGTTAAAACCAAAGCAAACATCATTAGACTGGCTTGAATAGTATCTGTCCAACTTACAGCTAAAAAACCACCGACAAAAGTATAAATGATTGTCGCACCCGCTCCTGCCAGCATAGCCCAGCCGTAACTCATTCCAAAGGTGCTTTCAAATAGTTTGGCACCGGCAACTACCCCTGAAGCACAGTAAATGGTAAAGAAGATAAGAATGATCAGCGCTGAGATAATACGTAGTAAAGAGCTATTGTCATCAAAACGGCGTGCAAAATAATCTGGCAGTGTCAGAGAATTATGATTAATTTCAGTAAATACTCGGAGACGACCAGCAATCAGCAACCAGTTTAAATACGCTCCGATAATCAGGCCAATGGCTATCCAGCTTTGTGATATACCAAACAAAAATACAGCTCCCGGCAGACCCATTAGCAGCCAGCCGCTCATATCTGAAGCACCGGCTGAGAGTGCAGTAACAATACTGCCAATTCGACGTCCACCTAAAATATAATCGCCGAAATTTTGCGTTGAACGATATGCAAAAAATCCAATCGCTATCATTCCTACTATGTACACTGCAAAGGTGACAATCATTGGTAAGGACATTTTTTTAAAACCTGTTTATGTATATGGAATATGATATCAGTTTTGGTAAAGGTAATATGCCTAAAATCAGGAGGTTTATTTGAAATAATTTACAGAATTGATTATATGTCTGCAAAAGATACAGATAGTAAAATCAGAGCAATGTGATAACCATTGTTTTATTGGACACTGATTATGTGCATCCGGATAGTTTCAATTTATCCTGCATAGGTTCAATACCAGAAGTATATAATACTTTACATATATATACTCTTGAGAATTATTTTGTATATCCGCCATCCCAATTTCTCATTATATAGATTGAAAAGCTATTCGGATATTTTTAGATAGTTTCAACTTTATGCCAGCAGTGACGATTTATTCAGATACGCTGATAAAGTTTTTAATCTGGCAATGTAGATATAAATATTGTTGTTTATCAAAAATCATTAGATTCTATTTATATGAGGCATGAATAAGGCTTGTAATGGTTGAGTTTTTCGCATTAGGTAATGGCAAAAGCAGGAATATTTAAATTCTTAAAATGGTTTTCTATTCTAAGCGGGTTATCGGAAAGAAATAATGGCAAAACAAAAAACTCAGTTTCAATGTCGCAGTTGCGGTGGTCAATCGCCAAAATGGCAAGGTCGTTGTCCGCACTGTGGTGAATGGAATACGCTAGAAGAAACGATAGTTCTGCCTGCTGCTAGTGGCAATAGCCGCTTTCAATCATGGGCCTCTGGTCAGTCTGCAGTACAGTTACTGGCAGAGGTAAGCGCAGTGGAAGTCCAGCGTACGCCTACTGGTATGAATGAGCTTGATAGGGTACTTGGCGGAGGTCTGGTGGATGGTGCTGTTATTTTGCTGGGTGGAGATCCCGGCATAGGTAAATCTACTTTACTGTTGCAAACAATTGCTTTAATGGCTGAAGAAGAGTCAGTACTGTATGTTTCCGGTGAAGAATCTGCGCAACAGGTGGCTTTACGGGCTCAACGACTTGGTATCCAAGCGGATAGGGTGCACTTACTGGCAGAAATCCGTGTTGAGGCCATAAGCGCTGCTATAGCACGTCTGAATCCCAAAGTAAAAGTAGTAGTAATTGATTCAATTCAAACCATGTATTCTGACAGCATTACTTCTGCACCTGGATCTGTTTCTCAGGTACGCGAATGTGCCGCTCAGCTAACCAGATTAGCTAAGCAGCAAGGCATCAGTATGCTGCTGGTAGGACATGTTACTAAGGATGGTGCAATAGCCGGTCCACGTGTTTTAGAACATATGGTGGATACGGTTTTGTATTTTGAGGGTGAAACTCACTCTAATTATCGCATGATTCGTGCGATTAAGAATCGTTTTGGTGCTGCCAATGAGTTAGGCGTATTTGCTATGACTGAAAAAGGGCTCAAAGGGGTATCTAATCCATCTGCTTTGTTTCTATCCAGCTACCGTGATGATGTTCCCGGCTCCTGTGTGCTGGTTACTCAGGAAGGGTCACGCCCATTGCTGGTGGAAATTCAGGCATTGGTAGATGATGCGCATGGTTTTGCGCCAAAACGTTTAACGGTGGGACTAGCACAGGAGCGGCTGGCAATGCTGCTGGCTGTGCTTAATCGTCATGCAGGTATTGCTTGCTATGATCAGGATGTGTTTCTAAATGCGGTTGGTGGTGTAAAAATTACCGAACCGGCTGCTGATTTGGCTGTAATACTGGCTATGTTATCAAGCCATCGTAACCGTCCGTTGCCGGAAAAGCTGATTGTATTTGGCGAGGTGGGCTTATCCGGAGAGATTCGTCCTGTGCCTCGTGGCCAGGAGCGTTTACGAGAGGCAGAAAAACTGGGGTTTACTCATGCAATTGTGCCGGTAGCCAATTGTCCGAAACGAGCAGCAGATTTTCCAGGGTTAACGATTATTGGAGTCAATTCGGTACAGGAAGGAGTGGATGCCAGCCGGCGCAATTGATGATTATATTTGCCAGAATACGATTAAAGGAATAGTCTTGTTAGTGATAAATATTATTTTTAAATGGTATTGGTTATAAAAAATGGAGATAAAAATTATGTCAAATCCCATCAAGCTTGTAGCTACAATGGAATTGAAAGCAGATGCATGGCCGAACATTTCAGCAGCGGTTGAGCAATGCGTGAAAATGTCACGTCAGGAACGGGGCAATGTATTTTATACAGCTAATAAAGATCTTGATAAAAAAAACCGTATTGTATTTGTGGAATGCTGGGCTGATGAAGCAGCCATTAACGAGCATGGACAAACTGCTCATTTTCAAAATTTGATTAAAACTGTAGAACCTTATTTAAAAGAACCTATGCAGTTGTTAAAATTGAGTGAAATTACCAGTTTTTAAGTCGGTTTAGGCGGTAATTAACTATGTAATCGCTCATAATAAAGCCAGAATCAGTTTTCAATATTCTGGTTTTTTTATGTGTAAAGCTGTAAGAATCCAACCGATAGCTTTATCAGACTGAACGATATTTTATGGGGACACGAGATTGAAAACCATTCAGATCGAGGGCCAAGAGGCTGTTGTAAGTAATATTTTTTGTATCGGTCGCAATTATTCCGAACATGTAAAAGAATTGCATAATGCTAAACCTGAAGAACCCGTGGTATTTATGAAACCCACTTCTGCACTGGTACAGGCTGGAGAAAACATCATACTGCCTGCATATAGTCAGGATGTGCATCACGAATGTGAACTAGTAATTTACATTAAAGAAGACGTTAAAGATGTTGGGGAAGATACCGCTTTAGATTTTGTGGGCGGATATGCAATTGGTTTGGATTTAACAGCACGTGACGTGCAGAGTAAGTTAAAGGAGAAAGGTTTGCCTTGGGAGAAAGCTAAAGGTTTTCCCACTGCTGCATGTATTTCATCCTTCATTGCTGCCGATAAAATTAATGATATTCAGCAGCAGGATTTCTATTTAAAGGTTAATGGGCAGATACGTCAGCGTGGAAACAGCGGTGATATGATGTTTACTTGCTGCCAAATTATCAGTTATTTATCACGTGTATATGGCTTACAGGCTGGTGATATTATTTATACAGGTACACCGTCAGGTGTTGCAGCCATTAAATCTGGAGATGAATTGGAATTAATCTGGCCGGAAAAAATTTCAGTTAAATTTCAAGTGGCGTAGATGATCTAGCTGGAGATATTTAAGCGCAATTGGTTGTCCAGTTGCGCTTAAGCTTTCTGTCGGATTTTAAGTAATCAGCATCCGATCATTGCTCAGCGCAGGGTTTGTGTTTTCCATTTACCCCTATTTTTTTCAATACCCTTATAATAGTAGGTTTCCAAAAACTAAAACTTTCCATGTCAAGCAAACCGTTTTCAGTCAGATTGCCTTGGTGGCTGGCACTTTATTTTATTATTTGGGCAGTACTGCCATTTATACTTTCCGCCAGCTATCCATTGGACGTACCTGAAGGTATTTACTGGGGTCGAGAATGGCAATGGGGATATTATAAGCATCCACCTCTTTCAAGCTGGGTTTTATATTCTTTTTATAATCTTTTTGGACACATTGGTCCCTATATTCTGAGCCAGTGCACTATAGCTTTAAGCCTTTGGTTGGCCTATTTGTTTGGACGTGAGCTGATGAGTCCGGCCAGAGCTTTTTTAGGCAGTTTGTTTTTATTGGCTGTGTTTTATTATACTTGGCCATCATTAGAATTTAATCATAATATCGCACAAATGCCAGTCTGGTTGGGGCTGGTTTATACATTTTATCTTGCGACACGAAAAAATCACTGGCGCTATTGGTTAATATTTGGATTTATAGCCGGTGCCGGTATGCTGGTGAAGTACACAGTGGCAGTATTGATTTTTACCATGCTGCTGTATTCCTTGTGCACTTCTTGCCGCCGCTTGTGGTGTTCACCGAAACCTTGGCTGGCAATGCTTCTGGCTTTGATGGTATTTGCTCCGAATGTATATTGGCTGACACAGCATGATTGGTTACCGTTAACTTATGCTTCAGCCCGTTCTGCTGAAGATGCCAGTCGCAGTGGCCATTTGGCTGCATTGGGCTATCTGGGGACACAGATAATCAATCATCTTCCACTATTGCTGATATTGCTTTGTAATCGGACACGCCTGAGCTTGAGTACACCAGCACAAATTCTTCATCAGTCAGACTGGCGGTTCCTATTATGGATGGGATTGATGCCGACGCTGTTACTTGTTGGTGCTGGTTTGATTTTTGGATTAGGTTTGCGCGACATGTGGGGCATGCCGATGTGGGGTCTTTCCGGATTGATTATAGTTGCGCTGATTCCTGAACAGGTGTTTACGCTTAAAAAATACTCCTTGCTCAAAGGCATTGCTATCTGGGCATTGCTTGTTACTATATTGATGGCTATCTATGTTGAATTTGGTGCACGCATACGTCATAAACCCTCACGTATGGACTGGCCGCAGCAAGCTCTGGCTACACAAGCAGATATGCAGTGGCAAACGTTTTCTTCATGTAAACTGGATAGTGTTACGGGTTCAGACTGGATTGTTTTACTAGTGGCTTCTTATTCTGAATTTTCACCTTCGGTGATGGTTTCTGGTAATGCGGCCTATTCACCATGGATGAACGCTGAACGCTTCCATCAGCATGGAACTTTAGCAATATGGCCGGCTAATGAGCAGCCAAACCTGCCATGGTTGCAAACACTAAATCAACAGCCTGATGTGGTGTTGAAACAAGGAGAATGGTTTATAAAATGGACAAAATTACCTGAGCGCGAACCGCTGAAAGTAATCTGGCAGGCTTATATACCTAAAAAATGTCTTAAATAACAACAGGTATATTTTTTATAGCATGAAAATTGGCTATTATTTACTCAGAATTTGAGCTATTTGCTTTGGTATTAGCCTGCGAGGTAAATTAAATGGAAAAAAATAGAATTGGTTTGAGTATTATTTTACCAATATACAATGATGCAGCAGCGGTAAAACGTTTTTTGCCAGAGTTATTTTCTTTTACTGGACAGCAGGAGCAAGTTTGTGAAGTGATACTAGTTGATGATGGTAGTAAAGACCATTTAAGTGCTGCTTATAAGCAGTTCAAAGAACAGCTTCCTCAAAATACAGCTTTGCGACTAATACAATTTTCGCGCAATTTTGGTAAGGAAGCAGCACTTACTGCTGGATTGGCACAAGCTCAGGGGGAGCTAGTGACGATGATGGATGCAGATGGACAGCATCCAATAGTTGTGCTGAAGGAAATGCTGGACTTAATGCATACCAGAGATGTGGATGTAGTGGCAGCAGTACAAACCTCGCGAGAACACGAAAGCCTGTTAATCCGGACATTAAAAAATGGGTTTTATCATTTCATGCAGGATACGCACCGTTATGAGCTGACCCCTAATGCGGGCGATTTTCGTTTGATGAAGCAACGTGTTGTTCAAGCTTTATTGCAACTCCCGGAGCGCCAGCGATTTATGAAAGGGTTGTACGCATGGGTAGGTTTTTCCACTCTATATATCCCATTTCAGGCTTCTCCGCGAAAGACAGGAAAGAGTAAATTTAATTATTTTAGTCTGTTTGAGCTGGCTCTTGTTGGAATCACTTCGTTTTCACAACGACCCTTGCGCTGGATTTCACGTATGGGTCTGATTCTTTCTTTATTGGCCATCATATACGGACTATACATCGTTGGTGATACCCTGTTTTTTGGCAAAGATCTTGCCGGCTGGCCTACACTGGCTGCGGGAATAATGTTTTCCGCAGGCATTCAATTGGTTTGTCTGGGGGTGATTGGTGAGTATATAGGCCGTATTTATGAAGAAGTGAAACAACGGCCGCTTTATCTGGTGGACAAAGTGTGGGACAGTCGCGACCAAAAATGAAATCATTATCTAAACAGGGTTTGTGGTTTGTTGTTGTAGGCTCAGCTGCTGCGGCAACGCACTTTTCCTGTCTTGTACTGCTCGTACAGTATGCAAAACTGTTGCCTGTAATCGCTAATCCAATGGCCTTTTTATGTGGATTCGTGGTTAGCTTTGTCGGCCACTATCATTTTACATTCAGCCAAACAGGCTATACTTGGCTGCAGGCACTCTGGCGCTGGTTTTGCAGTTCCTTGACGGGATTTGCATTAAATCAGATTCTGTTTATGGCCGGAATCAATTGGTTTGGAAATCAGGCCTACTGGTGGTTGTGGTTTATTGTAACCGCAATCGTAATGGTATTATCTTTTTTACTGGGTAAGTTTTGGGCCTTTAACGAGAAAGTAAGCCATGAAACCAGTCATGATTAATGTTGATGATTTGGGGCTGTCTCCAGCTGTTAATGAAGCCGTTCTGCGCTTAGCGGAGATGCAACGTATACAGGCTAGCAGTTTTATGAGTCTTGGGACAATTGCACCAGATGAGGTGGCTGAGCTCAAAAGGCATCACATCGATATAGGCCTGCACTTTGATTTAACCGGTTTCGCGGCTTCGGATGGTCTAAAACGAGTATTATTCAAATCCTATCTGCATGGATGGAAACAAAACAAAATACAGGATGCAATCAATCAACAACTGGATTTATTTGAAGATAAAATCGGCGCGAAACCAGTTTTTGTGGACGGCCATCAACATGTCCATCAGTTTCCGCAGATACGTTCCGTTTTGATTAATACATTATTGCGACGTTACGACAATACAATTGCTATTCGAAGTACAAAAACCACGCAACGAGATTTAAAAGCTAAGATAATTCATGCCCTAGGCGGCTCAAAATTGGATAAATCTTTACAAAGTGTACATATACCGCACAATTATGCTTTTGCTGGTATTTACAGTTTCAAAGCTGACAGACAGATACTAGAGTTTAAATGGAATGAATGGTTGGCAAGTGCTTCTGATAGTGGTTTGCTTATCATGTGCCATCCGGCTGTACCATCCAAATTTTGGACCGATGAGATTAAAGCGGCGCGTGAAACAGAATGGTTGTGGCTGAAAAGCGAAGCATTTGCTTTGTGCTGGAAGCAGCATCAATGTCAAAAGGCAAACTGGCAAACATTGCTACAAAGCCAAACTCTTCAGTAAACTTTATTTTAATATCACAATTCTAGCCAGTTTCACTACTATTTACAGTATACTTGCATTTTTTAGCCTTTGGCATGGGTGAATCCCTCTGCACATTCATAATATATCAAGTACACTATTTGTATCGCATTTCACATATATAAACAGGAAGAAGTCGCTCAGGGTTATTAAGGGTCGTTATGATCATATTTGAAAATATAAAAAAAACTTATATCAAAAACAAACAGCAAGTACATGCCTTAAATGATATCAATCTTACTGTAGATACCGGTGATATCTTCGGGTTGATCGGCTGGAGTGGAGCAGGCAAAAGCAGTTTAATCCGGCTGGTTAATCAACTGGAAAAACCTACTTCAGGTATCGTTAAAGTAGATGGTGTTGATTTAAATAAGCTGGATGTGAAGGCACAACGTGCGCACAAGAAAAAAATTGGCATGATTTTTCAGCATTTCAATTTGCTAGAATCCAAAACTGTTGCTCAGAATATTGCCATTCCATTAGTTTTACAGGGCATAAATAAGGAAGAAATTGAGCGTCGAGTAGAAGCCATGCTTTCTTATGTTGATTTGTCCGGCAAAAAAGCGAGTTATCCCAGCCAATTGTCCGGCGGACAAAAACAGCGCGTTGGCATTGCACGTGCTCTAATTACTGAACCCTCTATACTTTTATGCGATGAAGCTACTTCAGCGCTAGACCCACAGACAACCCTTTCTATTTTAAAATTATTAAAACAAATCAACAGTGAACGCAATATTACAATTTTACTGGTTACCCATGAAATGGAAGTAATAAGTTCTATTTGCAATAAAGTAGCGGTAATGGAGAAAGGTCAAGTTATCGAGCAAGGTTCTGTACTGGATATTTTTTCAGCACCTCAGCAAGAAACAACCAAAAAATTTGTTAGTACCGTTATCAATGCAGAAATACCAGAAGCTGTATTAGAGAGTCTGACAGAACAAGACAATATATTTAGATTAGAATTTTTAGGTGATTCAGCCAGAGAACCTGTTGTTAATGAGCTAATTTTGAAGCAGCTGGTAGAAATCAATATTCTTTTTGCCAATATGCGTGAAATAGGAGGCGTTGTGCTTGGTAGCATGTTTATTCAGATGAATGGCACAGAAACAGATGTTGACAAAGCAGTGGCGTTTTTGCAGGAAAGAGGCGTTAAGGTTGAAAGAGGTGGTGTATGAATCATTGGATGGATACCTCACTAACAGCTGACCAGTTTGGTACAGCTTTATTGCAGACTTTTAATATGGTCAGCATTTCTTTTGTACTCGGTTCAATACTGGGTACTGCAATAGGCGTTTTGCTGTTGCTGACACGTCAGGGTGGCGTGTGGCCTAAACCTATTTTGTATAACCTGCTAAATATCATTATAAATATTGTCCGTTCATTACCTTTTATCATCTTGTTGATATGTGTCTTGCCGGTTGCCAGTATATTTATTCATACATCTATTGGCACTAAAGCAATGATTATTCCGTTGATAATATTTGTTTCACCCTACATTGCTCGTCTAATAGAAAATTCATTATTAAGTGTGCCCGCAGGAATTATCGAAGCAGCTCAATCAATGGGTGCCACAAATTTTCAGATTATTCGCTACTTTATATTACCAGAGGCGATGCCATCAATACTTCTTGCCCTAACCACAGCGTTGATTGGTTTAATTGATGCCACAGCAATGTCCGGAACAGTAGGAGGAGGGGGGATTGGTGATTTGGCAGTAAATTACGGTTATCAGCGCTTTGATTATGTAATTATGATCGTTACTGTTATCGTGTTGGTATTAATCGTACAAATCATTCAGACTTTGGGTAACTGGCTGGCGGCCAGAGCCAAAAAAAATTAACCTTATAGACGGCTTAAAGCCGTCTTTTTTAATTATAACCTTATAAAATTACGTTCTTTGGTTAGTAGATAACTATTCTATTATCATTGCTGCTATTCAAGAGAATATACAGACTAATTTTATTCTGAGTAAAACCTATGCTCGATATATTCATCAGCGAGCAAATAGGAATTGCAGAGTAAAACAAATTTTTTTTCACGGAATCAATTAATGTTATTAATTTCCATTCAAAAATAAAAAGATATTATTTTATAAAATGAAATTTTAAATTACCCACAATCGGAACAAATGGTATGAAACTGATAAAGTATTTTTTGATATTAATTGTGACATGTCTGGCACTCGTTGCATGCCAGCAAGAACAGAGCAGTACTAAACAGATTGTTATCGGCACATCGCCCGGACCCTATAGCCAGTTGTTTCTTGATGCCATCAAGCCAATACTGGAAAAACAGGGTTATCAAATTAAGCAAATTGATTTTTCAGATTTGATGCAGGCAGACATTGCCTTGCAGCAAGGTAGTGTCGACATCAATGTTGATCAACATACTGCCTATATGGATGCGTTTAACCAAAATAAAAAGGCTAATTTGGTAGCATTAACTCATATACCCACCGTACCTACAGCAATCTATTCCAAACGCCATACCAATCTACAAGCAATAAAAAATGGGAGTGCAATTGCTGTACCTAATGATCCGGCAAATGCTGCACGAGCATACCGATTGTTAGCCAAAGCAGGATGGATTACTCTAAGCCCCTTATCTAATCCAGGTATGATTTCCAAAAATGATATTAAATCAAATCCCTATAAGCTGAATATTACTGAACTGGATCCGGGAAATATTCCTCGCACTTTGTCTGATTTCGATTATTCAGTTATTCCTGGAAGCAGAGCCTATGCAGCTAAAATTAATCCTGATCTGGCATTGCTTCAGGAAGACATTGTCCCTTCATTTGAACTGGTAGTTGCTGTAAGGTCAGATAATGTGCAAAAACCATGGGCTCAAGCAGTAAAGGCTGCATATAATTCAAATGATTTCAAGCAATATATGCAAACTCATAACACCAAGCACTACTGGTATATTCCTGGAGAAAAAAACTGAAACAGGAATCCATAAAAAAACTGCCTTAAATTAAGGCAGTTTTTTTATTTTTGTATCAGGCTGCAAAGCGTTTTTCAACTTCGCTCCAGTTAACAATTTCCCAAAAATTGCTTAAGTAATTAGGACGGCTGTTACGATAATCAATGTAATAAGCATGTTCCCATACATCACATGTCAGCAAAGGTTTATTATCAGTTGTCAATGGAGTGGCCGCATTGCTGGTTGATACCAGATCCAATTCACCTGCCGGTGTTTTTACCAGCCAAGCCCAGCCAGAACCGAATGTTCCGGCAGCTACTTTATCAAACGCTTCTTTAAATGCATCAAAACTGCCCCATTTAGCATTGATGGCCTGTGCCAAGGCTCCATTTTCAGTTAGTGCCACGCCTTTGGGTGCAAAACCAAACCAGTAAAATGTGTGATTCCATGATTGTGCAGCATTATTGAATAAACCGCCTGAAGATTTCTTAACAATTTCTTCAAGTAGCATATTTTCAAACTCAGTACCCTTAATCTGATTATTCATATTAGTGATATAAGTCTGATGATGCTTACCGTAGTGATATTCCATGGTTTCTTTGGAAATATGAGGTGCTAATGCATCTAAAGCATAAGGCAAAACTGGTAATTTATGTTCCATGGTTGCGATTCCTTCTGATAGAGTGGTTAGTTTGTGTTTTACAGTGCGTCTATCGTTCAGGCAAATGATATCTATTTGCAAATATATAGAACGTTTAACTCACCTTAAACCTTTATATGGTTCGTTAATATTGTAATACACTGCTCTCATCTGCGGCAAATAAGCATGGTCTTAATGGTAAAATTGAAAAAAAAGTTATTAAAGTAAGAATATATGGAAGAAAACAATATAAACAACGAAGAAATCAGTCAGCTGGCCGTTCCACCACATTCAATGGAGGCTGAACAGTCTGTTCTGGGTGGTTTAATGTTGGAAAACAGTGCCTGGGACCGAATCGCGGATGTAATCGATGAAAATGATTTTTATCGTCATGAACATCGGCTTATATTTAAGGGTATAAAAACACTGGTTGAGCTTTCCCGTCCTGCAGATGTCATTACCGTGCAGGAAGAGCTGCAACGAAGAGAAGAGCTTGATGCAGCTGGCGGCCTTGAGTACCTAATTACATTAGCTCAGAATACACCTTCTGCAGCTAATATTCGCCGATATGGCGAGATAGTTCGGGAGCGTTCTATTATGCGTCAGCTGGCACAGGTAGGGACACAGATAGCTCGCTCAGCCTATAGTCCGCAGGGTAAAGATGCTGCACAGATGCTTGATGAAGCCGAAAATAGCGTATTTCAGATAGCAGAATCTACCGCACGGTCGAAGCAGGGTTTTTTAACCATGCCGGTGTTATTGAAAGAAGTTGTTACAAGGATTGATTATTTATATTCACGGGACAATAAAAACGATGTTACTGGAGTGTCAACTGGATTTATTGATCTGGATAAAATGACTTCTGGCCTACAGCCGGGGGATTTGATTATTGTAGCCGGACGCCCGTCTATGGGTAAAACGGCCTTTTCTTTGAATATTGCAGAACATGTAGCTATAGCAGAAAAATTGCCGGTTGCGGTTTTTTCAATGGAAATGGGTGGAGCACAGCTGGTTCTGCGTATGCTTGGTTCAGTAGGGCGAGTAGACCAAAGTGTACTTAAAACCGGACAGTTGCAGGATGAACACTGGGGTAAACTTAACGATGCAGTAGTTAAACTTACTGATGCTCCTATGTTTATTGATGAAACCCCAGGTTTGACTGCATTAGAAGTACGTGCACGTGCGCGACGTCTTGCCAGACAGCAAGGGGGTAAATTGGGTCTCATCGTGCTTGACTACTTACAATTAATGTCCGGCTCTGGACGCTCAGATAACCGAGCTTCAGAATTAGGAGAAATTTCACGTTCTCTTAAGTCCTTAGCTAAAGAGCTCCAGGTGCCCATCATCGCATTGTCACAATTATCACGTACAGTTGAGCAAAGAACAGATAAACGACCCATGATGTCAGATTTAAGGGAATCAGGCGCAATTGAGCAGGATGCTGATTTGATTATGTTTATGTATCGTGATGAATACTACCATCCAGACAGCCAATTTAAGGGATTGGCAGAATGTATTATCGGTAAACACCGTAATGGTCCAACAGGGAAAGTGCATCTGACATTTCAAGGTCAGTTTACTAAATTTGACAATGCGGCCATGCCTGAAGGTTATTTTGATGAATAGTTCAGTTTTCAAGCCAGAAAAATAGTCATAAACCAGTGAAATGTTGTAAAATTATACGAAAATAATTCCATATTAACTTAATTTGGGCACTTTTAGGGTTGAATTATGGTTTCATCCAAACCAAGCAATGCTGGTTTTACCTTGATAGAACTGTTAATCGTTATAGCAATTACAGCCATACTTGCGGCTGTAGCCTTACCAGCTATGAATCATTTGGTTGCTTCCCATCGAGCTTATAACCGTGCTGATCAATTACTTGCAATGTTTCAGTTTGCCAGAGCTGAGGCTATACGTACTAATACTCCAGTTTTAATCTGCCCCACATTAATTAGAAAAAATACTTCTACTTCTAATACTTGTGTAAATTTTGGCGATTATGAAAATGGTACAAAATGGCAAGGTTTTATTGCGTTCAGTGATAATGATTTAGATGGTGCGTATAATGCCTCTAAAGATACATCAGTACGCACGGTAGCTTTAAATCAGAATTATGATGATAATATAAATAAAATCAAAGTTAAAATGCATTGGGGTGTGTGTAAAAATGGCAAGGCTGATTGTAAAGACGAAATTGCAGAATCCAAAATGCTGGCTTTCATGCCAAATGGTCAGTTTGGATTAGGTAATGGCAAAAATTCATCTAATTGGGATATAGGGCAATCCAGTGTAGCGTTAGAAGTTACTGATGCTAAATACGAAGACATTAAAAGACGAATCATAATAACACCAAGCGGTAAGCCGATTGCCTGTTATGGAAAATCTGGGAATGATTCGGTTTCAAATACTCAGATTTGTACTTCTCAATTATTTAACTAAAATGATTAATATGAAAATATTTGGATAAGTTTATGAATCAAAGCCATTTAGTTGTATATTCATTACATAAATTAAAGAAACAAAATGGTTCTACAATTGTAGAAGCAATTGTGGCTATGTTTGTATTGTCATTTGGTGTGTTGGCATTGATGCTGGCTCAGATTACAGCGGTGCATACTTCAATTAATGCTGCAAACCAAGGAGAAGTAACAAGAGCAGTGCAAAATTATATCGAACTAATGAATTCAGAAGCCAGAATTTCCCTTAAAGAAAAATTAGATGAAAATAAAAATAAAATATTATATATAGCTAAAGATTATTCAAATTTTGATGATGCCAACTGTAATAATCGTTTAAATATTCATTTAACTAATGCACAAATAACTTCCTGTACTATTCGAAATGGTAAAATAGATGTTTCTTGGAGTGGTCAGGCACTGGACAAAAACGATAAGAATAATAATGTTAATAATAATAGCTTTTCGTATACTCTAACTGCAGGCCAATAATGAAAAAAACATTAAATAAAAATATTAGGATTGTACTGATGAGAAAATCCCATATAGAGCCTGAACCAAAGAATTTTCTAGTCAGACAGCAAGGGTTCAGCTTGGTTGAACTCATGGTGGCAACGGCAATCAGTATTATTGTGTTACTAGCAGCAAGCTCAACCTTTCTAGCAACTTATAAATTAAAAGAGCAGGTTAAGACACGGATAAATTATGAACAAGATGTTCGTAATGCTTCGAATGTTATACGAAGTGATATGCGTCAGCTAGCTAATTTTAGCTGTATGAATCCCCCTGATATTAATGAATTAAATGACATTTTTTCTGGAGCATTCACCAACTCTAATAATAAACAATATTTATCTACTACATTCACTAAAGATATTGGTGTCACACCTGTAGCAGGAAGCAAACCTTTAGTACTTACGTTTATAAATGATAAATTAGCCAATAATATTCTTGCTAGCCAATGCAATACTGACATTAAAAAACTGGGTGAGCATGAAAAACTTGGTGAAGCTGTAAGTGGGGTTGTTTATTTGGTAGGGACGACAGTTTTTGATTCTAAGCCCGGTTTTTATCGTATAAATTACATTAATCAAATGTGGAGTGCTCCAGAGTTGATCGTGAGTAATGTCGTAAAAGCCAAATATGATTTTTATTATGATGCACATAAAGATTCAGAATGTCCACTTATTCACAAAGCTTCGGAGGCTTCAGCTGCTTCAAGTGCATCTGAAGCAGGACAAATGAAGCCGTTAGAACCAAATATTAGCCATAAACAAGATTTGGATTTGGATTTTTTGCACCCTCCGGTAATGATTAAAACTACACTTAGTGTAAATCCAAATTTGACAAGCACAAGTACAAATAATACTGAAATAGATTATGAAATCAATGCAAGTGTTAGACAGGGTGAAGTTTGTACAAGTGGTAAATAATTTACAGATAAACTATTCTGGAATATGACATCTGACATGAAAATCGATTATAGATCCTTACAAACCAGACAGTCTGGATTTGCATTATTTCTAGTTCTGATAATGATGATTGTTATTGCATTTCTGGTTGTAGCTACGATGCAAAGCACATCAATGGATACTCGAACCAGTGCTAATGATAGCGATCATCAGCTTGCTCTTCAAAATGCTCAGATTGGTTTGAAAGCAGCAGAAGATAGAATTAGTAAATGGCCAGGTTTGAAAACACAACAAATATTTTCATGTGATTGTAAAGATGGATTATGTGCAGCTAATGGGATTGATGCAGCCGCAGTATTAAGTGTTTTAGCTGCTGTTGAAAAGAATTGCGGTGAATTGCCGGATGTTTGGAAACGATCAAATGTTTTTTCAAATGTAGATGGCAAAGACAATAAAGATCCATCAACCAAAGTTCAACCAGATAATACCACTCCTTCCTCACCACAAAATCAAGACGTAAAATCTAGATATGTCATTGAATATCTGGGACCCGATAAAAATGCAGGTGTTGGTATATATTTATTTAGAATTACGGCCAAAGGTTGGGGAAAAAATGATAGCACTACTAGCATTGTTGAGGAAACCATTCAGGCATCTTTATATGATTTTTGATAAGATATAAACTTTATAATTGGTGCAGATGCATGAGAAAATATAATAATGGTTTTACTTTAATAGAACTTATTATCGCAGTAGCTGTTATGGGAATACTGGTAGCTTTTGCTTTACCGGCCTATGATAACTATATAGAAAAAGCAGATTTAGCAGATGCTACTTCTACATTGATTATAATCAATCAAGATGTTGCCCAGCAAAAACTGAGTTTGTTTAATAGTAATATACAAAAGTCAAATATAGACGAAGCAATTAAAAATCATGTTGGTAAAAATACTAACGTGGATAGGAAATATACAATAGCCGGAGTTTGTGATAGTACCGATAATTGCAGTGATTTTCATCTATATGCTGAACCAAAAGGGGGAATAAATTTAAAAAAATCCATTTGGATGAGCAGTGATTCAAGTACTTATATTTGTGATAATAAAGACATCAGTAATATAAGTGATCCATCTGGAAGCCCTGAATGTAAAAAACAATAATTAAAAGCGAATGCTAAAATTTTTTTAATACTAATATATTAATGGATAACAATAAATATCTCAGATATATTCTTGCTATTGATATTTAAACAAATGTATATTTATAATTTCAGCGCAAACAGTTATTTATCCAGTTAAGACGTTGTTGCCGATTTAAAACCTGTAAAAATTCATGTTGAACTTTTAATTCATCTACGTCTTGCTGCATCCGCGGCATATAATGGTTTAAAACATAGCGTTTGGCGTCAGCTTCATCAAATTTGGGTTGCATCAGAATCTGATTTAATTGTTCATTTTTACGTTTGTTGTTTGCAGTGCGTTGTAAGTTGGTATCCTGATTTCGTTTATACTGCATTCTGATAAATCTAAGTCTGGCTTTTTGCATTTGTGTTAGTTCTAGCTTGCGGACATCACAATTAACCTGTCCAGAAGCAAAAGTAGAGCAAGTGAATGCGAATAGTGCAATGCCGGTACAATAGCGTACTATTTTTTGCCAGCAAAGTGCTACCATTGTGTTCTCCCTTTAATTTCCATCGGACAATATGAGTATACTTCATTAGCAGTCAAGCACATATAATGGCCGTAAACTTGCGTAAAGAATATTATATACTTGGAGTCTTTTATTTATGAATAACTTAAAAAAGCCTGATTTTTTTATTGCACCCAGTATATTGTCTGCAAACTTCGCTTTTCTGGGAAATGAAATAAAAGCCGTTATTGACGCAGGTGCAGACTGGATACATTTTGATGTAATGGATAATCATTATGTACCGAATCTGACATTTGGACCCATGGTTTGTCAGGCTATTAAACCCTATGCTTCTGTTCCTATAGATGTGCATTTGATGGTAGAGCCAGTAGACGATATGATCAATGCATTTGCTAACGCTGGGGCAGATATTATCACTTTTCATCCTGAAGCTACTAAGCATGTGGACAGAAGTTTATCTCTGATCAAAGTAGCAGGATGTAAGGCTGGGTTGGTTTTAAATCCTGCTACTTCAGTATATGTTTTAGAGCAAGTAATGGACAAATTGGATGTAATATTACTGATGTCTGTGAATCCGGGATTTGGTGGTCAGAGTTTTATTCCTTCGACTTTAGAAAAAATTCGACAAGTTCGCTCTATAATTGATACATATGCCAATAATAATGGACGCTATATACGTCTTGAAGTGGATGGGGGTGTTAAGATAGATAATATTGCTGAAATAGCAAAAGCAGGGGCTGATACTTTTGTTGCTGGTTCTGCTATATTTGGGTTTGAGGATTATGGCAAACAAATATCGGCAATGCGTGAACAATTAGCTAAAGAAGGTCGAATCTAATTAAATCGCATAAAATTAATATGTTAATAATTTATGTTTATATTGCCATATGATTGTTAATTTTATATATTAACATTTAATTTTATATATTCAGTAGGTTATGAAAAAGCAGTCCTTTTATAGCAGACTGCTTTTACTCTCAATTTGCAATTGAAATATTTCTACAAAATGCTTGTTTAATGAGCTTCTTCCCAGTTATGTCCGCTGCCAACATCAGCAATTAATGGAACGCTTAATTTGGCAACAGCTGACATTAATTCTGGTAATTGATGCATTACATCGGAAAGTTCTGATTCTGTTACTTGTAACACCAATTCGTCATGTACCTGCATAATGAGTTTTGATTGCATATTTTGTTGTTCCAGCCAATCTTGCACTGCAATCATAGCTCGCTTGATTAAATCAGAAGCAGTTCCTTGCATTGGCGCATTGATGGCTGCTCTCAAAGCTCCAGCACGTTCTGTACCATTGCTGCTTTTTAAACCAGGTAAGTAGAGGCGCCGACCAAATAAAGTTTCTACAAAACCGTGTTGGAATGCCTGTTCTTTAGTTTTTTCCATATATTCATGCACACCTGGATAACGACTAAAGTAGCGTGATATGAAATGTTGAGCTGCTTGCAATTCGATTCCTAATGATTTTGCCAAACCATATTCGCTCATACCATAAATCAGTCCGAAATTAATCGTTTTAGCATATCGACGTTGTTCAGCTGTTATTTCATTTTGCGAAGTAGAAAAAATTTCGGCTGCTGTGCGTTTATGGATGTCTTCATTATTTTGGAAGGCATCAATCAGAGTGGCATCTTTTGAAAGATGTGCCATGATACGTAGTTCTATCTGAGAGTAGTCGGCAGAAACGATTAGCTGGTCGGGTGGGGCGATGAAACTTTTGCGGATTCGGCGGCCTTCTTCTGTGCGGACAGGTATATTTTGTAGATTTGGGTTGTTACTAGCCAGTCGACCTGTGATAGCTACGGCTTGCGCGTAGGTAGTATGTACACGCCCAGTGTCTGAATTAATCAGCTGAGGGAGTTTGTCGGTGTATGTGGATTTCAGTTTTGCCAGTGTTCGTGTCTGTAGAATGAGCTTGGGGAGGGAATAATCCGTTGCCAGTTTCTCAAGCACAGCTTCATTGGTTGAAATTGCACCAGATGATGTTTTTTTAAGTCCCGTAGTTGGGATACCCATTTTATCAAATAGAATGGCCTGCAGTTGTTTGGGGGAATTCAAATTAAATGGTTGGCCTGCCAGCTGATATGCCTGTTCTTCAAGTTTGATTAGCTGATTGCCTAGCTCGTGGCTCTGTTGTGTTAATTCTTGTCGATCAATTAAAACTCCAGTACGTTCCATAAGAAATAATATGCGCTCAATTGGAATTTCTAAATGATGGTAAAGCTCTAGCTGAGCTGAATTCATTTGCTGCCGGAGTAAAATTTCTAAACGCAATGACACATCTGCATCTTCTGCAGCATAATTCACAGCATCATCCAGAGGCACATCGGAAAAACAAATTTGCTTGGCGCCTTTACCACATAAATCTTCATATTTAATAGTCTGCCAGTTTAAATGTCGGAGCGCTAGTTCGTCCAGACTATGGCTAAGGTGGCTTTCGACAATATAAGAAGCAAGCATAGAATCGCCAATAATACCATTTAGGACGATGTTATAATTGGCTAATACGTGTTGGTCATATTTAATATTTTGACCGATTTTGCCAAGTTTATTTGATTCTAGATAAGGCTTCAAACAGTTTAATACCGTTTCTAAAGGTAGCTGTTCATTAACAGCAGTAGGGATGTGACCTACAGGAATATAAAAGGCTTTACCTGGTTCTAAAGCGATGCTGATACCCACTAGATTGGCTTTCATGGCGTCTAGATTATCGGTCTCAGTATCCAAAGCGATGGTATGGGCGTTTTCTAACTGTGTTTTTAATTCTGTTAATTGTTCATTTGTTGTAATTGCTGAATATTGTTTAGGAATATTCTTTAAATAATCCGTTTCAGTGCAAATTGTATTATTGTCTGTACCAGAGTTTTTAATGATTTCTGATTCGGCAAACAAATCTTCTGTTGGCTCTTTAGAATCACTTAAGTGATGTTCATCCAGATGCGTTTGCGCTTCTTTTAACCAATTTTTGAAGCCAAGTTCTTGAAAGTTTGGTATCAACTCTTGCCAATTTGGCTTCTGACGTTTTAAATCTTCTATTCCGCGTGGTAATACATCTTGCAGGTTTACGTCTGTTTTAATTGTTATTAACTGGTAAGAAAGAGGGAGTTTAGGTATTGCAAGGCGTAAGTTTTCACCAACTTTACCTTTAATATCGTTGGCGTGCTGGATGATATTCTGCAAGGTTTCATATTCCTTTAACCATTTTACAGCTGTTTTAGGGCCGCATTTATCGACACCTGGCACATTATCGACCTTATCTCCAATTAAACTTAGATAATCAATAATTTGTTCGGGCTTAACACCAAATTTTTCTATTACACCTGAGATATCAAGCTTTTCATTGCTCATGGTATTGACTAGAGTCACCTGATTATTTACCAGCTGAGCCATGTCTTTGTCGCCTGTGGAAATAATTACTTCGTATCCAGCCTGTTGTGCCATGCAGGATAATGTACCTATAACATCATCTGCTTCTACACCGCTAACAGATAATACAGGCCATCCCATTAATTTGACTAGTTCTGGTAAAGCCTCAGCCTGTGGCCTTAAATCTTCAGGCATGGGGGGACGGTTGGCTTTGTATTCTGGATACATCTGATGGCGAAAATTTTCGCCCTTTGCATCAAATACGCAACAGGCATAATCATGTGCTGTATCCATGCGCAGACGTCTGAGCATATTCAGTACACCGTATAATGCCCCCGTGGGCATTCCTTTAGGACTGGTTAAAGGTGCTAAAGCATGAAATGCGCGGTATAAGTAAGATGAACCGTCAACCAGTAATAATTTTTTTTGCATTGTAATTCCAGAATTATCAAATTTAGCCCAGAAACTTTCAAACTCATTCAGTTCTTATAGCCTGTCTGTGTCAGTAGTATATTGCAGAGCATATCTGTATTTTACGATAAAAAATATGGTTCGTAATTTAAACAATTGGCTTACGGGGTAAAGTATGTTTGCGTAGTTATGAATTCGCAGATATGTAAGTGCTACATGCGCTAAATAATTTTATATGATTTATAATTTGCATATTTCGCATAATATATATTATGTTAAATTTTAATATACATTTTGTTTCTGTCTATCTTATGCTTTTCAATCTTTAGTCACCTTTTATTCGAATTTGAAATTACTTTTCTGGCAAGTGTCTCTAGCTCTTTGCTATGGTAAAGATCCAAACATTTTAGAAATTCAAATTTTATTCCTTTAACTTCCTGCTCAGCTAGTGGATTAAAATAATTACGGGATAAATAAGAATTGATTAGTACAATTTCTTTATCTATACTTTTATCAATGTCGTAATCAATCCAGTCTTTTAATGCACTTACACTGTTGCCTGTATCTTTTGCTACATCTTTGTTTCCTTTGTATGCTTTGGTGATACAAAATGCAAAAACCATATCCTTATAATTCTCTATAAAGGTACGGTTCACTGCCTCGGGAGTTGATGCTTGGCTAATTAATGGCAATAATATGCAGCAGCTGGATATTATTTGCAATTTAAGCTTTTTCATTTTTGCTCCCAAAACTTGGCTTTAAGTGTTACATATTCTTTTTCAGGCTCAACAATAGTTGCTGCGAAATTTTGAATTTATAAAAATTTCGCAGCTTATTTGTCACTATGTTTTTTATACTTTGATTACTGATGCTGCCAGCGCTCTTGAGATTCGCGTATAACTGATTTAGCTTCGTCGATATCACCCCAGTGTGTTACCAGTGTGGTACCTGCCTTTTTCAAATCTTTATAATGGTTGAAATGAAATTCTATTTGTTTGATTAATTGTGCTGGCAAGTCTGCTAATGTATGGATAGCATTACCATTGTTCCGATCGTCAGCAGGAATAACGACAATTTTGTCATCAACTTCTCCATCATCTACGAATTTCATAACACCAATAATTCTTGCTTCCAGATAAATTCCCGTACTCAAAGGCTGATCAGTGATAATTAAGGCATCCAACTCATCACCATCTTCATCGAGAGTTTGCGGAATAAAGCCATAATTGGTAGGTTTGGCGAATATCACGGGTTCCACCCGATCAAGTTTCATAGCACCAAGTTTGCGGTCCCACTCTATTTTATGATTTGAACCTGCTGGAATTTCTACAACTACGTTGATAATACCGCCGTCTACATTACCGGCATCGAGAATTTTATTGAAATCTGCCATGATATAAATGTCCTGCAATAGTTTTGAGTGGCGGTATTGTAAACAATGGATTTTTGTTTGCCCATATTTTATTAGATAAAATGTTAGTTTTCATTGATATTTTGTTTTATTTCAGATTAAAGTAAGAAAGCCAGTATTTCTCAAATCTGACTTTCTGTATCATTACTAAATCTTGTAACCATTTAATTCTTTGATTTTATTTTCAGATTTATTGATAATGCAATTATCATAATTTATCTGAGTTTCAATGAGGTTTTTAGCTGTCGGTCTGGAAATGCAATATTTATTGATTTCATCTGACCACTGTTCATATGTCTGATTGAGGTTCTGCTGAATATCGTCAGGGATGGTTGACCAAGTAATATTTACTCTTTTAAGTGCATCGGATGCTTTTGCATCCATTTGAGCTGCTTTGTCTTGTTTTATATCTGTCAGATTTGATGCCTGATCATCCAGCAACTCTTTAGCACGATTATTCAGCATGACGGATTCACAATATTGGTTGGCAACCTGTTGAGCCAGTATTGTTTGATAGCCAGTTAGGGAGCAGGAAGTGGTTAATGCAGTGTTATCCCAGTCTTTTTGTTCTTGTTGTATAGTCGCTTTGAAATCCGGATCAAGATTCGACCATATATTGCGTAGATTAGCTAAAGCTTTTGCACGATCCTGCTGGAATTTATTTAAAAGCTGATTTAATTCTTCCGGCGTCTTGGTATTCAGATTTAGACCTGTACTATCGGAGTCGTCTTCCAGATTTTTATCTGCAGCATTACTGGTTTGCTGCGCATTGACGGTAATGCTTTCACTAGCTGCGCTTGCAGACAATGTTCCGGAACCATTGTTGGGTTGCAGGTCTTTTTTGTTACCAGCAAAAATGAAATACATGGCTACTATAATAATTAGTCCGATAATGATGATTAAAATTATTTTTACGCTATTACTGTGTGCTGGTTCGTTTTGTTTTTGATATGGTTCCTCTATAAATATCGGAACAGATTCCTGATTCTCATCTGCTTCTTCGGAAGGCGAAGTTTTGGCTTTAGATGATAGAAGTATGGCTTTCTGAGCTTCATACTCTTCTTTTGTTATCGCGCCTTTTTCAAATAGTTTAAATAATGCTTCTAGTTCCTCTGTAAGAGAAGATTTATCCATACCCTACCCCTGTAAAAAAATTTATTTGATTGTTGATAACATAAAGTAAAGATATATTTGTTGCAAGCTTTTATGCTCGTTTTCAGCAAATAAATTTAGTTTACAGGCTATTGTTATATTGGATCAAAATATACAATTTTCATTTTGGTAATTTTTGAGTAATACTATTTACGTTACTCTGGAAAAAATGGCCGAGAACGCACCGTATGGGGCACTGGCTTGACAGAATCTATCAATCAGGCAGGAGCAAAAATTGGTGACAGCATCAAACTGGAAAGGCAGCGACAGCAAGCGGTTACAATCCAGATTCCTGAACGTGACCAGAATGGCCAGATAATTGGCCAAACTGAAAAACAGGTAAACCGTAAAACGCCATGCAACTTACGTGAATAACTGGGTAAGTGTTCTGGAAAAAGACCCTACAGATATTCTGCATGCCTGCCGCGATGCTCAGAAAATACAGAAATATATCCCCAGCTTTCAGCAACAGCAGCAGATCACTCCTGAAACGGTACAAAATAAACTAACGCCGGAAGAAGAACTGCTAAACTGAGCCAAAGAAATCTATCTGAGCCAAAACTCCCTACTGTCCAAATTGAGCATCAACACCGCCAGATACGGTTGTATGCGGTCGAAAAAGTGCTGGAAAAGTTACCAGACAACCTGAAAGCAGAAGCCTTAACTAATTTCTATAAACAGTAAATCAAAGCAGCAGGCATCAATGTCGAATACCCACAGGACAAAGGTATTTTGAAAGAATATGAACGCTAGGAGAACTGACCATGAGCCACCCTAAAATCTGAGGCTTAACCGAAGATGTAAAGAAAAAACTGAAGGACGTTGCACTGGCTAAACTGGGTAAGCCCAGTATATCCGGACTGGCCAAGCATCTTTTACTGAAAGAACTGGATAACCCAGCACCTGTTATCCGTAAGAGCGATGATACTGGCAAACAATGCAAAAAGTACCGGCTGGAATTGCAACTCAACCATCACCAGAACACATATTTACGCACCTCAGCTGAGCAGCAATTGATGACAGCCAACGCTTTGGCCGTGGACATCATCAACTATCACATCACAGGCTACCCTGCCCTGTCTAACAGCGAAGTCCAGGCTCTGTATCAGTCCAATTACCAGATGCTGCGAATTGGCCGAAATCTTAATCAGATTGCCCGCCATCTGAATGCTGGCGAATCAGGTGGTATTATCACAGACGAAATCCGCCAGCTACGCACCATTATTGACAAACATACAAAAGTAGTACGGGAAGTGATGCAGGCCAGCAACATGAGGTTTGAATGAACAAGTCAGTTGTTGATTGGTTGTTAGCCTATAAAACACGAGCTGACAGAACAAAAGATTCTGGCGGTTTTTTGCTTGTCCGCAAGAAATCCCCACCACTTAGATCAGGCTACGGTTTGGCCAATTTACGCACAGCTGCTCTGAAACAGCCTGAAGTGATGGTAAAGATAACACGACGCAAAAGTAATGCCAGTAACGGCCTGAAAGGCATACGCAATTATCTTGATTACATCAGCCGTAACGGTGAGGTAGAGGTTGAAAATCAGGACGGCGAAAAGCTGAATGGCAAGAAAGCATTGCGTAACCAAACAAAAGACTGGCAAAAACTTGGCATACCAGAAAATGAGAAAAGCTGCGAAGCACTTAATATTGTGCTTTCAATGCCCGCAGGAATGCCGCCACAGGCCGTAAAGAATGCATCAAGTGAGGAGTTTGCCGCCGAACAGTTTCAAGTCCACCAGTACGCATTTGCATTGCATACAGATAGTGAATGCCCTAATGAACCGACTTACCCACATGTCCACCTGTGTGTACTGATGCGTGGTGAGTTTGGCCAAAGGCTTAATCCCCGTAAAAATGATCTGTTCGAATGGCGGCTGCGATTTGCTGAAAAGATGTACGAACAAGGCGTGCCATGCGCAGCTACTCGTCGCCAGCACAGAGGAGTAATCATTAAAGAATACAGTACACTTAAAGCCATGCAGAAACGCGGTCATGTTGGACAAGTTCATAAACGCCAGGCACAAGAACTGATTGAAGCTCTACGGAACAGCAAAAGACCAGATCACCTATTCATGAAAGAGGCGGTTCAAAACCGTGCAGACATTGTAAGCACATATAAACAGATATTAAAAGAACTCTACAAGGGCGGTCCTAAAACCGAAGGCAGGCTAATCAGGCCCAGAAAAGATATGATAAAACTCTAAAATATGTAAATTAAAAGCAAATTCATAGTATTGGGCAAAATAATTTTGAGCGTTAACAAATCAAAATGCTTACATATTATTTTTATAATTTACTGTTATATACAAAATTTATTATTTTGATAAATATGCTATATAATGATAATTAAATTGTTCATCTTAAATTAAATTTTATAAAGTTGGGATCTTATATACTTGTTTAAGCTCAAACAATTAAGTCTCGAAAACTTGAGTTTTAAACAGCTAGATTTGAGGAGCTGGGCATGACAATAAATCAAAAATGGTATGAAAAACAGGAATATAAATCAGTAGATGATTTGCAACTTTGGGATACCAATCCACGTTTTAACCCATCTAGGAAATTAGAAACACTCAAAGATTGTGTAGAAGAACTGATTAAAGATGATAGTGGCAAAGAAAAATTTATCAATTTAATTACTTCCATAGCTATAGATGGATTTATAGGTTTAGATCCTATAATTATTTGTCAAAATAATGAAGCAGGATTTACTGTGGCAGAAGGCAATAGACGGGTTATGGCGCTAAAACTATTACGTAATCCAGAAAACTCGCCCAATAAAATCCGGAAATATGTGGACAAGTTGTCTAAATTAATTAACAAGAGCGAAATCGAAAAAATAAATGTTTTCTTAGCACCTTCTTTTGATGATGCAATCTGGTATGTAACGAAACGACATACATCAACAAATAATGGCTTAGTCCCATGGGACAGAATCAGATGAACAAGATGAAGTGTTATATGGAACAAAAATTAAAATATCAACATTAGAAAGGTGGTTTAATCATTCTGAAGTTAAGAAAGCTTGGCACATAAATTTTGATGATTACAGATTTAAAATTAATGCCGACATTAATAGCTTTTATATTGCATATGCACATCTTTTAAAATTAATGATTAATAAAAATGAAGGTTTAGGGTTTATTGTTAATACACGTACAATAGACAGTAACTTGCAAAAAATTTTAAATTTTTTACCTAAAGTAAAACCTCTTCAGGAAAGTGGTACAGGGAAACCAACTGGTGACGATACTGAAAAACCAATTAGTGGTGATACCGAAAAACCAATTGGTGGTGATACCGAAAAACCAATTGGTGGTGATACCGGAAAACCAAGTGGTGTCGATACCGGAAAACCAACTGATGGCGATACTAAAATCGATAAACAGGAACTAATTGGAGATCCTAATCGTAAAAGTCTTGCTTATAAAAAATATATAATTACAACAGATAACTATAGACTACATGCTATATTTCAGGAACTGAAAAGATTACCAACCCAATCTTATCCGCAATTATCAGCAGCAGGGATTCGAATCTTTTTAGAGCTTTCTATAAATAACTATTTATCTGCCAAAGATTTACAATCAAATGTAGCACAAGAAAAAAACAAAAGGTTCGACGATGTTACATTAACAGAGAAACTGAAATATTTAAGTAAGTTAAATCTTGATTCAAAGCAAGCTTCATCAACTTTAAAGAGATTACTCAATTATACTAATGATTATAGTATTCATACCTTAAATAAATATATTCATGAAAACACAACTGATAAAATCAATCGTGAATTTTTAAATAATTTTTGGGATATACTCATACCTTTATTTGAAGTTTTAGTGGATATGAGAGAAGAAAAGAAAGAAAGTTAATGTTCTTATCTCCTTTAAGATACCCGGGTGGGAAATCAAAATTAACAGCTTATGTCCTTGAAACGATCAAACTAAACGGTCTCGAAGGGGCATACTATGCTGAACCTTTTGCTGGCGGTTGTGCTATTGCATGGTATCTATTATTAAATGGACACGCCCAAAAAGTATATATTAATGATTTGGATCGAGCCATTTATGCTTTTTGGCACAGTGTCCTTAATCGAACGGATGAGCTTTGTGAGCTAATTTTAACAACACCAATTAATATTGATGAGTGGTTGCATCAAAGAGAAATATATCGACAAAAACATCACGATTATTTAAAACTTGGATTCGCCACTTTATTTTTGAATCGCACTAATCGGTCAGGAATCTTAAATGCTGGAGTTATAGGCGGTTTAAAACAATCTGGAAAATATAAGCTTGACTGCCGATTTAATAGAACTGTCTTGATTAAGCAAATCAGTGCGATAGCTTCTAGAAAAAAAGATATTCATTTAACAAATTTAGACGCAACTGTGTTTATTCAGCAATATGTTCAAAACATCAAGAACCGATTTTTGTAAACATTGATCCACCATATTATGTAAAAGGTAAAGGGCTTTATCAGAATTTTTTTGAACATGATGATCATTATCATCTGTACGAAAACATAAAACGCTTAACAAAACCTTGGATAATTACTTACGATAATACTCCTGCCATTTGTGATATCTATGCTGAATATTTTCCAGAACCATTTAATTTAACTTATTCAGCACAAATCAAACGTAAAGGGTCTGAGATAATTATTCACTCACCTGAGCTATTGAAAGCATCATTCAAACCCGATGTTACCTTTAATGAAATCAGGCAATATTATAAACAGAAAGAGTACGAAAAATTTAATCAATTATAAAGTAAGACTCACATAACTTTCACCCTGACTAATAAATTCCGTTATTAGTCTATCCAAAAATTCATTAATAATAACGAATCGATTACCTTCTTAATCAAGATGACGCTAGTCGATTCGTTTTCTTATTATTTTTTCCCACAAGTTTTCTTATATCACTAAATGCATTTGAGCAACTTTCAAACCTACAACAAATCACCCTATTTGTTACAGTATCGTTTACTTTTTATATTTGATGTTTAAAAATACACACACCAAGGAAAGGAGATATGCTTAGCTCAAAACTTATTAAAATGCTTAAAGAAAACGGGTAGTATGAAGTTGCAGTTAAAGGGAGCCACTACCAATCAAGCATTTAACAAAAAAAAGCCGAGTTATTATTCCTTACCCCCAAGAAAGATTTACCGTTTGGGACCGTAAAGAATATTCTGAAACAAGCTGGTCTTTAATAAGGCTAATCTCAAAATCAACTGAAAGGATCAAATGTTTCTATATATCGCAATCCAGAAAGATGGTAACACTGGTTATGGTGTAACCGTGCCAGCCCTACCTGGTTGCTTCTCATATGGTGACACCCTTGAAGCAGCGATTACCAATACTAAAGAGGCCATCGAACTCCATCTTGAAGGTATTTTTGAAGATGGTGAAGAGCCTGTAATTGAGCAGATACCTTTGGATAACCTTATTAATAACTCGGATTATGCCGGAGCACAATGGTTTGGTGTTGAGGTGAATATTGATCATTTAACCCTTACAGCGTAAGCTGAATCTGGCAAACCGCCCCGCTTTACCGGTGATTGCCTATCCCGCGCGCGTTTATTTTAAAAACCGTTTCTTTATTGAAAAACTCTTTGATTTTCAGGGTGCATATGCTGAAAATAACATTATTGAAATGATATAGAAAATTTATCGAATATTTATAGAATAAATATTTAAAATTTCTTTAGCTTCTCAAGGCTAGAGGATGATTTGAATTACTTGCTTTACAAGGAGAAATTACACGTTTTGATAAAATACAGGAACTTAAACACCGAGTGAAATGGTTGTGGCCAAAGGATGCCAGAAAATTATTAAGTTGTTTAATACCTTAATATGGCAGACATGGCAGAATATGATTTGGGAACTGGTCTTAGGCAGGCAAATGTTTTCGATTTAAGATGGAAACAAATAGCCTTCCAGAGGCGCACATGTGAATATTATCCAGAGAATATGAAGTCAGGTAAGCCATTGGTGATACCATTAAATGATACAGCTATCAATGTTCTGGCCAGACCACTGGGAAAGCATGAGAAATATGTTTTTTTGCATTCGCGCAATCAACCGGTTAAGTCTTTAAATTACAAGCTATGGAAAAAAGCTCTGGATAAAGCCGGAATTGAGAAAGACTTTCATTGGCATGATTTACGCCATACTTGGGCTAGCTGGTTAGTACAGAATGGAGAATCACTGTATGTCTTAAAAGAAATGGGAGGCTGGCAATCTTTGGAGATGGTACAAAAGTATGCGCATTTGGCTCCAGATCATTTAGTTAAACATGCAATGAAGATTGATAATATTATGACAAGCGATTGTCACAATTTGTCACAGCAAATAAATCAGAGGAGGAAGTTATTACAGTAGAGATGATGCGTAAGATGTTGAAAGAAATGGAAGATAAATGGTGGGTCGTCAGGGGATCGAACCCTGGACAAATGGATTAAGAGTCCGATGAGCATTATTACAAGTTATTGTTTTTAAACAAATGAACCGCCTGCAAACTTAGTTCATTTGACTTGTTTTGATGTGGTTTTGTCTTAAATTTGGCAAAATCTATTGGCATTAATTTTTTGATTTCTACAACTTAACCGTAGTTTTTTTTTTTCAAGAAAACGGCATTGACTATTGTTAAGCTGTAGTTATCGTTTATACGTTTATCATTTTATTCGTGATTGAACTCAGTTGTTGCGATCTCCCCAACAACTGAATTTCTACCCCATACAATTTAAGCTCAAAATATTTCAACCGTTGTGAAGATCACCACGGTTGATTCTTTAGTTACAAGCTTTACTGAATAGCTTTTACCAGTGCGCTATGCCGTCGTGCACATTCATTATACTTCTCTACCACCCCAACTGCCCACGGGAGAATGTCGGCGCCTGTAGAACCATTTAACGGGCTTAATGCAGGGCATGGCTCGGTAAGGTTGGCCGGAACATTAACGGCTGCTAATGGCTTCGTTGACGAGGCGCACCCCTGAAGAATCCAGACAGACATTAGTGTACACAGGCACCCTAATAATTTTTGTGACTTGCACTTGTCGTTCATCTCGCTTTACCTCGTTTTCTGCTTTCTGTTTCTCGTAATTTTGACTGGCCTGTTTGGATGCTTCCTGCTGTTTGGCCAAAGCCACTTGATATTGCCTTTGCGTTTCGTCTTTCCCTTTGTGGTAGCCGTTCTCATATTGCTTGTGGCCATAGCTAAGCATGATGAATAGAAACATTAAGGCCGCCAGCAACCACGCGCCAGCGGCCAAGTAATTCACGTTCTTCATGGCTACACCTCAAAATGTGGGTAATCTTTGGTTTTCTGCCAATCCCCGCCCCAATTAATGGAGACATTTAGTTCCTTGGCGGCTTGCTTCATGGCTTCGGCGATTAAACGGAATTTGGCCAAATCGTTCCAGTCTACCGGATAAGGTACCAAATCTACGGCGCGCCCTTGGGAATGCTTACTCGCAAAAGGATTATTTAGCCACGTAACTTTACTGATGCTGGGTTGTGCGTATTTCGCCGGCACACCTTTCTGTGTACATTGCTGGGCAGTTCTACCCTTGCCATAGTTAATGCAACATTGCTCACGGGAGCGCAATCCCTCCGTTACCATGAAATCTTGTTTGGCGATTTCAATGGCTCGTTGAACCACCTTTACAAGGTTAGTATTTACGCCCTGAAGATTAGTTAAAGAACGCTTACTTAATTTGTACATATCAAACCCTTTCACATATAAAAAATGCCAGCTACTTAGCTGGCTTTTGATTTTGTAATCTAATCAAATGTACTATCTGTTTACTTGTCGTCCTTATCTCCTATTATTTTTTCTGCCTTACTACAGACTGCATTGATTAACTTTTGTGCCATCCTTGGCGCGGTGGCCTTGAACGCATCTAATAGCGAAGTGGAGGCCATGCCGGCAAACACGCCGACGCCAGCAAACAGCCACGGATGATTCTGCGTGAAGTAATATTCGGTAACAGCAGCTGCAAACACCATGCCGATAACAATAAAGGTAAGGGTTAAAACTATCCCATAGCGTTTGTAATCCGATACCACCAGCGCACCCAGAAAACCGCCCCCAAGGGCGAAACAGTTGGCCAAGGTGAATGCCTCATTCATTATTCACCGCCTTTTTTGTCTTCTACTCGCTGAGTGTGTTTAATAAGATTTCTACCCGCCAGCGCACACACTACGGCCAGTACGGTATAGGTAGTCATACCCGTAGACAAAGGCGGATAGGCGGCAATAAATGCCCCTGCAATCAAGAACCAGATTAAGGATGCCCATATCAGCAAGCAGCCTGAAATAATATTGCTGCGGCTGGATTGAAAAACAGCAGCGCTTAGCTGGCTAACAGATACGATGAACAGGACGGCAACCAGAACGTCAGGGTGCAGGTGCTGAAATTTCTCGTAAAGGTCTTCCTTTAGCATTTCGTTTCCATGCAAGGCAAAAACCACCGCAAAACCCAACATGACTAACCCGCTGGTAATCTCAATTACGCGTGTACAGGTACCGAATAAAAAATTTTGAAACCACGCCGGCAGGAACCGAAACTCAACCACCCAGTCCAGTGCCTTATGCAACCATTTAAATGCTTTTTTCATATCATGTAAACTCCATAAAAATACCGCTTTACGCGGGTGTTTTTTCAAATTTAATTTTGGCCAATAGTTAGGGGTTAAGCTTAGCCTCCTCCCATAAAGCGAAAAGCTTGTCCGCACTGATATTTAACGCTTGTGTGAAAAAATCCCAGATATCGTCATTTACCAACGTAAAGCTCTGTGCTTCAGATATCGCATTTCTTACCTTGATTAAATGAGATCCAGCTAACTCCCGCTCGGCTATTTCAAGTAGTTCCGTTTTATTTTTACCCAATCGCAGTTCAGTCGACGTTAAAAGTTGGCTACGGGTAATCGCCCCTGCTTTTTCCTTTTTATCCTGAAGACGTAATTCATCAGAATTAGCTACATCCACCCAACTGCCCGCCTCTTCTGACCACTCAGTAAAGGGTTTTGGAGCGTGGGTAGTAACATCTTTTGGTAATTTGCCTAAGGCTGTTATAGTCTGCTTTTCGCCAGTTTTCTTGAGGTATACAGCTTCCCCACGATGGTCTTCAATATACTTCCATTGCCCATCATTCCATTGTGCAATAAAGCCATTTTTATGTTCAGGCTCATCGGATTCAATACAAAGACGAGGAATTAAATAATGCCCGTTTTTTACAACTGGGTCTAAATCGGCGGTTGTCATTCCTACAAAGTATCTATCTTCATCAAGCTGACATACTGGGATGGTTAACGGGTAATCTTTCATGCTTCAATCCTTTAATATTTAATACACACCAATATTGCAACGTTACGCGGTCTTGATTCGGCACCGCCAACCCACGCTGTCCAGAAAGGGTGTGAATGCTCCCCACTCCATCCGGTAGTAAATGTGTGCGCGTGATTGCCAGCGGCAGCGATTTCCCCGCCTGAATCGGCAAAAGATTTGGCTGCCTGTGAACCGTTACCGCCACCAGTTTTGCCTACAGGGTGGGAATGTTGCCCATTCCAATCCGTAGTACCTGTATGCTGGTGGCTGCCGCTAGGTGAGGTAGTACCGCTATGCTGGTGCGATTTATTTTCACTATCCTGCCATGAGCCAAGTGAACGGCCTTTGTCAGCTCCGCGTCCATCATCCCAGCCGCGCAAAAATTCACCCCTAAAATCCGGCAAATTAAATGTTGTATTACCGTCACCGGCTCCGTACGTCGTACCTATTGCGGCAAACAAATTCGCATAATCTTTGCGGGATACTGCTGCGCCGTTAGCTTTTAACCAGCCGGCAGGGGCTGAAGCTTGAGCAAAATACTGAATAGCGCCTGCGGGAGTAAGATTGATGTCTTTGCTACCATCAAAAGGCACACCATCTATCAATCGTGCTGTTTTAAGTTTTGTTGCGGTGGCTGCGTTGCCAGAGGTGTCCTGATTGCCTGCTTTATTCACGCCCGGCAAATCGATATCGCCTTTGCCGTTAAACATCACCCCGCCGATGGTGTGTGCTGCTATCTGTGCTGCCCAAGTGGCCGTCGCCGCATTGCCCGATGTATCCTGCGTTCCGGCTTTATTTACGCCGGGCAAATCAATATCCTGAGAGCCATCAAAAAGTACACCGCCAATTTTGCGCCCATTCAGTAACTTTGACGCGGTAGCAGCATTTATTCCTACTCCGGCCAGTATTTCCCATCCTGTCATTTTCTGATTGGGGTCGTTGCTGTTCTTATCTATGGTTGAAACAAACAGCCGTGTATTGTCATCGGACATTAGTATGGCGCCAGTCTGATAACCGTCAAACGCATTGGCATAGGCCTTGTCAAAATAAAACAGCCCACCTTTTTGCAAATAAACAATCGATTCGGATAAGGTATTAAATATGCCATTGAAGTCCATACCCTTAGGAGGTAGGCCGCCGGACTCAACGGGCTGCATGGTGACATTTGGGAAACCATCACTCCATGTAGCGTCCTCCATATCCTGCCCGGGCTGCCTAGTGTTCTGTATGGTGTTTTTACTGCCGTTATTTGCAAATGCCTGGGGAATTAGCGTTGGGTTTTTACTCATGATGCAAAACATCCTTGATTAAAAGGCTGAAAACCTGTCCCGGAAAAACCAAAAATCCCCTTTGGAGGGGATTCGCGGTAATCAATCAATACGCCACTGGGGCGTGGTAATAAGCCAAGGTTATAAATAATATGCCGCTCAAAGCTGTTAGGAATAAACTCAAAAAAATACCGGCCTTTCATGTGGCCAGTGATCAGGAAATACGCCCTTTTATTTGGAAATACCATGCGCAAATATGTGTTTATATTCGGCGCCGTTACTGACAGTATGTTTGATGCAGCTTTGAGCATAATCAACAGCCTAAACCGCTCATCAGACAGCCTGTATGCATTGAATCCGGCTCCGGCAGCACTGAACGGGTGACTGTTAAAGGGTTTGAATGACTGAGGCTTAGTTTTAAAGCCAAAAACGTCAATGTCTCCCGGAGGAATATTGATACTGCGGTTAACACCGACAATACGCCCCCATATGTCTAAACCAAAACCTTTTGCCGTTTTAATATTGAAAGCGAATTTGTAAAAATCATTTATGGATTTATTAGGGTCTATGCATTCATTCATGCTGTCAATCAGGTTGCAAATTATGGGGCTATTTGCGTATTGTGACATCAACGTATCTTGAATATTTTTCATAGGATTTTTATCTGGTAAACGGTTGTTGTCGGGAATTCATCAACCCCTATATCGAGTTTGTCCACCCATTTTTTGCCATCATAGCTTATGCGTAACGAAACAATACTCACGTTCGATACAGCAGATGCAACGGGACAAATGAACCGAGAGGCAATAACGGGTTGCCCTATGGTGGCCTTTGCTGCGCCAGTGGAGAAAGCTTTGATAATGGCTGTTTTTATCGCCTCGCCATCCTGAAAAGTTAAAGCATCTTTATCCTCTACATTTATTTGGAAAAACACAGGCACAAAATCCGGCCTGAGAAACTTAATGACGTAGGATGGCGGCCTTGTTGGAAAGTTTTCCGTGTCACTGATAGTGCATTCGGTATTACCATTGAAAGAGCAACCTGTACCGGCCTTGTTCAGTATGGTGCGTGCTATCACTTCATCATCTCCTCCGACTATGGAAACAAGAATACTGTTACGAATAACTGGGTAATTAGTTGCACCGACAGTTATGGTTTCATCTGATGGATTGTCTATAACGTAGACATCCTTTACGTCCGGTAAATTCGCCACCGCGCCATAAGTTGCAGCGTTGGTATTTTTACTGTTAATCGCTACGGATGCCCGTCGCCGTGTTTCAAAATCTCGCCGTGCTTCTTCATCTACACCAGCAACGGCAGCAAAGGGATTGGTGATGCGATCTAAACCGGCAATAGCCTTCGGTATGGAAGTTATGGTGTTTGGAGCGGCGCTAACATTACCGGCCAGTACACACAAAGCATGCGCGGTTACTGTACCCTCCCCACCTATTACGGCATCGTGCGTTATTTTCCATTCCTGATTATTGTCATCATTGAATATTGTTCCCGCGGCTATGCTTGTTCCAGCTAAGCCCGTCAGCTCCAAATCAACACTGGAATGGGTGGCCTTTTTGCGAGTCATGAAATACACATAACCAATCCCATCTTGCCAGATACCCTGAGCATAACGCGGGTCAAACTGGTTTAGCAGCGCGATCATTTGGTTACGTTCATCCGTGATAATAGCTGCCAGTGAGGTAACAAGCTGCCCCTGTGGTGTATTCATGGCGGTATTTAAATCTTTGCCAAAAGCATCTTTAAATAGCTCCCACAAACCGTTAATTACTTCATCGGTACTGGGCGCCACAATGCCATCGTCTGTTATCTGCAGTTGAGGAATGTTCATAGCCCAACTACCCCTGTTTGATTATCGCTAGTGGTAAATTTAATTTGCCCGCGTAGGATGCGGTCATTATCTAACTGCAATTCTGGCAGCGCGCTCGCCACTCCCGGCACACTCAGGGCAGCATCCTGTAAATACTTTCGATATAACGCCAGCGGGTAGCGCCCGTTACCCAAAATCTGAGTTAAATAAGGTATGCCTTCACTCTGGTTGAAATACAAATCTTTTTGTATGGTGCGGCAAGCGCTGGCGATATCCTGTGCCTGCTGGTAGGTGCTTTCTGCTATGGCGATGTTGCCACGTGCGTCTATAGCCAAATCCCAGCTACCGGGCATTAAAAATAATGTTTTCATGAATTGGGTTTTCCTGTGTTACCACCACCTGTTACTACACCGTTGTGAGTGTGGTTTTTCAAGCTAACTGATCCCGCCTGAACATCACCATCAGAGCTGATTCCTGCCCCGCCGGTAAATTGTGCAGTCTTACTAGCATTAACTGCAAAACTGCCGGTTTTGGTGGTTACGGATGAAGCCTGCAGATTAATGGCAGGTGCCTCTAAAGTGATACTTGTTGGTGAATGGATGACGATACCGCCATTTGAAAAACCTATATATTGCTGAGGCACGCCATTCAGGAACCCTCCAATATATAAACCGTCATTCCAGTCGTACTGCCTGCGGCTCCCCGGGGCGGACTCTGCTTTATTACGCTTGACTATGGAAATGTCTCTTGAGGCAAAAGCACACAGGCCAATATCTCCAACCACAGGGTCACAAATAATTGCATTTGCTCCGCCCTGCAGGCGGAAATAAGGCACACTGAAAATCTGCCCTGCAGAATAAACATTATCTGCACCATCGAGCATCTGCACCATTGGCATAACATCAACTGTTCCCACGGGGGCTATTCCGCCTCCTGATACAGCAACCACTTTTACTAACGTAATTGTCTGCATCTTGGACATTAGGTTAGTAATGAGGGCGTTAAATTCAGCCGCCCCGCCTAAAGAGTGGTTGATGTTGAGATGACTGAGTGGGCTATTGTTATCGAACGATTGCGGCATCTTTGCTATCCCTCCATGTTGCAGCTATCTCACAGAACCAGTTGCCGTCCGGCTGGTTGGCTTCCAGGCATTTGTACATGCCATAAATCCGCCACTCCCCGTTACAAACTTCAACGACGCTACCTTGTATTTTGCAGACACCACCAAAGCGCAGTAATGGGTCATAAAGGCATTTGAAGGTCACTCCGCGAATATCCGGTGTTGGGTAGCCTATAAGCCCAGTAGCCGGTGTGATGACAGGGATTTTAATGTTACGACTGCCGCCTTTAGGGGTGATGGCTATCAGGTTATTTTCTATGTACATATCAATTGGAAAGGTTTGCTCAAGTGTTTGCAGTTTGTGCAGGTTAGAGCCATTTAGGGTGATGTCTTTCGTTTTTATTGATACGCCGTTGTTTTCCAGCTGATATCCCATTTCTTCGCAAATCGCCTGATAGATATCTGCTATATCTATTTCCCCTTTGTGTTCGTAGGGGTTGGCGGGCTTCTGATTTTCCAAAGCTGCGGCCTGAGACTCAATTACAAGGCACACATCCGGAGAATTAGAAAAATCCGGATACGCGAAAGTAATGTTGCCCTCGAATTCTTGCAGTAATTTCTCCCACTCATTCCCAACTTCTATTTTTACGCGATTCATTAGGGCGCCCAGTGTGTTCCAGCGAACGCGTAAAAGCTTGATCATTTTGTCCAGCTCAAGCCCATAGACGCGAATCTGTGCTGTTGGCATTACCGCACCATACCCGAACATGATATTGCAGGCTATCCGAAATCCTGTTGCACTTATCTGGTTGTATGCATCCGCAAATACAATCTGCTGGCCTTTGTCATCCTTTCCTGTCAGGGTCACCGTGACTTTAATTACTTTACGTTTCATTTGTATATACCAAAAAAAACCGGCTGTTCAGGCCGGTGTAGAATGGGTCTTGACTACCGTCAGTATCTATAAACACAAGATTTTTGCTAAGGGGTGTTTTATTTAAGCAAATACGATTGTTAATTATGACTCCGTCTCTGTCATTTTCTATGCTGGCATATAAATTCCCGAGGCGTGAATTCAGGGTAACTAACCAGCGTTTGTTATCCATCATAAATGAAACGGTTTGGTTAGGCGCAGCGTTTAAAGGAATAGTTACCGTAGTCATTAGAATAGGTCCTTAAATGCTTCACTAGCCTTATAAAGAATTGATTCATTCGCGCTCTCTGGATGCTTTTCACCGCCATCCTGTGTTTTAGCATCGTCAGGGTTTTTTACCTCTTCGGTATCGTATTTAACCGTTACTTCTCTGACCTCTTCTAGATGAAGGTTAACCTTAATCAGTTGCGCACCGTCCGACGCCTCTCGTGCAGTGTCGTAGCCAACAATACAGGCGTTGGTATAAACATATTCCGGTGTAAGGATATGGAATAACAGTGTACTGTTGGCTAGTGTTTCAATCTGGCCAAGAAAAGCCCCCCGCATGAGTGTGCCGCCCGTGCCTTTTGATAACTGAACAGTAGCTTTATAGGGGTTAGATATTTTGTTGTAGCTGGCAAAAGAACCTTTTTCAATTGGCGCCTGCGCGATCCTAGACGAATTATTATATTTAAGAGCAATGACGTTATCTGCCAGCAGTATCGGAATACCGTATTCATTGAATATACCCCAGTAATTACCGAATACAGCATTTATTAGTGCAGCACTCCCTAAGCTGATTAGGGCATTAGAGCCAGCAGCATTCAATCCTTTGAAATTTGGTACATTGGGCATACCCTCAATCGGCAGCATACAACCTCCAATAAAAAAGCTGCCTAACGGCAGCTTATGTATGTAAAAGTGTAATATCTATTTATTCCACTTAATATCAGGCTTACGCTTATTGGCAGCGCAATCCTTTAAAAATAAGTTAATCAACGATTGGTAGGGTAATCCTGTTTCCTCAGCCAGCTCTTTAAAATAGCTGATACTTTCTTCATCTATTCGAATAGTAATTGTCTTTTTTAGTTGGCTAGCATAAGGATTAGGCTTGGCGTTACTAAAATCATACTCTTTCTTCATAGAGATTCCTCATACTGTTTGCGCTCGTGTTTGGTAGCAACTCTCGCTGAAATCAGACGTATACTTTCACCGCGCTCACAATGTATTACCACAAGAACGCGTAGGTTTTCGCTCATCCCTAATAGTACAAAGCGGTCTTCATCCTCGGAGTGCTCAGGGTCGGAAATGATTAAACCGTGCTCATCCCAAAATACGGTAAGGGCTTCCTCAAAAGAAACACCGTGCTTTTTTAGATTCAACGTGGCTTTGTCATTATTCCATTCAAATCCATCGATCACGTTCACTCCGTCTACTGTTTGTAAATATATTATATTTACTTTAACAGCACCTAGCAATACCGTTATAAAAAAGCCAGCTAGTTAGCTGGCTTGAATATGTTACAAAATCATATTTCACTTGATCGTGTATTTTTGAATCTGGTCTGGGTGATTCCCCCAACCTACCCATACATCTTTAACCGTGATTTTATTTCCGTTCTGTGATTGAAACTGCATTACAAAAACACGGGGAGGAGCGCTTTTATTTTGCTGAACTTTCTCTACCAGCATAGCTGTATTTTCATTAAGCCACTTAACGCGCAACAGGAACGGTATGTTTAGCGCACAATTAGATACCTGTTCATCGTACATATTAGCAATTAAGCCGTCTTGCGAAAAAGACACACCAGCACAAGTTGCACCAACATAAGTAAGCTTCTTACCTGATACAACCTGTTTAAAATTTGTCGCCATGGCCAGAGAAGGTAGCAGCAGAGCAATTAATAATATTTTTTTCATGTCATTGAAGTCCCGAGTTGATTAAACATATAGTTGTTTGCTTCTTTAACAGCTGCAACGGTGTTGCCACTTACACTACTGGAAGATGTTTTAACTTCTATTTTCTGTATATTAACACTAACATGCTTACGGTTATCGTTTTTTATACCCTCGCTTCCGTTCCGAAATTGAAACTCCGCTTTTGACATATCCTGAGCTTTTTGGGCGCTACGGGCGATCTTGTCATAGTATTGATGCTGATGTGCTCGAAAATATGGATTTAAAACAGCTTCACCTTTATCAATATAACCGTCCCCGTTCGAATCCCACTTGCTATTTAATTCATAAGCCTTAGATCCTTTCCTGTAGCCGTAGCCTGTAACTGCAGTATACGTATCAGCAACATCACGCTTCTTCTTTCCATCAAAGCCGCGCTCCCTGAAATATCGTTCGACGTACTTCATTTGCTCATCAAAAGATAGGCCTCCGAATTGGTCTCGCGTCATACCATAGTAAAGTCCTTTTTTGCCTCCGGAGCCGGCCATAAATTGAATTAAGCCCGTAGCTGAAGATTTTGGATTGCGAATATTGGGATTGAATGTTCCGCCCGTTTCAAAAGAAATAACAGCAGCTAGGTCGTTAGGGTCTACGCCTATGTTTTTGGCGACACGGGCGATTGATTCTGCTTTTTCTTTAGTAAAGTTCTTATTTTTAAATACCTGCCTAGAATTACTAGCTGTTACCGTATTTTGTTCTGCAGGTTTAGCAGTCCCGTTATACTCATGGTAGTCCTTACCTCCATGCGTCAATTTATAGACGCTTTCCCCGATAAATCCTGCTACGTCCTGTTTTTTCTCGCCCATAGCATCCGCCACAATTCCCGTAGCGATATCGGAGTAGGTGTCAATCATCTGCTTAGCCTGCTTGGCCGCCCCGCTAAAATCACCCCTAACCAATTTGCCTAGTATTTCAGCGTAGCCCTTTAGGGTCGGTATGGTGTTGTTTTTAACAGCACTGACTAGATTGCCAAAGGCCTCGCGTAACGTATCTACAGACATCTTGCTGTCCTTGATGCCTGCTGCAAAAGACGTCCAGTCAAAAAGAGATTTGCCGCCATTTGCCCATGTCTTGTAATCGTCGTACAACAGCACAAAGGCAGCGGCTAAGGCGGTAACCAGTGCGATTACAGGGCTAATGGCTGCACCTAAAGCCCCGATAACCCTTAATAGCGGTGTGAACGGGGCTATAAATCCAAGCAGGACGCGTGTAGCGCTTAACAGCGTAGGAATCAGCAGCATGCCGATAATGATAGCGGCAACTTGAAAGACACCTTTTATTACTTTCTGATGTTTTTGTAAAAGCTCAAAAAAGCCGTTTACGACCCTAATTAGCGCAATCAGAATTGGGGTTAGCGCGTCGCCGATAAGCTGCTTCATGCTTTGCCAGTGGGCGCTTAAAATGGCTTGCTGTTTAGTAAGCTCTTTACTTTGCGCGATGGCTTTTTGGTCAGAATGATACATCTGCTTCTGAACGTTTAAGATTTCCTGTAGCTCTTTCCGGCCTGAAACCAAAGCATTAATGGTGCCATCATCAAACCCCATTTTTTTGCCTATTGTATAGGCTTGGTCTCGTGGCATTTTCTGGAACGCGTCCGCCAAGTCCAGCATGACATCATCTAACTGACGAATCTTACCGGCATTATCTACTACATTAACGCCCAGTGCGTTAAAGTAAGGCAGCATGCTGGCGTCACCAAACATAACAAGCCCGTTCATGGACTGTTTAATGTTACTGAGCGATGCTGTCATACCTTCGGCACTGCCCCCGAAAGCACCGGCAGCGTTTTGCCAATCGGTTATGCCACGGGTATTCATGCCCAATTGTCCGGAGAGCTTAGATACTTCCATATTGGCACGTGCTGCATCATTAGCCAGCTTGAACAGGCCGGTTGAGCCGATGATAATTGCAAAAAATCCGGTAAGTTCTTTTGTTACCTTGGCAATCTCCTGACCCATTTTAGCAATTGGCGTGATGGAGCTATGATATTTTTTGGCCAGATCCTCGTTAGATTTACCGGCCTGTTTCGACGCCTTTTCAGTGTTAGCAAGGGATTTCTCAAGCTCCTGATTTTTTTTGGTCGTTTTTTCTGCTTCTGCTAGGTATTTGGAAGTGTCTATACCCAGCTCAATCAGCATCTGCTCAACTATATTCGTTGCCATACTTATTTACCAACATTTTGTTATGTTCAGAAACCTGAAAAACCTCAAGGATATTCAGTACATCCTCAAGCCCTAGTACGCTGTCCAGCTCTACGTAAGAGGCCAGTCCGGTAGTTATTACCTGACTGGCCAAATAAGATACGTTGACTGTCTGAGCCAGCACACCATCCTGAAAGGGCAACCCCGCCATTAGCTCATATCTGGGGAATTGCCGTTCTTTAAAAAATCAATATGTAGAGCCAGCACCTCTTTGCGCAGCACGAACAATGTTTTGATATCTTCGATATCGCTATCCATGACAAGGCTGCGTGGGACGCCCCCCGTAGGAATAATCTGTACACAACTCAGTAGTTCGTCGAGCAAATCCCCACCTACTTCGGGGTCAATCTTACCCACAACATCTAATGCCAGTCTGGCCATTTCCAGCATGCCGCCATTCATATTAATTGAGCTGGTATCTACACCTGCTCTGGCAATGGCAAATAGGGCGCGCTGCGCCCATTTGTCGGCTTGAAGAATAGGCATTTCTGTTATTCGAAATGTTTTACCCGCGTCACGACCTGACTCAATGGTTATGTCTTTGGTTTTACGTGCCATCAGTTAATCTCCTCTGCGCCGTTCAACACCAATCTGAAAGTATACTGACTACCAGCAAGTAGCTTTTGCCCTGCGGCACCTCCAGTCAGTTTTGTCATGGCTCCAGTCGCGCTGTAACGTATTTTGATAGATGGAATCTCAACGACTATATCAATTGGGCGAGTTTCCATATTGGCATTGAAATCCTTGCGGATATTTTCCATATGCTCAATTGACGGGCTGTTTGCTTCCAGATGCAGTGTCCATTCCACTTCATGTGGCGTATAGCCCTGTGACTGCTGCCCATCCACGCCCATGCGAGTCTCAGCTATATTAGCTTCCCCAAACCCCCAGGCGTTATCTGCCTGAAAGCCTTTAATATTTAGAAAATTGTCGTATACACCGGTACAGCGCAGCATTAACACCGAGTTGGCTGAGGTGATGGTTAGTGGGTTATGTCCCATCGGCATAATTTAATCCCTTTCAGTTAAGCTGTTTTTTGAAAAAGGTCGAGCTGATTGATTGTGGCCAATTGCATTTCCAGTTGGCGCTTTTCTAATTTGCGCTGGTATAGCGCCTTTCCCGCTGCGCTGCCCCGCGCCTCAGATTCAGCCTGCTGCTTTTTTAACAGCTCCATTTCCTGCAAAATTTTTTCACGATTGACAATGCCGGTGGTCCAGTACTGCCACAATACATCGTCGCATTCCTGTTGATATCGGGTGATGGTTTGCTTTTTATCTGCCGCAACTTTATTAGCGCTAATAGACATCAGCCAGCCAAACATTTTTCGTAAAGGAATGCAGCAGACTTCTTGGGCGTCGCCATTAGTGGGCATCATCATTTTGATGACACCCCACCTTTGATCAGATGTTAGCTTTCTGTGCTGTGGTTGCCACGCTAATCCCATACCATCAACCACAGTACGCATCGCTACATAAGGCTCTCCATCACAATCAATAACCACAATTTCAGAGCCAAGAAAATTAACATTTAAATATTCCATATTTGATTCCTAATTTAATTCCTATCCAATAAATAAAACCCCGTACAGTTTGCACGGGGTTTTGGGGTGTTTTTGGAGAAGTTCCCTAATTTGATTATTGAACGTTGATCGATGCCAGATTCACCGTATGGACGCTGCCACCGTCGGTGTACCAGAGTTTTAAAGGCAGGGAACCGCGCTGTCCGCGAACTTGCGCTGTCGCCTGTTGAATCAGCAGACAATATCCGCTGGTTTCAATCTGGCGTGCTGCATCAAAGCCTGCCTCATAGTTAATTTGTGATTTTTGTGCTTCAGATAAATTGACTCCACATTGGATGCCACCAAAATTCAGCATTTCGTTAATAGGGTCTTGTGCTGCGGCGCGGTGAATGGCTCTACCGTGGTCGTTATAAGGTACGGCCTTATAACTGATAAGCATGTTAATAAATGCCAGTTGCAGTTGGGAGTTGAAGTACACCTGATTCAGGTAGTTATCTACCCATGCAAAATCACCGCTAACGATGGTATTTCGGAAGAAGATAAAGCGTTCATTTGCTGTCGCCCACGCCCCGTAATAGGCATATCCATTACTTTCTAATGCATTTGCGGCTTGCAATGATGTAACCGTTGCAGCAATCCCGCTTTGCCGCTTGAATTCCATAGTGGCGCGCCCATTCATCTCTTTGAAATTGATAGAGGCAGCATAACCACAGGCCAGCCCAGCTTGTTCCAACGTGCCGTAGATTGCCGTTGTTCCGGAAATAGCATTTTCTTTCAACCAAGTGCCAAAGCAATTAGTGTTATTGGCAATGAGGGCGGTGGGCTCTTGCGCGTAATAGACATACCAGTAACGATTGTTCTGTTTGCTATTCCACATGGCCAAAGCCTTTTGCGCTTCTATGTCAAATCCGTCGCCTACAGTGGTGATAACAGCGAAATTTAACGTATATCCGGTAATGCGCTCCATAACTGAATCAGGGCTGTCGGCCAGAGTGGCGTTATCCGCAATAGCCCCTGTACTTTCCGTTAGTCTCAGTGCCTCCGCCGCTGTACCGGCAGCAAACGAAATAGACGCGCCTCGACCGCTAATGGAGGATTGGATGACGAAAGCCTGTAGTTGTGTATCAAAATTAACTTCCGTCTTCAGCGATGCGGAAATTTTAACGGCCGCATCGCTGAAGCTGTTTGCGTTGGATAAATCAATGTTTGCGTTAGTGATCACACCGTCAATGGTTAAGGTGATGCCTCCGTTAATGGCTCGCAGGTCATCTAACTGAAGAGATTTAACACTGGCGCCTATAAGGCGGGCTCTGATATCCGTTCTGTTATACCGTGCGATAAACAGGCTTGCAGGCTTAATCGTTGAGCCGATGTAGCCATCAAAATAGCATTGCGCAAACTTGTACAGACTGCTGCTGTACCCGAAAGCGTTACCCACGTCAGCAGCGCTAGCATATTGGCTGACGGGATAGATGCTGGTATCGCTTAGCACGACGGTGTTCAAACTCAGCGCGGAGCCGCCACTGCCGATTACTGCAGGGTTAACGGTTACGATATTACTTGCTGGAATAGAAGATAACATAATCATTCCTTTGGTTTGGATAAGGTAATTACCGGCATATCCAAATAAATTAATTCATGCTCGAATTCGGGGTTGTATTGAAGTGCCAACTCGACTGTCCAGCGCTCTTCATAACGGGACTGCTCATTAATAAAAGTCATCTGCATGGGGTCTTTACAGTACAGCGGCTGGCAGGACGTAAGACGAGCGGTTGTGTACTGGTTTTTCCATAAGTTACTCAGCTTTCGGGCTCTGTCTCCTGCCTGATTGCCGTAAAAATCTATTTGCATCGTTACTTCCACTGACTGTTGAACGGCCGCTTTGTCCCTTTCTGGCTCGTAGTAGCTCGCAGGAAAGTCAAAAGCATGTTCGAACAGAATAGACATCACGACCGCCTGTTTGGGTAAAGGAGCATCGTTCTGATAGCCCTGAACGACTGATTCTGGCGGGCATGAAAAAAGCCCGAGCAGATAAGCCCGGACTTCTCGGAAAATCTGTGCATGCGTTACTGTCGCCATAGCAGTACCTTGCACCATGTGTAATATGATTCAACAACCTGTTTAACCATCCATTCCGATGCCTCTTCTTCTCCATAAGCGGTAAAAATAACGCGTTCAGCCCCTTTACCTTGTGCGCGCCGGATGACTGCCAGCTGTCCGGAGACATAAGCGTATATAAACTGCCCTTGCTGGTTAATCAGGTTTAGGTGTTCAAGGTCTGCCGTGGAAATGCTCTGCAGTTGGATTGAAATAGGCTCCTCCGTAAAAGCGGGTATGATTCGCCCTGCATCATCTACTGCATTACCTGTATTAACCCTCAAAACCGCTTTTTGGTCGGGATTAACGCCGGTAATGACACCGTTAGCCATTGCCCTAAGATTCATCATATCTGCTTACCTCTACACCGATTGAACGCGACATCTGCATAGTATCCCGTAAAGGGGCGTCTCTGCCTTTAAGCTTAATGGTAGATATCGCATTAGGTGGGGTCGTCCACGTCATAATTGACTCCACCAAATCACCCTTAATCACCTCGCCAAGTAAACTAAGGCCTTTATTGATGCCTTGCTTTTCGACAAGCTCAGGCAGGCTATCAACCCATTTGTCTTTATTTTCGCTGACTGTACTGCGAAAAAAAGGGCGCGGCGGGATGCTGATCTTATGGGCGGGTGAAGTGTGTGTGGTGGCGAAATTAGATACCGCTTTTCTGACAAAACGGCCATTACGCTTAAATTCGCCGCTCTTTTGGTTAATCAGGCGATAGATAGTAATCTGCCGTTCTGGCACCTCAATTTCTACGCCGTATTCGTTCCAGAATGCGACCTGTGCAACGTGTAGTCGTTCATCTTCTACCCCGGCATAGGTGGCTGTTTCGAATATGCCTACCCGCAGCTTTTGGCTGTCTTCCGCGTATATTTTTAAAGCTTTAGATAAGCTACCTGATTTTTTCACACTACCTCCTGACAGGCATAGGCATCCGCCCTGCAATATAGAGGAAAGAGCGATACTGCCTTGTCAATGTCCAGTAGCGCGCACCATACTGGGTCTGCAGATACCATTTTTCTGATGCCGCTGATTGTCCATAATCAAGCGACACGGATACGCTGCCTTCAGATGCGCCTGCTATACGTCCTACTGCCTCGTTCCCACTTTCAAGCCGCATTTGCAGGGTGGCGATATGCGCCACCAGCAAAAACAAAAGCAACTCGCGCTCTTCTGTACTTTTAATCACACTTTTTTCAGTGTTATTGCACAGAATGCAGGCCTCGGTAAAAAAAGAGTGCAGCTGCACATCGGACACGGTAATAGAGGGATACAGTAATCTGAATTTCTGTACATCAAATCTGACTACATCGCTCATATCTCCCCCATGCTATTTATCTGCCCTTGTGACTTCGCCCGATTGATCAGGGTCTAAAGGCTCAAGGCCTGACGGATTGTTCTGCCCGTCCTTTAAGTTGTCTTTGGTTGACTTCACATCTTTATTTGCGAAAATCAGTCCGTTCTTGACCAAGTCACGATCCTTATTTTCTGCCAGCCAAGCCTCCCAGAAATCCAAAGACACATCAGAGGTAACGCCGTACCCGAAAACCAAACGGGAGCTGTTTGCCCCCTTAATATTGACGCATTGTTCTCCTACCTGCAGGATTAAACCGTTGGGTATTTTGCAACCAATTATTACTTTGTCAGCCATAAATCTCTCCGAAATAAAAAAGCCGCCCGATTGGGCGGTTGTTGAGATGTCAGTTAATCAAGATGCCAGCATAGAGGCGATAAATATAGGCCGGTAAATGATGGCGCCTACTGTGCCCTGAGAGCGCTTTTGCTCGTAACCGGATTGTTGCTGAATCAAAGGATGCACGCGCATCTTTTCTGTAAAACCCAGTTCAGCGGTAGGAAAGCCTTCGTACTCATTAACAATCATCTGAACAACCTCACCCGCTTTACTCTGGTATTCCGGGATAGTGACGATTTTCATATTTGGAAAGTTCTTTTTAATCAAATCACTTGCGTTTAAACCGTACATGTTGGTGGCGGTAAGGGAGGCATTCATGTTCGGTGACAAAGCTAATGTCATGGTTTCGTCAGTGTCAATCAAACCCCCTGTTTGCTTAACTAAGAGGCTGAATAGTGTTCGGACAGAATCATAAATGCCTTGTGCGTCCAGCTTATCCCACACCTTGCCCGCCATAGAGGGCAGTAAATTAGGGTCGTTCAGCATGCCATAATTTTGTAGGCCTTTTATACCAAACAGATAGCTTTTGTTTTGAAATTTATTCAATGCCAATGCTGCCGATGTTTGTTTCTGCGTCGCCCAATCCAATCGCGCCTGACCTGCTTTAGCCAATTCCCGTTCACCAATACGAATAATGGTTTGGTAATGGTATGTTTGACGAAATGGATAGTTAACGTTGGCATCACTCAGGGCGTTATTGTTAAAGTCTCCGTAGGTTGACGTAACCCCAATATTTTCCGCTATTGGAGTAGATACCGTATCGTCTGCCCACGTGCCCATTTTGCGCTCGTCAAACACCTTAGCCGCTTTCATGGGGGTAACCAATACCTGAATCACGCGCGGGTCGACATAGGTTGTAAATAACGCCGGGATACCGGCATTAGGTGCAGTCTGTAAAGCTGAATCCTGCGCAATGCGCATACGTGCTTGTGCGTTCAGTTCGACCGGTTTTTGTCCAGTTGCAAAAACCACCCCCGCCTTGTTTTCAAGCGCGAAAAAATTCAAAGAACTACTTTGTGCCATATATCCGTCCTCAATATTTGGAAATTTTAGCTAATGCACCCGCATCGGCATTTGATGCCACTACGAAACCGGTATCTACAAAGCTTGCCCCGTCGACAGCTGCCGGCAATGAATCTGCTGCATTAACGCTGCCATCCATAGTGTTGGCGTAAACTTTTTGTCCTATTTGAGCCCCGCCTGCAAAACGTGCCCAAAAATCTCCACCGTCGTAGAGTGTTACAGCAAAGCCTTTAGGAATCTTTAAAGATGATTCTTCAGTAAACTGAACAATTAATGCGGTGTTGTCACGGCGCGCAAAGCCAATAAGCGCTTTAGCACTGGTTTTAGCGTTGCTGACCGTCCCTGTATCGGGGTCAAACCAAGCAAAGCGCCCAATAAGGACTCCACTTTCACCAGCCTTTGCCTCGCCTTCCCCCACTAACAAAGTGTGGTAAGGATTGGTTGAGGCGAAATCGCCTTCAACACCAACCGGCAAGTCATTATTTAAATTTTTTTGGAAACCCATTTTTCTATCCTTTTATTTGAAACGATCGGTATAACTGTCGCTTTCGCTGTAAGAACAACCATCCATTGCCAGAGCAGATTTGCCGTTGTTATCAAGCAGCATTTGTACCATTGACTTATAAGCGCTCGGGTGTACACCTTTTGTACTGACTCCTTTCTGCTGCAATGCGTATGCATAAACCGCCTCTGCGCTATCCATGGCAACCATGCCGACTAACGGTTCGACTTCTTTACGTGCCTGCCACAACGCATTCAGCTGGGCTGCTACTTCCGCACGGATGGTGTCCGCATCCATAGCCGGCTTGTCTTTTTCTTTAGATTCTGACTCCTCGTCTTTGGCTTTAGGCGGGTCTTTCGATTCCTCCTCTTCGTCCTGCGCTTTTTGTGTGGATTCCTGTACCTCTTCCTCGTCTTCGGCCTTACCGTCTTTTTCCGGCGCCTCATCCTTGCCTTTTGGGTCATCCGGTAAAGCATTGTCTAGTACTGCTTTTGTGATTTTCCCCAGTGCTTCAGCAGGAATATCACTATCCATGCCAAGAGAGGTTTTAACCGCATCAGCGATTTGGCTTAGTGCTCCATTCTTTAGCTTCATCAAAAACTCCATTTGTGTTGGTAAACTGTCTGCAATAATGGCATCTTTCCCTATCCGCCCGTGCTCAACCATCGCAACATGATTGCCGTGAATCTGTCTCATAACGCCATCATATTTTTGTCCTTTAAACTCGCCCGCCGTCATGTCGGCCGTATATGCGTATCCGGACGACAACTCGTTAAGCTTTTCACTTTCAATCAGTGCAATCGCGTCCTTGTCAAAAATGCGTAAGCTGGCATACACCACGTCACCGTCCATTTCAGGCGCGATAACTGTTCCAACCGTGATTTCGTTATGCGGTTCTTCCGCGCTTACGGGAGTATGCTTCAGCAGTAACTGAATTCCATTAAAAGAAGGGAGGGCTTTTTTAAGCTCCTCCCTGTCCCGTAAAAGATGGTATATCCGCTCCGGTTCCAGCCCTAAACGTTCATAATTTGGAATTTCATGCCCTAAATATGGGTTGACCGCTGCTTTGGTAATAATCGTTCGCTCTACGATTAAATGCCCGTTCCCATCAAATAAGCGCATGGACTTGTCCATTGCTATTGCTTTATCCGCCATCTGTTACTCCATCGATTATGCTTCGGCTAACACACCTGCAGTTAATCAGCTCACCGGGCTGCACCCATTCCCCATCCAGATACATGCCTTTATTCACGTCAAACACCTTGCCGTTTGCCTTTAGGTGAGATGGTCTGGGTTTTCCGCTCGCGTGCGAATGCAGCCATATGGCTTTTGTAATGCCCAATTCTTGCCGTTTGGCTTTCTCAATAGCCGCATGGGCTTTCGCCCCTTGATCTCTGGCAATTAAATCTGCTCTGCGCACAGAAATTTCATAGTGTTTTTTCAGCTCTTTTGATAATGTGGAAAGGTCATATCCATTAGTAATACATTGCCAAACCTGACTTTGTACGCTCTCCAGATATTGCGACCCAATAGACTTAATCAGCCCCACATTGTTTTCTACGGCGGCCTGCAACGCATCACGCTGAAACGGGGTAACCTGAAAGCGTACCGTAAAGCCCGCTTTACGCATTTGTGCTTTTAATTGGCTTTCATAATTTGTAATGGTTTTACTGACGAATGCTTCCACGATTTCTGGCACTAAATTGTTTAACCTTTTCGACCAAGTGGTAGAAAGATAATCTGCAACATGTGCCACCCAATCAGCTACGCCATCCATAGCCATATCCGCTTTTTCGTGCTCGGCCTGCCGGCGAAATTCGGTTACCAGTGTTTGGCGGATATCCCTTTCCATTTCGTTCAGTAAGCTAATAATGGCTTTTTTATAGCTTTTTCTGATGCCGGTATTAGGCCAGATTGCTTGTAGCGTATCCGGCTTCTTTCTGATTATCGCCATTACTTAAACCCCATTCTGGCGGCTCCGGCACATCTTCCGCATCAATGCCCGAATAGTCACCATCCTCATCTTTAGCCAGGCGGGCGCGCACCTCTTCCTGTGAAAGCACACCAGCATTAATAAAGGCGCTGTCTCTTTCGGCCTTAACTTTATCGGTATTGGCCATCTGTTCGTCATTCAACTGTTCCAACGGATTAAACGTGAATACAATCTGCGGATCAATTTCACCGAATAAATCAAGTTGTATGAGCTTTAAAACAGTGGTTAGCTGTGGCAATAAATAGGACTCCTGCATACCTGAAATGTACTCATGGTATACCTGAATCTCACCATCACTACTGGCATTAAGGCCGCTTGGGGTGATGCCCAGTAACTTAACCAGCGGTGTGCGACTCGGTGCGGCCATCTGCTCTTGTGCCTTTTGCAGCAAATTATCCAAGGTAGATAAAGGGGTGTTGAACTGAAAGAACTCTTCTGCGTCCTTGTCCAAAAGCATTAGATTTTGGTTACCCCGCAATTGCGCAAACAGCTTTGACCGCAATAGAAGTTGGGTTACGCCATCTTCACCCCCCGCTAGCGTGTTGCTCATATCCGTTTTAATGCCGGTTAACGAAAATGAGTAAATCAAATCGGATACGCTGTCGACGGTTCGTTGCCAACGTTCTACGTACGGCTGCATCAGCTGCAACATGGAGATGCCGCCAAAGTTATACGCTGGCTTGAGCATATCCGGCACTGGCCGCATAACCAAAGTTAATAGCCGGTCATTGTGCACCTCTTCCCCCATAACAAACCATTTAGACGGCTTGAAAAAATCCGGAGCAGTAGCATCATTAGCGTTATAGAAACTTGGTGTTGTCCATATGGGCTCAACCAATACCAGCTCTTTCAGGCAACCTTTGCCAAGCGCTACACTGTTCATTAGCAAGGGGATGTCCTTCTTGCTTTCATGCCCCTTAATTTTGATAAACAGCTGGGAACGCCCGAAGATCATTTCGTTCTCAATATGCCGGCGCATCAAGTCTCTGACATTTAGCTCTTTCATGCGCGCCTCAATGCGCCTTAGCTTATCGTCGTACGTCTTATCATCGCCATCGTTAGCCACCTTAACCTCACCCCATGTTCTGGTCATCTCCTGTGCCGTAGCCTCATAAACACAGCGATAATCGGTCGATTGTGACATATTGGCCAAAGCTGGGTAGCCGATAAAGCTTGGATAGAAATGCGGCATGTTCGGGTCATAGACACTCGATATTAAGTTGCTGTCCTGTGCAATAGCAGGCCGCCTTCCAGCCGGCACAACACCTGCAGGGATATCTGCCATCTGATAGCCTGTAGTCTGAACGCCGCTTTTAGCCTGCATTTCATAAATCAGCGTCATCATCCGGTCACTTAATTGATTGCGCCGGCATGCAGCATCAATTTCAGCCTTTTTGAGCCGGTTTGCCTCTTCCAAGGCCTCCAGCTCGCGCGCTTTGATTTTGTTATGCTTCCAGAATTTCATCATAATCCATTCAAGATGTTAGGATTGATATTCAACCCGCTTGATACCGGAGCAAAGGCCATAATCAGGGCGTCTGCTCTGTTAGGCGAGGGAATGCCACGTTTTTTCATATCCTTTTTGCTTTCCACCTTTACCCGTCCGTTGCCGTCGTAATCGACCTGAGGGCGGCTTAGCTCGGCTTTGAGATATTCAATATCCTTAATACCCCCATCTAGGCTAATAAGCTCGTCAACGGGGTATTTGTCACCCTTTTCGACTGATCGCCATGTTTTATAAAACCTATCTCTAACAGCCCACCAAGCTTGCGCTTTGATGTTGGCAAACATGTCTTTATTTTTTTTTGCAGGTAAATAAAGCGTATCCGGCTTGTAAACCTTACCGCCGGCATTAAATCCTACCGTCTGTATACGCCCTTTCTTGCGGCTGAATTGCGCTTTGACGCCAGCACCTACCCCAATACTGTCAAATACAACCCTTTCAATATTGGCTTCCAACGCATCCTGATAGACTTTATCCGCAGAATAAATAACGTCTTGCCCACGCCATTCATCCATACTGAACACAATAGAGCCGTGACGCCCAATCGTTGCGTTAGCGTCTTCTCCCTCATCAGCAACGTCAAAGCCTAATATGCGTTGCCCAGTAACGGGGATACCAAGACGGGTGTGGGCATCAGTGGCTGCCTCAATCCATGCAGGTTTGATAATCGCCATCTCGCTATCCGCTACCGGCTCACCTAACCATATGTGCCGATACAATTCATAATCCCGCTCCTTACACGCCAGCATTTCCCCTTCAAGAACTGCAGGAAAATAAGGGTTGTCGTAATAGTTGGCCTTAATAACTATTGCATTTGATGGCGGATGAATAACGAAGCGCTGATGGGTATCATCCAGTATATTTTTAGGGTTATAGGAAACCCATATTTCACTTCCGGGCGTCCTAATGGTTGGAATTAATGTATCCCACATCTCCTTAGTGATGCTTTCAGCCTCCTCAACCCAACAGACACCCGCCCCTTCAAGTGATTTAATCTTGCCGGGGTCATTCTTAATCCCGAAAAAAATAAAATTCGTACCTGTGCCGCGGTGAATAATGGTTGATTTCAGAACATCAAATTCGTCATCATAACCCAACCGGGATATAGTATTAGAAAGTAGTTTATGAACTGAATCTGCAATAGAAAGCTGCAGCTCACGAACACAAGGTATGGTGGTTTTAGTCCGCCTTGCTACCTCAATAGCCATCTCGGCAAACGTCCACGACTTACTGGAGCCACGGCCGCCGTAAGCCACCTTGTAACGTGCCGGCTTGGCAAAAGGTGCAAAATGCTTGCTAATCATCAGCTTGCTCGAAAATAGCGCTAATCGGTCGTGTCTCAATCGTTATCTCTCCTGAGACAGACGATTTTTCGTTAAATGCCTGTACCGTTACGTGCTTACCTAACAGCTCAAGATTTTTAACTTTATCGGGCCATTTGACCTTTTTAAGAATGTTCAGATCAGCCCTGCTGCCTAAAGTCTGCACATCCATACCGCTTAGCGTAGTTCTCCACACCTTCGGCCATGAGGTGACCGGCAATAAAGAGCCGTCCGCTGCGAGAATATCTGCGATATCCATTTGGTCAATTTCAACTAGGCGCTTTAATACATAATCGGCATCAATTTTTGTACGCTCGCATCGTTGCTGCATCGCCTCGGCTAGCGCTTTTTTAATTTGAGGTTTTCTGAGGTTTTCGTAACCTACTGCGCTAGCCGTTCGCTCGCTATACCCTGACCTAATGGCGGCCTGTGTAGCGTTTAAATCTTTCGGATACTCCTGTACGAATCTCTTTTGCTTTTCAGTCAATCCGCCCATGGCGGAGTTGCCTCTATCCGTCATAGCGAACTCCATAAAAAAAGCCCATGCAAGCGCATGGGACTAAGAGTTATTTAATGCATCTAACAAAACTTATAAAATATTGCAAATAACTTATATTTAACTTATAATATACTTATGAATAAGATAATTTACCAACCTAAAGCCATTAAGCAACTTAGCAAAATCCCTACACAAAAAGTTATCAGGGAAAAAATTGCCAATCTATCTAATATGCCAGATTGCATCAATGTTAAGAGGCTCAGTAATCATCAGTATGATTACAGACTTAGGGTTGGCAATTATCGTGTGCTGTTTAATTACGATGGCGACATTAGTATTGTTTCTATTGAGGAGGTGAAAAAGCGCGATGACCGTACCTACTAATTATCAAATCATCAACAACCGTTCAGGGCTTCCTGAATATGTTTTAGTTCCTTACGAAAAATTTTTGCAATTAACCAATCAATCTAAAATTAATCTTACTGACGGAGTCCCGAGTGAAGTAGTGGACCTACTTTTTGACAAACAATACTCCGCCGCTCGTGCATGGCGGGAATATTTAGGACTAACCCAAAACGAATGCGCAAATAGGTTGGGTATTTCTCAATCAGCTTATTCACAACTGGAATCATCCGACCGCCCCCGAAAAGCCACTAGGATTAAACTCGCGACCGCACTCGGTATTAATGAAACCCAGTTAGATTTGCGTCCTTAAACCTCCCTAGCCAAGGTAAGAGATTCAAAAATAAAACAAAGATTTAATTCAACCGTTGTGATCTTCGCAACGGTTGCGAACATGGATTCAGTTGTGGGAGATATCACAACAACTGGGAAAGACGTCAAAAATTACAAAATGGTGTGCTTCCCTTGAAAAAACTCTTCGGCTGGGTAATGACAATCAACGCTAAACAAATACCTGATTCCCTTAACCAACCCAATTTTGGATTGGTTGAATATATTGATGTTAAAGGCCAACTTCGCCCAATGTATGAAAAGTGGGAGTCATCAAAATGATGATACCCTTTGACATCCTCCCCGTCCTTTAGGGTGGGGTTTTACGGCTTAAACAATAAAAAACCCACCGAAAATGGTGGGTAAATATTTAACTTTACAAATTTATTTGCCTTTTCTTTAGACGCGACTTAACCGCCAACTAAAGAAAAGGCAATGACCGGTGCTTTTACAAGGGAAGCATACCTATACTGTAAATTACATCGTAACTGTTTATGTGTTGAAGAGCAAGACCTTAGCCAAAGAAATGCCTAAATTTGTCCTGTTTCTGCATATATTCCCAAAATATACTTAATGCCGCTTCGACCTCTCTGCACCACGATGCGCTATTGTTTCTTATGCGCTGATTTCGCTGCAGTGCAGACCGTGGCGGGCGCTTAAAATACGGGCTTGTGTACCCGTATTGTGTACGCAGGATAGCAAACGCTTTGCGCTCTTTTTCAGACATGCTACGCAGTACGTCTTTAACCATGTCAAACACTTCAGGCTGAAAACGCATAGCATAAACTTTTGGCTTTTTAGCGTTCTCGCTATCGTTTTTGTAGCGCCACTCAACGCTTAAGCAATGCCCTTGTTTTACGATATCTCGCATTGCGCGTTCGTACGTTTTTATGACGTTTTCCGCTGTGTCTATTTCGCTTTTACTAACCATCCAGTGTATCTCCTGCCCGCGGTTAAAATCACATCAACCAGGGTGTTTTCGCTCGTTCGGCTGCTTGGCGAATCACCAACCAGGGGTAAATCGAATTTCCAAACCGCGGGGCATCGTTTGCACCATGCACCACTCAACCCCTCCCCCTATAGGGGGAGAGGGGGCAGGTGGTGCAGTTGCTGGTGCAAAATCACGATTTGCCGGAAAAACTGCACCACTTAATGCACCATGCACCACTTCAAATGGTGCAAAGCTATTAAATAAATGATTTATAAGCTTTTTATCTGCACCACTCGTGCACCACCACCCCGCACGTTTTAGGATTTACCACTTACTGCACCACTTACTGCACCACTTACTGCACCACTTACTGCACCACTTACTGCACCACGCACCACCTTAAGTGGTGCAACCCACTCACACCTCGCCTCTGCGCTGTCATGTGAGCGCCACAAATCGGGAATTCCCACTGTCATTTGTGTCCTACTAAATCAACTCAGCTTTCTGCATACCGTAGCTCTGCCACCGTCATACACAATAAGCCATAGCCATATAACCTTTATTGCTACAAACCGGGAATGCTCACTGCCATTCGCATCAACAAGGCTTTATAGGATTTCCAAACATCCATTCTCTTCAAAGTAAGGGGCGTCATCCCCCGTACATAAAGCTTTTAAAGCGCGTCGTATGTGTTGCTTGCGCGTATCTCGCTTACCCGCAGGCGCCTCTGTGCGCGCCAAACACTCCGCGATCACCGCTTCGACTTCGATACCCGCAGATTGAGCCAGACCAAACTCGTTAACAACGGAGATAACGGTGCTTGTCCATTTCCCAGTACTGGCGCCCTTATTCGCTTTAGCAGTGCCATTAAGATCGGCAGGAATGCCGGCCTCAACAACAACGCAGGATGTGATAATGTCTGCATCCTCATCCAGCCCCAAAGGTACAACCTCTAGCTCAAAACCAAACTCTCCATGATCGTCACCGTCTTTCTGTTTGGTAACGCGGGTAACCCGTCCTGACTCGGTCCTAATTACCTCAAGCTCCATATCTGCAGCGGCACGTAAGCCAGACCAGCCGCGAGCACCTTTACTTGTGTCTTTGCCACTATGGTGAACAAGTAGCACCATCGCACCTAAGGCACGATTAAGCCCACGAAAATGGGCTAAAGCTTTACCTACATCTTCACCCGCGTTTTCATTCGCGCCTGGCGTTACCTGCGCAAACGTATCAATAACCACTAAATCCGCGCCACCCCAAGCTATAATGGCCTTGGCCACATCCAGCGCATCCACTTTCATGAGAAAGTTAGGGGCAACAGGGATTACTCCAAAAGGGACACCAGCTAGACTTATCTTATGATGCAGCTCGTAAGCCTTCAGACGCTTACGAAATCCGCTACTACCTTCGGCTGCTAAATAAACAACCCTGCTAGGCCTAACTTTGTGCCCCCGCCAGCTTTTGCCGCGTGCGAGGGATAGGGCCATATCCGATACAAAAAAGGATTTACCGGAGCCAGATTCACCAAACACAACCCCCAAATCTGCTTTAGGCAAAACACCTTTAATTAACCATGGCGTCGGGCTACAGTCTGCAAAGTTTTCAGCGTCAACAACAGCGAATCGAGCATCTGCGCTGTCATCCTCTTCCTTGATACACTCAAATTCACTGGCTGACGCTATGTCAGGGTCAACATGTACACCCGATTCTTTAGCCAGTTTTAAAAGCAATCTGGCCGTTACAGGGGCGCCTTTGTTGTTGCCGAAACTTGTCCAGTGATGCAACAATTCCTCACTGCCCGGATAATTATCTGCTTGGCTTGACCACTCATCCCACAGGTGGAATCCTTCCGCCTCAGTTTCATGATGCAGGGCCATACCGACATTGATCCATTCCGGGTACGGCATACTAGGGTCAAGCGCCTGTAAAATCTCTTCAAGCTGGTTCTCGCTTAAGCCAACAACAGGTTCAACCGCCATTAAAGGTTCATCGGATTGCTCTGTTCGACGTTGCTTAAAACGAATATCGCAATACTCAATAACATCCTTGCTGACCGGCGCGATTTGCGCATCGGAGCCTATAAGGGCACATAAGGGCAACACGTCTTGCGTCACCGTTACAAAGCCTGAAGTGGAAAACACTTCAAAACCGAAATCACCGGTAAGATCTTTAGCGTTGCCTATATTCCCTTGAAAAAAAGCACGTACGCCCTTTTTACTAGGAGAAAACTCCGCATATGTTCCTGAGACCAGTTCTTCGACTTTAGGATTAATACCGCCATCGGCATCAACACAATTGTCAAAATCTAAGGCAACGATGTCACAGTTAGGCGTCAGTGCAAAACCGATACCCGCAGCTTTATGCCGCTTACACGAAGCAACAGCTTCCTCAAAGCTAGCCAGCTGATTCATATCAGCCTGACAACCTTGACGCCCTCTACGACGACGTCCGGAAACGTAGTAAGGTATCTTGCGGGGTTTGCCGCCCTCAACCTTGTGATATTTCCAGATAAGCCATTGGCGTTTGGCTCTTAATAATTTAGGTAGCTGTTGCATTCTGTTTCTTTCAGCTCATAGAGCAGTACACCATTAGTCGCCAAACCCCCAGACCTGTTCTGGGCTGGTGCACTGCTCTATGAGCACAGGTAACCGCGTTTGGCAGGCGGTAAAATAAGGGAAACTTATCTAGTTACTGCGCTCAAGTGTAAAAAGAATTGGTCAATAGCAAAGTTAAGTGCAATGCTCTTGAGAGTTATGAAAGTTTTTTTCAAAAATACTCATTCGCTTTAATCAACTGCCTATAAGAAAGAAATATTTGGCCTGAATTATTGGTTGTCTTCTTCACTGCTTCCGTTTAACACTAGCCAGCGTATTTCTGGGCGACAATTAAACTGATTGTTTTGTTTAAATAATTCAGGATTATCTAATTTAACTTGAGCTGGAATGCCTCTAACTGTCCAGTTCCAGACTCGCTGTGGTCCTTTTTTTTTTGAGTAACCTAATAAATCAGATACTTTGGTAGGCCCGCCTAATAAAAAAATTATTTGTTTATCATCCATTTTGTTTTCCCAGAGGGCGTATTTCTATAATTAAACACTATGTTTAATTAAAAGTCAAACATTGTGTTTAACAACAAAATGTTTAAATATTAGAAAATACACACATGGAAAATACAACTGCACGGCTCTATCAGGCGGCTAAAGAATTAAAAGGCCTGACAAATCCTTCACAAATCGCAAGGGCATTCAACACGTCACCTCAGACTGTAAAAAACTGGGAGTCACGCGGGATGTCAAAAGAAGGATTACTAAAGGCCCAGCAAATTATTGGTGTTTCGGCTCTCTGGCTGGAAACAGGGGAAGGCAATATGCAATTAGTAAGTGATGCTACTAAATTAAATTTAGAATCTTTTAATAATGAAAACAAAGATGAATCAACTAATGAGGACTTCATTACTATTGATCAATTTGATATTGAGGTTTCTTGTGGTCCAGGTATTAACAATGCAAACTATCCGGATTTTATCCGCAGTATAAATATTCCAAAAAATGAATTCTTAGAATGGTTCGGGCGAAGTAAAGCAATGCCTGGAATTCAGTTGGTGACGATAAAAGGCGACAGTATGGAACCAACGCTGCCAAACAGAGCCATAGCGTTCGTGGATAGTAATATAAATGAATTTCAAGGTGATGGAATTTATGCTTTCGTTTTAGATGGTGAGGCTTATATTAAGCGGCTGCAAAGGGTTCCCGGGAAAATCATTGCAATTTCAGATAACACTGTTTATGAGCCATTCTATATAACCCCAGAAATGGAAGAACGAATGCGTATTGCAGCTAAATTTATTCGTGTACTTCCATTCAATATGCGTGAGCTATAAGGTTATAAATTTTTTGGCAGACTGTTCTTACCAGTTATCTAATAAACATTAATTCATAACAAGAATTTCAGATTTAATAATTTTTATTATAAATTTTAAGTATAAAAGGAGTTATTATGGATATAAAATTAATTAATGTTTCGATACATGATATTGATATTGAAAATAACAACGTACAAAGACGTATTATTGATGGCCAAATCATTAAAGAAGAAGGTTTATTATTCTATACAAAAAAAGTAATAACAGATATATATACCCCACCTGATCGCCAATCTAACATCAGAGGTCAATATTATAAATTTAGCAATGAAGATGAATTAGTTCCTCATTATTTAAAATTAATTAATCAAGACCCTAATGTTTGGGAAGAATTGACCGAAAAAATCGCAGTGAAATTATTTTCAATTGAAGTCATGGTGAATGATAAAGTTGTGAACTTAAAAGGACTCAGAAAAGGAAGTCTACTACAAGCTCATTTTACTTATAATAATGAGCCAAAAATTGCCCTTATAAAAATTGATACTAATCAGTTTTTGAGTGAAGTCTTAGATATTCAAGCTGGTTTACCGATTAATACCAGAGTACAAAAAGTAGCTATTACAACCTTTAACAGTTCAAACGCAATAACTTCATTATTACTTTCAGACACCAATTCAAAAATTACAGAGTACTGGCGATATACATTTCTTCAGTCAGAACCTGTGAATAAAAATAAACAAAATACAAAGAATGCTTTTGTAGCCATCGATAATTTTTTAAAAAAGAAAATAAAACCTATATCTAAACAAGATTATTACTTCCTACGCAATAAAGTAATTTTAGATTTTAGAAAAGATTCATTTGAATTTAATAATTTGGTATCTGATTTACAAAATTATGAACCAGTCAGCAATGAATTAGGTTTAGAATTTAACAGTCTATTATTAAATTTTCAGGAACTACCAAAAAGCGCAAAGTCATTTGATACACAATTTGATATTGACACTACAGAAGTTAAAGCTAAACTTCAAAACAAGATGGTTATTGATGATAATTTCGATTTAATAATAAAAGGAGATATAGATAATTTAAGAACTGTTTTGGGGGTGGGCGATGATGCTGGTGGTAGATATGTTAAAATTTATTCTGAAGTTGGGTATAGTCTATTAAAGTAAAGACGGATTTAAAATATAATGATACAAAATGATTATTATATGAAATGAATAGTTTTGTAGAGCGGTTATTATCAGCAATCGGTGAAACTATAATTAATTCTGCTAGCCATAATTTTAGATGGTGCAGAATTGAAGGAATTGTTACGTCTTTAAATAACAATATATTTTTAGACGTGTACCAAGTTATTTCTTTAACAATTGATAAAGGATTTATATTAGAAATTGGGTTAGGAGAAGATGGTAGCACTAGATTAACAAATAATATGCCCAAAGAAGACCTAGAAATACAAATACGAGATTTATTAGAAGAACATGATCAAGAAACACCACTATCATCAGATTTTAAATTCAATATATCTATTAATTCGAATGAGTCAAATATAAACATTTTTTCATGGGAATGGTTTCACACCTATCTAAATGGAACTCCTCTTGACAAAGCATTGAAAGAATGGTCCACACTTATTAAAAATAATTTTTCCGCAACCATAAATGTTTGGGACCAAAAATTTAATATTGAAAATGATTTTTTCTCTTTTATTCACTATAGTGAAACCGGTATAGATAACAAAAAAGCTATAGACCAGATTAAGATTGAAAATAGGGACAAAATTAGTCATTTTGTCAATGCGTGTGATATCACACTTATTCCAGATTCCTTTAATTTTGCTATTAATGATTGCCCATTAGCCGCTTATTTTAATAATTTAAGGAATGTTTTATCTTTAGTTTTTCTAAGTGATTATTCAAGAATTAAAGATAATGAAGTAGATTATTGCATAAAAGGTTATAAAACAATAAATGGAAAGCTAAGCGAACAATTAAGCTTTGATGTCGGAAATGAATTATGGTCTATGTACAAATGGGCTTATGAGGGAGGTTCTTTCATAGATAAAATTGGCATACTTAGAAACGTCATCCCGATTCATATGCAGCAAGAGAATATCAATACACTTGAATCAGGAACTTTATTATCTGCTCAATCTGGTTATGATCTATACTTAAAAGATAATGTTAAACAGTATATTGAAATAAAAAATAAAATATCTGATATGCTTCTTTCACAATCAGAAAAAGCTGGTCAAATCACCAAGGATATGTTCAATATCTTAAAATCAAATCTCTGGACAATTTTGAGTTTCTTTGCAACAGCAATTTTAGTTAAAAGTTTCGATAAATCAAATGAAAGCTATCATTATACTGTGATAGTAGTGGGTGTATTTTTAATTGTACTATCACTAATCTTTTTAAAATTTGCATTATCAGAAGTACATGATGAAAAACAGAGGCTAAGCAAACGATATTTAGAAATTGAAAATAGGTACAAAGACCTCTTAAATATTAATGATATTAAGAAAATTATTGGTTCTTCTAATTTAGATGGTTTAACGCCAGAAAAAAAGGAATTAGAATATATTGAAAAAAAAGTAAGGAAATATACGTTGCTTTGGATTTCTTGCTTAGCATTCTTGATCATCATTTTAGCTTGTATATACAAAGACATATTATAAATTGTACTTCTCTTATAATAACCACAACATCGGTTGTGGCTTTTTTATTGCTTACTGATCCCTACTCAAAAATTATTATGCTTTTATTTCAATAAATTAATACCTTTTTAAACAAAAATTAAACAAATTGTTTGCATTTAATTTAAACGTGGTGTTTAATACGTCCATCAAACAAACACCGACACCGATGACTCCAACATGAAAAAGAGTTGGAGAAACACCAGCAAATAGAAATACAGGCTAGGTTGCCGTGCTGGCATAAGTTGATAGCAAAATGTATTGTTTATTGTTCTTTTGATAGTAAGTTTAAAAATCGCAGCGTATTTGTTATGAGCAAGTGCGCTTTAGTTTTTAAACTTAAAAAGCCAGCTATAGAGCTGGCTTTAATGTATAGAATTAATGCTACATATTTTGAAGATACTGCATAAGCATCACCCCAGCAGTTTTAGCATTAGATAAGGTTAAATCTATGCAGCGAGTAAGAATATGCTCCGCTCCTTTTTCTTTTAATTCAGCCAGTAATTTTTCTTTATCTTCTTCCTTTAGATTCGAAGATTTAATAATTGAATCTAAATGCTGAAAAGTATTGCTGTGTAATTTAACAGTAACTCCACTAATTTTGTATCCAAGCTTATCGCCGGCGGCATTCTCATATCCCTCTGCGGTAAGCATTAATCTATCGGGGTCTATATAAAAGCCATCATTGGTTTCATATACTGCCCTAGGGTCCATCATTCCTCTTGCAATTAAAAATTGCATAGCGGCAAATAATTCCTCCTCATCATATTTATCGTACAAGGTATCCAATTCAGATTCCGGTAACGGTCGCATGGGGTATTTGACTAGTGTAGACAACATATCGCTTTTCACCTCTTCAAAAAGATTACTCATAAGTACCTCTATTTGCTAGCTTGTTTTTGGGAACTACATTCTAGCACTTGCACAATGGCAGTGAGTGCCAAACCACCTGCCCCACCAAGATAAATTAACGGAAAGGAGATTTTATGTCAGTCAATAAGGTCATTTTGATTGGCCGTTTGGGCCAAGTACCTGAAACACGACGTACGGGTACAGGAGATGCTGTAACTAATTTTTCTCTTGCTACTGATGAACAATGGAAAGATAAAAACGGGCAAAAGCAGACTCGTACCGAATGGCACAACATTACGATGTTTGGTAAGTTAGGTGAGATTGCCAGTCAGTATCTGCGTAAGGGTGATCAGGTTTTTATTGAAGGGCAGATACGAAGTTCTAAATACAGTACTAAAGATGGGGTTGAGCGAACAGCATATAACATTATTGCTGCTGAAATGAGGATGTTAGGCGGGCGCAATACCGGTACGTCAGATAGCAAAAGCGGTAAAGAGAGTGATAATACACTTGTTACCTCTTCAGAAAACGCTAAAAAGTCTGCTAAGCAGCAACATCAACCTAATCCACCTGCAGTTGATGATATAGATGATGATATCCCATTCTAAAATACTAAATCTATCAGCAAATAAACGCGAGATATTTAATGTACAGATAGAAAATTACGCCTTGTAAGAATAGCTAGGGTACAGGGCGCCCTTATCAAGAATGAGGGAGTTAAAGATGCGTAAGTTGATGACCACCATATTGGTGGCATTTTTTATGGCCGCTGTTCTCTCTATAAAGCCGTACCCACCTAAAAAAGCGAGGTGTACGGACCTTTGCTTAATGGAAGCTAAAGAGAATGCGGCAGGCAGAGAAGTCAAACGAATGAGGGAAATTATGGACAGCAAGGATTATGACCCTATGAATGCTGCAGTACTGGAGCCAGAGAAATGAATACTAGTAAAACTCCGTATAGCCACCTGACCGACGAAGAACTTCTAAGTTATGCAAGTCAAGTATCTAACAGCCTTACCGAGTCGTATCTGGAAGCAGAGTTGCGTAAAAGGCTGGAAGAAAGGATGGAATACGTTAATCCTGATGACTATAAAGAAATGCTTTATGACGATCTAGGTGTGTCCGAAGAAGAAATTGTAGAACTGGTTGAAGCTTGTAAGGGAGATCTGCAAGGTGCTGTATCTGTACTAGAAACGCTGCAAAAGTACGGGTACGAAGACAGCGAAGAATTACAAGCGTGTCTGGATTTTATAGTTCAGGCACGCAGTTTTTTTAATGGTAAGTAGGAAAAACAAGGAGCAGGAAAAATGACACTTGAAGCAAAGATCGACCGCACTAACGATTTATTAGCAAAAATCATGGATGTTCTTATCTCAAATAACGCTACACCCGCTAAAGGGAGTTCTAAAGAAGATATTAAAGAACCCACCCCTGTAGCAGAAAGCAAGTCAGATGAGGCTGAAACCTCTAAAAAGACACCAGCAGCTAAACCTGAAGCTAATGTAACCGATGGAAACATCGCTTCTATTGAAGAGGCTAAAAGTGCATTTGTTGAACTGCTAAAAATCAAAGGTAAAAAGGAAGGAGTTGAGATTCTGCAAACCCTAGGGGTAAGCAAGTTACCTGATCTTAACCCCTCTCAGTATGGGGAACTTGTTCGGCTATGTAGGATCGCAATGGAGTAAGGAACATGCAACATGCAAGATTATCACCTTCATTTTCACACAGATGGATCAGGTGTCCGGGAAGCGTAGTCATGGAATCTAGTTACCCTGATGTTACTTCAGAGTATGCCGCTGAAGGTACTGTTGCACATGAAGTAGCCGCATATTGTTTGAACACGGGCGCTGATGCATCTACTTGCATTGGGCAACGTAAGGAAATCGCCGGAACGGAGTTCGTTGTTGATGACGACATGGCCAGACACGTACAAACATATATTGATTATGTTCGCGCTCTCGGGGGTCAATTGTTTGTAGAGCAAGCACTTCCAATCTCCGATATCACGGGGGAAGACAATGCTTTTGGTACCGCTGATGCAGTTGTATTGCTCGATGATGAATTGGTAATTGTAGATTTGAAGTATGGGCGTGGTGTAAAAGTTGATGCCAACCGTAATGAACAGCTTTGCCTGTACGCAGCCGCGGCGTTAGAAGAATATGCGCTGATTAATGAGTTTAAGCGAGTGCGATTGGTAATTGTGCAACCACGACTCAATAATATCAGTGAATTCGATTGTGATGCACGAGGTCCAAAGAGTATCGAAAACTTCGTTGATCGCGCACGCGTTGCAGGAGGTAGAGCTCTTACCTGTTTGCAGAAAGGTACATCTTCTGATGATTTAAATCCGGGCGAGCCTCAATGCCATTTTTGTAAAGCAAAGGCGGATTGCCCTGCAGCAGCTCAGAAGGTTATGGAGATGCTGACAGAGGGTTCTGTTGACCTTGATCAGCCGGTATTGCCTCAGATTGAGCAAGCGCCCATACCCAAGGATGATAACGCCCTACTTGCCCGCAAACTGGCTGCGCTGGATTTTATCGAATCGTGGTGTACTGCGATACGTAAAACGGCTGCATCTAAAATGAATGCTGGAGAAAGGATACCGGGCTTTAAGCTGGTTGAAGGACGACGCGGGGCTAAATCTTGGCGGGATGAGGAGACAGCGGAAGCAGTTCTTAAATCCATGCGCCTCAAAAAAGATGAGATGTATGTTTGGAAGCTCATCTCACCATCGGCACTTGAAAAGCTGTGCAAGGCAGGTACGGTTAGCCCGCGTCAATGGAATAAAGTGGCAGAACTCATTACACAAAAGCCCGGCTCTCTGGCTATCGCTCCAGAATCAGATAAACGCCCTGCTCTCGTCATGGACGTGGCTGCAGATTTTGAAGCTTTAGTTTAACTTATATAAGGAATCATTATTATGAAATGTATTTTAAAAGGCGTACGTTTATCTTTCCCCAATCTTTTTCAAGCCAGTAGTGTTAATGGTAGCGAGCCAAGGTTTGCCGCCAATTTTCTGATGGAGCCTAACAGCGAAAATGCTAAGGCGGTCAACACCGCCGTAGCACAAGCAGCTAAAGATAAATGGGGGGCTAAGGCGGAGCTGGAATTAAAAAAACTAAGCGCTTCGGATCGTACCTGTTTACACGATGGAAATTTAAAAGATTATGATGGTTACGAGGGTAATTTGTATCTAAGTGCCAGTAATTCAGTTAAGCCGTTGGTGTTGGATAAAGATGCGAAAACGCATTTAGATTCTTCAGACGGTCGACCATATGCAGGTTGCTACGTTAATGCCATTGTAGACATTTGGGTGCAGGATAATAATTTTGGTAAAAGGATCAATGCCAGTCTGCGTGGCGTGCAGTTTGTCAAAGATGGTGATGCCTTTAGCGGTGGCGGAGCGGCCACAGAAGATGAGTTTGCCGATTTAGCAGTACCGGATAGCGACGCTGATGAAGATTTCAGTGATCTGATTTAGTCCTATCAAAGCATCAATTATTGAAACAACCAGCTTTTAGCTGGATTTTTTTTATGAATAGTGTTTAGCAAAAGCATTTAATAAATGAACTCGCCGCCCTTTTTTCAAGGGCGGTTTTACTATTCGGTTTATGTGGTGTTGCAGCATGTTTTGCTATTTGTCTTTAAGGACAAGGGTAAATAGCACAAGATGGATTGTATTGAAAAAGGGAATAATATGATTAAGATACAAATGACTGCGCTTATCGCAGTCTTTTTTATGTGCACGTATTTAGTTTTCTTCTTTGTTTTGATTAAACAGATGTGACGTAGGCATATGTTTGAACAACTGCGTGAATCGAAGTGTCTGAAAAATTCAAAAATTAAAAGCACAAATGACCAAACCTTAATTGCAGATTACTAAATAGACGCCAGCAAAATGCTGGCATTTTTATAGAGGTTTGAAATGCCTAAATTATATATCGACCTTGAAACCTTCAGCGAGGTTAATTTACTTACCTGCGGGACGCATGTTTATGCGTCAAATTCGGAGATATTGTTGATAGCGTATGCCATCGGCGATGCTCCGGCTAAAGTCATTATCGGTGGGCAGTTTAATGAAGAGTTACTGCAGGTGTGGAACGACCCAGATTACTACGTGGTTGCGCATAACAGCCATTTTGACCGTACCGTACTGGCTGCGCACGGTTATACATTACCGATTGAGCGATGGTATGACACTATGGTTAAAGCGTTTGCACACTCACTACCCGGCCGGCTGGGGGTACTTAGTGAGGTTTTTAGGTTACCCTCGGATAAAGCCAAGGATAAGGAGGGGCGGAGGTTGATTTTGTTGTTCTGCAAACCTCGGCCGAAAAGCTCTAAATTACGGCGCGCGAGTCAACACACCCACCCTGAAGAGTGGCAGCGTTTTGTTGAGTATGCGCGCTTAGACGTTGAAGCCATGCGCGAGATAGATAAACTAACCCCAAAATGGAATTACTTAAGTAGCGAACTGGCGCTGTGGCACCTAGATCAACGTATTAATGATCGCGGTGTGTGTATCGATACAGAGCTGGTTTGTAATGCGATTAAGGCTATTGACCTCGCGCAGAAAGTCCTGGCAAGTAAAACATCAAAGGCAACTAACGGCGATGTAGTATCGGCAAATAAGCGTGATGCTTTACTAAAGTACATACTGGAAGCATACGGTATTGAGCTGCCGGATATGCAGAAATCTACGTTAGAAAGACGGCTGAATGATCCTGATTTGCCTGAAGCTGTTAAGGAGTTATTGCTATTACGTCTTAATACAGCTACGACAAGTACTGCCAAATATAAAACACTGTTCAGGTCAACTAGTGCCGATGGAAGACTGCGGGGCACGCTGCAGTTTGATGGTGCTACACGCACAGGGCGTTGGGCGGGCCGAATGTTTCAACCGCAGAATCTGCCCCGTCCTACTTTAAAGCAGGATGATATCAATTTAGGCATAACAGCGCTTAAAGCTGGCGGCGCGGAGCTTGTTTATGACGATATTATGGAGTTAACGTCATCAGCAATCAGAGGTTGTATCGTGGCCCCTGCAGGTAGCAAGCTGGTGATTGCTGACCTTTCTAATATTGAAGGTCGTGTTCTGGCATGGCTGGCTGGGGAGGAATGGAAGCTGGAGGCGTTTCGTGATTATGACAGGGGTACAGGGCATGACCTGTATAAGCTGGCTTATGCCAAAGCTTTTAATATACGTCCAGAAGACGTTAATAAATCACAACGTCAGATTGGTAAAGTTATGGAACTGGGGCTCGGATATGAAGGTGGTGTGGGTGCGTTCCTTACGTTCGCGGCCAATTACGGTATTGATCTGGAAGCCATGGCAGAACAGGCCGTAATTCCTGACGAGATATGGCAGGAAGCGCAGCGCGCTTGGGATTGGTTTGTTGAGCAAAAGCGGCCTACTTTCGGGCTGTCTAACACCGTATGGTGCGTTTGTGATTCGTTTAAGCGTACATGGCGTCAGGCACATATTAAGGTGTCTACATTCTGGAAAGACCTTGAGCGTGCCGCTGTCAAGGTCATAAGCACAGGGCGAACAATGCAGTGCAGAAGGCTAACGCTGGACAGACAAGGCGCATGGTTGCGCATTCGCCTGCCTTCAGGACGGTTTGTTTGCTACCCCGCCGCATGTGTAAATGATGAAGATAAATTGTCTTATATGGGTATAGACCAGTATAAGAAAAAATGGACACGTATCAAGACTTACGGCGGCAAGCTCGTAGAGAACGTAACGCAGGCCGTTGCCCGCGATATCTTGGCGGACTCCATGCCTAAAATTGAGGCAGCGGGATATAGGATAGTGCTGACCGTGCATGATGAAATTATCAGTGAAGCACCGGATAACGGTGCTTTTTCACACGAAGCGCTCGCTTCGCTTATGGCTACAAATCCTTCATGGGCACAAGGATTACCCCTTGCTGCCGCCGGATTTGAAGACTACCGCTATAGAAAGGATTAACAAGGTATGAGGGAATCCGTAATCGAAAAAGCCCTTGTTAAGGCGGTAAAAGCGGCGGGAGGCTACTGCCGGAAGGTACAGTTTATCGGGCATCGGGGAGCGCCAGACCGCTTGATTATGCTGCCGGGTAGATTGATATGGGTCGAACTTAAAGCCCCGGGAGAGCGCGCTAAACCCCATCAGGTGCGAGAGCACCAGCGCTTATCAGAAGCAGGTCAGACGGTACTAGTGATAGATGACCTGAATAAGATTAAGGAGATATTCGGATGAGAGATTTCACTCCGCGGGCGTATCAGGAACTTATTATTAAATGCATTTATGAAAAGCCCCGCACTGCAATTTGGGCTGGCATGGGCATGGGTAAAACAGTGTCTACACTAACTGCACTAGATGGCTTAAGCCTTCTATCAAGCCATCCGAAATTGGTGTTGGCTCCTCTGCGCGTTGCCGCCAGTACGTGGCCAGATGAGGCACGAAAATGGGGGCACATAACATCCGAAGTGGTACCTATAGTAGGTGACGCCAAACAGCGGCGCGCAGCTTTGTTACAGGATGCAGAAATATACACTATCAATTACGAAAACATTCCATGGTTGATTGAAGAGCTGGGTAACCGCTGGCCGTTCGATACAGTGGTGGCAGACGAGTCCACCAAGCTCAAATCATATCGCAGTCGTCAAGGAGGTAAGCGCGCTCGCTCATTGGCACAAGTTGCATTCCTGAGCGAACGTTTCATTGAACTTACAGGCACACCTTCGCCCAACGGTATACTTGACCTTTGGGGGCAATTATATTTTCTGGATAAAGGGTTGCGTCTTGGGCGCAGCTACACTGCATTTGTAAATCGATGGTTTCGCCCAGTGCGAGTTGGAAACAGCCCTTTTGCGGTCAGGCAAGAGTTGCTTCCCGGCGCGCAGGAAGAAATCCATGATCGTTTGAGGGATATATGTTTGACACTGGATGCGAAAGACTACTTTGACATCAAGGATCCTATAGTAACGAACGTCTGCATTACTTTACCGCACAATGCGCGCAAAATGTATCGTGATTTAGAGCGGGAAATGTTTCTGCAAATAGAAAACTGCACTATTGAAGCGGACAATGCCGCGGCAAAAACAATTAAGTGTCTGCAGTTGGCCAACGGGGCGATCTATAAGGATGACAGTAAAGACTGGGCAGAAGTGCACGATTTGAAATTGCAGGCGCTCGAATCTATTATTAATGAGGCTTCAGGAATGCCTGTATTAGTGGCCTATCACTTTAAAAGTGATTTGGCCAGAATCCAAAAAGCGTTTCCCCAAAGCCGAGTATTGGACCAAGACCCCCAAACGATCAGGGATTGGAACGCAGGCAAGATCCCTATTCTGCTGGCGCATCCTGCCAGCGCCGGCCACGGGCTCAACCTGCAGGACGGCGGGAACATATTAGTGTTTTTTAGCCATTGGTGGGATCTTGAACAGTACCAACAAATAGTTGAACGAATAGGGCCAACCCGACAGCTACAAGCCGGCCATGACCGCCCTGTTTTCATTTATCACATTATTGCTGCGGATACTGTAGATGAGCTGGTGGTAGAGAGACGAAATAGTAAGCGCAGTGTGCAGGATATGTTGCTTCAAGCAATGAAGCGAGGATAAAAAATGGTTAACAGCGATAACTATATAAGTAATATGCATATTTTACAGGAAAGTGGGCTTAATTATTCAAGCTCCGGTAAACACGGTGTATGCATCAGGACGTACATGGGTAACGTCATGTTTTATCCTACTCAAGATAAATACGTATACAAGAACAAGTCGTATTTTGGTGATGCTTCACGGGTAATTGATTTTGTGAAAGAAATACAGCAAGCGAATAGGCAGTAGTTTAAATATGCCTATCCTGTTATTAAAGCCAGCGGTTTAGCTGGCCTTTTGTTGGAGGTTGTATGAACAGCAGGAAAGACTCAAAAGAAATTGCGCAACAAAGACTAATGTTCGAAAAGCACCTAGCATCAATTAAATACAGCGTGCCTCTCAGATCAAGAGCTATGCGAGATTATCAAGATAATCTGCGTTATGAGTATCCTGAAACTCAGAGACTATGGGAAGTATGGCTTGCATGTGTAAAGGCTAATCAAAACATTTAGTTTATATTGATATTCAAACTTTGCCAGCTAAGTAGCTGGCTTTAATTTTTGGATTTAATCGCAGCGTATTACAGGTTTACAACATCCCAATTACTTCAATGAGAATAAAATGCCAGATATTTCAACACCCCTTCAAACGCCTCCTAAAGATGGTACAAAAGTGTATACACCTAACCCGCTAGACTCTAAAGGGTATTGCAGCCACATTTTCAAGGCTTCAGACAGTCGGCTAAATAAATTGCTAGCTAATGGTTTTTTATACACTAAAGCCAGAGATGCTAAGCATGTAGCAAATATTATAGGCGAGTTACTAGAACTTGATAGTCTCACCATTTTGCCCGGCTGGATAAGTATTGAAGAAAATGGTAACCCTGAATTATCAAAGGATTATATTGTGTATTGTAATGGTGAGGTATCTATTGATAGTTATAAACCGGGTAGAATCCATTGGGATTCATGGGATGATGATGAAGACCCAACCCATTATATTCCTTTCGATGGATACATCGAAAAACCGAAATAAACTATGCAATCCCACTTATACAAGCCCACCAACAGGTGGGCTTAAGCATTTGGGTTTTTAACCATTAAGGATTTAGGGATGATTAATCATATTAATTGGCATTCAGTAGAAAAAGATGGGTGGCCTACTAAAAAAGGCATCTACTTAATTGCGCGTGGTACCAATGAACTAGAGGATAGCTTGTGTATAGATTATTTATACTCTACCGACCCGCCAGAATGGTCGCTATGCACATTAGAAGAGATTACTCATTACATCCCGATAGACGATATATCCATGCCCAAAGCTAAAAATGGCGGCGCAGTAATGTTGGTGAACAGTAGATGCCGAAAATATTATTTTCAATGGTTACGCCAAAATTTGGGTGAAATGGGCAAAATTAATTTAATCCAACCCTCTTCTAACCAGCAGAATACAAACACAGCCAGCTAAATAGCTGGCTATTTTTGTGGATTAAAAATGGAAGAAACCTTTACATGCGAAACGGCCGCTGTGTATTGCAAATGCAATGCGCAAACGATTAGAGATGCTATACAGCGCGGCGAATTAAGAGCAGCCAAAATTGGTAGAGGCTATGTTATTAGAAGAACGCGCCTTGACGAATACATTAGCAATAAAGAAGAATTGACCGCGCAGGCGGTTCGGAATGATAGGAACCAAACATGTTGTTTAAGCACCCCAATGGCTTCTGGTATATTGATATCCAAACAGAAAGTGGAAAAAGAATTAGACGCTCGACTAAAACCAAAAATGAAAAACTTGCGGAGGAATATCACGACAAATTAAAGCATGAATTATGGCGACAAGAACGGCTAGGCGATAAGCCCAAGTATTTATGGGACGATGCTGCACTTAGATGGCTAGAAGAAAAGGAGGGAGTAAAAAAGAGTATTGACGCTGATATAAGTCGACTGAGGAATTTACAGCAACTACGTGGAGTATATTTACATGAAATAAACAGAAACATGATTATGTCGATAATCAAAGAGAAAGATTGTTCCAATAGCACTAAAAACAGGTATTTGTCGTTGATCAGAGCGATTTTAAATGCCTGCGTGCGTGAATGGGACATGTTAGATGAACAAGTTTATTTTAAGCAATTCAAGGAAGCCAAGAAGCGTGTTCGCTGGCTAAAGCCGGAAGAAGCGGCGAGGTTATTAAATTGCTTGCCGACCTATATGGCATTAATGGCAAAATTCAATTTAGCGACGGGTCTTAGGCAGCACAATATATTTAGTTTGAAATGGGATCAGATAGATTTTCTCAGACGAACGTGCCAGTACTATCCGGACGAGATGAAGTCGGGGGAGCCGTTTGATCTAGCATTGAACGACACTGCGATGGAGGTATTAGTACATCAAGTAGGCAAGCATCCGAAATATGTTTTTTTAAACACCAAACACAATCCTGTGTTAAAGCTGAATTACAAATTATGGTACAAGGCTTTAGACAAAGCGCAGATTAGTGACTTCCGCTGGCATGATTTGCGCCATACATGGGCTAGCTGGTTGGTACAGAACGGAGTATCGCTATATGAACTAAAAGAAATGGGAGGCTGGCAATCGTTAGAAATGGTGCAAAAGTACGCTCATCTGGACAATGAAAATTTGCACACGCAAGCAGCAAAGATTGACAACCTCATGACAGGTACATGTCAAAAAAATGTCAAAAAAATGTCAAAAAAATGTCAAAAAAATGTCAAAACCAGCAAACCAATGGATTATTCATTAACATCAAAAGGGCTGGATAAAGTATTGAATATAATGTAATAATCAGTGGTGGGTCGTCAGGGGATCGAACCCTGGACAAATGGATTAAGAGTCCACTGCTCTACCAACTGAGCTAACGACCCAACAGGGAGGTAATTATACTCGTCTTTACATTAAAGGACAATATATACAGTGGATCAGTTATATTGTCCTTTAAATTTTGATAGAAATATTCAAATTCAATGATTTATAAAGTATCTGCTTGTGCTTTTAATATGCTTTGTCCCCCTAGATAAGGTTGTAAAGCGACAGGAATGTTGATGCTACCATCTTCATTCTGATGATTTTCTAGCACAGCTACTAATGTGCGGCCGACAGCTAAACCGGAACCGTTTAATGTATGCACTAGCTGGTTTTTACCCTCGCTATCTTTAAAGCGCGCTTGCATACGTCGTGCCTGAAAATCTTCACAGTTTGAACAACTGGAAATCTCTCGATAGGTATTCTGTGCAGGTACCCACACTTCTAGATCGTATGTTTTGGCTGCACTGAAGCCCATGTCTCCTGTACATAATACGATTACTCGATAGGGTAATTCCAGAAGCTGAAGTATTTTTTCTGCATGACCAACCATTTCTTCAAGTGCAGCATAAGAATTTTCAGGATACTGAATCTGTACCATTTCTACTTTATCAAACTGGTGCTGTCGTATCAGTCCGCGTGTGTCTTTACCGTATGATCCGGCTTCGGAGCGGAAGCACGGTGAATGTGCGGTTAATTTCTTCGGTAATTCTTCCTTACTCAGAATGCGTTCACGTACGGTATTGGTAAGGGTGATTTCTGCGGTAGAAATCAGATATTGTTCCTGATTGTTTTCTTCTCCGCCGCAAGTAACTTTATACATGTCTTCAGCAAATTTAGGGAGCTGTCCTGTACCTACGAGTATTTCGGGATTAACTATATAAGGGGTGTAATGCTCAACATATCCATGCTTCTGTGTATGAGTATCAAGCATAAATTGTGCTAATGCTCTGTGTAGTCGTGCTATCGGACCACGCATTAATGCAAAACGGGCACCAGACAGTTCTGAAGCTGTTTTAAAGTCTAAGCCTAGTGGTTCGCCAAGATCGACATGGTCTTTAATCTGAAAATCAAATTGCCGTGGTGTACCAACACGTCTGATTTCTACGTTTTCGGTTTCGTTTTTTCCTATTGGTACATCGTCATGAGGAAGGTTGGGTATGGTTAGGATTAAATTATCTATCTGGCTTTGTATATTTTGATAATTCTGATCAGTCTGTTCGAGCTCTGTTTTAATTTTGCCTACTTCGGTCATTACTTCGTTGGCTTCATCATGTTTACCCTGGCTTTTCAAGGCGCCAATCTGTTTGGACAGGCTATTGCGTTTAGCTTGCAGTTCTTCAGTACGAATCTGCAATTGTTTGCGTTGCTGTTCTAGTTGGGTGAATGCTGCAATATCCAGCTGGAAACCACGGGTTTGTAATTTTCGGGCAACTGTGTCTATGTCTTGTCGGAGTATTTGAATGTCTAACATAATATTAATGTGTTTGTTGACGGTTTGTAGCGTTTATTGTAAACGATTAATTGCAGCGACGCAGGGTGAACATCTGCAAGCTTGCTGCATGTTAAGTTTTCTGTATGGCAGCTAATTGTTGTGTTTTCTGAATAAATTCGGTCTGTTTGGTTTTGGCTTTTCCAGAATCAATGGCAGTAATTGCTAAATCCACTGCTTCTTCCAATGAGGTAGTGATATCGGATGCATAAATGGCAGCAGCCGCATTCAAAACGACGATATCACGACAAGGTCCTTTTTCTCCGTTTAATACAGCGTTCATGATATGCAGTGATTCTTCGCTGTTGGCTACTTTAAGGGGTTTCAGGTCTTCGATAACCGGCATGTCGAATTGTGCTGGATGAATATCATATTCCATGATAGTACCGTTTTTCAATTCGGCTACGCGGGTTGTTCCAGTGAGCGTAATTTCATCTAGGCCATCGCTGCCATGAACAACAAGCACATGTTTGCTGCCTAGCTGTTTCAGTACACGTGATAATATACCCACTAAATCTATGTGGAATACACCTAAAACCTGATTTGATGCTTCTGCCGGATTGGTTAGTGGCCCTAAGATGTTAAATACGGTACGTACGCCAAGCGCTCGGCGTACCGGAGCAACATAACGCATGCTGTTGTGATGATTGGGGGCATACATAAATCCGACACCTAGCTGATCAATACATTCGCCTACATGTTCGGGCGTTAGTTCGAGAGCCGCGCCCATGGCTTCGATAATATCGGCAGAACCACTTGAAGAGGATACTGAACGCCCACCATGCTTGGCAACTTTGGCACCTGCTGCGGCTACGACGAACATACTGGTAGTTGAAATATTGAAAGTATGAGCATTGTCGCCTCCGGTACCTACAATATCTACCAAATGATCCCGATGTTGTACGGGTACTTTAGTGGAAAATTCACGCATGACTGTTGCTGCGGCGGCAATTTCAGATACGCTTTCTACTTTGATACGTAAACCAATTAGTATGGCAGCTATGATTTCTGGCGCCACTTCCCCATTCATAATCTGGCGCATTAAGTCGGTCATTTCATCGTAAAATAATTCGTTATTGTCCAGTAGACGGTTTAGAGCCTGTTGCGGCGTAATCATATTTATTCTTTCTAGAGTAGATTTCGTTTTGCAGATTTGATTATGGTTATGGGTGTTGCTCTAAAAAATTTTGTAACATCTGATGGCCATATTCTGTGAGTAAGCCTTCAGGATGAAACTGTACCCCCTCTATTCTAAGGGAGCGGTGTCTGATACCCATAATTTCGTTATCATCTGTCCATGCGGTGATTTCAAGACTGTCTGGTAAAGTTTCTTTTTCTATAACCAGACTATGGTAACGGGTGCAATTTACTGGATTAGGCAGGCCAGTGAACAATGAATTGTTGTGATGATAAACAGGCGAAATTTTACCATGCATTACTTTTTTTGCACGGACTATATTGCCTCCATAAGCAAAGCCAATGGCCTGATGTCCAAGACAAATACCCAGAATAGGGATTTTGCCGCCGAAATGATGGATAGTGGCTACTGATATTCCTGCCTCTTTCGGTGTACAGGGACCTGGGCCGATGACAATTTTATTTGGAGCTAAGGATTCTATATCTTTCAGAGTTATTTCATCATTGTTTTTAACGGTTATTGTTTCACCTAGCTGACCAAGGTATTGCACGATGTTGTAGGTGAAACTATCGTAATTGTCGATAAATAGCAGCATTAGCTTTACCTTGTATTTTTGAGTGTTAATTGAGATTAGATAATTTTAGTTAAGGTCTTAAAGCAAGCTTTCCAATGGTAACCATGATAGTATTTTTACCCAAGCACGTTTCCACACACTGGTATCTGGGTCATGATGATAAACCCTGATTTGATTTTTGTCGTTATTTTTCAACCATTCTAGTTTTCCCTCAGGTGAGAGTTTTACTTGATAAGTCACGTCTGGTAATGCCTCATTGATGGCCTGATTCATATATTGTGCCATTTCGGGTGATTGAATAACAACACCCATTTCGGTGTTGAGTCTGGCGGAACGTGGGTCAAAGTTCAGGGAACCGATATAAAGCTGTTGTCCATCTATAGTAAATGTTTTGGCATGAAGACTGGATTCAGAATTACCTGTAAATGCCCTGTCTCGGTGACCTTTGATAAAACCCTGATTTTTCAGTTCGTATATTTCAACACCTTCTTTTAATAAAGGAATACGGTAGCGGGAATAGCCGGAATGAACTACTGGTACATCTGTTGCAGCCAGTGAGTTGGTAAGAATTCTGATTTTTACCCCTTCTTCTCTGAGCTTTTGCAGATATTTTAGACCCGTTTGAGTTGGTACAAAATAAGGAGTTATAACCAGTAAATCTTTTTGTGGTTCAACAACTGATGCGGCAAGTGCATTCAGAGTTAAACTGGCTTTTTCATATTTTATGACAGGTTGATGATTGGTATCTTTTATATCTGAAGCAATTACAAGACCTGTCTCGATATTTTGCTTAGCTGTTTCCTTTTTACTTTTAGGTAATGCTTTTTCTGGATTGTCACTTACTAAAATTAAATGTGCCCACTGGTAATCAAGTGAGCCATCTAGTAAGCGATTGACGAAATTGTCACGATTATAGGCATTGTCATAGCTATCTGCACGCAAACGGTTGAAACTACGCCGCTTAAATACTGTCATACTAGGTTGAAGTTTGTTGCGTCTGTGAACTATGCTGCTAAAATCATATGCAGATGCACTGTTCCAATAGCGATCGAAATTATTAGAAACCTGATTGACGATAGGACCTATGGCGAGAATATCCAAGTCAACAAACAACGTACCTTTTCCCATATCGAAATACTCATCACCGATATTACGCCCACCAAGAATGGTAGCCTGATTATCTGCAGTGATGGATTTGTTGTGCATGCGTCGGTTTAATCGCGCAAAGTCGGTAATGTAACTTAAAGCGCGCCAGTGCCTATGGATAAAAGGATTAAATAATCGGATTTCGATATTAGGCTCCTGATTGAGAGCCGTGAGAACTTTATCCAGCCCTACAGTGTTATTGTCGTCCAACAGTAGACGGACATGTACACCTCGCTGAGCAGCTAAGACAAGTTCGTGGAATAATAGCTGCCCAGATGTGTCATTGCGCCATATGTAATACTGAACATCCAAACTTTTCTCAGCTGCACGTATCAAGGCAACACGTGCTGCAAAGGCTTCATGGCCATCATCAAGTGGGTATATACCCGAAAATCCCGGATGCTGGCTAACAAGAGAAGCATTTGCATAAGCTAATGAAGTTGGGATATCGGCTGCAACATGAGTTTCTGTTGTTCGTCCCTGAAGTGACGGTAATGTCTGACAGGCAGTTAATATAAAAAGTGTGCACAGTTTGAAACAGATAGTACAGATTTGATTAAATATCTTACTATTCATGTGCATACCATATGTTGATTATGCTGCTAAATTTTTTAAACTGCATGGAGCCAATAGCAATTTATAAACCTAAATCTTGCCATATTGAATCGATTTTGGCTATGGTTGTTGCATCTTTACGTATCACTTTGCCCCATTCACGGTTGGTTTCTCCTTGCCATTTATTGGTAGCATCCAATCCCATCTTACCTCCTAGACCACTGATGGGGCTGGCAAAATCGAGATAATCTATTGGTGTATGATCGATTAGTGTTGTGTCCCGTACGGGATCCATGCGAGTGGTAATAGCCCAAATGACTTCTTTCCAGTCACGTATGTTGATATCATCATCCACAACAATTATGTATTTGGTATACATAAATTGCCGCAAATAGCTCCAACATCCCATCATGACCCTTTTGGCATGTCCAGCATATTGTTTTTTCATGCTGACAATAGCCATACGATAAGAACATCCTTCGGGAGGAAGATAAAAATCAATTATTTCAGGAAACTGCTTTTGTAATAGAGGAATAAATACTTCATTTAAGGCAACGCCTAAAACAGCAGGCTCATCTGGCGGTTTGCCAGTGTAGGTGCTGTGGTAGATAGCATTTTCACGCATAGTGATACGTTCTACGGTGAAAACTGGAAAATAATCCTGTTCATTGTAATAACCCGTGTGATCTCCATATGGGCCTTCCAGCGCTATTTCATCTTGCTGTATCACGCCTTCAAGCACAATTTCTGCTCTGGCTGGTACATGTAAATCGTTACCAATGCATTTTACTAGTTCGGTACGTGAACCTCTTAATAATCCGGCAAACTGATATTCGCTCAAGCTGTCTGGTACGGGAGTAACTGCTCCCAGTATGGTGGCCGGATCACAGCCAAGTACAACTGATACAGGATAAGGCTTATGAGGATATTTTTGTTTAAATGCCTGAAAATCAAGTGCTCCACCACGGTGTGCTAGCCAGCGCATAATGAGTTTGTTTTTTCCCAGTAATTGCTGTCGGTAAATACCAAGATTCTGACGTTTTTTGTCCGGTCCGCGGGTGACGGTTAATCCCCATGTTATGAGTGGCGCTGCATCTTCTGGCCAGCATTTCTGAATAGGAAGCTGCGTTAAATCGACGGCATCTCCTTCAAGAATGATTTCCTGACAGAGTGCTTTTTTTGTGATATGTGGCGCCATACTCCATAAATCTTTGAGTAAAGGAAGTTTGGCAAAGGCGTCTTTAATACCTTTGGGCGGTTCAGGCTCTTTCAAATAAGCTAGAGTTTTGCCTATCTCTCTTAATTGAGCAGTACTTTCTGCGCCCATACCCATGGCCACTCGCTCTGCTGTGCCAAACAAATTGGCTAAAACCGGAAAATTATATGGTTTTCCTGACTGACTGACTGTTTTTTCAAACAGCAAAGCCGGCCCTTGTTTGTGTAATACCCGATCTGCTATTTCGGTTATTTCCAGATATGGTGATACAGGGATCTGAACCCGTTTTAATAGCTGCTGCTGCTCGAGCATGGCAATGAATTCTCGTAAATCACGGTATTTCATTACTTTAACTTTCAAAATTCATTTACTGTGTAATCGTTGTTGTACGCTACTGTATTCGCCTTCAAGTAGTAAAGGCATAGCTGTCAGTGACTTTTGAATTGCTTCATTGATTAAGTTTTGTTCCTGGGCTTGTGGTTTATGCAATACATAGCTGACAACAAGGTTACGGTCGCCGGGATGGCCGATGCCAAGGCGTAAGCGATAAAAATCTGGGCTGCCAAGCCACGCCTGAATATCTTTTAAGCCGTTGTGACCACCATTGCTACCACCTTGTTTGAATCTTACCTGTCCGCAAGGTATGTCAAGCTCATCATGAACTACTAAAATTTCTGCAGGTGTAATTTTATAAAATTTTGCCAGCGCCAGAACAGAAGTGCCTGATTTATTCATGTATGTAAATGGCTTTAATAGCCAGATTTCTCTATTAGGCTGATTAACTCGTGCGATTTGTCCAAAAAATTTTTTTTCTTCTCTGAAACTGGTTTTCCATAATCTGGCCAGTTCATCGACAAAATCAAAACCGATGTTGTGACGTGTATGTTCATACTCTGTGCCCGGATTGCCCAGACCTACTATGAGCCGTATTTGGGACATAGATTTTCCTTAGAATGTTTTGCAAGTAAGATAATTAAATACAAGAAAAAACGGATTACTTTTTTTGTTGTGCTTTACGACGTCTATTTTCTTTTGGGTCGATAAGTAATGGCTGGTAAACTTCTATGCGATCCCAGTTGCACAGGATGTAATCATCTTTAATTTTTTTGCCAAATACACCTATAGGGGCTGTACGAAAATCAATTTGTGGAAATTGTTGTGGCAGATCTGATTCTAATAATGCCTGACGTGCTGTGGTTCCCGCTGCGACTTTACCTTGCCATAGATGCTGACATTCAGATGTTGCGTACACGGCTTCAACCATAATATCAGTCATCATAGCGTCTGTCGGCTTCCTGAATAAATGCATCTACTAGTGTAGTAGCTATATGGTTGAAAACAGGTCCAATTAGTGCTGAAAGTACGGCACTAGAAAATTCATATTCCAAGCGAAAATCAATTTTACAGCCTAAATTATCGATAGGGGTAAACTGCCAGAAACCTTCTAGCCGGCGAAACGGGCCGTTAAGCAAACTCATTTGTATTTTGTGAGGTCTGTGATTGATATTCCGAGTAGCAAAGGATTGGCGTATTTTCATGTAATCCATATGCAACACTGCTTCAAGTGAATGTTCATCTCTTTTTAAAATTTCTGTTCGATTACACCATGGCAAAAACTGAGGATAATCTTCAACGTTATTGACTAGATCAAATATGTGCTCGGCACTATGGAGTACTAAAACGCTTTTTTCAACTGTTTTCATTTTTTGTCACATTTATTGCGATATGGAAGAGAATTAGTTTGCATGGTAATCAAGCTGTCAAAGTCAGAAACAGGTGCTTAACTTCAGACCATGCATCACCCTCTTCCACACCTTTGATTTGTCTGTCGATGTGCGCACATGTCTGCAAAGCGCCTAGTAAACGTTTTACACCAATGCGTTTGGCTGCCAGCGGAGCCAGAGTCTGTTTTTCTCCCCATAAGCGCAGGCTTTGGCGTAATTCGCTGAGGGGTTTTCCTTGTTTTTGTGCTGCCAGTAAGCGTAATAAGGTACGGATGTCCTCACTGATTACCCATAAAAGTAATACTGGTTCATTGCTCTCTGCTGCCAGTCCATCAAGCAGTCGTACCATCCTTTCGGAATTGCCACTCATCCATGCAGCTGATAGCTGAAATACATCAAATCGCGCCACGTTTGCCACTGCAGCTTGTGCTTCAGGCAGTGTAACAATATGACCAGCAGGATGAATGAGTACAATTTTGTCAATTTCCTGTTTTGCCGCTAGAAGATTACCTTCCACTTTTTCGGCAAATAGTGCTAAAGCATCGTTGTCGATGCTAAGCTTTTCTTCAGCTAAGCGTTTTTTTATCCATTGAGGTAAAGCTGTCTGGCTGACTGCTTTGGCTTCAAAGACTTGAGCGACTTTAGCCCAGCTCGCAAACCATTTACTCTGTATTTGTGTACGTTCCAGTTTAGGCAATATCAGCATCAGACAAGTGCTTTCCGGTAGATGCTCAGCAAGTTGCTGTAGTATTGCCGCACCTTCTTTGCCAGGTTTGCCAGATGGCAAATGTATTTCCAATAGTTTTTTATCAGCAAATAAACCTACAGATTGTACTGAAGCCAATAGAGATGACCAATCAAAGCCGGATTCAATTATGACGACTTCACGCTCAGAATAATGCTGCTCACGTGCGCCGGTTCTAATCTTGTCTATAGTCTCTAGCCGCAATAAATCTTCTTCACCATGAATCAGATATGCTGCGGCCAGAGGATGGATAGATATTTCACTCATTCTGTGGTATTGACGGGAAGAAAAGCCAAACGCCGCACTATTTGTTCTGCTGCATCGGTACGCATGTCATGCCAAATCATGTTTTGCTCGTTTTCTTTTGCCAGCACTTCATGATCAGAATAATCCATATAACGATTTACAGTTACTTGAATCGGATCTCCTAATGGCAGGTCGTGGCGATAAGCTTGTACCGTAACGTTCAGTGATAACAAATATTCACTGGCTCCACCGGACAAGTCTACAGAAGATGTAGTTGAATCCTGAGTAGCAGCAATTACTTTTACGACCACATCTGGCTGTTCGGTATCAACAACAACATCTGGCTGACGCCGCAATACTACTTCTAATGCCCGTTGCATACTACCACCATCAATTTTCCAGCTGTGATAGGGCAAAGGTGTATCAAATGCGGATGTGCCTTTCAGATGAAAGCCACAGCCGGACAATGCAAATAAGATAGTCAGTACCAGCCATTTTTTCATATCTAATCCTTTACGCTTAAGCCAGTTTGCTGCGTAATAAAGTTTGCACCTGCTGCGGGTTGGCTTTGCCGCGTGAAGCTTTCATTACTTGACCTACTAAAGCGTTGAATGCTTTTTCTTTACCTGATTTAAATTCTTCAACAGATTTCTGATTTTTAGCAAGCACTTCATCGATGATTTGTTCTATAGCGCCGATATCTGTCATTTGTTTCAGGCCATCACGCTCAATAATGGCATCAGCAGACAGATTACTGTCCCACATGGTTTCAAAAACCTGTTTAGCTAATTTGTTACTTAAGATATTATCTGCAATCCGGTTAGTCAGTCCAGCTAGACGCTCGGCACTGATCGGACTGGCTGATATGTCAATTCCGGCTTTATTCAGCGCAGCCGCAAGTTCTCCAAGCATCCAGTTGGCTACAAGTTTGCCATGCCCCCCTATTTTTGCAGCCTGCTCAAACCAGCTGGCCTGAATATGGTTGCTGGTTAATAAGCGTGCATCATAGTCAGAAATGCCATATTGCTCTATGAAGCGTGCAGCCATTTCTTTTGGTAGCTCAGGCATGGAGGCTTTGGCCGTTTCCAGCATTGTATCTGTAATTACAATCGGCAATAAGTCTGGATCTGGAAAGTAACGGTAGTCATGAGCATCTTCTTTGCTGCGCATTGCACGTGTTTCCCCCTTATTGGGGTCAAACAGGCGAGTCTGCTGTATAACTTTGCCTCCGTCTTCAATCAATTCGATTTGCCGTTCAACTTCGTAATTGATGGCCTGCTCCAGAAAGCGGAAAGAATTCAGATTTTTAATTTCACAACGTGTTCCGAATTCAGCCTGTCCTTTAGGGCGTACTGATACATTGGCATCAATACGAAATGAACCTTCTGCCATATTGCCATCACAAATATCTAGCCATGTAACTAAGCTATGCATTGCTCTAGCATAGGCAACGGCATCGGCAGCGGAACGCATTTCAGGTTCGGAAACTACCTCTAGCAAAGGTGTACCGGCACGATTTAAATCAATGCCGGTATAGTGTTCGAATTCATCATGTACAGATTTGCCAGCATCTTCTTCCATATGCGCTCTGGTTACGTTGATGGTTTTAACTTCATCACCTACTACGATTTCCAGCTGCCCATGCTCTACTATCGGTAAATCTAACTGACTGATCTGATAGCCTTTTGGTAGATCAGGGTAAAAATAGTTTTTCCGGTCAAATACATTTTTCCTGTTAATCGTGGCATTCAATGCCAAACCAAGCTTGATGGCTTTATTTACTACTTCGCGATTCATTACTGGTAAGGCGCCGGGCAAGGCACAATCTACTACATTTGCCTGAACATTTGGCGCTGCACCAAAAGCAGTAGAAGAACCACTAAAAATTTTGGATTGTGTATTTAGCTGAACATGGATTTCCAGACCGATTACAGTTTCCCAATTCATTCTGTTTTCTTTCAATTCGTATACTGGCTGTTATTGTGCAAATGGTGTTCTGGTATGCCAGTCACTATGTTGCTGTATTTGATGTGCAATTCCAAGCAGGCGGCTTTCGGCGAAATAGTTACCGATGAGCTGTACTCCCACAGGCAGTCCACTGGTGGTTTGACCGGCGGGTAAGGCGATGCCCGGCAATCCTGCTAAGTTAAGTGAGACAGTGTATATATCAGAAAGATACATTTGCACTGGATCGTTACTGTGGCTGCTTAGTTTCGGTGCAGCAGTAGGTGCTACCGGAGCCAAGATAATATCGCATTGATTAAGTACAGCTTGAAAGTCGTTGGCAACCATACGACGTAGTTTTTGTGCTTTAAGATAATAGGCATCATAGTAACCATGTGATAATACATAGGTACCAATCATGATGCGCCGTTTTACTTCATCACCAAAGCCTTCAGCACGGCTTTTACTGTACATTTCATCTAAATTGCTGAATTCTTTTGCTCGGTATCCGTAACGAACACCATCATACCGAGATAAATTGGTACTGGCCTCTGCTGATGCCAAAACGTAATAAGCCGGAATGGATAATTCAGTATGCGGCAAAGAGACATCAATAATTTCTGCCCCTTGTTTTTTCAGTATATTTAAAACTTCCTCAATGGATGAATGTACTTGTGAATCAAGCCCTTCTCCAAAAAATTCTCGTGGCAGCCCTATTTTTATACCCTGAAGCGGACGGTTTAAATCTCGAGTGTAGTCTTCCTTATCACGCTCTATACTGGTGGAATCCCGTTCATCAAAACCGGCCATGCTGTTTAGTAGCAAAGCGCAGTCTTCAGCGGTTTGTGCCATTGGGCCGGCCTGATCAAAACTGGAAGCATAAGCCACCATGCCAAAGCGGCTGATGACACCATAAGTAGGTTTCAGACCAGTGATGCCGCAATGAGCTGCCGGTTGACGGATAGAACCACCAGTATCTGAACCTAATGCTGCTGGTGCCAGTCGCGCCGCAACAGCAGCGGCAGATCCACCGGAGGAACCACCAGGAACATGATCATGCTGCCAAGGGTTTTTGGTAATGCCATAATGTGAGGTCTCAGTAGTTGAACCCATGGCAAACTCATCCATATTGGTTCGACCCAGTGTGACCATACCTGCATCCAGCAAATTCTGTACTACAGTGGCGGTATAGGGGGCAGTAAAATTATCCAGCATTTTGCTGGCACACGCGCTGCGCCAGCCTTGCTGGCAAAAAATATCTTTGTAGGCTATGGGTACACCTGTCAATACACTGGCTGAACCTTGTGCCAAACGGTTATCGGCAACTTTGGCCTCTGTAAGAGTACGTTCTTTATCCAGCGTAATATAGGCATTCAGGCTGGGATTATCCGCTGCAATGGCTGCTAGGTATTCCTGTGCCAACTCGCTTGCTGAAGCCTGTTTGCTTTGCAGTAAATCACTGCATTGTTTCAATGTGTAGTTTTTGGGCATGGTGGTCAGATAATGTTCAAACAGTGTGATAAGAAGCTGTCTGTGATAATTTCAAAAATTAAAGATATGGCTTAATTGGCAAATCTGAACTTATTCGATTACTTTAGGTACAAGGTACATATCTTTGTCGACCAAAGGTGCACAAGATTGTATAGCCTGATGCTGATCAGTTTCAGTCACGATGTCATTGCGTAAACGTAATGCGAGTTCATGAGGATGTGCCATCGGTTCAACTTCGTTTGTATCGACTTCCTGCATTTTTTCGACCAGTTCGAATACATGATTAAGTTCTGCCAGCATATTATTTCGCTCAGCTTCTGAAAGACTCAAGCGAGAGAGGCGTGCGAGCTTATCTACATCACTTAGTGTTAAAGCCATCAAAAATCCTTAAATTTGATTTAGCAAAACGAGCAAACTGCGGTATCATTGCGCGTTCTGATTCGGTTTTTACATAGTCAGGAATTATAACCGAAATCCCTATTCTATGGCGCATTGATTTGCTTTGGTTAATGTGTCAAACAACTGCTTTTGCCATACTGATAATTTTAAAGTTCATTAGGACAGCCCCATGTTTCGCTTTTTTACCAAATATTTATCCAATGATCTGGCTATTGATCTTGGTACAGCTAACACTCTGATTTTTATTAAAAATAAAGGCATAGTATTGAACGAGCCATCTGTGGTGGCGGTACAGAACGATACGATAAATGCCAAAAACGGCATGCTGGCTGTGGGAACGGCGGCAAAAAAAATGCTGGGCCGCACACCGGGTAGCATTCAAGCAATCAGACCGATGAAAGATGGTGTGATAGCTGACTTTAATGTTACTGAAAAGATGCTGAAGCAGTTTATAAAAAAAGTGAACAATAGCCGTTTTACTGCTCCGCGTATCGTAATCTGTGTACCTTGCGGTTCTACTCAGGTTGAGCGCAAGGCTATTCGTGATTCTGCTCTGGCAGCGGGTGCATCTATCGTAAACCTGATTGAAGAACCGATGGCTGCAGCGATTGGTGCCGGTTTGCCGATCGAAGAACCAACAGGTTCTATGGTGGTGGATATTGGTGGTGGCACTACTGAAGTGGGGGTAATTTCGTTATCCGGCGTGGTGTATTCCCACTCTATCCGTGTGGGTGGTGATGCGTTTGATGATGCCATTATCAATTATGTGCGCCGCAATTATGGCATGTTGATTGGTGAATCAACTGCTGAGGAAATTAAGAAAAATATCGGTTCTGCTTTCCCCGGGATGGAAGTTAAAGAAATTGAAGTTAAAGGACGCAATCTTGCTGAAGGTATTCCGCGCGCCTTTACAATTAGTTCTAATGAAGTGCTAGAAGCGCTGACAGAACCATTAAATCAAATTGTGCAGGCCGTTAAAAATGCTCTGGAACAAACACCTCCAGAATTAGGTGCAGATATTGCCGATCGTGGTCTGGTATTAACTGGCGGCGGTGCTTTGCTGAAAGGGCTTGACCGATTGCTATCAGAAGAAACCGGTCTGCCAGTTATGATTGCAGATGATCCTCTTACCTGTGTTGCCCGCGGTTCTGGCCATGCGCTAGATATGATTGGTAAGATGAATTCTGTATTTGTATCTAATCCTTAAATGCCGTAATTTTTGTTCAATGTAATTGATAATGGCAGAGCCTTCACTAAATTTTGTTCACAATGGTCTGCGCAGTACCAGTAAACTGGTTGTTCTGTCACTGGTTTCGGTAGTGTTGCTTTTGCTTGATAACCGATATGATGTGGTTAAAATAAGCCGTAATTATATTGCTACGGCTTTGTACCCGTTTCAGTGGCTAGCGATGCAGCCGGTTAACGCTGTTTCCAATGGTATGGTTTTTCTTGAGAAGCAGCAAAATCTGAGCAATGAAAACAGATTATTGAAGGCTCAGAATGCACAATTAAAATTGCAGCTCAGTCAGCACGCAGTAGAGTTAAAGTCTGTGCTTAATCTGAATCAGCTGAATCAGGTGCAAAAAGCAGCTTTGCCACAGGCGCAGGTAGCGCAGATTGTATCAAATGACAGTAATCCGCTTGCTGATAGGTTTATTATTAATAAAGGTAGCCATCATCAGATTCGCATGGGAGATGCAGTAAGTGATGAGCATGGCCTAATCGGACAGATTACTGCAGTTCAGCCTTTAAGCTCGGAGGTTATGCTGATAACCAGTACTAATGCAGTGATTCCGACTATGGTTATGCGCACTGGAGTTCGTACATTGGTTTATGGTCGCTCTGGTAGTTTGGACTTGCGTTATTTTCCGGCTAATGCCAGTTTATTACCCAATGATTTGCTAGTAACGTCTGGAATGGATAGTGTTTATCCAGCAGGTATACCAGTTGCTACCGTCACAAAAGCACAAAGTGGTAATGGTTCGCCCTATTATCGTGCTCAGATTGAGCCAGTGGCACAAATGCGTAGCAGCACATTTGTGCTGGTTATTCCCCAAAAGCATGGGCAGACAGCTCATTATTCTGCTGATGTAGCAGTGACTAACCCAACATCCGCCAATCATGACTGAAGTAGACAGCCTGCACCGCCATACCCGAAAACGGCTTATTGTTTTGAGTCTTGTGGCTGCATTATTTCTAGATTTAATTCCTATTCCCCAGCCACTAGCCGGTTGGCTGCCAGCCTGTACGGCAATGATGACTTTGTACTGGAGCTTACACCGGCCGCAGAATGTTGGTATTGGCATGGCTTTTATACTTGGTCTGATTGTGGATGTTGGTCAGGGTACACCATTTGGTCAGCATGCACTTGCTTTGATTGCTGCGGTGTATGTAATTGAGCAAAACCGGCACCAGATGCTTGGTTACTCATATGGGTTTCAGGCACTAACCATTTTTGGTAGCTTGATGCTGATGACACTAATTTTAGTAATTGTTCATTTTTTTTCTACGCATCAGTTCACAGGCTGGAATCTTTTTGTTTCACCCTTTATCAGTGCTTTGCTCTGGCCTCTGTTATCTAAATTCATGCTTTATCTCGCCTACTCTAGACGTCTATGAAAGCACTGCAATTTCGAACCAAAAAAAAACGTCCGTCCAAACCGGCTCAGTATGGTGATCTGGGATTACGGATTGCAGTAGCATTTATATTAATTATTGTTTGTTTTTGCCTGTTGATTGCACGCTTTGTTTATTTACAGGTTATCAAATATGATGATTATGTTATAGCGGCTACCAATAATCGTATTTCTCTGATTCCTACGCCACCGGTACGCGGTGAAATTGTAGACGTTAATGGTGTAGTGCTAGCCCATAATTATCCCGCATATTCGCTGGAGATTATCCCTAATCAGGTGCCGGGAAAAATTGATGATACTATTAATGCTTTACGCGCTTATGTAGACATCACACCCAGTGATTTGAAACGTTTTGCTAAATTTCGCGCTGATTACCGGTCTTACGATAAAGTCCCTTTAAAACTGAAGCTCACCATGGAAGAAGCCAGCCGCCTTGCAGCTGAACTATATCGGTTTCCGGGTGTGGAAATAAATGCCCGGACTTTTCGGGATTACCCGTATGGTGAGTTACTGGCACATATTGTTGGTTATATCGGCCGTATTAGTGACCGTGATATGGCGGCGCTGGATAAGGCTAATCTTACTAACCTCTACCGTGGTAGCACACATATCGGCAAAATGGGGCTGGAAGAATATTATGAGCGCCAGCTGCACGGTGTGCCTGGATATCGTGAAGTTGAAAAAGATGCTCAGGGTCATATTGTTCGGACAATAAAAACCGTACCAGCCATTCCAGGGCAAACGTTGAGGCTAGGACTGGATATCCGTGTACAGCAGGAAGCCGACCGGCTGATGAGCAATAAACGTGGTGCGTTGGTGGCGATAAATCCGCAGACCGGAGCCATTCTAGCAATGGTATCCAAACCAAGCTACAACCCTAATTTGTTTATTGATGGAATAGACACGGAAACCTGGAAAAGTTTGAATGAAGATTGGCGCCATCCATTATTGAACCGAGCTACACAAGGGATGTATCCACCCGGTTCTACTTTCAAACCCTTTTTGGCTATGGCTGCACTTGAAAGTGGCAAACTAAATCAGAACACCGTCTTGCCTGCTCCAGGTGTATGGAGTATTCCTGGCTCTACGCATCAGTTTCGAGATGCGGCACGAGGTGGACATGGTTCTGCTAATCTGAGTAAGGCTATTCAGGTATCATCGGATACATTCTTTTACCGGCTGGGCTACGAAATGGGTGTTGACCGTATGTCGCCCTATCTGGCCGAATTTAATCTTGGTAAACAGACCGGTATTGATATTAATCATGAATATGCAGGTGTGTTGCCAACTCGTGCATGGAAAGAGAAAAGATTTGCTCGTTATAAGCCACAGGCACGGGTGTGGCAACCGGCCGATAGTGTCAGTATGGCCATTGGACAGGGTTACAATGCGTATACACCATTACAAATGGCTTTTGCTACTGCTATTTTGAGTAATGATGGCATTGTTTATCGTCCTCATCTGGTACAGGCTTTACTCGATCATAATTCCCAAAAAATGACCTTGATTGATCCTCAGCCTGTCAGAACTGTGCCATTTAAACGCAGCAATTTTGAATATGTGAAGGACGCAATGCAAAAAGTATTGAGGCCGGGGGGGACTGCTGCTGCAATCGGCTCTGGTCTGGGTTATACCATGGGAGGTAAAACGGGGACGGCACAAGTGGTACAGATTAAGCAAGGTGCTCGTTATAATGCTGCAGCACTAAAAATGCAGTTACGTGACCATGCTTGGTTTATTGCTTTTGCGCCGGCTGACAAACCTCAGATAGCTATAGCTGTAATTCTTGAAAATAATGGCTGGGGAGCTACGGCTGCACCATTGGCTCGACAGCTGGCCGATTTTTATCTGTTGAAACTCAAAAATCTTCCTAGCGCAGGTGTGGCCAGTAATGCTTCTGATTTGCCGGTAAATGATTTATCCAATAATGCCATGATGGATGCGCAACAGCATGATGAGCATAATCAGGCTGCTCTGCCACCATTACTGCGTGCCTATCATCCACAGTCAGGCTTGTGAGATAAATAAATATGATTAATGAGAAGCAATGGTTGAAACGTATCTGGTATAAGCTCTGGGCACCGATGGATGTATGGCTGTTTTATGCTATGTTGATAATCTATGTTATGAGTTTATTTCTACTTTACTCGGCAGATGGACAAGATTTTGGCCAGCTGGAAAATAAAACCCTGCATACTATTCTTAGTTTTATTTTATTATGGCTGATTGCACGAACTCCACCGCAGATATTAAGTAATTTTGCGTTACCCCTTTATGGTTTAGGTATATTACTTTTGGTCGGTGTGCATTTTGCTGGTATCACAGTAAATGGTTCTACTCGCTGGCTAAATATTGGGATAGGACGAATCCAGCCCTCAGAAATCATGAAAATTGCTGTACCAATGCTGATTGCATGGTATTTCCAGAAAAATGAAAGTAATATTCGCTGGTATCACTATATTATTGCCTTTGTGCTGATATTTATCCCTGTAGCACTGATTTTGAAACAGCCTGATTTAGGTACTGCCACTTTGATTATGGCCTCCGGCTTGTTTGTTATATTTTTTGCTGGTTTACCGTGGAAAGTTATTATTACTGCGATTATCGGGTTTGTGGCTATGCTGCCTATAATTTGGAATTATGGGATGCATGATTATCAGCGTATGAGGGTTCTGACTTTGCTTGACCCTACTAAAGATCGTCTTGGTGCTGGTTATCATATCCTGCAATCGATGACGGCTATTGGATCAGGAGGAATCTGGGGAAAAGGTTGGCTCGAAGGAACTCAGACACATCTTGATTATATTCCTGAATCCACTACTGACTTTATTTTTGCAGTTTTTGGAGAAGAGTTTGGTCTGATTGGCAATATTCTGCTAGTGAGTGTATATACATTTATTTTGGTGCGCGGTTTATATATTACGCTTAAAGCACCTACTTTGTATTGCCGTACTTTAGCTGGTGCACTGACTATGACATTATTTTGCTATGCATTCGTTAATATGGGCATGGTTAGTGGTATTCTGCCAGTGGTGGGAGTGCCTTTGCCATTGGTAAGCTATGGTGGTACTGCTACTTTATCAGTAATGGTGATACTGGCGATGCTAATGGGTATTAGTAATCAACGTAAAAGCTGACTTCAGCTCGAATAATTTATACTGATAGGTATTGTGAAAAAATATAAAATCGAAACCAATTTTTGGTTTCGATTTTATATTGATTTAAAGCTTGCTCTTAGTTAATTAAGCATCAGGAATGTTTATTTGGGGCGATGAACCAGTACTTCATCAATTAATCCGTATTTCTGTGCTTCTTCTGCTGACATAAAATTATCACGGTCTGTATCTTTTTCAATTTGTGCCAGTTTTTGGCCAGTATGATGAGCCAAATGTTCGTTTAACTGTTTTTTCAGTTTGAGTAATTCACGCGCATGAATTTCGATATCAGATGCTTGTCCACCTAAGCCGCCGCTGATGAGAGGTTGGTGAATCATTACACGGCTGTTTGGCAATGCGAAGCGTTTACCTTTAGCTCCGGCAGATAAAAGGAATGCCCCCATACTTGCAGCCTGACCCAGGCATAATGTAGCTACATCTGGTTTAATAAAATTCATGGTATCAAAAATAGACATGCCGGCAGTGACAGACCCACCCGGTGAATTAATATAGAGAGAAATATCTTTATCGGGATTTTCGCTTTCCAAAAATAATAACTGCGCTACAATCAGATTGGCAGTTTCGTCTGTAACAGGCCCTACCATGAATACAATCCGCTCTTTAAGTAAACGTGAGTAGATATCGTATGCACGTTCACCACGGCCGCTTTGTTCGACCACCATGGGTACGAGACCAAGATTCTGTATATGTGACATGTTTTTTTCCTCAATAGAAATAAAAGCACCCAAGCAGCTTCTCAACTACTTTGGTGCTTTTGGTCATTTATTCAATGTTTGCTATGTTTAGGCCTTTGCCTGCTGTCCCATTACTTCATCAAAAGTAAGCACTTTATCGCTGACTTTGGCTTTACTGAGGACATAGTCTACAACATTTTGTTCGATAGCCAGAGAAGTTGGCACTTGCAGATTTTTTTTGTCGCTATAGTACCAATCAATAACTTCCTGTGGATCTTCATAGCTGTCGGCGAACTCATTGATAACTTTACGTACCTGTTCTTCGCTTGGCTCCAGTTTTTCTTCGCGTATCAATTCGCCCATAATCAGGCTAATGGCTACTCGGCGACTAGCTTGTTCATTAAACATGTCAAGCGGCAAGTCCAAATCTTTTTGATCCATACCCTGCGCGGCAAAATTTTCTTTCATGCGTGCTGCCATGCTTTTAGCTTCTTCGGTAATCATAGAAGTAGGTACTTCAATAGGTGTAGAGGCCAGCAAAGCGTTAATAGCACTATCTTTTGTCATTTCACTGACGCGACGGTTTACTTCTCGGCTGACATTTTTTTTGATTTCAGCACGCATTTTTTCTACGTCGCCGTTTTCAATGCCCAGTGATTTGGCAAATTCTTCATTTACTTCCGGCAGAACAGCTTCAGAAACATTTTTTAGAGTAATGGTAAAAATAGCTGTTTTACCAGCGAGCTCTTTGCTCTGGTAATCTTCTGGAAAGGTAACTGATACTTCTTTTACATCACCTTCTTTCATACCGGCAATACCTGTTTCGAAGTCAGGCAGCATCTGGCCTTTCCCTAGTAAGAACGGATAGTTTTCAGCAGATCCTCCAGCAAAAGCCTCTCCATCAATTTTGCCGGCAAAATCAATGATTACCCGGTCTCCAATTTGTGCTTCCCGTTCTACGTGATTAAAACGGGTACGCTGCTGGCGCAAGATGTCAATTGTTTTATCGATTTCTGTATCACCGATTTCAGTACTGAATTTGGTGACTTCCTGAGAAGTTAAATCGCCGATTTTGATTTCTGGAAATTCTTCATACACTACAGCAATTTTGTAAAATTTTTCATCGTCCTGATCTTCATCTTCCAAAGCGGTGAGGCTTTTCAGGCCTGCTACTTTGAGTTTTTCAGCTACAATGAGGTCTTCGAAAGCTTTATGGGTCATTTCGTTCAGCACTTCATCGCGAATGCCATAGCCATACATGGAATCAATGATTCGCAGTGGTGCTTTACCAGGGCGAAAGCCATCAACGCGAGCACGTTTCTGTGCCACTTTCATTCGTGCATTAACTTTTGCCCGGATGTCTTCCCAGTTCAGAGCCAAAATAATTTTACGCTCTAAATTATCTAATTTTTCTACTGTTACGCTCATCGTTAACCCTTAGATGTCAGTTAATCTGATTTGTTTGATTTGTCTTCAGGCACTGCCTGGGCTGTCAGTACCCAGCATTTTTTCATGCAGACAAAATTAAATCGCAAGTTTACCATAAGCCTTTATAAAAGCCTATGTAATGTCCGAGACACTTGCAGTAATTTATGGTTGCACAGGATTTTTGTCTTTTTTCATGATTCTTTCTGTTTCGTGCCAGTAACCATCTTCATGCTTTTGTACTATTGCTATGATACCCTGCTTTATTTGTTTAATCTGATCAAAATTCACGATTGCATTGCTGCTAAGGCGTGCTGGTGATAGTAAAGATAAATGATCGAGAAGATAAAAGCGAGAGTCTTCCGGAGCTTCCAAAACAGACCAGTCTTCGATGTATCGCCCCTGCCAGCATAAAGGATTTATTGGTGTTTGAAAATGTGTGTTGCCCGTAGGGGTAAAGAGCATGCCTCGGATTATACTGGCTTGCCGGAGCTCTTCTGGTTGCACAGATAACTTTGCCAGCGATTTTTTGGCTTCTAGACTTGTGCTCAATGCTAGCTGCTGTATGATTTTATCCCTTTTGTTTTTCAGCAGATCTGACTGATTCAGGCCAATAAAGCTTTCCAGTTCATTTGAATAACTACCATAATATTTACACGCCAATTCCAGATGATATTTCTGATTATTCAGCTGTACGATGAAATCCATGGCTCCCGCTGTACGCTGCTTATCCATCACTGTCAGATTATGGGCAATGAGCTGGCTATGAGGGGCATTTAAAAACCAGTATTGCAATAATTTTTCTGCGTATATACCCAGATGGGATTGGTAACCACTGTGTCTTTTCAGGAATAAATATAAATCCTCAGGATGTTTATCAAGAGCGAGTAAAAACCGAAAGCCATCATCCCCAAGTAATTGGGAAATAGGCAATTCTACGGTAGAAATCCATGGTGAGGGAGCGGTTAGTAAACTAGCCAAATCGCGTACAATGGTTTTTTTTAACCGCCACCAGATGGGATCAGAAGCATAATTCATGAGTAGTGCTTTCTCCTTTATAAACATGATTTATTGAAAGTTAATCTTGCTTTTTCTGAATTTGCTGGTTAATGGTGTTATAAAAGCCACGTAAGATGTCAATATCTTCGGTACTGAGTTGCGCTCGGTCAAACATGGCAGCCATACGGCGCATTAACCTTGTTTCATTACGCCGGTTAAAGAATCCGGCTTTATCCATTACCTGACGTAGATGTGCCACCATATCATGTGTTTGTTGATGTGTGGCCAGATTTTTTGGCTGTATCAAATGGGCCATACTGCTGTTTACGTGGCTGAATAATTCATAACAGATTACCTGTACGGCTTGAGCTAGATTTAATGAAAAATATTCAGGATTACCGTTGATGGTAATTAGGCGATTGCAGCTTTGTACTTCTTCAATACTTAGTCCATAAGTTTCATTACCGAATACTAATGCAATTTTCTGCCCAGCTCTGGCTGTATCCAGTAATGAAGGCATGATTTCGCGTGGTGTGTACAAAGGAGCTGTCAGCTCACGCCGCCGGCTGGTAAGGGCACAAGATAATGTGGTATCAGCCAGAGCTTCATTAAGTGTGGCTACTACGTGTGCGCGTTCCAGCACATCTTTTGCTCCAGATGCAAGAATAAAGCTTTCTTCCGGTAAAGCAAATGTGTCTGGATTGGTACTGTCGAATACTGGGGGCTGCGTTGTCATGGGGGTTTGCATCAGATTTGGTGCGACCAGTGTCAGGTTGGTGAGACCCATGGTTTTCATGGCACGTGCTGCGGAACCAATATTTGCCGGATGGCTGGTACGTGTGAGTACTACAAGTATGTTACTTAAAAAATCGGGAAGTACGGGTTTGTTCATGTTTAATATTAAATCTGGGGAAGAGCTCAGAAATAGCAGAATGCTGATATATTCAGCATATTATAGCAAAATGAGTTTATATATTCTGTATATGAAAGTAACCGGTTTTGGAAAAAGCAATTTTGCCGTATAATTAATCTCTCTATTCCATTGCCGCTATGTTGTTTTAATGCGGCATTTGTTCTTTAAAACACGTCTTTTCTATCTGTTTGAAGCTTTTATCAGCCATATCACGAGAATGAGCATGAATCCTATTTTGACTACTGCCTGGAAAGCAGCGCGTAAAGCCGGCCAGATGATGCATCGCGCCAGCAGCAATTTAAATAATATTAAAATTGACAATAAAGCTGCTAACGATTTTGTTTCTGATGTTGATCGTGAGGCGGAACGAATTATTGTTAGTACTATTCAGGAAGTATATCCCCAGCATGCTATTCTGAGTGAAGAAGCCGGCCAGCTGGGAAATATTCATGCTGAGTATCAGTGGATTATTGATCCTCTGGATGGAACTACGAATTATTTGCATGGACATAAGCAATATGCTATTTCCATGGCGCTATTGCACAAGGGAACATTGGCCGAAGCACTGGTTTATGCTCCAGAGCACAATGATCTATATGTTGCCAGCCGTGGGCAAGGTGCGCTACTAAATGACAAACGTATTAGAGTAAGTGGTCGTATTGACTTGCTGCGCAGTCTGATTGCTACCGGATTTCCGGTGGTTGATCAGAGTATGATGAATACTTACCTAGCCATTTTAAAAGATGTGCTGGCTAAAACAGCCGGTGCACGCCGTGAAGGTTCGGCCGCATTGGATTTATGTAATGTAGCCTGTGGCCGTGTGGATGGTTTTTTTGAATTTAATCTTAAACCTTGGGATGTTGCCGGCGGTGCTCTGATTGTTCAGGAAGCTGGTGGGATTGTTACCGATATGCAAGGTGAGCAGGCATGGCTGGACAGTGGTGATATTGTAGCTGCCAATCCGAAAATTCTGGCTCAATTATTGCAGATTTTTGCACCTCATTTAGCGGTATAATGTAAGTAAGTTGTGATGGTTTAGGCTAATTCTGGTTAAATCATCACAAACAAAATTACTGTGAAATTTGCTGAAGGCGATAACATGAAAAAACTACTGTTTACTGCATTATTAGCTTCTTATGCTAGCCTGCTGATGGCTAAGGGCATTGAAGCAAATAATGCTTGGGTTCGTTTTAGTGTGCCCGGCATGTCGTCCAGTGGTGTATTTATGGATCTGGATAATCAATCCGGCAGGGATGATATATTGCTTAGCGCTTCGACACCGGTGGCGATGTCTGCTGAAGTGCATGAAACGGTAGAATCTGACGGTGTGATGAAAATGCGTTCTTTGCCCAAAGGTTTGCCTTTACCTGCCGGTAAAGTGACTCATTTACAGCCAGGAAAAATGCATATTATGCTGATGGGTTTAAAAAAACCATTGGCTAAAGATACTACTATTCCAGTGCGATTGACTTTCCGTCATGCACGCCCCCTTGTTCTAAAGGTGCCTGTTGCTATAGGACCCGCTTCTGCTGATATAAGCCAGACTGAAAATTCTCATCATATGCATCATTAAAATAATCTGTGTCTTAAATTAAATGACGGGCAAGTAAATTTTAAACAGAATTAATTTATTAACTCTGTTTTCAGATGCGGACTGATATAAGTATTTTTATATGGACTTAATCCACGCTTTTGTAAGGCTTGGATTGTTTTCTATTGTAACGGTTATTTCAGAATGGATTTGTTTTGAAGCCGACAAATCCATATTCTGAAACAATTTTAAATTAATTTTTTATGATTTCATTATTGCATTCAGGCAAATTTTGGTTGAAATTGCTGGTTTTTGGCTGCCTGAGCATATTTTTGCTATTGGCCATTGATATGGCTGTGTTGCATTATTTGTTTAATGCTAAAGAAATTAATAAACGTGCTAATGAGTTTGTGGCCGATAGTGGCAGACAAGTTTTTTTTGATGCAGATATCAGCCGTTCTATGTTTCCGCGCCCTACTGTGACATTACATCAGGTGCAGGTTAAAAATGTTGCCACTAAAAAAAATGACATTAATGTAGGCGAGATGAAAATCGGCTTGGGCTGGCAAAGTTTCTTTGGCCGCATGACAATTGAAAAGTTGCAGCTTAACGATGCAAGTATCAATCTGGTACGCGGTAGTAACGGCCAGTGGAATCTGGCTGATTTATGGCAGAAAGCATATTCGGGTAAACGTTTACATATAAACCGGCTGATACTGGAAAACGCTAAATTTAATATTCAAGACGATCAGAACTTACAGTATATTAAGCAGATGAATCTTCAATGGCGTAATCTTGGCAGCTCCAGTGCACTGCAACTGGAGGGAATTTTAGGAGGCCAAGATATGCAAACTCTGCATTGCAAGCTCAATGCTGTTTATCATCCTGATGCTGTGATGCAGTGGAAAGATGTTAATCTGGAAATAGATACGAAAGTCTCTGTTTTGGGTGAGAGTAACGGCCAGTGGCATTTTGATGCACGCTGGTTGCCACAGCAGCAGTTATTGCAGACAGCTGCTGTGCAATGGCAGTGGCATAGTCAGCGTAATCAGTTGCATGTGACCGGCAATGGGCAAAACTGGCAAGTAGGCTGGGCTAAACTGTTTTTACCACAATTAAATGGTGTTGCTACAGCTCAGATTGGTGATAATGCGATTAATGCCACGGTGTCTGCCACCAATACCAGCTGGTTGCAGAATCACTGGTTTTTACCTCAGTTTCAGATTGACAGCGGTTGGCAAAGCCATTTATTTCAGACCGCGCTTACTGTCAGCGGTCAGCTATCATGGTTGGATATGCGCCACTGGAAAATTGACAATTTTTCGGTGAATAGCCACCAGGATACTGTCAATGCCCTACCCAACTCCCGTTTCATCAGTGATTTATCTGGCAGTGTTCAGGGCGACGATGCCGGCAACGGTCAGCTTAATCTGCAAGGCCAGTTTGATAATCAGCCTGTCAGCATTTCTCTTGACTATCAACATGATAAACAGCAAGCAAAAATAAACGGAAGCATTCATCTGGCACAGTTAAATTTACGCCCTTATGCAGATAACAGTACTAGTTTGCTCCCGCCAGACTGGCAACAGTTATGGTATCGCTGGTTTAGGAAACGGTCGCTTACGGCACAACTATCCATTGATTCTCTGCTCACACCAACGGTAGTTGTGAATCAGTTTAAAACTCAGTTGTCTCTAAATGCACGTACATTGAATTTGGACCCTATCAGTTTAAATATGTATGGTGGCAATACTGATGGATTGTTGCAGGTGACTAATTCTAATCCTTTAAGCTGGAAAGCACGGCAACATGCACGTGGTGTGCAAATGAAATCATTTTTACAAGATACATTTGGTTTGCATAATCTTGATGGTGAAGGCGATGCAGACTTTGATTTCCATGGAACAGGTGTCAACCGTCAGCAATGGCTTTCCAGTCTTTCGGGTCAGGCGGATATCCATATTCGTCAAGGTGTGTGGAACGGTATTGATATTAATAATATTCTGCAAAATAGTGACAGTCAGACAACTGTAGCTTACAACGAAACTAGCCAAACGCCTTTTCGCTATATTCGCTTGCAGATTCCATTGAGTAATGGAAATACCAGAAGTAGCCGTATGGAACTACATGCTGATAATTTTGATATCAAGGGTACTGGTGATGTGAAGTGGTTACAACAACAGATGGATTATAATGTTCTGATTGCCACTCGACGAGCACAACAACAGACTTTACTGCCGTTACGGATTAACGGTACGTTTACTAGACCCTCATTCTCCATAGATTATCAAAAACTTACTGCTGGTTTACATACTTCTCAGCAAAAGCAGAATAGTCTGCGGCAGACGTTGCAACAGCAATGGCTCTGGCTAAATCAGGGTAGCGGTGCATCAGCAGAGCATCATGAAACTGTACGGCTGCCATGAGTGTTTATGTCTTCCATAATTGGCCACAGCCAGATGAGCTGGCTCAGCAGTTGGGAAATGATGAGCAGGCTGAGGTTGTGGTTGTAGCCGAAAGCTGGCCGAAGACATTATTGGCTACCTCAGCCGCTGGGCAAGCGATAGTGAGGTTTTGGACTCAGGCAAGATTATTCTGGCAACACCAACCGATATTCAGCTACCCATTTCGAGCGGCAGGTAAATTCCTTCTGATTCGGCCTCAAGAATATAAGCACTGGGTGCAGTTTTACTCGGGTTTTTCACATGATAAGGCTGATATTGGAGTTAGTGGTTTTAAACCTTGGCTAACATTACCTCCCACTCTAGCAGTTAAATCTGTAGTGGTAATCGGTGCTGGTATTTCTGGAGCAGCCACTGCTTTTGCTCTTGCCAAACGTGGGATTGCGGTCACAGTAATTGAACAACATACCATCGCCAGTGCTGCCTCTGGCAACCATCTCGGGCTGTTGTATGCCAAAATTTCTCCTAATTATACTGTGCAGACAGAACTGTTGCTGGCAGGCTATGGATTTAGCCGTAGCCTGCTTCAAAATAGTTTGCCAGTGGGTCAAGGCTGGCTAGACTGTGGTGTACTCCATTTGAATTACAATGATGCCGAAAAAAATCGCAATGGATTATTAGCTTCGCAAAACCCTGATAATGCTTTGTTTCGATCTATCACGCAGGCTCAGGCTGGTGATATTGCCGGTATGAAATTATCTTCAGGGGGATTATGGTGGCCATTTGGTGCAGCCATCAATCCTTATAGCTGGGTTGATGCTTTGCTTAGACAACCTATTATTGAGTTGTTGACTGCAACTAAAGTTACAAGTGTTGCGTATCAGAATAATGGCTGGCAAATTGTTTGTCAGAATATGAATAGATCATTCACTTTAGAAGCATCCCATGTCGTTATCTGTGCCGGAGCGGACAGTGATACGCTCTTTCCAGTTGCTGGCTGGCCATTGCATAAAATCAGAGGACAAACTACCACAGCTTGTTTTAGAACTGATGTTATAAAGCCAAGCTGTGCACTAAGCGGAAATAGCTATATTACCCCCGCATGGCAGGATAAACTTTGTTTTGGTGCCACTTTTCATCCGAACAATACCGATAACAGCCTAAATAAAGAGGATGAAAATGTTAACTGGCAGCAATTGCGCCGCTGGCTACCACATCTCGCAGCAAATCTGAATCCGAATGCAAAACCGCAGGGACATGCGGCTATACGCTGTGATGCATTTGATCATTTACCTTTGGCCGGGCCTGTGGGCAATGCAGAGGCGATGCTGCAACAGTATGCCCGCTTGCGTTTGGACAAAAATTATCGGCTTAATCAACCTTGTCCATGGCAGCCAGGTATGTTTATTAATACAGCTCATGGCAGCCGAGGTTTGCTGACAGCGCCTTTATGTGCCGAAGCAATTGCTGCTGCCATACTGGGTTTGCCCTCTCCTTTATCTGTGCGGCTGCAACAAGCTTTGCATCCCAACCGCTTGCCCATTAGAGCGCTAACACATCATTTATCATTTCCTTTGACTGCTTAAAATTTCTCATTTTGCTAAAACTTTATAGTATAGGTATGATGAATGTAATGTTATACTATAACATTAAATTGTCATTGGGCTGATCCGGTAGAGGCATCACAATGTTTTCACTTTTGCTATGCGGTGTGGGTAAACGGTTGATGGGTGTGGGCGTTATTTTGGCTTTGATGTGGTTGATGTATGCATGGGCAGTGAGTGCATCATGAGTATTCAGGTAGACAATGTCACGGTCAGTTATCGCCAGCGACCAGCTATCCATCATCTCAGCATTGATTTTAAACCAAATGAAATGTGGGCAATATTCGGCCCTAATGGAGCGGGTAAATCCACGTTGCTCAAAGCCATTATGGGGCTAGTACGGCCCGATAGTGGTGAAATTTGCTGGCAGCATTTACAGCGCTCTGATATAGCTTATCTGCCTCAGCAGTCGGATATTGACCGCAGCCAGCCTATGAGTGTGTTTGAACTAGTTGCTATGGGGTTATGGTATGAAACTGGTTTCTTTGCGGGTATCAGTAAATCTATGCATCAGCGGATTATTGCAGTATTAACTCAAGTTGGTATGCTGCAATATCAGGCACGCAGTATCGCGCAGTTGTCAAACGGCCAGTTTCAACGAGTATTACTGGCACGCATGTTGATTCAGAATGCTCGTGTTTTGTTGCTTGATGAACCATTTAACGCAGTTGATGCTGCTACAACTTTTGCTTTGTTGGATATTTTGAAAGCATACCAGCAGCAGAAGCAATGTACGGTGATTACGGTTTTGCATGATTATGAGCAGGTGCAGGCGTATTTCCCCTACACTTTGTTAATTGCTCGGGAAAAAATTGCAGCGGGTAAAACGGATCATGTATTGACTGAACAATATCTGCAACAGGCGGCCGCAGCAATGCAGCAATACGAACAGGACCAGTGGTGTAACAGGTAAATTAATGAATATGGCCTATTTACTCTTTCAGCCTTTTGCTGATTACGATTTTATGCGTTATGCATTATGTTCAATTGTATTTCTGGCTTTAGGTACTGCGCCAGTTGGGGTTTTTTTGATGATGCGGCGTATGAGTCTGGTTGGGGATGCGCTTGGGCATGCTATTTTACCGGGTGCAGCAGCCGGCTATATGCTAGCTGGTTTAAGTTTACCAGCAATGAGTTTAGGCGGGTTTATTGCTGGCCTGTTGATGGCATTGCTGGCCGGTTTGGCCAGCCGATTTGCCAATGTGCGCGAGGATGCCAGCTTTGCCGCTTTTTTTCTTACCTGTTTGGCCTTAGGTGTGGTGTTGGTGAGCCGTGGCGGAAACAGTGTTGATTTATTGAACTTACTCTTTGGTTCGATTTTATCAGTCGATAAGTCAGCGCTGACGCTGGTGGCTATAGTGAGCAGTATTTCAATGCTGGTATTGGCTGTGATATATCGCCCGCTAATGCTGGAAAGCATAGATCCACTCTTTCTACGTGCTGTGAACGGTAAAGGCACGCTTTGGCACATTATTTTTTTAATACTGGTTGTGATGAATCTAGTTGCTGGATTTCAGGCTTTAGGAACACTGATGTCTGTAGGTTTAATGATGTTGCCCGCTATCAGTGCTCGTTTGTGGCAGAAATCTATGGGCGGTATTCTGATGATAGCAGCTATTATTGCTGTGTTGTGCGGCTATATAGGTCTGCTATTGTCTTTCTATATTGATTTACCATCTGGGCCGGCTATTATTCTGTGCTGTGGTATGGTTTATATACTGTCATTATTTGTTGGCAGTGAAAGCGGTATTCTTTGGCGAATCTATAAACGTCAGCGACACCATGTTGCTTAGAGATAATTTTTGCATCATAAACCACTGAAGGATATATAAAAAATGAAACGAGGCTTTTTTATTTGCCTGCTTAGTATGTTTCTGTGTAGTTTAGCCAGCCTGCTTCAGGCGGCACCGCTGCCGGTTATCACCAGTTTCAGTATTCTGGGCGATGTTACACGACAAATTGGCGGTGAACGTGTACAGGTCAGAAGCTTGATTGGTTATGATCAGGATGCGCATATGTATCAGCTGGTCAGTAAGGATTTACGCGACATGCGCTCAGCCAGACTGATTCTACTTAATGGTTTAGGCCTAGAACCATTGTCTTTGCAACGAGCTGCTCAACAAAGCCGCGTACCTTTGGCTACTGTTACTCAGGGCATTCAGCCTTTAATGATGACAGACGACGGTCACGACCATCATCAGCACACAGACCCACATATATGGAATGACCCCGTTCTGATGCAGACCTATGCGCGTAATGTTGCCAAAGCACTGATTAAAGTTGATCCGCAAGGCAAAGCCTATTACCAGCAGCGACTGGCTGCTTACCAGCGCCAGCTGGCAGAGCTCAATAACTGGGCAACTAAAATATTTAATGCTGTACCGGCAGACAAACGTAAGGTATTGACTGGTCATGATGCTTTTGCCTATATGGCCAAGCGTTACAGTATTCAGTTTATTGCTCCGCAAGGTGTAAGCACTGAAGCCGAGCCATCAGCGCGTCAGGTGGCAGCAATTATTAGCCAGATACGGCGTGAGCATATCAAAGCCATTTTTATAGAAAACATTAAAAATCCGAAAATGGTGCAGCGAATTGCCAGCGAAACTCAGACAAAAATCAGTGGTCGTTTGTACTCAGATGCCTTGAGCAACGGTGCGCCAGCAGCAACCTATATTGATATGTTCCGTTTTAATGTTAATGCACTCGCTGCGGCTATGAAATAGATTGAGAATACAGTTTCAGAATTCTTTGGCCGTTATTACCTAACAGAATACATATTTAGTTTTGCAATGCCAGCCGCCAGTTGTGTACATCAGACTGGCGGCTTTGTTCGAAATTTTCCAGCATTTCCAGTTCAAAACGGGAAAAACCTGCTTGTTCTCGTGCTTCGATATTTACATAACCTCGGAAAATAAATAAATCATAACGGCTGAGTAAACGCCGAAATAAAGCCTGTGGTTCTAGCCCTCGTTGTGCGCATAAATACTGATACCAATAATTTCCCACTTGAACATGGCCTACTTCTTCGCGGTAGATAATATCTAATACTGCACAGGTATGCTCATCTCCTTTTTGTGCAATTTTAGAGCGCATTCCTGGGGTAACATCCAGCCCACGTGCTTCCAAAACGCGTGGTACCAAAGCCATCCGCAGCAGTGGATCGAATGCGGTTTTATAGGCCATGTCCCATAAATGATTGTGCGCAGCAAAGTCACCATAATCATAGCCGAAAGCTTGCAAACGTTGCCGCATAAGCTGAAAATGATGTGCTTCTTCAGCTGCAATACGTACCCAGTCGCGGGTAAATTCTTCTGGCATGAGACGAAAGCGGTAGGCTGCGTCTAGCGCCAGATTGATTGCATTAAATTCAATATGACAAACGGCGTGTAATAAAGCCGCATATCCTTCCTCGGTTGAAAATTTACGGCTTTTCACTTTAGAAGGTGGTACCAGCTTAGGTCTTGCGGGATGGCCGGCAAAACGAAAATCACGTATAACAGCCGTTACCTCCCTCTTCAGAGCATTGGCTGGTGTTTGAATACATAATTTATGAGCAGTATGGCTCAAAGAACATTTTTCATCAGGCAAAGTACTTAACAAAGCTGATTCCAATAAGGCAGCAATGGACATTTTCACAGAAAGGGGTAAAAAACTGAGCATTCAGTATACATGTGCTGCAGTAACAAAATAAACTTTGATTTAAACTGAATTTACATTTTAGATAGTGTTTATCGCTGCTTAGTTTTACAATACACAGAATTAATTTTCTCTAGAGGTTAAATTTATGAAAACAACACGTATACTTAAAGTGGTTCTGCTTTGTCTGTCATTGTCTGCCGCCCTACCAGCTTTGGCCGATCATCAATGGCAAACCTGTGCTGAAAAACAGCAACAGATTGATAATCAAATGCAATATGCCCGCGCCAATAATAATCAAAGACAGATTAACCGTCTTAATGCACAAAAAGCCGATATTGCGCAAAATTGTAACAACAATGATTTGCGTCAGAAATATCAGCAGAAAATCGCTAAGCTAAATAATAAAATTGATGAAACACAGCGTAAGCTAACAAAAGCTCAGGCAAAAGGCGACAACGATAAAGTAGCAGAGCTGCAAAACAAAATGAATGAAAATACAGCCAAACTTCAACAGGCAAAACAGAATTATGCCCGTTTTGAGCAGGCTGCCAAACAGTAAAATAGGCTAATATCCACACCAATAAAAAAGCTGATTTATCCGCTTTTTTATTGGTATTTTTATGCCAAGTGCAGACGTGTCTAGGTCTTAGTCCAGAATGGCATGACCTATCAAACATTGATTTTCTGTTCCAACTTTATCTGTAAACAGCTAAAATATTCAATAATTGTTAAGCAAAGGAGTATTTAATGCGGATTTTGTCTCAGGCTGTACTCAGCGGCATTTTGGCTTTCAGTACTGCATGGGTTAATGCAGGCGGACTGGAAACTTTGCAAAAATTCAATGCTGATACAGATGGTATTTCCGGACAGTTTAGTCAGTCAGTGAAAAGTAAAAAGCGAACTCAGACAACTGCGGGTATTTTTGCTATTCAGCGGCCGGGGCTGTTTCGCTGGGAATACACCCAGCCCTATAAACAGATAATAGTAGGTGATGGAAACACTGTCTGGCTTTATGATCAGGATCTGGCTCAAGTCACAAAACGTGCTCAAAATCAGACAATTGGCGATTCTCCAGCAGCCATTCTATCTAATAAAACAGCCTTAAATGCCAACTATTCATTATCTGATGATGGTAGCAGCAACGGTATTGACTATGTCCGTGCCTTACCTAAACGTAGTAATACAGGCTATCAGAATATTCGTATCGGTTTTAAAGGTGAGAATCTGGCTAATATGCAGCTAAAGGATAGCTTTGGTAATTTGACTACGATTACATTCAGTAAAATCAATACGCATCCACAATTAAACCGGGCACAGTTCAAGTTTACACCTCCCAAAGGTGTAGACGTTCTAACTCAGTAAGTAAACTTATAACAAGGCAAACAGACAGGTTTAACCTGTCTGTTTTTTTGCATTAGCAGCGATGAACAAATGTCCGTCCATTGTGACTACTTCGACACCAACGCGGCCGGAACATCATCCAGTCCATATCATCGTCCCATCTTCGTTGCATGGCCCAGCTACGCGCCTGCTCTAGCTTCACCTGATTGATATAATTATTCCATGCCAGCTTGTAGCAGCTTTGAAAAATAGGCAAGTTTACTTTCTGCATGTATTCTTGAGCTATTTTGGCATTAGCAGGGTCGGAAAAAAAAGCTGGATTCTGCATCTGAGCCTGCATCAGCTCAGCGGTGCGAGGGTCGCACTGAGCAGCTAGATCAAGTTGTAATTTTTGCTGTGCAGCTTCCTCTGCCGCAGCCCGTGCTGCTTTTTGCTCTGGGGTAGCACATGCAGCCAGTATGAAAGCTGTCAGGATATATATAGATAGTTTACGCCAGTGCATGTTGAATCCTTCAAATCAGCCGTTTATTTATTTTATCCATTATACGCCAGTATATTATGGCGTTCAGTTGCTGGTAAACTAAAGTAATGCTGGTTTACGCTGCCAATAAGGCCGGTAGTTTTGTAATAACTTCCAATGTAGTGGGTGTGAAGATAGAGTTGTCTGTAATCCTCCCTGCCGGTCGGTGCGTAATAGAGTAACACCTTCTTGTTTCAGTAACTGTTGAACCTCTGTGTGAGGATGGCTATAAGAATTGGCAAAGCCGGCACTGGCTACTGCATAGATAGGAGCCACAGTACGAAGAAAGTTTTTTTCACTGGAATGTTTACTACCATGATGGCCTAATACAAGAATCTGACTAAATAAATCATCACCATAAGCCTCTACTAAAGCTCGTTCTCCTTGTTTTCCCAGATCTCCAGTTATTAGCAGTGCCTTATCAGCGCTGATCACTCGCAAAACACAACTGTAATCATTTTTTTTATTATTCTGTGTTACTGGTAGATTCAAAAACTCAAACCATACTCCATCCCATTTCCAGTTTTCACCACCTAGGCAGGGTTGCACCGGAAAGTTATAGGCTTTGCTCTGTCCAGCAATAATTTTCAGTGGTTGCAGCTGTTGCCTAATTAACGAAGCACCACCATCATGATCATTATCATGGTGTGACAATATCAGCGTATCCAAACGATTGATACCAGCCGCACGCAGGTTGGGCATAAGCACAGACTGTGCCGCGTAAGCTGTACCAGTATCAAATAGCAATTCATGTCTGGCGGTAGTAATGCTGATGGCTAGTCCCTGCCCTACATCCCATATTTTGATATTAGTTTCGCCAAAAGCCGGTTTAGGAGGCCGGTAACACAGCAATAAAAGCAAAATAAGCAAACACAAAGGCCGCAAATACCAGCCTTTAGGCAAAAGTAACAACATAACTGCAACAGCAGCAATCAACCACAAGGCTAACGGTGCCTGTGCCGGATAGTATTCTGGAGCGTAATCAGCAATCCAATGCAGCATACGCATGGTTCGCTCAGCCAGATAAGCCGCCATCGTGCGTAAGATATCTAATGGCAATATCAACGAAAGCAAAGCCAGTGGTACCAGTACCAAGGTAAACCAGGGAATGGCAACAGCGTTAACCAGTGGCGAGATAATGGCTACCGAACCGAAACAATAAGCCACCAGCACCACGGAAGCCATACCGGCAGCCCATTGACCCTGTACCATCTGCCGCCATTTAGCATGCTGACTATTACCGTCACCTGCCCACATCAGCACTGCTACCAACAGAAAAGAAAGCCAGAAACCCACGCTTAATGACGCTAGCGGGTCAAACAGCAGCACTAATGCTATGGTCAGCCACCACACTTGAAAAGCGCGTAAATAACCGCGACGCCACGTAAGTGCCAGTATAATAATCATCAGCATACTCCGCTGTGTAGGTACAGCAAAGCCGGCCAGAGCGCTGTAAACAATGGCAGTTATAACTGCTGTAGAGCGCGTATATATCCACGGCTGATGGATTCGTACCGGCATATACTGCAAGCACTTGCTGCATAGCCATCCTGCCAGCATAGCCAACATCCCCACATGCAATCCGGAAATACTGACTAAATGATTTAGTCCCAACGGGCGGAATATCTGCCATGCGCTTGCTGGTAATGCAGATTGTTCCCCCACAGCAAGCGCTTTCAGGAGAGCTACACCTTGCGGATATTTTTGCTCCTGATTATGCCAACGTGCGCTGCACCACATGCGCCACTTAGCAAGTTTTATTTTCCAATCTGAAGCAGCTGTTAAAGCTTTACGTTGTCCCTTAACGACATTAGCCATAGCTCCGATACCATTACTGAGCGCCCACGCTTCACGATTGAACCCAATCATATTGTTTTCCCCGATAACAGCGCGAACTTTGGCCTTAATCTCCCATCGGCTCCCCACTGGCCATTCTTGCCTGCTGTAATCAGTAATCAACCATTGTTGCTGCCGGCCGTCGGGTAGGTTTACTTGAGCAACAAAGCGGCTGCGTTGTGTATCCTGCTGCGGTATATCTTTAACCTGAATAGTCACAATCTGTAGTTGAGCCTTATCGGTTATTGGCCACTGCTGTTGTAAGACTGTATCGGTGCGCCATAACCCAAAAATTACACCTGCACATAGTGCTGCAACACAACGACACCACAGCCAACCAGAACACACAAACAGTATCAACAATACGAAAAAACACTAATCCATGGCCAGATATAAGCCTGAGGTAGTAAAAAAGAACCGCAAACACCTGTTACCCACCATGGCAGCCACGCACAGAAAAAACGGAAACTGGCCATACAGAAAGCTATAACTTCCTAAAACGTTATAAGAATATTGATCAAGGTACAGATTATACCAAATAGATTAACATAAAAATTTATTTGTAATTATTAATTATTCATTAGTTATAAATTGCAAATAAGAAATTAAATCGATTTTGCTGATATGGTAATGTGAATCTTCAAAAATTCGGTAAACCAATGCTTGCAGAATCTAAAATAAAAGGTTCTCTATTATTTTTCTTTAATATCAAAAATTTAAAATCAAACAAATTAATTGTATACGAAAATATAAATACATACATTTGATCAATTCAGCATACCGATGCTGACGATACAAATCAAACACATATAACAGTTAATAAAGATGTATCTCAGACATCATCAAACCAATTCTGAATCTTTGTTTGCCCCTTAAAATAAAATTTAATCAACATCAGTAATAGCCACTGTGAAAACAACCAAATATGGGTATAATATAAAGTTTGATATTTGTAATCAGAACAGATTAAAAGGACTTTCTCAAAATATGGCACCACAGCCTGCCGAGGGCGGAAAACTAAAAAAATCTCTGAAAAAGTACATGCTCACCGGCGTGCTGGTCTGGCTGCCCATTATTGTCACCATTTGGGTAATCAGCTATATCATCGGCATGGCTGATGAGCTGGTGAATATTTTACCGGCACGTTGGCAGCCACAGGCACTTTTCGGTTTTAAAATTCATGGTCTGGGTCTTGTAGCAGCTATAATCGTGGTTTTCTTCACTGGCCTATTGGCTGCAAATATGCTCGGACGTAAAATATTTGCCGCATGGGACGCCTTGTGGGGACGCATTCCGGTAGTGAAAAGTATCTATTCTGGCGTAAAAAAAGTTTCTGAATCTCTTTTGTCAGATTCGCGCCAGTCATTTAAAACACCGGTTCTCATTCCGTTTCCGCAACCCAATATCTGGACAATCGGATTTGTATCTGGACATATACCGGATAATATTGCGTCGGCATTGCCAAAGCAGTCTGATGCTACCCAGTCCAATGAATATATTTCGGTTTACGTGCCCACTACTCCCAATCCCACTGGTGGCTACTATATTATGGTCAACAGTAAAGATGTACGTGAAATTGATATGAGTGTGGACGATGCACTGAAATATGTTATTTCATTGGGAATGGTGCAGCCGGATGAACCACCGCACAACCAATCTTTACAGGCAATATTTTCTTTACATAAGCCTGCCAGACCAAATTAGCATACAACTGGCCGGAATGGATATTCCTGATAACACAATTAACCGTAATCACAGTAACAAAGGCATCAAAATGCGAACCAACTATTGTGGCTTAATCAACGAACAATACCTCGACCAAACCGTCACCGTGAAGGGTTGGGTTCATCGCCGCCGAGACCATGGCGGAGTGATATTCATAGATCTGCGTGACCGAGAAGGCATTGTACAGGTTGTAATTGATCCGGATACACCGGAAGCATTCAGCTTGGCTGATTCTGCACGTAATGAATACGTATTGAGCATTACCGGCCGCGTGCGCGCACGTCCGGAAGGTACTAAAAATGACAAAATGATTTCTGGTGGCATTGAATTGCTTGCCAAAGAAATTGAGATTCTCAATACTGCAGCTACGCCCCCCTTCCTGATTGACGATGAAGGCATCAGCGAGAATGTTCGTCTGACCAACCGCGTTATCGATTTACGCCGTCCAGTAATGCAAAATAATTTGCGTTTGCGCTATCGTGTTGCTATGGCCGTGCGCAGCTATTTAGATAGCCAAGGTTTTATCGATATTGAAACACCGATGCTTACCCGCTCCACTCCAGAAGGTGCGCGTGATTATCTGGTGCCCAGCCGTGTATTCCCAGGTGAATTCTTCGCTTTACCGCAATCACCGCAATTATTCAAACAATTACTGATGGTGGCCGGTTTTGACCGCTATTATCAGATTGTTAAATGTTTCCGTGATGAGGATTTACGTGCTGACCGTCAGCCGGAATTTACCCAGATCGACCTTGAAACATCGTTTCTGAACGAAAACGAAATCATGGACATCACTGAAAACATGGTAAAACTGGTATTTCAGAAAGCCTTGTCCGTTGAATTGCCTACATTTCCTCGCATGAGCTGGCATGATGCTATGTTCCTTTATGGTTCAGACAAACCGGATTTACGTGTTAGCCTGCAATTTACCGAACTCACCGACGTAATGAAAACGGAAGAATTCAAAGTATTCCGTGCGGCTGCCGACATGAAAAATGGCCGTGTTGTAGCTTTGCGTGTACCGAACGGTGCCTCTTTGAGCCGTAAGGAGATTGATACCTATACTGAATTTGTGGGTATTTATGGAGCCAAAGGTCTGGCTTATATCAAAGTTAATGATATTAGCAAAGTAAATAACAGCGAAGACAGTGGTTTACAGTCACCAATTGTGAAATTCCTGTCAGACACCGCGTTGCAATCAATTATTAACAAAACCGGTGCTCAAAATGGCGATATTATCTTCTTTGGTGCCGATAAAGCCAAAGTGGTAAACGAAGCTATTGGTGCTTTGCGAATCAAAATTGGCCACGAACATGGTGCTGCCAATGGTTACTTTACTGATGAATGGCGCCCGTTATGGGTAGTTGATTTCCCCATGTTTGAATATGATGAGGAAGAACAACGCTGGTCTGCTATGCACCATCCGTTCACCGCTCCTAAGGCTGGCCACGAAGACCTGCTCGCAAGCACTCCGGAAGAATGTATTGCCCGTGCTTACGATATGGTATTAAACGGCTGGGAAATCGGCGGTGGTTCTATCCGTATCCATCGCGCAGATATTCAGGAAAAAGTATTTGCTGCGCTAAAAATCACGCCTGAAGAGCAGCAGAATAAATTTGGCTTTTTACTGAATAATCTGAAATTTGGCGCTCCACCCCATGGCGGTCTGGCTTTCGGTTTAGATCGTTTGGTAACCTTAATGGCGGGTGCCGATTCCATTCGAGACGTGATTGCGTTCCCGAAAACCCAACGCTCACAAGACTTGCTGGTAGATGCACCAAACCATGTTGATGAAAAGCAACTGCGGGAACTAGGCTTGCGCCTGCGCCAGAAAGTACAAACTGAAGAACAGAATTAAAATGTTTTTCTGCAAAAAAACTGCCTGCAAATATCAGGCAGTTTTTTTATTGATATAAAATATAATAAATAGAAAAACATGCTATGAATTAGATATTAACATCTCTGTAACCAGACACCTGATTCAATATGCGGCGTGAACGGAAACTGGTCAAACATCGCAGCCTGCCTTACCTGATGTGTTGTTAACAAGGTTTGTAGATTATCATGCAGGGTAACTGGGTTACAGGATACATAAATTATATTGTCGAATTTCTGTAATAGTTGCAGCGTGTCTGCATCAATACCGGCTCGTGGTGGATCCACAAATACCGTACTGAATTCATAATCAGCCAAATTAATCTGTTCGCTGACAAGACGCTTAAAATCTCTTACACCGGTATAGGCTTCAGTAAATTCTTCAGCCGAAAGCCGTGCAATAGCTATATTCTGAATTTGGTTGGTATCTATATTCCAGCGGGCAGCCTGTACTGAGGTTTTTGATACTTCGGTAGCCAGTACGCGGCGGAAATGACGTGCCAATGGCAAGGTAAAATTTCCATTACCGCAATAAAGCTCCAGTAAATCTCCCATATGAATAGCTTTCGCAACATTTGTCGCCCAGCTAAGCATCGACTCACACACTACTGCATTAGGCTGGGTAAAGCCACCTTCCAATTGTTTGTACTGAAACACTTCATTATCTACGCTTAATCGTTCGATAACGTAATCGCGCTCAAGTACCACTTTTTGTCCACGGCTGCGTCCTATGATCTGAATACCCAGCTCAGAGGCTAAGACTTTAGCTGCCTGCATCCAGTCGTTATTCAGTTTTTTGTGATATATCAGGCTAACTAGCGTATCTCCAGCCAGTGTAGTTAAAAATTCTACCTGAAATAATCGTGATTTAAGTAACTCACTAGTCTGTATGCAATCAAGCAATACTGGCATCAGTGAATCGATATTTTTGTGAGCGACAGCAAAGTGCCGCAATTTTTGCACATTACCATTACCAGCCTTTTCCCCTGGAGCAAACATGGCATAGCTGCATGTTTCGCCATCATGCCAGATGCGGAATTCAGCACGCATGCGATAATGTGATGCAGGTGAAGTAAAAACCTGCATCGCAGGAAAAGCACAGTCGGCAAATAATTTATTCAGATAAAATTGTTTCTCAGTAAGCTGTTGCTGGTAGGCGGCAGAGGTCATGGAGTTTTGTCAGGCAAAGCAAAAAGGGAGCCATTATAACAAACCCTTGTCTACTCCCGCACATCCCGCAGTGTTTGCTGACCATAATCGTCGGCAGCAATCATGGCCGCAATCTTCTGTGCGGTTTCGGCTGCACTCTGCAACTGGCTATTTGTTTTCATGTTAATAAAATTGTTTACCATGGGAAATTTGGCGGCATCAGCTGCACGGATGCATTGCTGCATATTGGTATCCACTACACCAGGTGCAATACTGGCAATACGCACGCGTGGATGCTGCTCCGCAGCAATGACAGCTGCATGCTGATCCAAAGCAGCCTTAGTTGCACCATATACACTCCAGCCGGCAATGGGATGGCGACCGGCACCGCTGCTGATATGGGCAATGCGTATAGAAGCTTTGGTGGCAGCTGCAATTACTGCATTAGTGAGCAGCATAGGCGCAGTGATGTTTACAGCTATGGCTTTGGAAATGGCATCACAGCCTTGCTGACCCGCCAGAGCATTTGGCTCCACTATTCCGGCATTATTTATCAGCGTGACCTCATTTTTATTTTCCAGTCCGTTTTGCCAGCTGGCCGATTGCACCAGTGTGGATATAGCTTCAGTATTGGCAAAATCAATAGCATATTGTAATAGCCTTTCCGGCGGATTATCCCAGCCATGGCGCGATAATCCGATCACCTTAACCTCTTGATTCAGATAATATTCAGCCAATGCGCGCCCCAATCCTCGGCTATGTCCAGTGATTATGACACAATTTTGCATATTGATTTCCCTTTCCAGTATTTTGCTCATTCCATGCAGAAAAGAATATCTACTGAGCTAATCAAATTATATTTATTCTAAAACAGCCCCAGATAAATTTTCCAGCTAAAAGATAGCAAAAACAAACTAATTTTTAACACTTACTGATATTTAATTTGTAAACATTGTTGATTCAACAATTTAATTAAATTTTGAATTAATATCTACACATAATATCGCTGAAATAAATAAAATTTCTAACCCTTTGATTGGCTCGATTCTAATAAATTTTCTCATATAAAGCAGTAAATACATTATTGCTTTTACCTGATAAAAAAATTTAATTTATAAATGAAAAATAATCTAATTCAAAGAGATGTGATTCAAAATTTATTTTTTTAATATAATAATATATTCAAAACGGTTGACAACAAATTTTTACATATTAAGATGCACTGTATTTATCAGATTGACACCAAAAGGAAATTTATATGTCATTAGGTGCTATTCGCCATAATTGGGCATTGCCGGAAGTTATGGAATTATTAAAATTGCCGTTTAATGATTTAATTTTTATGGCTCAAACTGTGCACAGACAGAATTTTCCTGCCAATCAAATACAAATATCTACACTTTTATCAATCAAAACAGGTGCCTGTCCAGAAGATTGCAAGTATTGTCCCCAATCAGGCCATTATAATACCGGGCTGAATAAAGAAAAATTGCTTGAAGTACAGAAAGTAATTGATAAAGCGAAAGCTGCTAAAGAAGCAGGCTCCACTCGTTTCTGCATGGGTGCAGCATGGAAGCATCCTACCATTAAAGATATGCACTATGTTTTGGAAATGGTAAAAGGAGTAAAAGCATTGGGAATGGAAACCTGTATGACATTGGGTAGTTTGACACAAGAACAGGCAACCGCCCTTGCCGATGCGGGATTGGACTACTATAACCATAACCTTGATACTTCACCTGAATTTTATGGTCATATAATTACTACTCGTACTTATAGCGAAAGATTACAAACACTAGCTTATATCAGAGCAGCCGGTGTGAAAATTTGCTGTGGCGGCATTCTTGGCATGGGTGAGTCAATTAAAGATCGAGCAAATCTGTTAATTCAATTGGCCAACTTATCAGAACATCCAGAAAGTGTACCCATTAATAATTTAGTTAAGGTTAAAGGTACCCCACTGGAAAATGAAAAAGATATTGATCCGTTCGATTTTATTAGAGTCCTAGCTGTAGCCCGTATTATGATGCCAAAATCCCATGTTCGCTTATCCGCAGGACGGGAAAAGATGAATGAACAAACTCAAGCTCTTGCATTTTTAGCCGGCGCTAATTCATTATTTTATGGTGATAGATTATTAACAACTGCAAATCCTCAGGTAGAAAAGGATCAGGCTCTTTTCCAGAAGCTCGGGATTATTCCAGAAAAACATGAGGATCACAGCGATGAAATTCATCTAGCAGCCATCGCTCAGGCCGTTAATGAACAAAGACAGATTAATAACTCAAATAAAACTTCAGTTTCCTAACTAGAAATCAAAACCTAAAATTTTTTACCTGAAATTAAAAACATTTTTTTTCAATATCCTGCCATTAAATATAAGGATGAATATTTAATGTAATATCGTTCGATTTTTATTCAAAAATAATACTAATTTATAATAATGAGACATAATTTATTCACTTGGATCAAATTGATTTATAGTAAGATAAAGTGCATTAATTTTGTTTTGACTTATGAATACCTTAATGACCACGCCCCCATTACCACATAAAACGATTACTTTCTTAAAACAACTTAATATACATAATGTGGAAGATTTGCGGCGCCGTGGCCCGATTACAACTTTTTTACAACTGCGAAATATTAGTACAGGTACTACTGAAAGAGTATTATGGCAACTGATTGCACTGGCTGAAAACTGTAATGCTCAAAGCATAGGCACAGAAGAGAAAGAATATTGGCGACAACAACTCAAACAACATTCGCCAGTAGCAATATTTCCAGCAAAAGAAAACATGGAATCTTGGATGCGTCATGCATTAATGGCAGCGCATCAGGCACAGTTATTGGATGAAGTACCTGTTGGCGCGGTAGTTGTTTATAAAAATAATATTATTGGTCTAGGCTACAATCGTTGTATCACTGATCATAATGTGAGTCATCACGCGGAAATTCAGGCACTGACAGAAGCAAGCCAAACACAAAAGAACTATCGTTTACAGGAATGTGATGTTTACGTGACTCTTGAGCCTTGTGCCATGTGTGCAAGCGCTTTGATTCAGGCTCGAGTACATAGAGTTATTTATGGCGCCGCAGAACCCAAAACTGGTGCGGCCGGCAGTGTGGTAGATTTATTTGCCGATCGCCGGTTTAATCAGCACACTGCCATTCTAGGCGGAATAATGGAATCAGAATCGCGACAAATAATACAACAGTTTTTCTGTAAAAGGCGTTCATCTTCTCTTTCTACAGAAGACAATTCAATCTGAACTATAGATAAATATTTGAATAATTACTGCCGCGTTTGCATCTTAAATATGTATCATTTATTCTATTATCAATCACATCAAATCGTAGCCAAATTTACCAATCATAATACATAGTAGAACAATAAATCCTTTGCGTAGTAATTTAGTACCGCCACGCATGGCCAGTCTGGCTCCAATTAGCCCGCCCGTTAAATTAGCTATGGCCAGAGGAATTGCCCAATGCCATATTACATAGTGATGAGGTATAAAAAAGCACAAAGCCGCCAAATTTGTGGTCAGGTTGATAACTTTGGATGAAGCAGTAGCAGTAATAAAATCAAAAGCGAAAAACCGCACAAACACAAAAGCCAGTAAACTGCCAGTGCCTGGACCAAAAACGCCATCGTACAGGCCGATAAGGGCGCCGATTATCAAACCATGTATGTATTCGCTCTTAGTAAGTACACTTTGGCGTTCAACCTGTCCAAGATCTTTTTTCAGAAATGTATATGCCGCCATTACGATTAAAATAATCAGAATAGACGGCTTCATCCATGACGTTGGCAGGTATACAACAATATGAGAGCCCAGATACGAAAAACCAAACGCAAGTACAGCTGCAGGTATCAGCATAGCCCAAGGTACGGATATGCGGCGAGTATATTGAGCAGCGGCCACTAATGTGCCACTGGCTGAAGCGAATTTATTCACACCCAAAACAACTGGAGCGGGAGTTTGTGCTGGCAGTACACCAAAGAGACCTGGTATCTGTAACAGTCCACCCCCACCCACTGCAGCATCCATCAGACCGGCACTAAATCCTAGAATTAACAGCCACCAAATATGGGCATCATTTAACCAATCCACATATCTTCCTGTCTAGCGCATAGCGCGAGTTGTGATGCGCTGCATTAATTCTTCGTGGTTACGAGGCAAACCGTCTTCACAGAAGGTCTGATACAGTACAGAGCGCACTCTATCCAGTTCATTCAGTGAAGTGCCGATTACTTTCCATTGGCCATTGCGTGGCTGGATCCAGCGTTTGTTAACATCATTACCAAAGCCGAATACTTTCATGCGTCGTGTAGGACAATGAATCGCTTCTGCTGAAAGATTGTTAATGCCCTGCGCAGATTGCTGATTCAGAATATAGTGCACAGTTCGATCGGGATTGATGGAAATGCTGTTGAGCAAAAGCTTGGGGTGGCCGCTGTAAGTCTGGTTGATATATACATCTACCCACTGCTGGTTACCAGCAGGATAAGCGGGTAATGGTACAGCCTGCTCTTCCCATGCCTGATTTTCGTCTGGACCTATATAGTGTTCGTTATATAAGGTTTCCTTTCGTGCCAGTGCTAGAGCACATACACCAAGTAATAGGGTTGCAAGCACGGTTTTGGCAATATTCATACCCAATTCTCCGGAACTGAATATCTATTCAGTATTCTTGATTATGAAATCGTTCGGTACATAGCAGCTAATTTTCAGGCTGTCTACCTTTTCGAACAGACAGCCTGATGGTTTACTGATATTACAGTTTTAATGCTGCCAACACTTGAGTTTTCACTGCCTCTACTGGCTGTGTACCGTCTACACGGATATAATCTGGCGCATTGTCACCATCCTGTTTGCCATAAAAATCAATCAGCACTTCTGTCTGCTCATGGTAAACCTGCAAACGCTTTTTGATGGTTTCTTCCTGATCATCGTCCCGTTGAATCAGCGGTTCGCCGGTTTCATCGTCTACGCCGTTGACTCTGGGTGGATTGTAAATCAGATGATAGGTACGCCCTGACGGTTGATGAACTCTGCGGCCGGATAGGCGTTCGATAATAACTTCATCTGGTACAGCGATTTCTACCACTGCATCCAAATGCACACCTGCTTTTTCCATTGCCTGAGCCTGAGCCAGCGTGCGCGGGAAGCCATCAAATAAGAAACCATTGGTACAATCTGGCTGAGCAATCCGTTCTTTAACCAAGCCAATAATAATATCGTCCCGTACCAATCCGCCGGCATCCATAATTTTTTTGGCCTCAACACCCAGAGGTGTGCCGGCTTTAACAGCCGCACGAAGCATGTCTCCGGTAGAAATCTGAGGAATATTGAAAGCAGCAGTAATGTATTGTGCCTGAGTGCCTTTTCCGGCTCCTGGCGCGCCTAACAATAGAATTTTCATTGCAACTCCTGAAAAACACTTAAGTTAAATAAAAGATAAACTGTTCAGATTTGATGTTGTCAGTTTGTCCAGCTGGCACGTACGCGTTCAAGATCAGCTGCTGTATCCACGCCAGCCGCCGGTGCGTGAGAGGTAATTTGTACTGCGATACTAAAACCATGCCATAACACCCGTAGCTGCTCCAGTGACTCAATTTGTTCCAATGGTGATGGAGTTAGCTCAGTATATTGGTGCAGAAACTGTACCCGATAGCCATATATACCGATATGCCGGTACACGGAGATATCCGTAGGCATTACTTCAGCGCCGCTACGCATTAGTTCCCGCGGCCATGGTATCGGGGCACGGCTGAAATAAAGGGCATTATTTTGATTGTTCAGCACAACCTTAACGCAATTCGCATCGGTAAAATCAGCGTAATCAGTTAATTTGTGTGCAGCGGTAGCCATGGGAGCCTTGCTTTGCGCCAACTGCATAGCCACAGCATTTATTAGCTCTGGTTCAATCAGTGGCTCATCCCCTTGCACATTGATAACACAATCCTGATCAGCCAAATTCAAAATCCTTGCAGCCTCAGCCAGCCGAGTAGTACCACTTTCATGCTCGGTGGCTGTTAGCACTGCTTCAATTCCATGCGCCTGACAGACAGCCTGAATATCTGCGTGGTCTGTAGCTACAACAATTCTGTCTGCATTACTTAGTTGCGCACGCTCGGCTACGCGTACCACCATTGGTTTACCATGGATATCTGCTAAAGCCTTATTAGGCAGACGGCTGGAAGACAAACGAGCCGGAATTAATACGATAAAATTACTCATGCGCTAGCCGCACATTCTTCATCTGATAGCTGACGCGCCTCATTAATCAGCATATAGGGAATACCATCTTTAATCGGAAAAGCCAGACGAGATGCCCGACACCACAGTTCCTGTTGCTGTGCATGCCATTGTAGTTTCCCTTTACATTCGGGGCATACCAGAATATCCAAGTATTTTTGATCCATTTTTAGTCCTTCATACCACTGTGGTGGCAAGCTATATCTTTATTGATTCGGATTGTATTTGAATCAGGCACAGACGCTTAATTAATTTTCAATCACAATCATCAATGACTTTACCATATAACGGAATAGTGAGACAGTACACATTTTTCTATCCGATATGTACTCATCCTGCTTTATGCTGATTACGCTCTCGTGCAAATGAGGCAATTGATATCAGCCAAGATGCTATCCCAGAACAAATTTTACCAGCAGCCAGTGCTGATGGCATCTGTTTAATCAAATAACTATTGGAATTTATGGGCGCTGTTGTAGTTGTAATTCAGTCTGAATAAACTGCGCTAAATCAGGACATATCTGTGCAGAGAGCGGTAAAACCCAGATGTTGTTTGGCATAGGGGTGGTAAGTTTAACTGCGTCCTTTTCGGTGATAAATACCACGTCCGCCTCTGGCCAGTCTGCCGATTCAATGCTGACATGATCATTTAGTGCTACGGTTTGTATAAGCTCAATCCCCAAGTTTTGCAATGCCAGAAAAAAACGCTGCGGACGCCCTATGGCTGCTATGGCAGCACAATGTTTGCCGCTAAATTCTTGAGCCTGTGCTGTACGATGCGGCTCATTTAAAGAATAAAAAGCGCCATAATTGATTGAGCTATACCCTTTCCATTGGTTATTTATGATTAGCCCCGCTTGTTTGGCCTGTTGTATAGATTGCTGGTTACCCTGACTAAAAATAATACCATTTACGTATTGCAGCCGGCGTAAAGGTTCACGTAAAGGACCATTTGGCAGTACATCCATTTTTCTGCCGATATCAGCAGATGGAAAAACCACGATTTCCATATCTCGTTTCAAAGCATAATGCTGTAGGCCGTCATCACTAATCAGGAGCTGTATGTCTGGGTAGGCAGCTAGCAGTGCTTGGCCGGCAGCTTCACGTGTGGTGGCCACTGCAATTGGTGCCTGTGTTTGCTGAAACAGCATTAGCGGTTCATCTCCGGCCTCACTGACAACAGTGCCATTCTCAACAATAACAGTCTTCTTACTGCTGCGCCCATATCCCCGGCTGATAATACCTACTTTTATTTGTCGCGCCTGCAGTGCCTTTACCAAAGCCGCTACAAGCGGTGTCTTACCTACTCCACCAACATGGATATTGCCAATCACCACTACAGGGCATGGCAATTTGGTGCTAGATAATATACCTGTCCGATAAAATAATCGACGCAGCCAGGTTATGGTCTGAAAGATTCTGGCAAGCGGCCACAATGCGATACTCAAAGCCATTTGAGGATGCTGCCAGTGACGCTGTATTAAACCGGCTAACCAGTCCATGTTGTGGCTCTCAACGATAAAATACTACTATACCATGGCGCGCAGACGGAACTGAAACTCAACATAAAAGTCCGTATAATATTCAGCTAATAAATTTGCAAAAAATAATGGTGTCTTCTATGTCTGAATTCTTTGCGCCTGCGGCGCTGAGTGTTTCTGAGCTAAACGCATGTGCGCGGCAGTTGCTCGAAGAGAATCTGATTGGTCTGTGGGTAGGCGGAGAAGTTTCCAATCTTACCCGTGCAGCCAGTGGACATTATTATTTTTCTCTGAAAGATGCGCGCGCGCAGGTTCGCTGTGTATTGTTTAAAGGTGTAGCACAGCAAATGAGCCAGCCATTGCAAGAGGGTGATCATCTGGAAGTTTCCGGCAAAATCAGTATTTATGAAGCCCGTGGAGAATTTCAGATTACCGTTAATGCCGTACGCCATAAAGGCTTGGGACAGTTATACGAAGCTTACGAACGACTCAAGCAACAATTAACAGTTGAAGGCCTGTTTTCAGCCGAACGTAAACGTCCGTTACCTGCTCATCCGAAGGTAGTCGGCGTGGTAACCAGTCTGGCGGCTGCAGCTTTACGCGATGTGGTGACAACTTTACGCCGTCGTCATAGTGGTATTCGTGTGATTGTTTACCCTACAGCGGTACAGGGAGCCGGCAGTGAAATGCAGATTGCAGCGGCTATTGCCAGTGCCAATCAGCATGCTCAAGCAGATGTACTGATTGTCTGTCGTGGTGGTGGCAGTATTGAGGATCTATGGTCTTACAATGAGGAAATGGTTGTTCGTGCTGTAGCCGATAGCATTATTCCGACCGTGAGTGGTGTGGGTCATGAAACTGATTTCACCCTGACAGATTTCGCCGCCGATGTGCGCGCGCCTACGCCCACTGCTGCCGCAGAACTGGTTAGCCCAGATATGGCACAATTGCGGCGCAATGTCGCTTTATTGCAGACCCGTGTCTATCAAATACTGCAGCAACGCTATTATGATGCTTCACAAAGGCTTGACTGGCTGGCACGTCAATTAAGACACCCACAGCAAAATTGGCAGCAACAACATCAGCAATTATCTGATATGCAGCGCGTATTGCAGCTCAGCATGCAGCGGCAATTCAGGCAGCACCAGCAAAATCTTTTACAGCAACAGCACCTTTTAAACAATCTGCGGCCTCAGACTGACCATGCGCACCAGAGGCTTGTTTTTCAATATCAGCAATTGCAGCAGTTATGGCAACATATTCTGCTACAGGCACAGCAAAGACTACAACAGCAGAATTCGTTACTTGAGGCTGTATCACCTTTGCAGATTTTGGCCAGAGGTTATAGTGTGGTAACCAATCAGCGTGGGCATATCGTTAGTGATGGTAACAAACTGAAAACCGGTCAGTTTCTTAATATTCGTTTTGCCAGCGGCGAGCGCAGTGTACAGGTCGCTCCACCCAAAGTTCAATCGGATTTATTTGATAACTGAATTGGAATTCTAAGATAGCAATTCTGACGCAAAAGGATGAGAATAAAAGCTTATTAGCGTCCATTCATATCGCTGTCTGTTAGCTGATCAAGGTTTGAAACCGATTTCACGCAATCCTGATTTTCAGAATCTCAAGCCACTACTCATTGAAAAAACTTTTGATAAAAATATACCTTATCAAAAGTCTTATGTTTGTTTAGAGACACCAATATATCAACGATTAAAGCTGTCAATACTTAAAGAGTGCGCTCTTCTGGTTTTCGTCCAGCCCAATCGCACACAAATTGCCATGCCACCCTGCCCGAACGGCTGCCGCGGCTCTGGCTCCAGTTTAGTGCTGCGCGTCGGGCAGTATCATCCATTTGTAAACCTGCCTCAGCCAGCCAGTTTTCTACGGCCTGCAAGTAAGCATTCTGGTCAAATGGGTAAAAACTTAGCCACAATCCGAAACGATCAGACAAAGACACTTTTTCTTCAACCGCTTCCTGTGGGTGAACTTCTCCGCCTTGGCTTGTCTGAGCCATATTGTCTGCCATATATTCAGGCATCAAGTGACGTCGATTGGAAGTTGCATAGACTAATACATTATCACAGCGTTGTGATAAACCGCCGTCCAGTGTGGTTTTCAAAGCCTTATAAGCTTCGTCGCCATCTTCAAACGACAAATCATCACAAAACAAAATAAATTTTTCCGGCCTTTGTTTTAGTATATTTAGCAACGCAGGCAAAGTAAGTAAATCATTTTTGTCTACTTCCACCAGTCGCAGACCCTTGCTGGCATATTGATGCAATAAAGCTTTTACCAGTGAGGATTTGCCTGTACCACGTGCACCGGTCATCAATACATTATTTGCAGAACGGCCAGCTAGAAACTGTTCAGTATTGCGTACTAGTTGCTTGCGTTGCTCATCAACAGCAGCTAGACAGTTAAGATCAAATGTATGCGGATGCGGCAGGCTTTCCAGAACTCCTTTATTACCCAGCCTATGCCAGCGGTAGGCAATAGCTGTCCAGTCTGGTTCCTGAGCCAAAGGCGGTAGTATGGCATCAAGCCGCTGCAATACTGTAGCAGCCAGCTGTATGAGTTCCTTGCGTTTCATGTGTTTTCCTCATGATTATTTTCATAGTTTTTTAATTGCGCTTTTGTAAGAATAAAGCAAAGGGTGCATCGTGAACACGATTGATAAAAGCATATTGCAGCACGGATATCTGCTGTTGCGGCAATTCTTCTGCCCAGCTTAGCACGGCCTCTGCCTCAATTTTACCCTGCTCGTGACCAGGATAAATTACCACTACCAGTATGCCATCAGGTACTAGATGTGCTAATCCAGCCTGCATGGCTTTAAGTGTGGTAATGGCTGTAGTGGTAAAATTTTTGTCCGCACCTGGTAAATAGCCCAAATTAAACATAATGGCACGAACATCGCTTTTGATATATTCATTCATATGTTCATGGCCTCTCTGTATCAGATCTACCCAATCACTCATACCAGCACTTTCCAGTTTGGCACGTGTAGATGCAATAGCCGCAGGTTGAATATCAAAGGCCACTACTTTACCAGTAGAACCTACACAGGATGCTAAAAACAACGTATCGTACCCGTTACCTGCCGTAGCATCTATTACAGTATCTCCAGCCTGTACAACCTGACGAATTGTGGTGTGAACAAAATCTAGAATATTTAATAGCATAGTGTAGACATCTGATTTTCCAAACACTGTAACATTGCAGTTATCTGTTCTGCATCATGTTAAGGATATCAGAATATTTTGATATTAACAAAATCGTTTTCCATGACTGAATGATTGCTATCGGCTGCCCCAATAGCACAAAAATCTAATTTTTTTTTACATACCCAGTTCACGCAGGAAACGAATATCATCCGCCCAGCCCGATTTCACTTTTACCCAAACTTTTAAAAATACTTTGGTTTCAAACAATTTTTCCATATCTAGCCGTGCTTCAGTAGATATTTTTTTTAGCTTTTCACCACCCTTACCAATCAGAATGCCCTTCTGGCTGTCTTTATCCACCAGTACAGCAATATATATGCGATAGAGCCCTTCTTCTTCTGCAAACTGCTCTACTTCTACATTCATCGCATAGGGCAGTTCTTCGCCCAGATAACGAAACAGTTTTTCGCGAACAATTTCCATGGCCAGAAAACGTGCCGATTTATCGGTAACCATATCTTCCGGATAAAGCGGGATACCTTGTGGTAGCATTGGCTTAAGCGTGCGTACAAGCTGAGAAACACCCAGACCATGCTTGGCACTGACCAAGGTAACGCTGGCAAAAGTAAATTCTTGCTGCACTTCCTCAATAAATGCTTGCATCACGCTCTGTTCTTTTGCTTTCGCTTTATCCACTTTATTAATCACTAATACCACTGGAATACGTTTAGGTAATTGCTGCAACACTTCACGATCCGCATCTGAAAAGCGCAAAGCTTCAACAACAAATACAATCACATCTACACCGGCAACTGCTTCGGTGACATTCTGATTTAAACGGTCATTTAATGCATTGCGATGGTATGTTTGAAAACCGGGTGTATCCACAAATACCAGCTGAGCTTCGTTATCGGTATAGATACCATTCACTTTATGGCGTGTAGTTTGAGCTTTTTTACTGGTAATACTGATTTTTTGGCCTATCAGATGATTCATCAATGTGGATTTACCCACATTCGGGCGGCCTACGATGGCCACAAAACCGCAACGGAAATTATCGAATGAGGAGGGATACTGGTAATCGGGCTTTACAGACATACATTCTTTCAAAAAATACAGACAGCCTTGCCGAGGCTAAAATTAATACAAAACGTGCAAAAGCAAGTGCATATAATTTATTCATTCCTACTTAGCGATCAGAATAAATGATTACTTATCATTTAGACAAATGATTTGCGCCAAAACTAAACTCAAAGTTTTTTTCTTATTCAATCAATGTTCTGAAGAGGTGCTTTTCAGTAAAAGGATAAATCGAAGATATCATAAGCCATCAATAAAAAATAACTTAGCTTTTTTTAAGATGAACCGGTAGTCCAGATAATCAAGCTTTTTTGCTATTTTGCTATCTAACAATACCAAATAATGCATTAACCGTCCGGAAATGGATACAAAATTACCTGTCGCTTTTCTTAACGCAAAGCTTTGAATTGACAGTATATATCTGCTTATTTGTAAAATATTTGTCCAAACTTGATAGGCTTTTAGCATAGCAAAAGAAAAGCTAATCTAATCTCACATTTCATGCCGATATTTTCATCTGCTGAAAAAACTTGCTTTTAGAGCAAGCCGCTAACCGAGAAATATCATTTATAGTTTAGCCATGAATTCTTATTTTTTTCTGGTTTTGGCCAGTGGAAAATGCTTTTCCATCCAATCCAAAGCTGTTTGTGCGGTTTGCTGCTCTGCCTCACGGCGGCTATGCCCTGCAGCTTCAGTCTGGAAGCCGGTTTCACCCAGATCACATTGCACCACAAATTGCTGATCCTGTCCTTCCCCAATCTGGTCTACAATTCGGTATTTTGGCAAGGGCATGTGCCGTGCCTGCAAACCTTCCTGCAAGCGGGTTTTAGCATCTTTGCCGCTATCTTGAGGATTAATATGTCGGATTCGCTCCGCATACAAACGCCTTACCACGGCTTCAGCAGTATTAAAATCTGCATCAAAACTCACCGCGGCAAACAGGGCTTCCATGGCATCGGCCAATATTGAAGGCCGGCGAAATCCGCCGCTTTTCAGTTCGCCGCTACCCAGCAATAGTGCATCGCCTATTTTCAATTCGGCCGCAATCTGAGCCAGAGTATCCTGATTCACCAGATTGGCACGCATTCTGGAAAGCTCCCCTTCTGTCAGGCGTGGAAAGGCCTCAAACAACATTTTAGCTACCGAATAATTTAAAATTGAGTCGCCAATAAACTCAAACCGCTCATTGTGTAACGCGCTGTAACTGCGATGCGTCAATGCCTGTTGTAGAAAATCAGTGCGTTTGAAGTGGTAGCCAAGCATTTTTTGTACATTAATCAAAGCATTTTCATGGCGTACATCATTTTTTTTCATTTATTATTTATAAATCCTGTATCTAATTTCTTTACCGACAAACATTTCCTACATTCGCATACTAACTGCAGGTGCACTACAAAAGATAAAGCGCAAGACAGATTCTTGCGCTTAAAATCAGACATTACTGAATTTTAGTGCCAATTCGTTTCATATCACCCAAATTCAGCCATATCAAAAACGCTTTACCCACTACCAGCTTATCATCTACAAAACCCCAGTAACGGCTGTCTTCACTGTTGTCACGATTATCACCCATCATAAAGTACTGGCCTGTTGGTACGGTACAGCTAAAGCCACTACTGTCAGGATAGTATGAGCACATTTCTCGATTCGGAAAGTCAGAATGAACACCTTCTAAGATTACTGCTGGTTGCTGCGGCATTTTCAATACTTCGATTCCTTTGTTACCTAGCTGTTCAGTTTGCTGTTGTGCCTGAATCATAATTTTGCCCAGATTAGGTACCTGTTCTTGGTAGCTATATATTTTCTGCTCATCAATATCATTAACTACCTTACCATTGATGGTCAGTGTTCTGTCCTTATAAGTAATCACATCTCCCGGCAAGCCGATTACACGTTTGATATAGTTTACTCGAGTGTCACGAGGGTAATTAAATACCATTACATCACCCCGCTCTACCTTGTGTACCGGAATCAGTACATTGTTTAGAATAGGCAAGCGAATACCATAGGCGAATTTATTTACTAAAATAAAATCACCCGGAATCAGGCTCGGCCGCATTGAGCTGGAGGGAATCTGAAAAGGTTCGGCGACAAAAGTACGCAGAATGAAAACCACCAGAATGATGGGAAAAAAACCGCTCATGTAATCAGTAAAGTGATTATCATCGGGCTGAGCAGAATTTTTCCTTTTCCGGCGATGAATAAACCAGGCTATGCCAGTAAACAGCACAAACAACAGTAGTACTGCAGTAAAACTCATCAGCACTGATAACAGACCAAACGCACCTACCAACATCAGCAGGTAGCCCCATTGCAGCGAACCGCTCCATTCACCGTTTTCTTCACGCTTTTTTGTGCTTTTCAGAAACAGCAAAATACCCAGTACCAGCAATACTGCAGCACCGATAATCATTGTCTTGGACATGTATTAATCTCCCACCTGTAAAATCGCCAGAAAGGCTGTCTGCGGAATTTCTACATTGCCTACCTGCTTCATGCGTTTTTTACCGGCTTTCTGTTTTTCCAGTAGTTTTTTCTTACGCGTAATATCACCGCCATAGCATTTGGCCAGCACATTTTTACGCAATGCCTTAACATTTTCACGCGCGATAATCTTACCGCCGATGGCAGCTTGTACCGCAATATCAAACATCTGCCGTGGAATCAGTTCGCGCATCTTGGCAACTAGCTCACGTCCACGATGAACTGAATTGCTACGGTGTACAATCAGGCTCAGTGCATCGACCTTTTCACTGTTGACCAGAATATCCAATTTCACCAAATCGGCTGCTCTGAATTCCAAAAATTCATAATCCAGTGAAGCATAACCACGCGATGTTGATTTGAGTTTGTCAAAGAAATCCATTACCACTTCATTCATTGGCATTTCATAAGTCAGCATCACCTGCCGTCCCATGTACTGCATGTTTTTCTGTACACCGCGTTTCTGGTTGCACAATGTCATCACAGCACCAACATATTCTTGTGGCAATAAAATGGTTGCGGTAATGATTGGCTCATAAATGGCTTCGAGTGTGCCGATATCTGGTAATTTAGATGGATTTTCAATTTCAATGCGCTCGCCACTTTTTAGCAACACTTCATAAACCACTGTTGGCGCAGTGGTAATCAAATCCATGTCAAATTCGCGTTCCAGTCGCTCTTGTACAATTTCCAGATGCAGGAGACCCAGAAAGCCACAACGGAATCCGAAGCCCAGTGCTTGAGACACTTCTGGCTCAAATTTAAGCGCCGCATCATTCAGTTGCAATTTTTCCAGCGCTTCACGCAAAGCATCATAATCGTGGCTTTCTACCGGATATAGCCCAGCAAATACCTGTGGCTGTACTTCTTTAAATCCGGGTAAAGGCTCACTGGCTGGTTCTCGAGCCAGTGTAATGGTATCGCCTACCTTGGCCGAGCCGAGTTCTTTCACTCCCGTAATCAGAAAACCCACATCACCAGCATTTAATTGTTGTTTCTGCACCGATTTGGGCGTAAATATACCAAGTTGTTCTACCTGTGTTTCCGCACCAGTAGCCATGAAACGCACTTTATCTTTCAAACGGACACAGCCGTCCACCATGCGAATCAGCATTACCACACCTACATAATTATCAAACCATGAGTCAATAATTAGGGCTTTCAATGGAGCATCTGCTTTACCTGAAGGTGCAGGTACCTTCTTGACAATTTCTTCGAGTACATCCTCAATACCGACACCACTTTTAGCTGAACAGCGCACTGCATCCATGGCTTCGATACCGATAATATCTTCTATTTCTTCAATCACTCGCTCAGGCTCAGCTGCCGGTAAATCAATTTTATTCAGCACCGGCAGGACTTCTACGCCCAAATCAATTGCGGTATAGCAATTGGCTACTGTCTGCGCTTCCACCCCCTGCGAGGCGTCTACTACCAGCAAAGCTCCCTCACAGGCAGACAGCGAGCGGGATACTTCATAGGAAAAATCCACATGTCCTGGAGTATCAATCAGATTCAGCTGATACACTTGCCCGTCTTGCGCTTTGTATTGCAAAGCTGCTGTCTGCGCCTTGATAGTGATGCCGCGTTCTTTTTCAATGTCCATCGAATCGAGCACCTGAGCACTCATTTCTCGGTTTTCCAGACCGCCACAATATTGAATAAAGCGATCCGCCAAGGTCGACTTCCCATGGTCAATATGGGCGATGATAGAAAAATTGCGTATATTGTTCATGTAAGCCATTAATTTAAATTAATTCTGATAGGAGTATTCTGGCCATTGCAAAGCCAAAAACCAGAAAATAACTGCTTATTTTAGCGGAATGCGCTGCTGTGCGCCGAAGAATTTATCATAATCCTAAAAAGATTTTAAAATTCAAACAATAGTAATCTAAAAGTTTCATAGCCGTACCTAGACTGGTATCACTTCTGCTGCCAGTGATTCTGATTGCATTGAACTTCCAGAAAAAAGCATTCCATTGGCGGAATCGTTAAATCCTTTATCAATCGCAATTTATCGCTCAATATAAAATAATTATCAAATTGCCATAAATTTTTCTGGCAGACGTGGTAAGTCGAATACAGAAAGATTACAATAAGAATTAAGACCGTTGTTTAAATGAAAGTGGTTGCATGCTTAAAATCAGCACACAGTTTGATGGTGGTAAGGTTGAAATTGTTGAAGCCAATGATCCATCTAATATCCTGCTCAAACTTCCCAAAGACAATGCTGCCGAATTTCGTCAGTGGTTTTATTTTCGCGTGCAGGGCGTAGCCTACCAAAATCTTCGTCTGAATTTTATCAACACAGCCGAATCAGCTTATCCAGCCGGCTGGGAAGATTATCAGGCCATGTGCTCTTATGACAGAATAAACTGGTTTCGTGTCCCTACAGCTTTAGAAAATGGCATCTTAACCATTTGCCATACGCCATTGTCCAACAGTGTGTACTACGCCTATTTCGAACCATATACCTATGAACAGCATCTGAATTTACTGGGTGACAGTCAAAGTAGTGGATTGTGTCAGATAGAAGATTTAGGCAGCACTATCCAAGGACGTGATATCAATTTACTCACTATCGGCAATCAAGTTGCCAGTGATTTAAAAATTTGGATTATTGCGCGCCAGCATCCGGGTGAAACCATGGCTGAATGGTTTATTGAAGGCGTGCTTGGACGCTTACTGGACCATCAAGACCCGACAGCAAGAGCCTTGCTGGATCGAGCTACTTTTTATATTGTTCCCAACATGAATCCTGATGGTTCGGTACTGGGAAACTTGCGCACCAATGCCGCCGGAGCCAATTTGAATCGTGAGTGGCTGCATCCGAGTATGCATAACAGCCCCGAGGTGTATCTGGTACGCGAAAGAATGCATGAGACCGGCGTGGATTTGTTTTTGGATATACACGGTGACGAATCTATTCCTTACGTATTCCTTTCTGGTAATGAAGGTATTCCTTCTTTTGATGAGCGTTTGCATCAATTACAGGAGCAGTTCAAACAGGCTTTTTTGGTGGCCAGTCCCGATTTTCAAGATAAATATGGCTATGAAAAAGATGCAGCTGGTCAGGCCAATCTGAATATTGCTACTTCCTATATCGGTGAAACATTTAAATGTCTGGCATACACCTTGGAAATGCCATTTAAAGATAATAATCAGTGGCCAGATGATGATTTCGGATGGAATGGTCAGCGCTCTCTGCGTCTTGGGGAAGCAATTCTAAGCCCAATTTATTCTATTCTTGATAGTTTGCGTTAATTTTCACCTCAATTATCCAAAGCCTGAACAATGTTCAGGCTTTTTTGTATTTTTTAGTAAAATCAAATGATTAATGGTTACATACGCAGCATAATGAACTTGGGTTATATGTAATTGAGTTGTCTGTATTTTATCCATGTTTGTTTAGGAAATAATCATGAAAAAAAACGTACTCGTATATAGCATTATCAGCATTCTTTCACTGGCTGCCTGTTCGCGCGATGATTCATCAGAAAAACTAAGCTGTAACACCGAACAAATCCGCAACCAGATCCAAGATACTCTGCACACTGGTATTGATAACAATGCCCGTCAATTTGCTCAGACTGATAGGCGTCAGTATGTTGATGCCGATAAAGTAATCAGTGCCGGCGGCGAATTAAATATTGCTTTGTCTGAAGGTAAATTAGATAAAGATGGAAATGGTAATCCGGTTTGCAGCAGTGAACTTAAAGTAACTGTCCCTACCAATATCTGGCAGCAGATTAAAACCAATGCTCCACTGCTTTTTGGTAAAACAGATTTTATTGCTCGCCTGAATAAGCAATTGCAAGGCAATGAAGTGGTTTTGCATGACAATGAGTTTACTAAACCCATTCAATATTCACCTATAACCATTAATGGCAATGCTGCATCTAATGCAGCGTCTGCGACCAGTGCGGCTACTAACTTCGATCTGGCTGGCATACAGACTTTAGGTACTGTGTTGGGCAACGCGTTATTGCCTTACGGTATCAAGGATATAGTAGTGATTAATGGCCATACCTATAAACGAGCTGACGCCATTGAGTTAATTAATAATCCTAATGCCAAAGTTACACCGGTTGACCAACAAAGCCAGTCTGCACAGATGGCCAGTGCCATTCTGAACGGCCACGCAGCAGCAGTAATTAACGACAATCAGGCTAACGATAATGCAATGAGTCGGAATTCTGAAAATGCTGCCAGACAGGGCGAGATAAATGCTAGTCAGCTACAGCTGGCACGTGACAACAACCGTAACGCTAACAATGTAATCAACACATTATGGCGTAATCTGGACGACACCGTGCGCAAAACCTTACAGCACGAAGAACAAAAATGGATAGCTAATAAAACCAGTCAGTGTCAGGCACGTGGAGCTAAAGCAAGCTCAGCAACTTATGCAGAATTTCTGCGGCTGGAGTGCGATACTCAATTGACTAATGAACGCATCAAATACCTCAACGGCTACACTTTGCGCTAATTGATTTTCCAGACAGACACCAATAATTCTGCTGAATATTGGTGTCTGTTTAATTTGAGTGGAAAAAATATCTCACATCGGCCAGAATACCTTAAACTGAATACTTTTATATTTCATTCAGGTTTCCAAAGTTTATAATCTGTGTAAAAACAATCTCAATCTTTTACAGAAAAATACTGTCTATTCTGCTTTGTACACATTTGCATTGGTACTAGCGGCTATTATCCTTACAGCAATGAATGGTTATATATCAGCACTTTTATTCTGATAAACTGATTTTTGGTAAAAATTGTAGACTATTCTCAAATACGGGTTTAGATTCCTGCTTACAATAAGATGGTAAATATTTGCGGTGATAAAAGATAAGCCTACGAGGAATAGCCTAAACAAATCTGAAAAAATTGTAAATCATCCTTTTGTATTTATTGACTTAATATGACGGAACGAAAAATAATCCATATAGATATGGATGCTTTCTATGCTTCAGTTGAATTACGCGACCGTCCTGAACTAAAAGACCAACCTGTTGTGGTGGCCTGGGATGGCCCCAGATCGGTTATCTGTGCTGCGTCCTATCCGGCACGTCAATACGGTTTACATTCAGCCATGTCGGTAACAACTGCCAAAAGATTGTGCCCGCAGGCAATTTATATCCCACCAGATTTTAATAAATATCGGGCTGTATCCAGTCAGATTCACAATATATTTAGGCGTTATACTGACCAAATCGAACCCTTATCTTTAGACGAAGCCTATCTGGATGTTACCGATTACAAAGGTCGTTTGCCTTATGCTCGCGATATTGCACGGGAAATCCGTGCGTCTATACTGAAAGAAACGGGTCTCACAGCTTCTGCCGGTATCGCCCCTAATAAATTTCTTGCCAAAATTGCTTCCGACTGGCGTAAACCCAATGGCCAGTTTGTAATTGCACCAGTACAAGTATTAGACTTTCTACACAATCTACCTTTAGGTAAGATTCCCGGTGTCGGCAAAGTAACTGAGCAGAAAATGAATGCTTTAGGCTGGAAGACTGTTGGAGATTTAAGCAAAGTAAGCATGTCGGTTCTGGTACACCATTTTGGCCGCTGGGGTTATCGCCTCTTTGATTTGGCACAAGGCCGTGACGACCGTGTAGTTACACCAGAACGCAACCGACAACAGATTTCTACTGAAATTACGCTAGATAATAATGAAAGCCTGCAAGAAATTGCTCGCCATCTGCCCGATCTGGCTGAGGTTTTAGTACAAAATATGCAGCGAAAGGGTCTTCAGGGTAATTGCATTACTTTGAAATTAAAAAATACTCAGTTTCAGATTTATACCCGTTCTCAAACCTATTCATCACCATTGCCGGATGCAGCTGCCTTGGTAGCAGCTGGGAAGGATCTGATGCAACGGATGCCTGATGATGAGGCATTGTTTCGTTTGATTGGTCTTGGGATCAGCGATTTTTATCAGCATGAGTATCAGGCTGATTTATGGAGTCCAGAACACAGCTGCTAATACTTCACATACAGATCTATATCTACTATATGTCTGACTGGCTTCAGACATATTTCTGACTACATTGCACTACATTTTGCTGGCTTAAGTTAACAAAATAAAGGATAATCATTGTGACGGACTACAAACTGAAATATGTAGTCATCTATCAGAAAAAGTAACAGTACAGGAGTTACCATGAGTCACATTAAAGTGCCTACTGAAGGCCACAAAATCGTTTCCGGCCAACCCATTCCGAATGATCCAATTATTCCGTTTATTGAAGGGGACGGCATTGGTGTTGACATTACGCCGGTAATGAAAGACGTGATTGATGCAGCAGTAGCCAAAGCCTATAACGGCTCAAGAAAAATTGTGTGGATGGAAGTTTACGCAGGAGAAAAAGCCACGAAAGTGTATGGTGAAAATACTTGGCTGCCTGATGAAACATTAGAAGCGATTAAAGAATATAAAGTAGCCATCAAAGGGCCGATGACTACACCCGTGGGAGGTGGTATCCGCTCACTGAATGTAGCCATCCGTCAGCAGCTTGATTTATATCAATGTGTCCGTCCAGTGCAGTATTTCACCGGTGTGCCCTCACCTTTGAAAGACCCGAGCAAGGTAAACATGGTTATTTTCCGCGAAAATACTGAAGATATCTACGCAGGGATTGAGTGGATGGCTGAAACAGCTGATGCCAAAAAAATTATCAATTTCCTGCAAGATGAAATGGGCGTAACCAAAATCCGTTTCCCGCAAACCTCCAGCATCGGTATCAAACCTGTATCTAAAGAAGGTTCTCAGCGTTTAACCCGTGCGGCCATTCGCTATGCTATTGATAACGACCGCGACAGCGTTACCTTTGTTCATAAAGGTAATATCATGAAATTTACCGAAGGCGGTTTCCGAGACTGGTCTTATGAAGTAGCAAAAAATGAATTTGGCGCTACATTGATTGGTGAAGGACCCTGGTGCGAATTTAAAAATCCGAAAACTGGTAAAAATATTGTAATTAAAGATTGTATTGCGGATGCTTTCCTCCAGCAGATTCTACTACGTCCGGCAGAGTATGATGTCATCGCGACACTGAATCTCAATGGCGATTACATTTCCGATGCGCTGGCTGCACAGGTAGGGGGTATCGGTATTGCCCCAGGTGCCAATATTTCTGATGAATATGCCGTATTCGAAGCTACCCATGGTACTGCACCTAAATATGCTGGTCAGGATAAAGTTAACCCCGGATCTATTATTCTTTCTGCTGAAATGATGTTGCGTCATCTGGGCTGGAAAGAGGCTGCTGAATTGGTTAATGCCTCAATCGAAAAAGCCATTGCTGATAAAATTGTTACCTACGATTTTGCTCGTATGATGGAAGGCGCTAAAGAAGTTTCCTGCTCTGCTTTTGGTAAAGCCTTGATTGAGCGCATGTAAAGCGTAATGTGATAATGTCCTAAAAAAACCGAATCTTAAGATTCGGTTTTTTATATTCAGACTTCACGTTGCCAAATCAGTTTCTTATATGCTGTCTTAATTACTGCCCAAAGGTTGCCATTATTCTGATAAAATAAAATTAATCTAAATTGCTGAGCTAGTGTGCTGATAAATATTTCTATGATTCTTGGAATTGATACCGATTCATGTGGTCGCTGCACTCATTATCATACAGAGTTTGACATTGCCGCGCTGCAATGTGCAGAATGCAGACTGTATTATGCCTGCTTCAAATGTCACGACCAGTTGTGCAATCATAAGTTCGTTGCCATGCCGGTGCAAAACAGCAAACCCGTGATGTGTGGTAAATGTAGACATCTTCTGACCTATGCGCAATATCAGCAACACCGTTGCCCATTTTGTCAGTCAGCATTCAATCCGCGCTGTGGACTTCATAAAGATATTTATTTTAAATAAATTTTATAAATTTAGATTAGTTGTCATTCAGGTCAACAACCAAACCATCCTCATCCCACTCGGTTTTACGCATTAGTTCGTTTTTCTCAAAAACCGATTCGCTTTTTTTAGCCCCTGAGTCATACCAGCTCAAAACCACACCACTGACTTTATTTTCGTGGATGGCAACATCGGCTAGCAAATGACCTTTATCATCCCATGTTGTCATGGTTTGTACGATACCATGATGCACATACATATCCTGTTTCAACTGACCGTTCGGATACCAGCGCTGCCAGCGCCCTTCAGCTTTACCATTAATAAAATTCAGCTCGCCACGCTTTTGTCCGTTTTCATACCAGCTCATAGTACGGCCACTAGGCTGCCCTTTCTGCCAGCTCATTTCAATCGCCATCTGGCCGTTTGGATACCAGGTATGCCATTGTCCAACAGGTTTACCGTTTTTGTAATTACCTTGAATTTTTTTTTGGCCGTCCGGATACCAGAGTTGCAATTTACCCTCTTTCATTGCGGGTATAAATTGTTGCAGCTTATCTATCGGTAAAGCATAGCTGTCACTATATTTGCTCTTGTCTGGATAGTAAAAATCCTGAACTTCGATTTTTTTACCATCATCATGAAACTGACGTACATATTGAGCTTCGGATTGTTTGTTTACAATCTGACCATTTGCATCAAAATACACAGTTTTGTGAGTGTGAGAAAATATCAGCCACACTAACACAATCAGAATGAGTATTACGGCGAGTACGTACCAGTAAATACGTCTGGCTACATACATGACTTATATCCCTTTTCACTAAGCAGAATCATTATTTTATGCAATAAAAATTATTACTATCATTATTACATTATTTTTCAAACAGATTCATTACTATTTGAATAAATGGCCTATTTTTGCCAATAGCTTTTAACATTGACAAATTCATATATACCAAATTCCGACAACTCACGTCCGAAACCAGAGTCTTTAACGCCACCGAAAGGCAAACGCAGATCGCTGCTGGTATGACGGTTAATAAAAACACTGCCAGCGTTGAGGCGTTCAGCATACTGCCATGCATGATTTGTATCATTGCTGTAGATGCTGGCTCCAAGCCCGAAAGGATTATCGTTGGCCAGCATTATGGCATGTTCGCTGTCTTCAGCTCTCAGAATGAGCGCTACAGGTCCAAATACTTCCTCATTATATACACGGCAGTGCCGATTAACTTTATCTAAAATCGTAGCGGGATAAAACCAGCCCTGCAGATTTTCTGGTATTTCTCCTCCCAGCAAACATTCTGCGCCATGTGCCAGTGCATCCATCACTTGTGCGTGTACACTGTCGCGCAAATCCTGTCGATGTAAAGGAGCAAGTGTGGTTGCAGACAACCATGGAGCCCCCATCTGTAATTTCTGACAATGGCGTTTAAAAGCTGCGATAAATTCTTCAGCTATATCAGCATGAACAATAATGCGTTTGGCTGCATTACATGATTGGCCAGCGTCCCGAAAGCGTGAATAGCATGCTTCAGCAGCTGCCTGCTCAATATCTGCGTCATTTAACACGATAAATGCATTACTACCACCGAGCTCCATAACACATTTACGCAGATGTTTTCCTGCTAGTGCCGCCAGATGCCGACCAGTATGGGTAGAACCTGTGAAAGCCAGCGCCTGTGTCTGAGATATGGCATATTCAATATCTTCCTCCTCCACCCAGACTAGTTGGAAAGGTAAATCCTCACCCACCAATTCAAACAGCATCTGGCTGATTTTGCCAACAGAAGGTGCGGGCTTAACCATGCAAGCATTGCCAGCACATAAGGCTGGTATAGCAAAGCGTAAAATTTGCCATACTGGATAATTCCAGGGCATCACTGCCAGTACCGTACCCAACGGTTCAAAGCGTACCTGACTCAAACTCGCCTGTGTAGCAATTGTTTTATGCGCCAACAGCTCTGGAGCCAGATGAGCGTAGTATCGGATAAGGGCTATCGATTTTGTGATTTCAGCTTCACACTCACGCAGACACCGCCCTACCTCTATACAAATCTGATAGGCCAGCTCGTCTCGCGCCTCTTCAAGCTGGGATGCAAAGCTCAGTAAATACTGTGTACGAGTTTGAACATTTTTACTGGCAAAATCATATTGACGCTGGCTGAGCTGCTGACTTTGCACATCAAATTCAGTTTTTGTCAGACATGTATGGCTAAATAGGAGTTCACCCGATACAGCATGATAACTGTTATACAACACAACAATCCTTTATCTGCATGAAGTGTTTCAGACTGCATGCAGTACAGAAAAATTCAGTGTCCCAAATAATATTGACCTTATAAAATTTATAAGGTCAATGGTATAAATTACTGCTCGTCAGCTGTATCCAGCTTTTGTGCCCCTTGTTTTAGTTTATAACGACTCTTTAACCAGGCCAAATTACTGGTGGCCAGATTCTGTGCCAAATTCTGACTGATTACCTGTTTTGCCTGCGGCAGAACATTCTCCATATCCTGTGGTTGTTTTATGGCATTAACTTTTACCAGTACTGGATTTTGCTGATCACTCAAAAGAATGTATGCAGGTTTGCCACTAACAGGTTTGGCTTTAATCCAGCTCTGAAAATCAGTTTTAGACATCATGGCTACAGCCTGCTGCGGCGTTAAATCAGCTGTTTGCGACCAGCTCAAACTGGCATTGACGTTTGTACTAACGTTGTTTAAAGCTTGCTTTGCTGCTGCTAAAGCCAATTTTTTGCTTTCTGCGGCCACATAATCTTGTTGAACTTGTGCTTTGATTTCCGTAAAGGATGCCTGGTGTTCTTTACGCACATCGATAGCACGAACTACCCAGTAGTTGCCATTGCCTATATCAATTGGTTCAGAGTTGTAGCGTTTAACCAGAACATCGTTGCCAAATAATGCATCCTGTAACGCCTTGGGCATGCCACTATTATTAGCCATGTCTCGAGTGAGCCACACCTGATCTATTTTATGAATCGTTAAACCTAGCTTATCTTTTATCGGTTGCAAGGTTTTCGGATTATTAAAAGCCAAGTCACTAACATTTTCTTTTAATTTAGCTACCACAGCCGCACCCTTACGGGCTTGAATTTCCTGTGTTAGCTGCGTACGGACGTTCTCTAGTGCCGGTTTGGGTGCTGAGGCCGTAGTCGGAATTTGATTATAGGCTTCCTGTATCTCTGCTTCACTCACGCTTTCTTTAGCACCAAGTTCCATGGCAGACAACTGGACATATTCATATTTGACAGCCTGCGGCAAATAATATTTTTTCTTATTCGCTTCGTAATAAGCTTTCAGTTTGCTGTCGTCTACTACTACCTGATGAGTGAAATTAGCGGCAGGAAATGTCAATGTCTGTACTTCACGAGCAGCCTGTAACAGATTTACCATTTGTTTGGCCTGAGCATCGCTGACCACATTTCCCGCTTTCATCAAATTAAGCATGGATTGCATGGCATATTGTTTACGCATACCGTCAATAAGCGCATCTTCAGACATACCTGCTTGTTGCAGGAAAGCGCGATATTTGGCTTCTACAAATTTTCCGTTTTCCTGAAAACTGGGATCAGATGCAATAACCTGCTTTATCTGATCTATAGGTACAGTGATATTCATATCATTTGCACCCTGCTGCACATATGCCTGATCCACCAGTGAATCATATACCAGCTTTTTGCTTACCGGATTCCCGGAAGCATTTTGTATTCGTCGCTGAAAATCATTAACATCATTTACTTTGATTTTAATGTCGCCAACTTTGCTGATGTAATCTGTACCGGGAACAGCGAGTGTGTAACCACCGGCAAATACAAAACTCAAGCAAATCACACCGAGAATAATCTGAGCCGGTGTTCTATATTTTTCTACAATGTGGAACATGAGATTCAGTTAACTTTTCTAAAGCAGATAAAAGAAGCCTATTGTATCGTTTTTTGTGAGGCTCAACCATGCTGTTTGTACAGCTAATGCACAAAAACGACAGACAAAAGAAAAGGCGGGATATCCCGCCTTGATTTAAAACATAAAACTGTATTACAGAGCATCTTTCAGTGCTTTACCGGCACGGAACTTAGGCGTTTTAGCTGCTTTGATTTCTAACGGTTCACCTGTTTTAGGATTACGTCCAGCACGGGCTGCACGCTCACCAACATAAAAAGTACCGAAACCTACCAGCGTAACTGTGTCGCCACTTTTCAAAGTGCGGGTAACAGCACTGATCATACCGTCCAGAGCCTTGGCGGCAGAAGCTTTAGATAAATCAGCCTCTTGGGCAATGGCTTCAATCAATTCAGACTTATTCACAATAAAGTCCCTTTCTGTTGTTATGTTCATTTGATTTTCAGGAACCATATGTGCAGTGGAACCTGAACAATACATTACGATTACTTTATAACAAGCCCAAATTCTTTATGTCAAGCATCGTCACCGCTGCATAAGGTTAAATCATGCCAAAAACAAAGCCATTCACCAATTAGTGTTGGTGAATGGCTGCATATCAATGTTTTACGGTTTTAGTAGTTGACTTGGCCGCAGATTTAGCTATTACTCCCTCTTCAGGCACGCTTGTCCATGGAGTAGGCGGATAAGCCAGACCGAGATTGAGCACTTCATCAATCCACTGTACCGGGTGAATAGTGAGTTTTTCGCAGATGTTGGCAGGAATTTCTTCCAAATCTTTGACATTGTCTTTTGGAATCAACACATGTTTGATACCACCTCGTAATGCAGCCAACAGCTTTTCTTTAAGACCGCCAATAGGCAATATTTCGCCGCGCAAAGTGATTTCACCAGTCATTGCCACATCTGCACGTACCGGAATACCGGTAAACGCAGAAACCAAAGCCAGTGTGATGGCGCTGCCAGCACTGGGTCCATCTTTAGGTGTCGCTCCTTCGGGTACATGAACATGAATATCATTTTTCTCATAAAAATCAGGTTCAATGCCTAAGCTTTCAGCCCGGGAACGTACCACGCTCCATGCAGCACTAACAGATTCTTGCATAACATCACCAAGCTTACCGGTGCGCAAAATATTGCCTTTACCACGAAATTTGCTTGCCTCAATGGTTAAAAGCTCACCACCGACTTCAGTCCAAGCCAGCCCAGTGACCTGACCAACACGGTTTTCATTTTCTGCAACGCCATAATCAAAGCGGCGAACACCCAGATAATCATGCAAATTATCAGCATTAATTACGATTGCTTCAGGCTTGGTTTTGGTTTTTTTAGCTTTACCGGCACTAAGTTTTTCTTCTGCAACAGCCTGTTTCATCACTACTTTACGGCAAATTTTGGCTATTTCTCGATCTAAAGAGCGAACACCGGCTTCACGAGTGTAATAGCGGATAATATCGCGTACTGCAGATTCTTCGATGCTGATTTCGCCTTCTCGTACACCGTTTTGTTTGATTTGCTTAGCCACTAAATATTTCATGGCAATATTGATTTTTTCGTCTTCGGTATAGCCAGAAAGACGAATAATTTCCATGCGATCAAGCAAAGGAGAAGGGATGTTAAGACTGTTGGATGTGGCAATAAACATTACATCCGACAAATCAAATTCTACTTCTGCATAGTGGTCAGAAAATGAATGGTTTTGTTCAGGATCCAGCACTTCCAGTAAAGCACTGGCTGGATCACCACGAAAATCATTACCTAATTTATCAATTTCATCCAACAAAAACAGTGGGTTTTTCACGCCGGCTTTGGCCATGTTTTGCAGAATTTTACCAGGCATGGAACCAATATAAGTGCGCCGGTGGCCACGGATTTCACTTTCATCGTGCACACCGCCTAATGCCATGCGTACATATTTTCGTCCTGTAGCCTTAGCTATGGATTCGCCCAGTGAGGTTTTACCTACACCCGGTGGTCCTACGAGACACAAAATAGGACCTTTAAGCTGATTCATGCGTTTCTGTACGGCAAGGTATTCCAGAATACGCTCTTTGACCTTTTCTAATCCGTAGTGATCTGCATTCAGAATTAGGTCTGCTTTGGCAATGTCCTTGCTTACTTTAGATTTTTTCTTCCACGGAAGCTCTAGCAGAGTGTCAATGTAGTTGCGAACTACGGTAGACTCTGCTGACATTGGTGGCATCATGCGTAATTTTTTGAATTCAGAAAGACATTTTTCTTCAGCTTCTTTGCTCATGCCAGCGTCACGAATTTGAGTTTCCAGATTAACCAGATCATCATCTTCTTCACCCAGCTCTTTCTGAATCGCTTTTACCTGTTCATTCAGATAGTATTCCCGCTGAGATTTTTCCATCTGCCGTTTGACGCGGCCTCGAATACGTTTTTCTACCTGAAGGATGTCCAGTTCTGATTCAAGCAGATGCAATAAATGTTCCAGTCTTGCTGTAACATTTATCATAGACAATATTTGCTGACGCTGATCTAGTTTAAGTTGCAAATGGGCGGCAATAGTATCAGCAAGTCTACTTAAATCTTCAATCCCATGAATGGTAGTCACTACCTCAGCAGGAATTTTTTTGTTTAACTTTGCCAGTTGGTCAAACTGGGAAAGCAATGTACGGCGTAATGCTTCATCATCATGAGAATCGGTATTGATGTCGGCACATTTTTCTATGTGCGCTTCGGCGTAAGGGCCGCTTTCATCAATATACTGTACTTGTGCACGATACAGACCTTCTACCAGCACTTTAACTGTGCCATCTGGTAGTTTGAGTACTTGCAGAATGTTGGCTACAGTACCCATTGCATACATATCTTCTGCATGTGGTTCATCTGTATCGGCATTTTTCTGTGCCAGTAAGAATACGGGCTCGTCATGCTCCACAGCAGCATCCAACGCTGCTATGGATTTTTCGCGCCCGACAAAAAGGGGCAGTACCATGTGCGGGTAAACAACAACGTCGCGTAGGGGCAACATTGCCATAGTTGTTGGCTGCACCGGAGAAGAATCATAAACTTCAGCCATGTAATGCCTCAATCTTTCCTGTAAATATGCTATAAAATTGGATGAGAAAATGGTGCTGAACCAGCGTTTTTCAAGTGCTTTTGTGCTGATTAATCATTGATGTGATTTTGGGTAAAGGCATAAATGGATTTAATATACCTGTAAACTAAAGGCCGGCCAGGATAGATTTATTGCGATCGCTGAACCGGCCAAAGCTAATTAGCGGGTAACCGGTTTATAACGGATACGTTTGGGTTTGGCCCCCTCCTCACCCAGACGGCGTTTTTTATCTGCTTCATATTCTTGATAATTACCATCGAAGAAGACCCATTTCGAATCGCCTTCTGCCGCTAATATATGGGTGGCAATACGGTCGAGGAACCAACGATCGTGGGATACCACTAGTACACAGCCAGCAAATTCTAATAAAGCATCTTCGAGCGCGCGCAGGGTTTCTACATCCAAATCATTGGAGGGTTCATCCAGCAAAAGCACATTGCCGCCAGAAATTAGAGTTTTGGCCAGATGCAGCCGACCGCGCTCACCACCGGAGAGTTTGCCGACGATTTTGCTCTGGTCACTCCCTTTAAAGTTAAACCTTCCTAGATAGGCTCGTGCCGGTATTTCAAATTGTCCTACCTGTAAAATATCCCTGCCTTCGGCAATTTCGTCAAAAACGGTTTTATCTTCATGCAGGCCATGCCGGCTCTGATCTACAACAGAAAGTTTAACAGTCTGACCAATCTTCACTTGTCCCTGATCTGGTTGTTCCTGTCCGGTAATCATTTTGAATAAAGTGGACTTACCAGCTCCATTCGGTCCAATGATGCCGACAATGGCTCCCGGCGGGATTTTGAAACTCAAATCATCAATTAGTAATTTGTCGCCAAAACTTTTGCTGACGTGTTCGAATTCGATAACTTCATTTCCCAGACGCTCTGCTACAGGAATAAAGATTTCCTGCGTTTCATTGCGTTTTTGATATTCGTAGTTACTCATTTCTTCGAAGCGTGCCAATCGAGCTTTGGACTTGGCCTGACGCCCACGGGCGTTTTGTCGCACCCATTCAAGCTCATGTTTCATAGCTTTAATTCGCGCTGCTTCGGCTTTGGCTTCGTGTTCCAGTCTGGCTTCTTTTTGCTCCAGCCATGAGCTGTAGTTACCTTTCCATGGAATGCCGTGACCGCGGTCTAATTCCAGAATCCATTCAGCAGCATTGTCCAAAAAATAACGGTCGTGCGTTACTGCTACTACAGTACCAGGAAAACGAACCAGAAATTGTTCCAGCCATTCTACCGATTCGGCGTCCAGATGGTTGGTAGGTTCGTCAAGCAAAAGCATGTCTGGTTTACTCAATAGCAGTTTGCACAAAGCCACACGGCGTTTTTCACCGCCAGAGAGATTGCCGATAAGGGCATCCCATTCCGGCAGCCGTAAAGCGTCTGCAGCAATTTCCAGCTGATGCTCTATATTGTCACCGGCTCCTGCTGAAATGATGGCCTCCAAACGAGCCTGTTCCTCAGCCAGCGCATCAAAATCTGCGTCCGGTTCGGCGTAGGCAGCATAAACTTCTTCCAGTTTCTTTTGCGCGGTAGCCACATCGCCCAATCCGGATTCAACTTCTTCCCTAACAGTTTTTTTAGCGTCCAGTTGGGGTTCTTGTGGTAAATAGCCGATTTTAATGCCACTCATTGGAATGGCTTCGCCTTCAAATTCGGTGTCTACACCGGCCATGATTTTCAGTACAGTGGATTTACCTGCACCGTTCAGACCCAGCAGGCCAATTTTGGCGCCTGGAAAAAACGACAAGGAAATGTCTTTGATAATTTGTTTCTGTGGCGGCACGGTTTTACTTACGCGCAGCATGGAGTACACATATTGGCTCATAGTTTATTCTGTAGATTAAATTAATGTGTATCAGCCTCAATTTAGGGGCTGGTTGTCATGATTTTGATTTTAACATGCATATTCCTGCTTTCGCGGAAAGCTTTGCGTTAAAATACCCCCTTTTATTTTGCCGCCTTAGCATATGCATATTATCTCTGCTCTGATTGATTTTATTTTACATATTGACCAGCACCTGCAATTTATTGTCTCTCAATATGGTGTCTGGATTTATGTGATTCTGTTTGCGTTGATATTTTGTGAGACGGGGTTGGTGGTTACCCCTTTTCTACCTGGTGATTCATTGTTGTTTGCTGCTGGTGGTATTGCTGCCGTCGGGGAAATGAATATTCATTGTATGGTAGTGTTATTACTGCTGGCAGCTATTATTGGCGACGCAGTTAATTTTTATGTGGGTCAGAAATTCGGTGCACATCTGTTTGCCAATCCACAGTCGCGGATATTTAAGCAGATTTATTTGCACAAAACTCAGGAGTTTTATGCAAAACATGGTGGAAAGACCATAATTATTGCTCGTTTTGTCCCGATTGTGCGCACTTTTGCCCCCTTTGTAGCCGGTATGGGGCACATGCATTACGGTCATTTTTTTCGCTATAACTGTATTGGTGCTATTCTCTGGGTGGTACTCTTTTCATATGCAGGCTATTTTTTTGGCAATCTGCCGTTCATCAAAGAGAATCTATCTTTGGCCCTGATAATCATTATTGCTATCTCACTGCTACCGGCAATTATTGAAATCATGCGCCATAAGCTGGGCAAAGGCACAAACAAATAATTCTTCATCTGCTGCTGAATAACTATTTACAGGAAAAATATGAGCCAGATACATCTGTTATCAGATCATTTAATCAACCAGATAGCTGCCGGTGAGGTAATTGAACGTCCGGCCAATGCGCTAAAAGAGATTATTGAAAACAGTCTCGATGCTGGTGCTAGCCATATTGATATAAAACTGGAAGCTGGTGGTATCAAACGTTTGTGTGTGACAGATGATGGACAAGGCATGAGTGAATCCGATATACCGCTTGCTCTGCATCGCCATGCCACGAGTAAAATCGGCAGTTTGGAAGATTTGGAAAAAGTTATGAGCATGGGTTTTCGCGGTGAAGGTCTGGCCAGCATCGCTTCTGTAAGCCGTCTGACCTTAACCAGTCGCACTGCTGATGCCAACCATGCCACGCAGATATACGCAGAAGATGGCCGGCTCAGCCCTATCAAAGCTGCTGCTCATGCGGCTGGTACTACAGTAGAAGCAGTGGAACTCTTTTTCAATACTCCGGCCAGACGACAATTTCTCAAATCTGCAGGTACCGAATTTGCCCATTGCCGTACTATGGTTGAGCGTCTGGCGATGGCACATCCTGATGTGGCTTTTGATTTGCAGCATAATGGCAAAGATATTATTAGTCTGCCCGCTCAATCGCTGTTTGAGCGCTGTACCGCTATTATGGGTACAGATTTTGCGGCTGCCAGTCTAAATGTGGACGAAAGCATGAATACTATGCGTGTGTATGGGCTGATTGGCAAACCGACCTTTATGCAGGGAAAATCCAGTCAGCAATATATATTTGTTAATCAGCGCTTTGTACGTGACAAAATCATCTTACATGCTGTGAAACAAGCTTATAACGATGTTTTGCATCAGGCGCTTACACCGGCATTCGTGCTTTTTTTAAGTCTGCCACCAACAGAGGTGGATGCCAATGTGCACCCTACTAAATCGGAAGTACGCTTCCGGCAGAGTCAGGCCGTACATCAGCTTATTTTCCATGCTCTGAATAAATGTCTGGCAGCAACAAATGCCGCTCAAACCGAATCAGTTTCGCAACCAGCCACCGTACTGGCTGACATCATGCAAAAGCAACCGGCTGATGTACAGCAGCTATTTGCTACTTCTGAAAATAAAAGCAATTTACAGAAGACTCCGGCTCCTTATCAGCGTAGCCATACGCCACTGCAGCGTAACTTGAGTCTAAGAGAATCGCAAGCTGCTCTGAACACTTATGCGCAGCTATATAAACAGGAACCGTCTACGACAGACAATTCTAAAGCAGCCAATTTTGAGTCGGAAGCAGATAGTGAACTCGTAATGTGGGAACAGGCTCGAGGTGTAGCAACAGCTTCAACAACGCAGCAGACAGTGATAAATGATACGGATATTCCACCTTTGGGCTATGCTATTGCTCAGTTACTGGATATTTATATTCTGGCTCAAGCAGAAGAAGCTCTCATTTTGGTAGACATGCATGCTACTGCTGAGCGGGTGAATTATGAAAAGATGAAACAACAACGCGATGCTACAGGTAAAGTGAGTAGTCAGACCCTACTCATTCCAGTACGCTTTCAAGCGAGCAATGAAGAAGTGGCTACAGCAGAGGACTATTCTCTTACGCTGCGGGAATATGGTTTAGACATTCAGATTGAGAATAACCAGCAGCTGGTGGTGCATTCTGTTCCAGCCATGTTGATAAAAAGTGATATTCAGCGACTAGTACAGCAGGTATTGGCTGATATGATAACTATTGGCAGCAGTGATGTAGTGAAAGAACGTGAAAATCGAATTCTTTCTACTCTTGCTTGCCATGGTTCAGTTCGTGCTGGACGTAGATTAACTTTACCAGAAATGAATGCATTACTGCGGGATATGGAAAAGACTGAACGTGCTAATCAGTGCAATCATGGCCGTCCGACATGGGTAAAATTGCGCTTGCAAGATTTAGATGCTTTATTTTTACGTGGACAGTAAAACAGTGCAATATTCAGAAGCATTACAAATATCAGTATTTTTATAAATAATCTTAATTCAAAACCCTCTTTATCTAAAAAGATAAAGAGGGTTTGTTGATTATGACTAAAGAAAAGTCTAATGGCTTGTACTAGCGGCTACTGCAGATGCAGCTGGCAGTTCAGCATAATCAGGTTCGGTTTCTGGCTCCGGCTCTATATTCCACATTTTGCCGTTTAAGTAAACTTTGCCATTGATTAATTTCAGATGGGTTTTCACAATACCGTTGCTCACCTGAATGTAGCCTTTTGCCTGCATGGATTTAATTGCACTATCAATCATCAGACGTATGGTCTGGTCGATATCCTCTAGCGCTTCTGCACCGCCAGCACTGGCATCAACAGTAAACAAAGCTCTAGCCTGACTAATGGCAAAATTTTCCATTATTGCCTGCGGTATGGCGAAATCCATTTCGGATTCAGTTTTATTCAGCATGGTGCTCAGTTGCTGCATATCAGAGGCAAGCAGATTTTTAAAACCAAGATTACCATGAATATCAATCAATCCCTGTGGCATTTGCAGTTTAAACGTATTGAGTTTGATTAAAGGATCATGCGTAAACAAACCCAATCCTTCGTTTCGTACGGCAGAAACAATGGCTGCGCGTAGCTGATCATTATTCAGGTTTTGGGTAGATAGCTGAGTAATTTTGTTATTGATGGCTACCAGACTGGCTGCATCCAAATGTTCTGCGGCTGCATCAATATCCAGAGGACCATAGACATCATTGCCGTACTGCATTCTTTCAAAGCCGAATTTACCCTGACTATTAATCCATTGATCCTGCTCTTTGGTGGATGTAGAAAGTTTCAAATTCTGAATATTGATTTTGGTGGGCATATTATTGCCGGCCGGACTGATAAAGGCACCTATTTGCAGATTAGTAACCAGATTAACCAGCTGATCCAGACGGATGTTGTTGTCAGCGGTATCATTCCAAATAAAAGTAATTTCTTTTATGCTAAGGTCACTGTTTCCAAGAGCCAGAGTTGTCTTTCCATGCTCAGTATGACTGGTGAACTGCAAATCCTGATAAGAAGCACGGCCTTTGGTCGACAGAATCATGTCCAGACCAGGGCTGACTGTATGGCTGTCATAACTATTGAAATCTTCAGCGTAATCAATAGTAGAATCCAAGCCCTGCCAATTTATTTTAATACCTGACAATTCTTCATAATTGAATTTAGGTATCACTACATGCATCTGCCCGCTGCCGCTCAGATTAATGGTATTTTCAAGTTTGACCGGTGCTTCCTGCCCGAAAAAACGAGCCAGAATCTGCTGTGCCTGCGGGGTAAAGCGCAATTCTGTTTCCACATGTGCTCGTACCGGCCGGATGCTGCCGGCAAATAAACCATGCCGTACATGATTAACAACAGTAATAGGCTGTTGTAACACGGTACGCACATTATCAGGAAGCTGTTGCTGAATACCAGCAAAAAAGCTTGGTTTAAAGCGAATCTGCATGGTTTCAGTAGAGGTAAACCATCCACGCTGATAGCTTTGTTTATCAATAATTAAAAAAGAGCTTTTAGCCAGTAAATCGCGTTGTTCATCCATGCTTTGCTGCGTTTTTACCCCTAAATAGCAAGGTAAAGCGAGTACAACAAGCAATATAACAGCCACGATGGCGGCAATAATGGTTAAAATCCGTTTATTCATGCTCGAAATGTCTTATATATCCACGTTCTGGAAGAGTTGCAGGATAACATCAAACTGGCTGTTTGTCCGCGGTGTTTATCGGTGTAATCAGACTTATTCAAATGTGAACAATTTTGATTTGCATGTACCCGACACATAAATTTGTTAATTGAGTGTACCGCCAGCCGTCAGTCGCTGACGCTGTTGTTCAAATAAACAGACAGTTGCAGCCATGGCAACATTAAGTGATTCTGTTTGTCCGATCATTGGTATTATTACATGCTCGGTAGCGCTGTGTAGCATTTTTGCACTTAAACCACTGCCTTCATTACCAAATAGCCAGCCAACAGGATGAGTCAGATTCAGTGTGTACAAGTTTCTGGCTTCAGTGCTTAATGCGGTAGCGTATAAGGGATGAGCGTAATCTGCACGCCAAATATCCAAATCAGCAACCGTCTGTATAGAAAGATAAGCATGTGCACCCATGGCGGCCCGTAAGACTTTTGGAGACCAAACGTCAGTACTGTCTTTACTAAGCACAATATGCTTAACACCGGCCGCAAGAGCGCTGCGTAAAATCGTACCAACATTTCCTGGATCTTGTACCCGTTCTAACACAACTACATCGTTATCTATAGATGCCTCAATCTGCGTAGGCAGGGATAAGATGGCAATTGGTTCTTTTGAGTGAGTTAAATCGCTGATTTTCTCTAACAAATGGTCGGCAACTAGTACAATTTGCTGTGCCGGTAGCTCTCTCATTAAGGCAACTATTTCAGGATCATCTGCACGAAGTTGCGGTACATACATTGTGTGGATGGAGTGACCTGCCTGCATAAATGTCTGAATCAGGTGTATTCCCTCCACCACAGCAAGCCGGTGCTGACGTCGATAATGTGATTGTGCAATTAACCGCGACAGATGCTTGAGTTCGGTATTACTGGCTGACTGGATAATTTTGTAGTTCATACCGAAATTCCATTTTCTGCTGTGTGTAGATTTAATTCTTTCTGAATGTCGGCAATGGCCGTTATTTTACGTAGTTGTTTAAATAACTCTCCGGCTTCTGCATAGTGCAGTCTGAGCATGCCAAGCCATTGTTTTAAACGCGCCACCGTATAATTGGCATGGCTATTTCGTAGCTGACAACAGCCATTAAAAAAATCCTCAATCCATGGCAAAATTTCGGTCCATGTTAAAGCAGGAAGATTGATCCCCCGATTGGTGGCGGCAATCTGTCTGGCTAAGTCCGGACATTGAACAGCACCGCGTCCGAGCATGACATCGGTACAACCACTGATTTCGCGAATCTGATGATAATCGGCTAAAGTAAACACATCGCCATTGGCAATAACTGGAATGCTTAAAGCTTCGCGAATGCGTCCTATCCATTCCCAGTGTGCGGGTGGTCGATAACCTTCTGTTTTTGTACGTGCATGCACGGTGACTTCACCAGCACCACCCTGTTCGATTGCGTAAGCGCATTCTAGTGCCAGATTTTTATGTTCATAGCCCAGTCGCATTTTTGCACTCAGTTTGATTTCTGCTGGTAAACTTTGACGTACGGTAGCAACTATTTGTTCGATTTTTTCTGGATACTGCAAAAGTACGGCTCCACCCTGATGTTGATTGACGGTAGGAGCCGGACAACCAAAATTCAAATCTATATGGTTGGCACCTAATTTAACTACCTTCAATGCATTTAAAGCCATATTTTCCGCATGGCTGCCCAGTAACTGAACAGCCACAGCTGTGCCGGCTTGAGTCTGATTATTCTGTGCCAACTCTGGCATGTATTTCAGCCACATAGACTTGCCGTGTATGGTATGGGTAATCCGTACAAATTCAGTGACACATATATCAAAGCCACCTATACGAGTTAATAAATCGCGCATAGGGGCATCTATGAGTCCCTGCATAGGGGCAAGTAATATTCTGGGAAAAGATATTTTCGTCTGTATATCAGGACTGCTCACGCGTATAACCATTGCTCTTACAAAAAACAACGCAACCTGTTGTCTGACAAGTTGCGTATTTAATTATAAAATAAAAATGGTTGTAGCAGGTTTAATCGCGTAATGTTTCAATTAGGTCGATCAATAATTCTACTTCTTCTGTCTTCAAAACAGCAAACCCATCATTCAGACCCAGATCTTCCAACAGCATTTCTCCTGCCGGTGTTTCATGCATGGATGTAAATGCATTCTGTAAAGTATCCAGCATCTCTGCATGCCGCGGATGTAGCAAAATCATATGATATAAATCATTGATTTTACTTTCAATCAATAAATTTAGGCGGCTGAGTGTAATTGAAGTCAGCTTGTGATAGGCAGAAGACATAAATAAGCCTATATCACCTTCGTGCTGAATCAAACCGCGAGCCACTGCTGAAAATGATTCACTTTTTACCCAAGTAAGGTCTTTTTCTTCAATATCTACTGCTTCTAGTAGACGTAAAGCAATCAATTTGACATCATAATTTTCGGTACATAAAATCTTCATACCTGGTTTGACATCTTGAAGTGATTTTATTTCACTGTCAGCCGCACTGGCAATCACCATTTCATCGAAACGATTAACAGGACGAACGACCGGCAAATAACCCAGCTCTCTAATCAGCTTAGAAGCATTAAATGGATTTGCATAGATAATATCAACATTGTCTTTGTCAATTTCCTGCTGCTCTTCTTCAGCATTGCTGGCCATAAACAGGTGCACTGGAGCATCAATTAGGCGTTGCAGACGGGTATTAAGAAAATGCCAGCCAGCATAGAATTCAGGGGGAAAATCTGGTGCAATCAGAAAATTAATGGTCATGAATTACCCCGTTCTTCTTTCATTAGTCCTTCATACAGACTTTGCATTTCCAGCACCTTGCTGCGAGATGGTTTTCGCCGCACTGAGGTATATCCCTGAATCACACCATCCCTTATATTAGGCACAATTGTTGCATATACCCAGTAAAATCCACCATCTTTACGCAGATTTTTAACATAGCCGTGCCATTTCTTACCCTCTTGCACGGTATCCCATAAATCTTTATAAGCCACTTTCGGCATGTCGGGATGACGAAGGATATAATGTTCAGCACCCATCAGCTCTTCGCGCGACCAGCCGCTCATATGCACGAATACTTCATTGGCATGTGTAATTATTCCCTTTAAATCTGTAGTAGAAGTAATCAGACACCCATCAGGAAATTCTGTTTCTACATCAGTACAATATACGGTGCGTGTTACCCCATCGTAATGTGTCAATTCAAATGTACGGTGCTCAATTTCAGGCACCTGCATCGGTGAAATCATTCTGACTCCATTTTCTTGAATGTGGACAACCAGACGAATAATGCAAAAGCTTATATACCTTATATATTGCGCCGATTAGCAAAATAATACAAAGCATTTGATTAATTTGTATAAAAAATCACACAATTTCTTGATAAAAATCAAACAATGCAGGAAATTATGTAAATAATTTCCTGCATGGGTAAATCAGATATAACATAAAATAGGATGCTTATAAGCTCAGAATTTATGCCAAGAATCTATTTTTTTCTTGCATAATCAGATTGATACAATCCTGCCCATTTCATGATACCGGCAACTTCAAATTCATTAAATTCATAATACTGCCCGCGTTTTAAACGTTTAGGTAAGGAGATTGGACCAAAGCGTACGCGTACTAATCGACTTACCGTTAATCCCTGACTTTCAAACAAGCGCCGTACTTCACGGTTACGCCCTTCTTTGATGATGATGTTATACCATCGATTGGCTCCTTCGCCACCCTGTTCCCACAGATGTTGAGCCTTTGCTATACCATCTTCAAGTTCTACACCATTCAGCAGGTTTTGTTTTTGCTCGTCACTGAGCTCACCCAATACGCGTACTGCATATTCACGCTCAACTTCAAAACTCGGATGAGCAAAACGATTCACTAATTCACCGGAAGTTGTCAGTATCAGTAAGCCGCAGGTGTTGATATCCAGACGACCAATTGCCACCCAGCGGCTGCTGGCCGCTTGCGGCAGGCGATCAAAAATACTAATTCGCCCCTGCGGGTCGTCACGGCTGACAATCTCGCCTTCCTGCTTGTAATACACCATAATGCGCGGCAGGCGATCTGGCCATTTAATATTAATCGCAGAACCTCTTACGCTGACTTCATCTTCTGGCGTGATTCTGTCACCTAACTGCGCTACTTTGCCATTTACTCGCACCTGTCCTTGACTGATCCACTGCTCCATTTCACGCCGTGAACCGACTCCAGAAGCAGCCAGGGCTTTTTGCAAACGCACTGGTTCCATTTTTTCCAGGTTAACACGCTGTTCTTTCAGTATACGGGAACGTTGCAATATATCTTGACTGGGTGTGCGCTGCACCAGCTTTCTGGCGCGCTGAATACGTGCTTTGTTTTCCACTTTCTGTTCAAAAGCGGTGTTTTTTCTGGTAGTTGCATTTTTATGTTCTAATGCAGCCTTTTTTATCTCATTATTTTGCCGGCCTTTACTGCTGACTTTATTACTCTTTGAGGCCACACCATCGCGTATCTGGCGCTTGGTTAATTTTTTGTTGGCTTGACTCATGTTTAAACTCCCGATCCGTCATCCGACGGCTCTTCTGCGGTTGTTGATACTTCCGCAGATTCACTTAATTCAGGTAAAACCAGTTCACCCAATTCGGTTAAAGGTGGCAGCTGATTTAAATCTTCCAGCTGTAAATCACTTAAAAATGTAGCAGTTGTGGCCCATAAGTTGGGTCGCCCTACGCTGTCGCGTTGTCCGATAATCTCTATCCAGCCACGATCCTGCAGTGTTTGTAACACATTACTGGAAACAGCCACGCCACGTATTGCTTCTATATCACCACGTGTAACCGGCTGCTGATAGGCAATTATTGCTAGTGTTTCCAATACTGCACGTGAATAGCGCGGTGTTCGTTGCACATCCAGACTGGCCAGCAACGGATAAGCTACCGGTGTGACCTGAAATCGCCAACCTTCGGCACTATGCACCAAATTCAATGCGCGTTCATGCCAATACTCCTGCAAATGAGACAATACACTAGTCAGTTCATCTGCAGATAATGGCGGTTCCCTGAGTGAGCACAATTGCTTCTCGCTCAGTGCCTCACTTTGGGTGAGTAAAGCAGCTTCAATCAAAGCTTCGATAGAGACTGTATGATTCATATCCATGAGTTCCTACGCTGTCAGTGCAGGCATGATAAGATCTAGAAAAGAAATCAACTTTTCCGTGCAGCTTTTTTGGCTGCGCGCTCGGCTTTTAGCTGAGCTTCCTGCATTTGTCCTTTTTTCAGCCACACTACCCATTGGTTTGGGGTTTCCAATGTAATTCGGCCTATCAGTCCATCGCGAAAATCGGTGAGCACACGCTCAGCTGCTTTCTGGTAATCAATGCGGCCACCGCTTAATAAGGCACCGCGTTTTTTACCAATCCATTCTAGCCAATTATCATCATGCCAGTGCGGGCTTTCACTCAAATCTGCCTGATATCTCAGTTGCAGTAAAGAAAGGTAATGGCGGCGCAGATAATCCAGTAATTCAAGTGCCACTGTTTCCTCATCTAGTGCGTTGCGTCCCACTGCTCCACTAGAGGCCAAATTATAACCGGCTTCTTCGACAATGATTTTAGGCCACAGCATACCGGGGGTATCATACAACCAGAAATCATCTGCCAATATTAGCCGCTGCTCTGCCTTGGTGATACCTGGTTCATTGCCGGTTTTGGCACTGCGCTTACCCAGCATGCCATTAATCAATGTGGATTTGCCTACGTTAGGAATACCACAAATAAGCACTCTTAACGGACGGTCTAACCCATGGCGATTGGGTACCAGCGATCGGCACGCTGCAATGATTTTACTTGCTGCCTGTTTTTCTGATGCATCCAGTGCCAGTACATTGGTATGAGGCTGGGCGCGATAGTCGGTCAGCCATAGCTCAGTACGCTCTGGATCGGCTAAATCTTGTTTATTAAGTATTTTCAGTTTGGGTTTATCGGCAGCTAGCTTGGCCAGCAATGGATTGGCACTTGAAGCCGGTAAACGTGCATCCAGTACCTCAATGACCATATCCACACTTTTAATACGCTCGGCAATGGCTTTTTTGGCTTTATTCATGTGCCCGGGATACCATTGAATCGCCATAAACTGTCCTTGTCTGCTAAAAATCCAACACAGAAAACACACAGGCAGCCTGATTTCAGGCTGCCTGAATAATTCACTGTACTTATTATACCGTTTTTTCAGAATTTTTTCTCAATTCCAGCTGCCGATGCCGAACGATTACCGAATATGCATTAAGCTGCTGTGCGAGTGCCTGAACAATATATACAGAGCGATGCTGCCCACCGGTACAACCAATGCCGATATTAACATAGCTGCGGCTTTCCTTTTCCATTTCGGGCAGCCAGCGGCATAAAAAACCAGATAAATCTGCAATCATTTCTGCCATGACCGGCTGGCGAGCAAAAAAATCCTTTACTGGTTCATCCAGTCCGGTGAAAGGACGCAAATCAAAATCGTAATAAGGATTGGGAAGAAACCGAACATCAAAGACAAAGTCCAGTCCTGCTGGTACTCCATATTTATAGCCAAAAGATTCAAGTACCACTCGCAGGGGAGCCACCGGCAGATTCAACCATTGCTGTATTTGACGGCGCAACTGAGGTACGTTGAGCAAAGAAGTATCAATTACATAAGCGAAACTTTGTAATGTAGACATATATTGCTGTTCGGCAGCGACACTTTCATTCAGTGTCTGGTGCTCTTTCGCCAGAGGATGGCTGCGGCGCGTTTCTGAAAAACGACGCAGCAAAACAGGTACCGATGAAGTTAAAAACAGCAGATCTACCTGATGCCCTAGCTGCCGCAATCTTTTTACTAGCTCTAACACTTCTGCTGGATTAAAGCGTGAGCGAATATCTACGCTTACACCCAATTGAGCTGTTTGGCTAGCGGCATAATGCTCAATCAGACCGGGTAATAGCTTAACAGGTAGATTATCCACACAGACAAAGCCAACATCTTCCAGCAAACGCAAAGCAATAGATTTTCCAGAACCGGATAATCCGCTAATCAATATTATCCTCATGATTCACCGCATCCTCTTTCAGCATTGAATTATGACGATCCAAAAATTCCTTGGTACTGTCTTTACCTCTCATTTGTAAAATAAAATTACTTACTGCAGCTTCCACCAAAACGGCCAGATTGCGCCCTACGGCCACCGGTAGGGTCACACTACGGATAGAGACATTCAGAATGCTTTCAGTTTCACTTTTGATACTCAGACGATCCATTCGTTGCATGTGGCTATCATCAGCAAGTGCCAGATTGATGATGAGCTGTAGCTGTTTTTTCGGGCGCACGGCGGTTTCACCGAAAATGGCACGGATGTTGAGCACACCTAGACCACGCACTTCCAAAAAATCTTTCAGCATGGCAGGACAACGCCCTTCCAGCGTTTCCGGCCCAATGCGGTACAGTTCTACGGCATCATCTGCGACCAGACCATGGCCACGGGATATCAACTCCAGTGCCAGCTCGCTTTTTCCTAGTCCAGACTGGCCGGTAATAAGTACGCCGATTTCAAATACATCTAAAAAAACACCGTATTTAACAGTTGAGGCAGCCAGTACCCGTTGCAGATAGATGCGCAGCACATCCATCAGGAAGGGACTTTCTGTTTTCGATGTTAACAGTGGCACATTATGCGTATGACAATAATCACGCAACATATAAGGCACGGGTAAATCATTAGCCACAATGATCAAAGACATGGTAAGGTCGAATAATTCATTGAGGGTAGTTTTGATTTCTCCAGCCTCAATCTTATTCAAATACTCAACTTCGGCAATACCGATTACCTGTATCTGATTGGGATGGATAAAGTTCAAATGGCCGACAAGAGCCAATACCGGTTTATCAGCATCGATACTGATGCGGTTATCAGCGCCAGCAGTGCCGGCAGACCACGCCAATTTAAGCTTAGTCTGGTTATCATGATACAAACGCCGTACCGATATGCTGGGCATAAAAGTCTGTCCTTATAGCTCTTCGGCAACAAGTATATCGCGCACACTTTCAGCACTGGTAGCAGACAAAAGTGCATTGCGAACTGATTTCTGGGAAAATTTTCCTGCCAGCTCTGATAATACATTCAGATGTTTAGTGGAAGCATTTTCCGGCACTAATAGCACAAACACCATGTTTACAGGTTGCTCATCCGGTGCATCAAAGGCTATGGGAGTTTGCAGCCGGAAAAACGCGCCTACAGTATCTTTTACGGTACCAGTTCGACCATGGGGAATAGCAACGCCTTTGCCTAAAGCTGTAGAACCCAGTTTTTCACGTGCAAACAGGCAGTTAAATACATCTTCTTGCGACAGACCGGCCTGCTCGGATAATAGTTTTCCGGCTTCCTCAAACAATCTTTTTTTACTGCTAACATTTAAATCGAGAACCACGTGTGAAACCGGTAATATATCCCCAATTAAACTCATGCTCATTTTCTATTCCTATCAAATTGCTCATTGCAGCGGGTCTTAAACCCTTGAGCTACAGGATGTGCAATTTCTTCCATTACTATTAATCAATTACCCAATTATATTATCTTCTAATCGCATAGACGGTTATGTATTAAGGCTGGCCTAGCCAATAATGCAGCAATAGCCCTACAAACCAGATAAGTCCGATACGGTTGTTACGTAAAAACATAGCAAAGCATATTTTGCGGTCTCGTGTGCGAATATTCCGCCATTGTATATACTGTAAAACCAGCACCAGCGGCAAAGCAAGCCAGTACCATATACTGGCCTGAATCATCCCGCCAGCAAAAATCATGAATATATCAAAACCAAGATGGCACAACATCACGGCAGTAATATCATGCTGCCCGAAAGTGATAGCAGAAGTACGGATGCCAATTTTCAGGTCGTCCTCCTTATCTGCCATCGCGTAAATGGTATCGTAGGCCAGAGTCCATAATGTATTGGCTGCGAGTAATACCCATGCAATCATGGGTACCTGATTGCTCAATGCTGCAAAAGCCATCGGAATACCGAAAGAAAATGCAAGGCCAAGATATAGTTGCGGCAGCGGAAAAAAGCGCTTGGTAAAGGGATAAGTCATAGCCAAAAACAAAGCCGGTATACTCATCAACCAAGTAAGCCGATTAAGTGGCAACAGACACAGTGCAGCCAAAATACACAGCACCAGCGTAAGCAAAAGCGCTTCTTTTTTGCTCACTTTTTTCAAAGCAAACGGGCGTTGATTGGTACGGTCTACCGCACCGTCAAAGTCGCGGTCGGCATAATCGTTGATCACACAGCCTGCACTGCGCATTAAAAAAGTACCAATAGTAAATACCAATACCGTTAGCCAGTCTGGATGGCCATCACCTGCAATCCACAGTGCCCACCACGTGGGCCAGAGCAGCAATAATGTGCCGATAGGACGGTCTATACGCATTAACTGCATATAAACTTGCAGACGGTCAGCCAGCCGCCAGCTTTGATTCTGCCCCAGTTTACCTTCTACAGAAAATCGATTCACGCCAGTTTAGTCTTCCAATGTTAATGCTTGATTAAAAAATACAAAGATAGCCCGGGTGACATTGCCAGACCATCTGGTTAGCTCTACTATCAAACTGAGAATGGAAACCAAACAATTGTAACATAAGCATAACAGTACACTGCACTCAGACACCATAATCCAAAGGAGTAAGATATGGACTTAATTTTATGGCGCCATGCCGAAGCCGAGGATAACTGGGAGGATATGGCACGCAAACTCACCACTAAAGGCCAACTGCAAGCAAAGCTGAGCGCGCAGTGGCTGCGTCAGCATTTGCCGGGTAATTGTCAAATTTACTGTTCAGAAGCTGTCAGGTCTCAGCAAACTGCTCGTTATCTGAAGCAGCCGTTTACTGTAAACAAATTATTCAATCCGGACTGCCACCCGCTTGATCTAGCCACATTTCTGCAACAGCAGCCCCCTGCATCCACTCAGATATGGGTAGGACATCAGCCATGGATTGGCCAGTTTTGTGCTTATCTTCTTAATGGTGTCTGGCTCCCACAACAATTCTGGTCAGTAAAAAAATCGGCTTTTTGGTGGTTTGATGTCCGTTTTTACCAGCAACGCCATCAAGCACGAGTAAAAGTGGTTTTATCACCGTCAAATTTAAAATAAATCCATTATTAAGAAAACACAATGCCATGAAGTTTTTTTCCAAAAGTGTGGTCAATCTGCATGGATGGGTTAATGAGCAAAGCTTTTTTGCCAAACTATCCAGAAATGCTTTGCGTTTGGGCAAACCGGTGGTTATACAGCTGTACTCTTTATTTCTGCTACTTAAATCTCCGCATACGCCTTTACGCAGTAAAATGTTGATTCTAGGTGCCTTGCTTTACTTTCTTAGCCCAATAGATCTCATACCAGACTTTCTTGGGCCGCTTGGTTTCACCGACGATATTGCCGTTATTGCTATGGTATGCAAACAACTACAAACTGCTCTCACACCAGCTTTGAAAGAACAGGCTCAAAACGCAATCAACCGTTTTTTTACCAACAAGGCTTAGAGCTGGTTTAAGCATTTTGCTATGTGTTAATGCTTCTGTGTCTGATATCTATGCAATAATTTATCCAGAAAAACACACAGTTTCTGATTCATGGGAACGTAATCATAGTCCAAAATTTCAGATGCAGGTTGTATATACGGATACTGACCGGCATGCTGTAAATCTAGCTTTGAATGGGGAATTAATGATTCAATTGCTGCGCGGTTGAATTCAAGATGAAACTGAAATCCGTATGCTATTGGCGCAAACCGGATAATCTGGCGTGGACAACCAGTACTATAAGCTAAAATCTGTGCCTGTGGGGGTAGTCCAGGCATATCTCCATGCCAGTGGCCCACAGTCAATTCCTGACCAAAATGTTCTATCATCTCATCGGCTAAACCTGCCGCTGTAAGCTGAATCGGAAAGTTACCGATTTCCTTATTAGGGCTGCTTTCTACCATACCGCCCAGCGCCTGTCCGATTAATTGTGCTCCCAAACAAATTCCCAGTACTGCTTTACCATTATCAATGGCTTGGCGGATAAGGTGCTGCTCAGCGGCACTGTCAAAATAGGCACAATCCTGTATTGTAGTTAGTGGTGACTGAGGCCCACCCATGATAATAAGCATATCAAAACCATCGGCAGATGTTGGCACTTTATCTCCCTGATAAATAGCAGATAACGAAATTGTATGCCCCCTATTTTGCGCCCATTCGAGGCATACTGCCGGTTGCTCAAAATTTTCGTGCACAATAATATGTACTCGCATTCTGTTCTCCTCCATATAAATCAGCTAAATAATTATACTAAACTATACTAATATCCTAGTTAAAACAAAAGCTGTGCATGATAAAGGCGAATATAATAGCGCCGTACTTTTCTTAAGTACGGCGCTGATTTAAAGCTTAAACAAAATTAATTATTTGCTGGCTTTAAATTCTTCGTAATACTCGCAAGCCAGTTTATGCAGTGAAGCACCGATGGCTTTGTACTGGTATTCGTTCAGGTTGGCCAGAGATACACGACCAGATGGATGACGTACCGCAAAGCCTTTACCAGGTAACAATACTACGCCGGATTCATCTGCAATTCTGAACAGCAGTTCATTTGGGTTTTTGGTTTTAACTACCCATTCAGCAAACTCGTTACCATACAACTGACGGGCAGTATCTTCCATATCCACCAGAGTATAGTAATCTACGCTGTTTTCGTTGAACTCGTGTTTGATACCCAGCTGTTTGTACATAGCGGCGCTGCGATTGCGAATCAGAGCCATCAATGCGTCTTTATACTGTTTCTTGGTATCCATCATTTCGGCCAGAGAGAACAGTACCATCTGTACCTGCTGCGGAGTAGACAGACCAGCAGTGTGGTTCAGCGCTACAGCACGGCTATCAGCTACCATACGGTCAATCAGTTTCAGTTTTTCTGGTTCCGGCGTAATAGACAAGTAACGTTCATGCAGAATTTTGCGTTCTTCTTCCGGCAGTTCTGCAATTTTCTTATCTAGTACATTTTCTTTGGCCATGGCAATTACGCCTAAACGCCAACCGGTTGCACCAAAGTATTTGGAGAAAGAGTAAACCAGAATGGTGTTGTACGGACACATGGTAAACAGAGACTCAAAGTTCTCAGCAAAGGTACCGTAAACGTCATCAGTCAAGATAATCAAGTCAGGACGTTTTTTCACGATGTCCGCGATAATCTGGAGACTGCGGTCGTCCATTTTCACTGAAGGTGGGTTGGACGGATTAACCAGATAGAATGCTTTGATAGAAGGATCTTCTAGTTTACGCAGTTCGCTTTCAGGATACTGCCAGTCCAGTTTCGGATCAGCATTGATTAATACTTCTTCCAGTTCGTAATCATTCAGTTCTGGAATTTCCAGATAAGGCGTGAAAATTGGGGCACCCAGAGCAATTTTGTCACCTTTACGAATCAGACCATTCTGTTTCAGCGAGCTGAAAATATAGGCCATAGCGGCGGTACCACCTTCAGTGGCAAATAAGTCGATATCATCGTTAGCCAGTGTTTTGGCACCCATTTCTTCAAGAACGTAGGTTTTAACGATTTCTTCAGACAAACGCAGCATGCGGTCTGGTACGGGATAGTTGCAGCCCAGAATGCCTTCAGTCATTTCCAGCAAGAACTGATGCTGATTGTAGCCAAGCTGGTCACGCACGTAAGACATGGCTTTACTCAGGAAGTCCACACCAGGTTTGTGGCGGTTGCGACGAATAAAATCGTCGAAGCGAGCCATCAAATCATCTTTAAATGGCATTCCGCCGATATTCTGGTCTAAGAAAGAGAAAGAGATTTCAGACTCTTCAGTAGCAAACAGACCTAATTCAAAAAATGCATTACGAGGCAAAGTAGCCAGAAAGTTGGGGTTACCACGGCCAGCATTCAGCATCATGCGGTCGTTGCGGCTCTGTGCCAAATCAATCAAATGATTTTTCAATTCAAATGGGCTTAAATTAGCATATTTTTCAAAATCATGTTTTGAAGTCATAACATTTTCCTCAAGAAGTTAAAAGCACATATCAGACAAGAGCCACAATCAATGGACCTAACAGTGTCAGGAACACATTGGCTAATGCATATGTAACGGCAAATGGAGTAGTAGGAATGGCATTACCTGCTTTATCCAATACTTCACCAAATGCAGGATTGGCACTACGTGAACCAGCCAGCGCACCGGCAAAGATTGCAGCGTTGTCATAACGCAGCACATAGCGACCAAAGAAAATTGCAAGAATCATCGGGACTAGTGTTACCACAACACCAATCAAAAACAGTGTCAGGCCATGTTCTTTAATTGTGGTAATTGCCTGTAAACCAGACTGCAAACCTACTACAGACACAAATCCAGCCAGACCGAAATCTTTCATGAACTGGGAAGCAGCTACCGGCATATTGCCAAACGTCTGCTTGCGAGCACGTAACCAGCCGAAAAACAGACCAGACAACAGCGCACCGCCACCTGCACCCAGCGTAATCGGGATATTGCCTACACGGACAACCACCCAGCCAATAATCAGGCCAAGTACCACACCCAGACCGTGATAAGCCCAGTCGGTTTTACTGTTCACTGTAATTGGCGCACCAATAATATGAACAACACGATTAATATCACTGGTAGAACCATAGATGGTCATCACATCACCGAGTTTGAATTCGGTATCCGGTGTTACATCCAATTTTTCACCGTTGCGATGTAGAGCAATCAGATATATACCATGCTGAATTTCAAAATCGTGGTCACTGGAATGCACTTTGGAACGGATTTCAGCCATAGTTTTGTTGGCATAATCAGGGTTGCGGAAGACTACGTCTTTGGTATCCACAATCACTTCAAGACCCTGTTCAGAATCCAGCTCACGTCCAAACAATGTGCTAACAGCAGCCACTGCTTCACGGCGGCCTACGATCAGAATGATGTCGTCTTTTTTCAGCACTGTAGACGGTGTACAATCAATTAAATTACCGTGACGTTTGATGCGCTCAATGGTAATACCCAGATTGTCCAGCTCAATATCTTTAATGGATTTCTGAATGTCATTTTCCACTACATAGATACGACCTACCATCTGCGTAATCGCCATACCCTGATTACCTTCCAGTGCCATTGCACCTTTCAGCTGTTCAGCTTCAGCAGCTACCGCATCATCGCGAATATCACGACCCATGATTTTCGGCAGCAAGTTCATACAGATAATGATCGCGCCTAATGAACCAAAGATATAAGTCACCGCATAGCCAATGGCCACATTAGCCTGTAATTGCTGCAACTGATCAGCAGGCAGTCCCATATGTGTCAAGGCATCGGCAGCAGTACCCAAAATCGCTGACTGGGTTAAACCACCGGCAGCAAGGCCAGCAGCCAGACCTTTATCCAGGTGGAACAGGCGTGCCATAATCATCACCGTGATAAAACCAGTAATGGCAATGAACAAAGCCAAAAAGATTTCACGCAGGGTTTTTACACCTAGTGAACGGAAAAACTGGGGACCACTTTCATAACCCACAGCATAAATAAATAAAGTAAACAGCAATGCCTTAAGACCAGAATCAATGTGTACATTGAGTAAGCTTAAAACCACTGCCACCAGCAGAGAGCCAGCTACTCCGCCAAGCTGGAACTTACCGAAACGAATACTACCCAGTAAGTAGCCCAGACTTAATGACAGAAACAGCAGAATAACCGGCGATTCCTGAATATTAGTCAAAACCCAATTCAACATATGTCTACCTTCTCCTGAAAGAACGAAGGCTAGTGTGCGCTTGTGTGCTTTTAATTTTTGTCTTAATTTCAATAGGTATGAAAATAATTGATAACTTTAGTATTTTGTTAATTTTAATTGCATAAAATTAAATCAAATAATCACATTTAACTACTATGTAATAGCAATTTCACACTTTCCAAAAAGCGAAATTAAAAGCATGCAACCTCTGATTTATAAGCAAAAAGTTAAGAGATTGTTCAGATAAATTCATTCATAAATAAACATTATTATATTTTAATTATGCTTATTGAGTTTTTAATTAGAAATATTCAATAAATATGTATTACTACTCGCATTAAAATATTTCATTTCTTACTAAATATATTTAGCCAAAAAGCATAATAATTTATTAAGATATATAAATGTCATTTCAAATACAATTGAGAATCTCTAACATATTGAAATGATAATAGGAATCTTAATTAACAACTCCTTTATTTTTGATTGATTCTGTAGCCAATTCACCACAAAAAAAGATTTTAAACAAAAAAAAATGCCATTAAAATTAACAAAAATTGCATATTAAAAAAATTTGGCTTATTGGATAGAAATTCATTTCAATTATATTCATAAATTTTACTAAAACCCCTTATTCGTTTTTCATACCTTCGTTTTGCCGATTTTTCTTATCAAAATCTGCTTTAATCAATGCATAAAATACAAATAAACAATTAAGAAATAACATTATTTTTATAAAGCCAGATCATTCATTCTTCTTTTTCAGTGGTTGCACATCAGCAAGTGCATTTATTTTTGGTTTATGGTGGCAAGATAAAACAAAAGCCTGAGAAAAATCTCAGGCTTTAATCAATATAAATCAAATCCAGCATTTATTACATCTGCCGAACCTTATCTTTCTAAGCAAATACCTTTTAGCGCAATATAGGTACAGCTTCAGTATTAATAAAATTGACCACACCACTTACTTGATTCTGCACATTATCAACTGCATCGGTACCGGTTGCATCTGTAGCAGACTCTTCATCTGTGTCTGACTGAGTAGCAGCAACATCATCTCCATATAAAGTAAATGGTTCAGGTGTCGAAGTATCAGGTTCTACCCCAATATCCTTAATCAGACGCTGATATTCTGAAGATTGAGCCAGTAATAGTTTGGCCGCCTTAAGCAGATTATTGACTTCACTATGTGCTAGATAAAACGTTGTTGGAATATGAATGACTTTATCCCTCAGCGGTGATGGCGGCATATCCAACAAATTCACACTCACATAATATACCTGTGGTGTACCCTCACTGCGGCTCTCGTTCCACCAATCCACATATTTTTGAAACTGATGCTGCGTATCTTCTGAATATTTTTCAATCGGTATACTTGTAAGTGCACGCACAACTTCAGCTGTACCTGGAACACTAGCACTACTATCTATGGAATTTTTGCGCTGAGTTTGTGCATTAACATTAATAATAATGATTTTATGAATCTTCGCCGACTCAAGCCGGTCATATAAAGTTTTATTACTATAAAGCTCCGTGGCATCCAGCAGACTGCGCAAACCCAGATTATCGGTCAGCCCACCATCCAATAAGTGAATATATGGCCGCTTCTGACTATCTTGATACTGCTTCAAATTGGCACGGTATACGGCTCTAGTCTGCGCTCGGAATGAAGTCGTCCCAGTAGCATCAACATTATTACTATCAACTAAGTTATCCGGTAAATGATAGTGGCAGTTGCCACCATTATTATTTAAAGTTACCGGAGCAAAGACGAGCGGTACTGCACTGGATGCAGCCACCGCGCGCGCAATCGGCAAATCGGTCAGGTCCAAACAAAGTAAATCAAAATATTCTTGGGTAAAATCCAGACGGCTGCCCAGACTCATATCAGTAGCACTAATCACTACAAACGGCCCTTGCCGCTTATTATTTAAATCAGCATAAGTTGCTCCGTGATATAAGTGCAAATCCAGCTGCTCCTGCAATAAATCTCCACGGCCAAATTCTGGTGAACCCAGCCTTGACCAGTTTGCCATCGAGAATAACTGTCCAATAAGCATTTTCTGTAAATTCAAATTGAGAAAATTCTGCTCGAATTTTGGAATAGTTTCCGATCCATGCAGCCCGAAATAAGTAGCCAGGATAGAACCACCGGAAATCCCATACACCACATCTACCGTATCCAAGAGGCTTTTAGGCCGGCCATCTATTTTGACCTGTTGTTTTTTCAGCGATTCAAGCACGCCATAGCCGAAAGCAGCCGCACGAGTCCCCCCACCGGACAGCATGACAATTCCGATTACATCATCTTTCTTATCCGCTTTATTATTAAGTAGAGCGCGTTGCAAACGATAGCCGTCTGGATTCTTACTAACATCATCTATTACAGCTACAGGCTGATAACGCAGAGTAGAACAAGCTGCCAGCCCGAATAATGCCATCAACATCAGCACTTGTCGCATCAGTGATCGATTAAAACATAGCTGCATGCATGGCTCCCGAAGCAGAAAATATAGATATTAAACAATATTCTTACAGAAATCATACGTCGCATTAGCGAGTAAACTAATAGTGCGACATCTTCAACACTTAATTTTGAATATACAGCATTTGCATTTCAGCACAATGCTCATTCCTCCTCACTGCTTTGCCAGCCTCCTCCCAGTGCCTTATATAAATTCACTAGATTACGTGCCTCTTCCAGCCTTACCTGCACTTGCTTGTCAGCAATATCCTCGGCATTCAGGCGTGCACGCAAACTGCGATCGAGCGTCATATCGCCAAAGCGAAACAACTTTTCAGCGGCGCCAGCCTGACTGGTTGCCTGAGTTTGTGCCTGATGTATCAACTTCGTCTGCTGATACAGACTAAACTGCATCTGATAGGCATTATCCACTTCAGCTAAAGCTTGAAGAATTAGATGATCATATTCAGCAATTGCAGCCTGTAGCTGAGCGTCTGCTCTTTCGATATTGTGTTTAATCCGTCCGGCAGTAAATACCGGAATCGTCATACTGGCGTCTAATAACCCGCCTGTATTTTTTAAATATGAAGTATTACTATTTAAATGTATTTGTCCTGTCTGCCATAAAAAATTCAGGCTGAAGCGTGGCAACCTATCAGCTTTAGCACTGGCTAGACCAGCACTCATTGCTTTCACCATATTTTCCTGAGTGCGAATATCTGGTCGACGCGTAATCACGTCTAGAGGCAGTTGTCCGGCCGGCGCAGCGGGAAGTTGCTGCAAAATATCCACTGGTGCAGTTGCAATGACAAAACCTTGCGGTTCCTGACCTGTTAAAACCGCTATATTGCGCTGATACACTTCAGCCTGAGCCTGATAAGTAGCAATCTGCGCCTGCATCGAAGACAACTTGGCGGCCACTTCTCTCACATCATAAGCCGTCGCCTGCCCAGCACGGAAACGACCTTGTGTATAGCGCTGCAACTGTTTCAGCGTCGCCACACTGTGTTCGCCTATTTTTGCCCGCTGCTGCATGGCTCGCATTTTCAGATAATTCTCTGCAATCTCACTGCTAAGCATCATTTGCGCACCATGCCAACGCTCAGTAGCGCTTAGGCTTAGATATCGCATTTCATCAGCGTCACTGCGTTTCTGTCCAAACACGTCAGGTTCCCAACTGGCGGTAAAACCTGCCTGCACACTATTGCCATGCAAACGAGTGCGATTGGCACCCAGAGGCGATCCTGCAGCCTGCAAATAATCACGAGTATTGCCAATCAAAGGCAAATTCAGATCTTTCAGAGTATTGTCACCATTATATCGATGCAGGCCGCCACTACTTTCTACTCCAGCTTGTGGGCGCAAATCCGCTTCAGCCATGGCTGCACTGGCTCGCGCTGCAAGCATATTGTCCTTTATGCTAGCCAGATTACGATTGTTTTTCAAACCGATTTTAATCAGGTCGTTTAATACCGGATCAGGCCAGCTCTGCCACCAGCGGCTGATATCTGCTGTTCCCCGTGCTGCAGCATTCTGCTCAAACTGTTGAGGAATACCCACTGTAGACCTCACCTTTATATCGGTACGGCTACAGCCTGCCAGTAAACCCAAAGCGAGTACTACTGCCAACCACGTTTTATTCATTTCCATTTGTCCTGAATCTACGACATCTACATTAAGAATGCTGCGCCAGCATGCCGCGAAAACGTGACAGTGCCAAGGCCAGAAACAGCACGCCCATAATGGACATCATCATAATTTTCGGCCATACGGTCATCAGCCCAGCATTGCGAAACAACACATCCTGACTAAACTGAGTAAATTGTGTTTCAGGCGACAACCATGTTATATACTGAAAAAAAGCAGGCATACTTTCCAAAGGTGATTCCGAACCAGAAAGCAACCGCATCACCACATATATCGGCAAACACAGCAAGCCAAATTGCGGCATCGTCGGCGCCAGCGTGGCAAACCAAATACCCAGCGAAGCCACCGAAAATAAATAAATAAACATACCCAGACTAAACAACGACACCGAGCCGTTAATCGGAATATGCAGCCATCCCTCAATCACCAGCCACAGCGACAACAGCGAAGCCACCGAAATCACAGCACCATTAGCAAAAATCTTCGCCATCACAATTTCACTAGGACGTACCGGCATCACCAATAACTGCTCAATCGTGCCGTGTTCGCGCTCACGAATAACCGCTGCCCCTACCAGAATAATTGCCAACAAAGTTAAGTTCGATACCACATTCATTGTTGCAATAAACCACGCCGATTCGCCATTGGGATTAAATTGGACATTCATCACTGGCGTGACCGGTGAAAAAGTAGCGGCCGACTGTTGCCGTAAAAAAGAACGCGTTTGCGCATCAATAATCTGACTTAAATAATTAAAGCCAATACCAGCCTGAGTTACCGACGTTGCATCAGCCAGAACCTGAATAGTAGGCGATCTGCCAGCCACCACATCACGCTCAAAATTAGCCGGAATATCGAGAACAAAAACATAGTCGCCTTTATCCATTGCCGCATCAATATCTTCGCGTCTTACTTCTACCGGCGGCTTAAAATAAGGTTCCAGCAGCGCATCCCGAATCCGGTACGATAACACACTGTGATCTGCATCCATCACCGCTACAGAAGCATGGCGCACCTCAGTAGAAATACTGGTAGCAACTGTATAAATAGCCACGGACAGCACCACCACCATCAGCGCAATCAGCACCACATCGCTTAGCAGACTTTTCAGCTCCTTAACACTCAGTACCCAGACATTTTTAAACCATTGCAGCATCTACACCTCCTGCTTTTTCAACAAGCAGCCGGCCAGAAACACATACGCCAGACAAAATGCCAGCAAAACCAGATAGTAGTTAATGAAATCCAGAAAACCCAATCCTTTAGTAAAACCTCCAAGACTAATTAGCTGATACCATGCCGTGGGGAAACTCCAGCCCAGCCAGTAATTAATACCGGTGAGCGTAGACAACGGATAGAGCAAGCCAGAGAAATTAAGCGCCGGAATCAGCGACAGAATGGCCGAACCGAAAATTGCCGCCACCTGAGACTTCACAAAGCTAGAAATAAGCAAACCAAATGCCGTGGCAGCACAAATCAGTGCCAGCGCTCCCACACTCATGGCTAGAAAACTGCCACGTACTGGTACACCAAGCACCACTACTGCCAGCCACACTAGAATCAAATAGCTAATAAAAGAAACCACAACATAGGGAATCTGCTTGCCAATCAGAAACTGCCTTACCGAAGCCGGCGAAGTGTATAAATTGGTAATCGAACCAATTTCTCGCTCCCGCACCACACCCAGCGCCGTCATCATCACCGGTATTAGCATCATCGCCATCATAATCATACCGGGTGTAATTGCAAAAATGCTCTTAAAATCCTGATTATAAACATAACGAGGCGCAACCTGTGCTGCCGGTTTAAGCGAAATAGGTAAACCCGTCTGTGCCCATTCCGCCGCTGCATAGCGTTCCAGTATCATGAGAATAAAGCTTTTAATGTTTTCTGCCATAAAGGGCATCGTGCCATCAACATAAAAACCAACTTCCGGCTTATCTCCGCGCAGTAAGTCACGGCCAAAATGTGGCGGTATATCAATAACAAGACGCGCCTTAGATACCTTCAACGTTTCATCAATTTCATTTGCACTGTGCAGCGTGCCAGTAAAAGTAAAATAGCGCGAACCACGGAAATATTCGACTAAAGCACGGCTTTCCACCGTCTGGTCACGGTCCATTACCGCAAATTTCACATGTTCCACATCAAAGGATACAGACCACGCCGCCATCATCATCAGCACTACCGGTCCAAACAAGGCAAAAAATAGGCGAATTTTATCTCGCATCAGTTCTTTGCCTTCACGTACTGCAAACGTCCATACCGTCCGAAACCAGTAAGAAACACTGTCCGCATTCATAGCCTTCCCTGCCACAGCTGGCGCCATTGCAGTTTGCTGCTGTTTCTTCTGTTCTGAATCTACCTGCGGCACACTATTCTCTGTTTTGTCTACCGCTTCCTGTAAATAATCAATAAAAGCAGTTTCCAGATCATCTGTTTGTTTATTGGCACACAATTCCTGTGGTGTACCAATTGCCAGCACCCGCCCCTGATGCATAAACGATATACGGTCACAGCGTTGCGCTTCATTCATAAAGTGGGTAGATACAAAAATTGTGGTGCGATTCTGGCGTGATAAATCCAGCAGATGATGCCAGAACATATCTCTGGCCACAGGATCCACACCAGAGGTAGGCTCATCCAGTATCAGAACTTGTGGATGATGCAAACAGGCAGCAGCCAGTTGCAAACGTTGACGAATACCTAAAGGCAATTCACTCGGTTGCGTATCAGAAAATTCCTGTAAATCAAACTGCTGCAACGATTCCAGTATCGCCGATTCAATTTGATTTGTATCCATTTCATACAGCTTGGCAGAGAGCACCAGATTTTGCCGCACCGTCAATTCTTCATACAAAGAAAACGACTGCGACATGTAACCAATCTTCATGCGCGTCGTCATATCATTAGCATCAACAGTTTTACCCAGCAGCTTAGCACTACCAGAGCTGGCATCCAGCAAGCCGGTAAGCATTTTCATCGTAGTTGATTTGCCGCATCCATTAGAGCCCAAAAAACCGAAAATTTCGCCCCGTTCAATAGTAAAACTTACATTATTAACTGCTACAAAATCGCCAAATCGCTTAGTTAATTCCTTAGCCTCAATTGCCGGAGGTGAATTTTTGTCTGGTACAAACGGCGTCAGCTCCAAACTGCCACCTTTATTTTGCTTTGCCTCAGGCAACATTTTCACATACGCCTGTTCCAGCGTAACCGTATGCGTATCTTCCAGCACCTGCTGCGTAGGAGCATTAACAATCAGACGACCATCGTCCATAGCCAGCAGATATTCAAAGCGTTTGGCCTCGTCAAAATAGGCGGTAGCGACAATTACAGTCATATCCGGGTTTTCCACCCGTAATTCATCAATTAGTTGCCAAAACTGCCGCCGCGACAATGGATCCACACCAGTAGTCGGTTCATCCAGAATCAGCAGTTCCGGATTATGTACCAACGCACAACACAGACTCAGCTTTTGCTTCATACCACCAGAAAGCTTACCAGCTGGTCGTTCGGCAAACGGAGCCAATCTGGTTGCCTGCAACAAACGAGCAATCCGCTGCTTGCGCTCCTCACCACGCAAACCAAATAGCCGCGCATGAAAATCCACATTTTCATTCACTGATAAAGTTGGATACAGATTTTGTCCCAGCCCTTGTGGCATAAAGGCAATCCGGTGACTTAGCAATTGGCGGCTGTGTTTCAACGCCATACTTTCACCAAAAACCAGCACATCACCTTGCTGGATAATCTTCACACCAGCTATCAAAGACAGCAAAGTAGATTTACCTACCCCGTCTGGTCCAATCAGTCCCACCGTTGCGCAGCGGCGGATTTGCAAAGATACATCGCGCAATGCCACCGTCTGCCGATACTGATGTGACACATGGCGTAAATCAACTGCCCAATCTTCCTCTGTATCAGCCTGCTCTCTGGCAGTTTTCTCCATTTCAGGCACCCTTGGCTGCTGGTTTTAAATTAGGTAATTTAACCTGCCATTGCTGCGGCCAAGCTTTATTGTTATCAAAACGGATATAGCCATTACCCGTTAATCCGCCCTTGAGCAAACCGCTGTACCGCAACGCCACCTGTGCCGGAATTTTCAGTTTTACCTTATACATCAGCTTCTGCCGCTCATTCAGCGTTTCCACAAATTTCGGCGTAAACTGCGCATTAGAATCAATAAAATCCACTTTAGCTGGCCATACTGCATCCATTCCATCCAGCACAATCCTTGCCTCATCACCGAGTTTCAGCTTACCAATCGTATCGGTAGGCAAATATACCGACAAAGTTACATCAGTCGGGTCAAGCAAAGAAACAACCTTATTCCCCTCACCCAGCACATTGCCCGCTTCAGCAATCCGGTACTCCACTCGACCTGCTTTCGGTGCCCGAATCAGCATATCGTTATTAGCAGAAAATGTCGCATCAATCTGTGCTTGTGCCTGTTTCACTGCCGCAAGCGCCTCAGCACGTGCTGCCTGCGCTGATTTTACCTTGGCAATTGCCGCATCTCGTTCCGCCAGACGTCGGCGTAATTCAGGTGCAGACACCAATTCATCCGATTTAAGCTGGCGCGCATTGTCCAGATCCATCTGCGCCACTTTATGAGCTTGTTGCTGGGCAGCAATTTCCGCCTCAGCCTTAGATACATTTTCCAGCGCACGTTGCTTATCTGCGCGCGCGGCCGCCAGCTTACTACTGGTCTGATCAGATGACAGTTCAGCCAAAACCTGATTTTTGGCTACCACATCCCCCTCATCCACCTTCATTTCAATTACTCGTCCAGAATAAAGTGTCGCCACATCCAGCCGTTTTAACTCCATGCGTCCGTTTCCGCCTGCAAAACCATCCGGTAAAGACACATGACTGCGAATATTTATCCAAACCGCCACACCTACCAGAACCAATACCACCAACACAAACAACAGCCTTCTTGTTTTCATTTATCTGTCCCTGAATGAACTGTTTTTTATTGGCCTCACATCATGAAACCCACCAGAATTTCATCACGCAAGTTAACATATAAAATATACACACTTTTCATTAATAACAATAGTTTACTATCACTGTTGTAGTGTTACCATAACCTGTTTCTGGCACAGAATCGTCCACATAGACAGTGTTCGCACCAGCCAGCTACTTGCCAGCCTGCTTTTTTTTACTGACAATCAAAGCACCCTTCATAAGGACAACCAACATGATTATAGTAATGCAGCGTCAGGCTACCGAAACACAGATTAACAGCGTCATCAGCTACATCCGTGAGCGCGGATTGCACGAGCATATTTCGCGCGGAGAAGAGCGCACTATTATTGGCGCAGTTGGTGACGAAAGAGTGTTTGAACCACGCGAACTGGAAGCACTAGCCGGAGTAGAAAAAGCCATGCGCATACTTCAGGATTGGCGCATCATCAGCCGCGAGACCAAAGCCGAAGACACCGTCATTACCGTACGCGGACAGCAGCTTGGCGGCAACCATCAGAAATTGGTAGCCAGCGTAACCAACACACAATTGCCAGAAAACATCAACATATTCATCGATCCCTTTTTTCAAGCGGCCTCACCCTATACCCCACCATCTCAACCGCAAACCAATATGCAGCAACAGATAGCCAGTGCCCATCAAGCAGGTAAATCAGTATGGCTACGCATCAGAGACGTGCGCCAGCTCGAACCAGCCTTACAAGCAGAGGCCGACATCATTTACCTGGGCGGCGAACTCATGTCTAACCGTACCCTGCTCAACGAAGTGGGATGCCTAAATATCCCTGTCGTATTGTGTAAAGACAAACATCATCAAGTCGATGACTGGCTTATAGCTGCTGAGCACATCGCCTTAAAAGGTAACCACCACCTTATGCTTGGAGAAGCAGGCACCCTCAGCCTTGAGCGCAATGCCCCTTACCGCCTTGACGTAGAAGCCATTGTTAAAGCCAGAAAAATTACCCATCTACCCATCGTTGCCAACATTTCACATCTCGCCCATGCCTATATGGACTCCACCACACTCATGCAGATAGCACAGGCGGCAGGAGCCCACATTATCATTTATTAACTGGACAATAAGTCTAAAATTAAAAATTTTACAAAAACAAATAATTTCTTTAAATTTGGACAAATTAATTCAGAAAATGCATAAAATTTGTCCAAATAAAGCATAAAAATGCACAAAACTAAAAAATTAAAGCATAAAATAAAATTTTAACCTCAAAATAGGAGTAAACTTCACAAAAATAGCACTTGCTTAACATCAACACCTGCTTTATCGTAAACACTCATTTAGCTAACCCAAACCTGCTCATCCGACTACCGGACGCAGAACCAACAGTTCATCACAATAAGTGCGTTCGCGTACCCCAAATCGCTGTTCGCATTTATTAAATCTTACCGGATTGCAGATGCATTGGTTACGTGTCAGTCGGACAGCCAGAACATAAGAGGTTGATATGCAACTTTCAGGTGCACAAATACTCGTGCAGAGTCTCAAAGCCGAGAATGTAGAATATGTTTTCGGATATCCCGGCGGAGCAGTTCTCGAAATATACGACGCCATCTTTCAATTAAAAAAATTTCGCCATATCCTTGTCAGACACGAACAGGCTGCCGTACATGCAGCTGATGCTTACTCACGTGCCAGCAACGGTGAAAAAATAGGCGTCGCACTGGTTACTTCCGGCCCAGGAGCCACCAATGCTATCACCGGTATCGCCACCGCCAATTCCGACTCTGTCCCACTCGTGGTCATTTCCGGTCAGGTAGGCACACCGGCTATTGGTTCCGATGCTTTTCAGGAAGTAGACACCATCGGCATCTCCCGCCCCTGTGTCAAACATAACTTTTTAGTTACCCATATTGGCGAACTAGCTGAAACCATTAAAAAAGCCTTTCAGATTGCCCGCACAGGCCGCCCAGGCGTAGTCGTGATTGATGTGCCCAAAGATGTAACACAGGCAATGGCCAAATTCAGCTATCCACAAGAAGACATCAACATCCGCTCCTATCAGCCCGTAACCCATGGGCACACTGGCCAGATTAAAAAAGCTGCACAAGTACTGGCCGCAGCCAAACGCCCAATAGTACTGTTCGGCGGTGGCGTAGTATTAGGCAATGCCAGCAACGTACTCACTGATTTCATTCAGTCTACCGGTACCCCCTGTGTTGCCACCTTGATGGGGCTGGGTGCATTTCCCAGTACCAACCGCCAGTTTCTCGGTATGGTAGGTATGCATGGCAGCTATGAAGGCAATTTAGCATTACAAAACGCCGATGTTGTACTAGCCGTTGGGGCACGCTTTGACGACCGCGTTATCTCCGTACCGGACAAATTCACCGATGATGGCAAAAAAATTATCCACATCGATATCGACCCCTCCAGCATCGCCAAACGCGTAAAAGTAGATGTACCGATTGTTGGCGATGTTAAAAACGTATTAACAGATTTGCTAGCACTGTGGCAGAAACAAAATCTGGCATTCAGCAACAACGCTCTGGAAAAATGGTGGAAATCCATTGAAAACTGGCGCAGTCACAACAGCCTGTGGTTTGAAAGCGCAGATGAATACATCAAACCACAGCAAGTCATCCAGACACTAGCCAAAATCACAGGTAACAACGCCCTCATTACCTCCGACGTTGGCCAGCATCAGATGTTTACTGCACAGTACTATCCGTTTCAACGTCCCCGTCAATGGCTCAATTCAGGCGGACTAGGTACCATGGGTGTAGGACTGCCTTATGCCATGGGTGCCAAACTGGCGCGGCCGGAAGAAGATGTATTCTGCATTACTGGTGAAGGTTCCATACAAATGAATATTCAAGAACTTTCCACCTGCTACCAATACCGTCTGCCCATTAAGGTCATCAACCTCAACAATGGCTTTCTCGGCATGGTGCGCCAGTGGCAGGAGCTCTACTACGAAAACCGTTACTCCGAAACCTACATGGATTCACTGCCAGATTTTGTCAAACTGGCGGAAGCGTACGGACACGTCGGAATTCGGGTTGAAAAACCTGCGGATATAGAAGGTGCACTGAAAGAAGCTATTGCTCTGAAAGACCGTCTAGTATTTATGGACTTCATTACCGACCGCACCCAAAATGTCTACCCAATGGTGGGTAACGGCAAAGGTCTGGATGAGATGGTGCTGCCACCACATATGGATAAAATCAAAGCTACAGCTGCCAACGAGCGCGAGCAGAATAGCCGGAGCGCATCATGAGACACATCTTATCTATTCTGATGGAAAATCAATCTGGTGCGATGAGCCGTATAGTCGGCCTATTTTCAGCCCGTGCCTACAACATCGATTCCTTATCTGTTTCCCCCACAGAAGATAGAACCTTATCACGCATGACCATCGTTACCAGTGGCAGCGACAATGTCATGGAGCAAATAACCAAACAGCTCAACAAACTGATTGAGGTTATCAAAGTAATCGATTTAAACGACAGCCAGTATGTCGAACGTGAACTCATGCTGGTCAAACTACGTGCCACCGGCAAAGACCGCGATGAAATCCTGCGCCTAGCTGATATTTTCCGCGGCCACATCATCGACGTGACCGACAAAACCTATACTGTAGAAATCACCGGTACCAGCAACAAGCTCGATGCCTTTCTAGACACTGTAGGCAAAACACTGATTCTAGAAACCGTCCGTACCGGAGCTGCCGGCATTGGCCGCGGTGAACGCATGCTACGCATTTAAGCACAAACCCAAACACCTTCGGCCGCATCAGGCCGAAACATGAACATAACCAAGACACAAAGTTTTAACAAAAGGAATAACAATGCAAGTTTATTACGATAAAGACGCCGATCTTTCATTAATCAAAGGCAAAAGCGTAGCCATTATCGGCTATGGCTCACAAGGACATGCACACGCAGCCAACCTAAAAGATTCAGGCGTTAATGTAATCGTCGGCTTACGCAAAAATGGCAACTCTTGGCACAAAGCAGTTAATGCCGGCCATGATGTACGCGAAGTAGCCGAAGCTACTAAAGCCGCTGATGTAGTCATGATACTTACCCCTGATGAATTTCAGCCTGCCGTATACATCAACGAAATTGCCCCCAACCTCAAAGACAACGCTACCGTAGCCTTTGCCCACGGTTTCAACATTCATTACAACCAAATCATTCCAGCTAAAAATTTGGATGTGGTGATGATTGCTCCTAAAGGCCCAGGCCATACCGTACGCAGCGAATTCCTCAAAGGCGGCGGCGTACCTAGCTTGATTGCCGTACATCAGGATGCCACTGGCCGTGCCCGTGACATTGCATTGTCTTATGCTGCTGCCAACGGCGGCACCAAAGGCGGCGTAATTCAAACCACATTCAAAGAAGAAACCGAAACCGACCTCTTTGGCGAACAAGCCGTATTGTGCGGCGGTTTGGTTGAATTAATCAAAACCGGTTTTGAAACGCTGGTAGAAGCCGGCTACGCTCCAGAAATGGCCTACTTCGAATGTCTGCATGAAATGAAACTGATTGTAGACCTTATCTACGAAGGCGGAATTGCCAATATGAATTATTCCATTTCCAACAACGCAGAATACGGCGAATACTTTACCGGCCCACAAGTAGTTAATCAGCACTCCCGCCAAGCCATGCGTGAAGCATTAAAACGCATTCAGAATGGCGACTATGCTAAATCATTCATCGTCGAAGGTGCTACCAACTATCCTTCCATGACAGCCCGCCGCCGCCAAAATGCCGAGCACCCGATTGAAATTATTGGTACCCAATTACGCAGCATGATGCCATGGATTGCCAAAAACAAACTGGTTGATCAGGACAAAAACTAATCAGCCGCAGCAGTCTGCTTGATTTAAAGCAAAAGCTTGTGTATGCATTTTCCATATACAAGCTTTTTTTAACCCTTTCAACCAAAAATAAATATGACCAATACCCCCGCATCGCAGTCAGCTACTGCAACCGCAAAAACACAAAACTCGCCTACCAAAGTCGCTATCGCCAGCCTTGTAGGCACCGCCGTTGAGTTTTACGACTTCTATATCTACGGTCTGGCCGCCGCCTTGGTACTGGGTGACCTGTTTTTTCCAATTCAAGACAAAGCCCTCACAACTATGGCGTCCTTTCTGACTTTCGGCATCGCCTTTATTGCCCGCCCGATTGGTGCCGCATTATTTGGCCATTTTGGCGACAAAGTCGGACGTAAAACCACCCTTATCGCATCCCTACTTATCATGGGTATCAGTACCACCCTAATTGGTATTCTCCCCACATACCAGCAAGCTGGCTTTATCGCCCCATTATGCTTATGCGTCCTGCGCTTCTGTCAAGGCATCGGTCTTGGCGGTGAATGGGGCGGTGCCGCTTTATTGGCTACAGAAAATGCGCCTAAAGGCAAACGCGCCTTATTTGCCATGTTTCCGCAAATAGGGCCTCCTATCGGCTTCATTACAGCCAGTCTGATATTTATACTTCTGTCCAAGCATCTAAACAACGATCAAATGTTGGCATGGGGCTGGCGCATTCCATTCCTACTAAGCATCGTATTGGTTGGCCTCGGCATGTATGTCCGCATGTCTATTATTGAAAGCCAAGCATTCCGCAACATGGTTGCCAGGCAAAATCACGTCAAAGTGCCACTGAATGATACCGTTCGCAAACATTACAAACAGCTCATTCTTGGCTCCTTGGCTGCTATGTCGTGCTTCACCCTATTCTTCCTGACCACCGTATTTTCACTGCAATACGCCACCACCGCCCACCCATGGCAAAGTACGTCTTTATTTAACAAAATCGAATACCTATCCATCCTCATGGGGGCAATCGTATTCATGGCCATAGGGTCACCCATCTCTGCATGGCTGTCAGACAGAATCGGCCGTCGTCCCGTATTTCTGATAGGAGGCATCATCACCATCATAATCGGCCTCTTCTATGGCGATTTAATCAACAACAACAGCACCATAGTAGCAGCTGTATTCTTGTCTTTTTCCCTCTTTATCATGGGAATATTATGGACACCTCTGGCCGCGTTTCTGCCAGAAATTTTTCCAACCAACGTACGTTATACCGGAGCGGCCATCTCCTTTAGCTTCGGCGGCATACTGGGTGGGTCACTCACTCCTTTTCTCGCCGCATCACTTGTTAAAGAATACGGTTTACAAGGTAGCGTCTACATTGGCTGGTTTCTCATAGCCGCCTGCCTACTCAGCATCATTGCCGTACTATTACTGCCTGAAACCCATCGGCAAGAAATAGAAAACTGATACAAATAAAAAACCGATTGATTCAATCGGTTTTTTAATGCCTCATTCACACAGCCCCAGCGTCAGTCAGTCTTCAAAAGCATCACTTTCTGCTAAAATACTCACGAAAACACAGCATAGCAGAAATCATCATGAGCATAATCAATAACAAAAAAGCCTTTCACGATTACTTTATCGAAGAGCAAATAGAAGCCGGTATCGTCCTCGAAGGCTGGGAAGTCAAAGCCATCCGTGCCGGCCGCGTGCAAATCAAAGAAAGCTATATTCAATGGAAAAAAGGTGCATTCTATCTGGTCGGCAGCCACATCACCGCATTACCCACAGCGTCCAATCACGTTAAACCTGATCCAGTACGGCAGCGTAAACTACTGCTTAAACAATCAGAAATCAACAAATTGATTGGTAAAGTAGAACGCAGCGGCTATACCCTTGTTCCCGTAAACATGCATTACAGCCATGGCTATGTCAAAATCGATATGGGTTTAGCCAAAGGTAAAAAACAGCACGACAAACGCCAGAGTAGCAAAGAAAAAGACTGGAACCGCGAAAAACAGCGGCTCATGAAACAGGCTCGCTGATTTATGTATAAAATAAAATCTTTACAAGGGAAATTGAATCAACACAATTTCCCTTTTTCATAAATTTCCGCATAAAAAAGCCAAAATAAATTTCTTTTAATTGATTTGAATTTCGTAATAATTCCCAGCGGTCTAACATAACCTAATTTATAAAATATCTTTCTCATAAGATACTGTTAACCCATGTTAAAATAAAAAATATATTGGAAAATCCAAATACCTCAATCCAATCTATTTAATATATAATTTAAGCGATGAAGCGAGAAGTTATGAAAATGTTATTGGTAAAATAAAGCTAATACATCAATCCACACATAAATAATCTCCTTTATCAGAATATCAACTGTGGCCATCTATCAGCTTTTTTCAGGTAATAAAAAGCAGTCCTCAGGAAATCAAATAAAACAACGTAGGCAACCACCAACGCTGAGCACTTCTGAATAATCTCACGAGTTAAAATAACGTTGAAAGCTTCACATACCTCTTCTCTTGAAACAGCAGTACATATTGGCAACGCTCTTTTCATAACCAGCTTAAAACTAAAAAACGTGCACGTGTCACTGAAATAATAAACATCATTGGAAAAAAATTCTGGATTTTTTTATCGATTAACAATACCTTTCACCGCATAAACAACTTCAGGTACAAGCATGAATGATCTGCAAGCAATTTTAAAAGTAATGAAGGAATGGCGCTGCAATTCCAAAGCTTATGCCAGAATTTATCTGTTTGCCTGCTGCGTATGTGCATTTATATCACTGGTGTGCGGGCTGGATGTATTAACCAGACACAATGAAACGGGCAGTTTATTGTTTTTTACATCAGCACTCATATGTACCTTTTTTCTCTTCAGAAGATATAAAAACAAACGGCACAACATTAAACAAGTTCGCTTCACCACTAAGGCAATTTACATAGAAAAACTAAAATTAGATATCAGCTACCTTAAATCAGTTGAATACATCAGAACACTTAAAAACAGCGATAACTCAATTATCTCTATCGAATTCTGCATGACATTTTTTCCTAATACGCTAGTTAAAGATAACGTACATTTTTATATGGAATTCGGAAAAATATTATTAGGTACCAGCGAGAAATACGACTACCAGAGACGATTCATCAATGTACTGAAGGTACTTGCAAAAGACAGACGAGAACAATTGAAAAAACAGCAAAATTAGATTCAAACAGCAAAACATCCTTACCCAAAACGCATCAGCATTAAAATAAACAAATTAATCAATCTTATCAGGAAATATTGCATATTTTCAAAACATGCCTCCTCCCCATGTCAGGCAGAAGCAGAAATAAAAACCGAAAAGTGTTAAAATAACGCGCTTTATATCCAAACACCCGTCAAGAGCCTAGCATGAATCAGGATAAAATCTTAATTCTCGATTTTGGTTCACAAGTAACCCAGCTCATCGCCCGGCGCGTACGTGAAGCTCATGTTTATTGTGAATTACATTCATTTGATATGCCCATTGCCGATATCAAGGCATTTGCCCCTAAAGGCATTATCCTGTCCGGTGGCCCCAATTCAGTCTACGAATCAGACTATCAGGCCAATCCGGAAATTCTGAATCTCGGCATTCCCATTCTCGGCATTTGCTACGGCATGCAATGGCTGGCGCATACCATGGGCGGAGAAGTAAGCGGTGGCGACCAGCGCGAATTCGGCTATGCTCAGGTGCACACAGAAGACAGCCAATTCACCAATGGCATTTTTGACAACCAGCCCAACACACTGGATGTGTGGATGAGCCATGGTGACAAAGTCAGCAAACTGCCGGTAGGCTTTAAAAGCATTGGCCACACCCCGAGCTGCCCCTATGCCATTATTGAAAACCCGCAAAAACACTTTTACGGCGTACAGTTTCACCCAGAAGTAACCCACACCAAACAAGGGCGTGAATTAATCAATCGCTTCGTACTGGATATTTGTCAGGCCAAACCAAGCTGGACAATGCCAAACTACATTGAAGAAGCAGTCAGCAAGATTCGTGAACAAGTAGGTACCGATGAAGTCATTCTGGGGCTTTCTGGTGGGGTTGATTCATCTGTAGCCGCAGCACTGATTCACCGCGCCATCGGAGACCAGCTAACCTGCGTATTTGTAGATCATGGCTTACTGCGCTATAAAGAAGCTCAGATGGTCATGGATATGTTTGGAAAAAATCTTGGCGTAAACGTTATTCACGTAGACGCTTCTGCAGATTTTCTATCTAAATTATCAGGTGAAACCGACCCAGAACGCAAACGTAAAATCATCGGTGCCGAATTTGTCGAAGTCTTCCAGCGCGAAGCCGGCAAACGTCAGAATGCCAAATGGCTGGCTCAAGGCACAATTTATCCAGATGTAATTGAAAGTGCCGGAGCCAAAACAAAAAAAGCACATGCCATTAAAAGCCATCACAACGTGGGTGGACTACCAGAAACCCTCAACCTGCAACTACTCGAGCCACTGCGAGACCTTTTCAAAGACGAAGTACGCGAATTGGGCGTAGCTTTAGGTTTACCACGCGACATGGTATACCGTCACCCCTTCCCTGGTCCCGGCTTAGGCGTGCGAATTCTAGGAGAAGTAAAACGCGAATATGCTGATTTACTGCGCCGTGCCGACCATATCTTTATCGAAGAATTACGCAACACCTGTGATGAAGACGGCGTATCTTGGTACGACAAAACCAGTCAGGCATTTGCCGTTTTCCTGCCAGTAAAATCCGTAGGCGTCATGGGCGATGGCCGCACCTACGAATATGTAGTTGCTTTACGAGCTGTGATTACCAGCGATTTCATGACCGCTCACTGGGCACATTTACCCTACGATTTACTGGGTCGCGTATCCAATCGCATCATCAACGAAGTGCGCGGCATCAACCGCGTAGTGTACGATGTCAGTGGCAAACCACCTGCTACTATTGAATGGGAATAAAATACCTATTCCAAAATAGTTGGATAGCCTCAGTTAAAGCCAGTGATATCAATAGGTTCACTGGCTTTTTAGTTTTTTTAATCCAGACTAATCCAGCACGGTCTTTAGATTTTTACCATAAAAAATAACGGTAAAAATTTTAATATACTTTGATATGCTATATTTTTACCATCTAAAGTTACGGTAAAATTTAATTAATGTTTAAGGGAAAATATATGTTGACTGAAACTAAATTGAAGGCATTAAAACCCAAGGATAAAGTCTATAAGATTTCAGATCGTTATGGTTCATATGTTACTATTGCTAAATCGAATTTAATCACATTTAGATTTGATTACAAAATTAATGAGCGACGAGAGACATTAACAATCGGTAAGTATAGCGATATATCATTAGGTGATGCCGGAGAACAATTAATGAATGCTAATAAATTATTAGCCCAAGGCGTTTCCCCAGCGACGGAAAGCAACGCATAAATGAACAAGGAAAACTCAATTATTTTAGTGATTGGCTAGAAAAGTGGCTAAAAGATGTTAATGATAAAGAGAGCACGTGCAATATTGTTGAAGGTATTATCAAACGTGATGTTTTGCCTAAGTTTGGCAAAAAAGCCCTCAATGAAATCACTGCTGATATGCTAAGAAGCCATTGAAAAAAATTAAAGATAGAGGGGCATCTGCATCAGCTGTAAGAAATTGTGATATTGTTGGTAGTGTATTTAACTATGCATAGGCTAGAGGAATTAATTGTGAAAACCCTGCCGAATATGTTGCCCCTCAACGATAGCGATATTTAATTCTAAAGATAGAGCCTTATCTAAACGAAAGATCGGTATTTTCTTTAATATCTTAAAAAAAAGCTCAAACTCCTCACACTTCAAAGGCTGCTTTAAAACTACTTTTGTTAACTTTGGTTGTAAAAATATTTTAGTTAATGCTATATGGGATGAAATTGATTTTGTAACAGAGGAATGGACAATACCTGTGGAAAAAATGAAGGTAAATCGCCAAGGTGCAGTCAGGCCACATATTGTTTATTTATCACAGCAAGCTCTCGACTTATTTAAGCAATTACATGTATTGGCCAGTGGTTCGCCTTATGTGTTGCCAAGTTTTGGACAATCACAATATGGCACGGTTTCAGTAAGTTCTTAGAATAGAACAGTTTCTCACACTTTGGAATTGGTACAAAGAAAAGGTCTACCAATTTAAAAATTCTTACTTCATGATATGCACCAAACCGTCTCAATACACTTGCATGAAGCAGGTTATAAATCTGATTGGATTGAAAAGGTGTTAGCCCATGAGCAAAGAGGAGTTAGAGCTGTATACAATAAAGCAAAATATGCACGATAGCGAAGTAAGTTACTACAAGATTGGGCTGATATGGTTGATGATTGGATAGAAAATATTATGAATAATAAAAAGAATAAGGGGTAATAAGAGTATAAGTGCCATTCCAGAATGGAATGACTTTTATTAAAAAAGGCTTTCAAAAAGCTATAAGATATTTTTAAATGTATTAGCTTAGACTCAATTTGATATTGTTCTTTGACTGTCATGATTAAATTCGATAATCAGCTTTGAGCGAGGAGCGGACGTTCATAAAACATTACGCACACTACCGGTCATTAAACGAAAGAAAGCAGGCCAACCGAAGTAATCTCCACTATAAGGTTCAATTCTTCCTTCTAGTTTTCGCTCTTACTCCACAGCGGCTTTATGGCGTGATTGTAGTCTCTAAATGGATATCTAGAATTATTATTTCGCTGACTTAGCAGCAAATCATCAATGTCATTTTTGATGATTTTTTTACCTTAGAGTAGTATCGTTGAAGTGAGATTTTACTGATGGTTCTTTTAAAGCAGAGGCTGATATCATGTTTTACTAGGTCGCAAATATCGTCTTTTATTTTCATTTTATTTTAGTCTGGTTTGCCCATTATTAAGTCATAAAATTTTAATCCGTCTAAGCGGATGAGGATACTGATTCGTTCTGTGCTTTAAATAAATACCCCATTTTCCTTTTGATATTCCCTCATAAATTCAATTAACTTCAGAGTAGTTTCCTTCTTCTCAAATAGTTTTCGATCTGAAAGAATAATGTTGTCATGATTAAAGCACTGCTCAATAATATTGATTATTACCTTAAGCATAATATTTATCTTTTTGTCATTCAGTAAAATTTTCTCAATTATATTACTTTGATCTTCAGATACTTTTCCTATTTTTAAATCTATTTTATCAATTGGACAGCATAAATATTTTATTAGCATAATAATGTGCCATCGTGCTCTTTTATATTTTTTACCTTCTTCGTTGTTTAGTACAAATCTTTCGACTTTATACCAAGATAATCCGCTAACATAATATGAGTTTAAACAAGATAAATCAGTTGACTCTTGAAATAGCCTTCCTCTAGTGCTTTTTTCGACTTTTCCATATTGTCCTGATACAGCATGAGGTAAGTCAAGAAATAGTGCTGAAGTCGATTTAATTTGACAAGGAATAGTAATAATCTTGGTTTTTTGAATATTATCCTCTCTGTATTGCTCTGTTCTTCTCTCATAAAATAAATCAAATTTATTTTTATTTCTTTGAGTTTGATAATATTGTTCTATTGCTTTTTGAATTGATGATAATGCAACTAGTTGTTCGGCTTTTAATTGTGTTTGGCTATTATTAGCTTTGATTATTGCATTTTTTGTGTCTTCATCTTCTGTAGCAATAAATCTAATAGGAAGATAAATTTCCGATTTATTTACATCTTTTGACTCTATTTCATTTAAAACTTCAAAAATAACATGACTAGTTTGGCATCCATTAACAATTTGATAATTAATCAAAGTTAAATCTTCTGAGTTTAAACGAACCTCATCACCTATAACAGTAACTCCGTTATTTAACATGCCAAATAGGAAAGAATGTTCGCCAGATAGCTGTTCTTTCATCTTTTTATTTACTTCTACTTTTTCACTTGAACCTAAATAATATCTAATATTATTATCAAAAATACCTTTTCTAAGAACCCGTTTATTATCAATTTTATCAGTTAATACTTTAATAAATTCATCTATTTTTATTAAACCATAGTAAGCATTTTTGATTTTTCCTTCAGGGTCTTTAGGATATGGAATTGGTGGTTTTGCCATATTAATAGATATCTCTAAATCTGAATGCATCTTGGAATTTAAAGCCATTATTTGTTTTACACCAATAAATTGTGGCTCATAAATTTCTTCAAATAAGTTTAAATTAGTTAGATCTTCTATTGCTAAAGTAATTGCTGATTTCATATTTTTATCAGATAAATCTATATCTGTAGGTGATAAAGAAGCAAAAATCATATTTAATTCTGGTGATTTTTTTAGCCTCGTAAATTTTGAGTATATATATTTTGCTATATCCCAAAAATTTTCTAACTCAGGAATTTCACATCTATCTAAGTTAAAAAAACGTCTTATTGCTATAAAGAAATCTAATATGTCTTGCCGATCAAATTTGTAAGCTGTTTTTGACTGAGTAAAGAAAAAACTTACATCAATTTTTTTTGTTTCTTCTAAAATTAAATCAACATCTTCAATACTTGTTATAATTCTGTCAGAAACAAATATAGCAACTCCATCAATTCCAAATGCAGTACCAGTTTCCATGTCTTCAAATGTAGCATTTGGATCATTTCCATATATTGATAATATTAAATTATTAATATATTTTTCAAAAATAGCATGTTGGTCTTGAGATAATTCTTCCGATATTTCATAGGAATAAATAAAATTTTCAACATATGATTTAATAATAGGATGTGGTATTTTTGTTATGTTAGCCATTTACTACTCCATTAATTATAAATTTCCTTTTGATTTTACGTTGTTTTATATTTACTGACTAATATAAATTATTAATTTGAATAAAAATAAAGTTTAAGATATTTACTATAACTATATTTTCTTTATTTTCTATGACAATAAGATTAGAGTCTTCCAGCTTTCTCAGCCACCGACTAAACTTCTTATCTACATCCAGCATTAGAGCTTAGAAGATACTGACTACTTTCAAAACCTAATTGAGCTTGACTTGATAGAGTTTCCTTAATGCTAGTGCAACAGGTAATAAGTTATTGGCTAATATAGCAGCAAAAATACTGCTTTGTTTCATAAATTTTGACTAAAATCAGCAATAGCGAATCCTGTCGCAATACCTTCTGTAATAAGAATTTGTGAAGGGAAGGAATGGTAATATTAAGTTTTGATAAGATACTTTCCCTGCGATTTAGTCCTGCATTTTCCGCATTTAATGCCCTTTGCTGATTCAAAATAATCGTATCTCTTGGTCTTCCTCCCTTCATACCAAACACCACCTTAATTTTATTATCACCTTTCTCTATCTTTGATTTCCATGTTTGTAGTGATTGACAGCTTTGTACCGCTTCCTTACCTCGAAGCCCAAATGTCCTTGCTATCTCAATCGTAGCCGTAAGTGCTGGATCTCGATAAGATGCCCTTTGATATCTCTTAATATTGACTATCGGTGATCGCAATTTTATTACCTTGACGACTTGCCCCAGACAACCCTAATGCTTTATTATTGATTCTATTTGAATCAGCTAACTTGTCTCGACCTGTTGCTTTAAGTGCCTGACAAATAGCGGCCATTTCATTTTGCAATGTTTGTAAACAGATTCCTTTTACAATTAAATTAACTTAAAAGCCTTGTTCTACAAGGCTTTTATTTTTAATTAAAATAGTAAACTGTAATTAAACAAAGCCTATAATAAAAATCTAATCTACATACACAAACTACAGAATAAAATATTATTTATAGATTTCACTACTGTAGCTAGCTTTTCTATATAAATCACTTACTAAACTCAGTTAAGCTCACTCCATTCAAAAATATCATTATCTATGCCTAAAAAGCATGAATCACCATAAAGTATAAGTATTTTACATACAAATTTAAGATACTTATACTTTCTCAAATCATAAAAAACCAATGATTGGTAAAAGAAATTTTTAAAACAAAGTTATACCAATAAGTTTAAAACTGCTATAGATATTAATTATGCAAATGAAATACATACCCATCTACAACAATTAGCAACGAAAAGGAGAATTAAAATAATGCAGTCACCAATCAATTTATCACCATTAAAAGCCCAATGGTCTGCCGTATTTTCTCTATTTCTAGGCGTCACCAGTCTTATTAGTGCAGAATTCATTCCCATAAGCCTACTCACCCCTATAGCAAAATCCCTACATATTACTGAAGGCATGGCCGGGCAAACCGTCACCGCAGTAGGTATTTTTGCCGTATTGTCCAGTTTGTTTCTATCCAGCATTACCGGAAATATAAATAGACGCAAAGTATTACTAACGCTTTCTCTAATGCTAATCATAGCCAATATATTGATTGCCTTTGCACCAAACTACATCCTATTATTAATTGGTCGTAGCATACTAGGACTATGTGTTGGCAGTTTCTGGTCTCTATCTTCCGCTGTAACCATGCAGCTGGTTCCTAAACAGAATGTTTCACGTGCTCTTAGCGTCGTTTATGCCGGTGTATCTGTAGCAACCATCATTTCCCTGCCATTGGCCAGTTATCTGGGCAACCTAATCGGTTGGAGAAGTATTTTTCTGTATTCAGCACTTTTAGCTGCGATTGCATTTATTTGGCAGTTCTTCTCATTGCCACAGTTAGCTCCCCAAACTGATAGCAACTTTAAAAATATGATATTGCTGCTGAAACAGCCATGGGTAAGCACCGGTATGCTAGCCACCATATTCAGTTATGGTGGATATCACATTTTTTTTACATATCTAAGACCTTTTCTTCAGCATACTCTTTCTCTGCCCGCCAATACCTTATCAATGTTATTACTACTATTTGCTATAGGAAACTTTATTGGGACAATGATTGCAGGCTGGATAATGCATTACTATTTTAAATCGGCCATGATAATCAGCCACATTATATTTTTTATCCTGGCCATCAGTTTATTTTCCAGCAGCAATAATCCGGCAACCGATTCAGCTTTAGTCGTAGCTTGGGGATTTATGTTTGGTTTTCTACCTGTTGGCTGGTCCACCTGGATAGCCATCACATTAGCCAATAAATCCGAAATGATGGGCGGCCTTTCAGTTGCAGCTATTCAGTTTGCCATCGGTTTAGCCGCCGCAATCGGTGGAAGTATTTATGACCATCATGGTATCAATGGCATATTTTTGATATCGGCATTGATTTTCATCGTGGCATTGTTTCTTATTCAGACCAGTTTGACATTATTAACGCATACCACCACAAACCAACTACCCTAATTCTGATTACCAGCAAAGATATACACTCATGAGAAACGTTTATTTATATTTTAGAAAATATTTTCTACCTTTACTGAATCTAATATTTTTATCAATGCTATCTTCACTATCTAACGGAGCTGATATGTATAGTCAGACAGATAATTTCTATCAAAGTAATCTTGTTACAAGGCAACCAGTAACTTTTCTTAATCAGTACCAAATGAAAGTTGCCGGAAATCTGTTTATTCCAAAAAGTATCATTACCGGCCAAAAATACCCCGCAATAATTGTCGGCCACCCAATGGGTGCAGTCAAAGAACAAAGTGCCAATTTATATGCCACTAAAATGGCCGAACAAGGCTTTATTACGCTTTCTATCGATTTATCATTCTGGGGTGAAAGTGATGGACATCCTCGCAATGCCGTATTACCTGATATGTACAGCGAAGATTTCAGTGCCGCAGTAGATTTCTTAGGCACTCAGCCATTTGTAGATCGCAATAAAATAGGCGTCATCGGCATATGTGGCAGCGGTAGCTTTGCCATCAGCGCCGCTAAAATTGATCCTCGCCTCAAAGCCATTGCCACTGTCAGCATGTACGACATGGGTGCAGCAACCCGCAACGGTTTGCACCATACACTTACCCTGCAAAAGCGAAAACAAATCATCCAGCAAGCTGCAGAACAACGCTACATTGAATTTACTGGCGGAAAAATCGAGTATACTGGAGGCACCATTAATAAAGGAAAAATCACTGCTTCTGACAGCCCAATAGCACATGAATTTTATGATTTTTACCGTACTGCTCGTGGTGAGTTTACACCATCCGGTTCACAACCAGATTTAACTACCCACCCCACCCTAAGCAGCAACCCCAAATTCATGAATTTTTACCCCTTTAATGACATAGAAACCATCTCACCACGTCCATTGTTATTCATCACAGGAGATAAAGCCCATTCTAAGGAATTCAGCGAAGATGCGTACCGCCGCGCAGCCGAACCCAAAGAGCTGTATTACGTAAAAAATGCCGGCCATGTAGATTTATATGACCGCGTTAATCTTATCCCCTTCGCCAAACTAACCTCTTTTTTCAAAACCAACCTTTAATCAGCCCATGTAAAAACAGCTAATTCAAAATAGTTTGAATATATTTATTTTGCCTGCATCTTTGATTAAAACTAAAGATGTAGGCAGAGACTGACAATAAAAGCTTATAACAGAGCTTAAATAGAAAAAACTTCCTTCAACCGCTGTAAAAATAGCATAGAAACTTTTGAAAACAATTGAAATTTTTTCCAAACTATGTTGACATCCACTTCCAATAGTGGATCCAGCGGCCGAAAACAGAAAACACTGTCTCCACTAGTATTAATCAGTTTATCCAAACACAAAGCATAGCCCACATTCTGTTCAACCAACAGCGCCGCATTAAAAATCAAATTATAGGTTGCAACCACATTAAGCTGGTCATAATCTTTTTTTATCCAACTAGCTATACTGTTACTCACATACTTTTGGCGCGACATAATCAGCGGCAGTCCCCATAAATCTTGCGGTTGAATAAAATCGCGTTCAGCTAGTGCATTATCTTTGCGCATCAGCACACCCCATCTGTCTTTCTGCGGTAAACAGATCGAATCATATTTATCCACACGCGCTGGATCAATTAATACACCAAAATCAAGTAATCCTTTATCTAACCGCTCAGTTACATCATTGGCATTACCACTGAAAATATGAAAGCGAATACGAGGATAATCTTTCTGCATCATCTTGATTACCCCTACAACCGGTCTTAACGCATCCGTTTCACCACAGCCAATATAAATATCTCCGTGCAGACTTTTATCTAAATGATGAAACTCAGACTCCGTTTTGTGTACCAGCTCCAGTATCTGCTCAGCACGTTGACGCAAATGTATGCCTTCTTCCGTCAGCGTAATTCGTCGGCGGCCACGTATAAACAAAGTACACCCTAGTTCTTCTTCCAGCTCAATAAGCTGGCGCGACAGCGTAGGCTGAGTAAGATGCAGGTAATCGGCTGCTGCTGTTATACTTTCCTCTCTAGTCAGTGCCAGAAAATAACGCAATACTTTAATATCCACCAAGCAATTCTCCCTTACCCTTCCAGTGCACAGACTAGCATCTTCTACCTAAGCAAAAAAATTTATTATCAATCTAGAACCAGATTAATATGTTCTTTACAAAAAGAACAATTAAATATCATAGCCATTAAATTAAAGCTTATTCAATATATGAATCTAATTAACTTATATTTAAGTAAAAAACAAAAGGCCGCTAAAAAGCGGCCTGAAAAACATGATTCAGAATTAATCCTGAAATTTTTTCTTAATAGAATCCACAGCATTATCGATAGCATTAGCTGCATCATGCACAGCATCTTTTACACTGCCAACGGCTTTATCAACAATACCTTCAGACTGAGTCTTAGTATCGCCAACTACCTTACCCACATTTTCTTTTACTTCACCTTTGGCTTTATCTACAAATCCATTATCGTTCATATTCATAACCATCTCCGTTCTGTTTAATTATAGCTTAAAATTTTTTATATAAAACACTTATCCCTCAGTGATTTATCTTAGAGAGACAACCAAAAGCCCGCAATAGATATAGTCAGAATTTGCAGCTAATTACAAACATCACAAAAAAACTAGTAAAACCTAGAAATAGTTAACTTAAATACAAACAATAAATACAGTAACAGCCGAATTTAAAAAGCCGTTTCAGAAACACATTAAAATAATTAATTCAATTCAAGAATTTTTATTTAAATTTTAACTTTGTTTTTTTTTATTTTATTTTGTTAAAATTATTATAAACACAATGACTTAAATTGGTTATTTAACGATACGAATTACATAGCAAAGTCAGCTAAAAGCTATTCTGAATGTTTTAAAAAATTTAGAAAGTAGAGATCAAAATGGCAGATGATAAAGTTAACAAGCAAATTGTAGAATTAAGCAAAATAAGCCGTGATGATGGAAAAGAAAAATATGCTAATGCTCAATTTAATTTAGCTATTATTTATCAAGAGAAAAAACATGATTATGATAAGGCTGAACTCTTTTACTCTAATATAACCAAAGAGGATGAACCTTATATTTATGCAATAGCTCAATTTAATTTAGCTCTTATCTATAAAAAGAAAAAAAATGATAACGATAAGGCTGAACATTTTTTCTCTGATATCACTAGAGAGGATGATTCTAAAATTTATGCGTTTGCTCAATTCAATTTAGCTCTTATCTATGAAGAAAAAAAACAGGATTATGATAAGGCTGAACTCTTTTACTCTAATATAACCAGAGAGGATGACCCTAAAACTTATGCTGAAGCTCAATATAATTTAGCTCTTATCTATGAAGAAAAAAAACAGGATTATGATAAGGCTGAACTCTTTTTCTCTAGTATAACCAGAGAGGATGACCCTAAAATTTATGCTAAAGCTCAATTTAATTTAGCTATTATTTATCAAGAGAAAAAACAGGATTATGATAAGGCTGAACTCTTTTACTCTAATATAACCAAAGAGGATGACCCTTATATTAATGTAATTGCTCAATTTAATTTAGCTCTTATTTATCAAGAAAAAAAACACGATTATGATAAGGCTGAACTCTTTTACTTTAATATAACCAGAGAGGATAAACCTTATATTTATGCTAAAGCTCAATTTAATTTAGCTCTTATTTATCAAGAGAAAAAAAATGATAACGATAAGGCTGAACATTTTTTCTCTAATATCACTAGAGAGGATGACCCTAAAACTTATGCTAAAGCTCAAGTTAATTTAGCTCTTATTTATCAAGAGAAAAAAAATGATAACGATAAGGCTGAACATTTTTTCTCTAAAATCACTAGAGAGGATGACCCTAAAATTTATGCTGATGCTCAATTCAATTTAGCTATTACTTATCAAGAGAAAAAACACGATTATGAACAAGCCATTCGATTTTACTCTAATATAACCAGAGAGGATAAACCTAAAATTTATGCTAGTGCTCAATTTAATTTAGCTATTATTTATCAAGAGAAAAAACAGGATTATGATAAGACTGAACTCTTTTTCTCTAGGATAACCAGAGAGGATGACCCTAAAATTTATGCTAAAGCTCAATTTAATTTAGCTATTATTTATCAAGAGAAAAAACAGGATTATGATAAGACTGAACTCTTTTTCTCTAGGATAACCAGAGAGGATGACCCTAAAATTTATGCTAAAGCTCAATTTAATTTAGCTATTATTTATCAAGAGAAAAAACAGGATTATGATAAGGCTGAACTCTTTTATTCTAATATAACTAAAGAGGATGAGCCTAAAATTTATGCTAAAGCTCAATTTAATTTAGCTATTATCTATAAAAAGAAAAAAAATGATAACGATAAGGCTGAACATTTTTTCTCTAATATCACTAGAGAGGATGATTCTAAAGTTTATGCGTTTGCTCAATATAATTTAGCTTTTATCTATGAAGAAAAAAAACAGGATTATGATAAGGCTGAACTCTTTTACTCTAATATAACCAGAGAGGATGACCCTAAAACTTATGCGTTTGCTCAATACAAATTAGCTTTTATCTATAAAAAGAAAAAAAATGATGACGATGAGGCTATAAAATTTTTTTTAAATGTCAGTCATGAGCATGACTTAGAATCTTATTATCTTGCACAGTTTGAGTTAGGTAATATTTACTTGTTTAAAAAACAACTACCCGAAGAATCCCTTAAGTTTTATAAACAAATCAAATATCGCAATTTATCAGCGGATAATTTTATATCTGCTCAATTAATATTAGGATTAATTGATTTAAAATCGAATAATATTGGTAATATTAAATGGAAAAAAATAATAATTAATAGAATTAAGAAAATTTGTCAATTAGTTAAAGAAATAAAAGATTTATTAATAGTTTCATTCGAAAAAAATTTATCATCTAACGAAGAAATAGTAACCAAAAATCCTGAACGTCGTGTAGCGCATTACACTAGACCGGGTGTTTTATTCAATTTACTTAAAGGCAAAAATCCAAGTAAATTCAGATTGAATATCGTCGATTTTATGAATGATCCCAGTGAGAATCAGGTATTAACACAATGGCTGAATATTACAACTAATCCAGATAATGAAATTAAAACATTCTTAGCTAGCTTTTCCTTTAATCATAACTCTTTAAATCAATTTCGATTATATGGAAATGAGGACAATATATTTGGTTCAGGTGTTAGCATAGCTTTTAATCACAATTTTTTCGGCCAGAATGCTGAACGAAGTATAAATATGGAAAATTTTAATATAACAAAACAATTTTCTACTTCAACTTCTGAAAATGAAAACCAAATTTTAAGTCTTAATAAAACCGAAGATAAACCAAATACAAATCTTTATCCTTTACCTATATATCGTTGCCTGTACTTTGACCCTAAAACTGAATATATCTCTTTGGCTAAACGTAACAAACAATCTTTCTATCTGGAAATGAGTAACGAAAAAGAAACTCAGTATATTGAAAACGAGTGGAAAAATTATATAGATACATTAAACGAACAGAAAAAAATACAAGATATTCGCATACATTTAAAAAAAATAAATGTTCTAATGAGTAAACTTTTAAAAAACCGTGAGTTACAAAAAATACCTAATTTGCAACAATTACTTAGCTTAGCTGTCTTACCTATATCCTGCCTGATAAAACACGCTGCTTTCGAAGATGAGGACGAATGCCGTATGATTTATATTACTCACATCGCAGATAAAAATATTGTTGAACCAACAGATTATCAAGCCGCTAATAATTTGTACATTGAATATAAAGAAGTTGAAGATTATATAGACAAAATTTATCTGGGTCCGCAATGTAAAATGCAGCATAAATTATGGCTAGATAATCATTTCAAGAAAAAACACAATAGAAAAGAAATCAAATTGATTAAATCCGAAATGCCTTTGCGCTAATTTTTATACTGAATGGTGATAGCAAAAGTGTATTTTTGCATTTAGTCTACCAAGCAATATATTTAACCCATGTATAATCTGCATTTATGTAGAATTTAACTAGGGGCTTCACTGTACTCACACAGTGATATGGCCTTGATTCAACGGTTTTTAGAAGTGCAAACAATGCAGGAATACAAACGTTTAAGCGCCAGCAATGGTACTGCAACGGCCAATATAAATCAGCAGGTTAATCAACCTCTGCCGCCAAGAACTTTATCTGTGGCGCCAATGCTGGACTGGACAGACCGGCACTACCGCTATATGGCCAGACTAATTAGCCAAAATACATGGCTGTACACGGAAATGATTAACGCTAATGCCATTATTCATGGCAATCGAGATAAATTACTGGCATATCATCCGCAAGAACAGCCCGTTGCCTTGCAGCTTGGGGGCAGCGAACCCGATGTATTGGCACAGGCAGCGAAAATTGCTGCCAGCTATGGTTACAACGAAATTAATCTAAATTGTGGTTGTCCTAGCCCACGCGTACAGCAAGGCGCTTTTGGTGCTTGCTTAATGCGTGAGGTTGCACTGGTTGCCCACTGTCTGAATGCCATGCAGGAAGCCGTAGATATTCCGGTTACCATTAAGCATCGCATCGGTTTGGACAAAGAAACTGCTTATGAGCCCTTAGCTGATTTTGTCGGCACATTGCGTGAACGTACCGCCTGCCGCATTTTTATTGTACATGCGCGTAATGCATGGCTCGAGGGGCTATCACCAAAAGATAACCGTGATATTCCACCACTACGCTATGACTATGTTTATCGCCTGAAACAGGAATTCCCTGATTTACAAATCATTCTCAACGGTGGCGTGACCAGCAATGAGCAAATTAGCCAGCATCTACAATATGTCGATGGCGTGATGGTCGGGCGTGAGGCTTATCATAATCCGATGCTGATGCGTAGTTGGGATGCTGAATTTTATGGCAGTACACTTCCTGCAGTGGGATATGAAGCCTTAGTCGAGCAATTGATTGAATATACACAGCAGCAGCTGGCAAAACCCGATAATTCTTTGCGCCATATGGCACGTCACTACCTAGGGCTGATGCATGGCCTGCAAGGAGCACGCCAGTGGCGGCGTATGCTATCCGATGCTTCTTTGTTAAAAAATAACAATGCCAGTTTAATTGCTGCTGCATGGCAGGCAGTGAAAAATAGCAGCGTCAGCCAACCTGCATCAATTTAAGCTACAATTACCCTATTTTGTATTGGATAATCTGTATGCAACAGTATCTAGACTTAATGCAACACGTACTTGATCATGGCGTGGACAAATCAGACCGTACCGGTACCGGCACTCGTTCGGTTTTCGGTTATCAAATGCGCTTTAATCTCGCCGATGGCTTTCCTGTGCTCACCACCAAAAAGCTGCATTTGCGCTCCATTATTTATGAATTGCTGTGGTTTTTACGCGGCGATACCAATATCCGCTATCTGCATGAACACAATGTTACCATTTGGGATGAATGGGCGGATGCCGATGGCAATCTAGGGCCGGTTTATGGCTACCAATGGCGCAGCTGGCCAGCACCGGATGGCCGCCATATCGACCAAATCAGCAATTTGCTGCAGCAGATTAAAAACAATCCAGACAGTCGGCGCCTGATTGTTTCTGCATGGAATCCGGCATTGGTAGATGAAATGGCCTTACCCCCTTGCCATGCTTTGTTTCAGTTTTATGTAGCAAACGGCAAATTGTCCTGCCAGCTTTATCAGCGCAGTGCCGATATATTTCTTGGTGTACCGTTTAATATAGCAAGCTATGCCCTGTTGACCATGATGATTGCTCAAGTGTGTGATTTACAATTAGGTGAATTTGTTCATACCCTAGGTGATGCTCACTTATACAGCAATCATTTTGAGCAGGCAAAATTGCAACTAACCCGTACACCGAAAAAGCTGCCCCATATGCATTTAAACCCAGATGTAAAAGACCTATTTGCATTTCAGTTTGAAGATTTCACTCTAACGGATTATCATCCGGATGCTCATATCAAAGCCCCAGTAGCCGTATGAACAAATTCCGTAAAATCACCTTAATTGCAGCGCTTTCTGATAATAATTGTATTGGCAAAAAAAATCAGATTCCATGGTATGTACCCGAAGATTTTCAATTTTTTAAACATTACACCATGGGCAAACCTGTGATAATGGGGCGCAAAACATGGGATTCGCTGCCCAAAAAACCCTTACCGGGACGGCCAAATTACGTAATCAGTCGAAATCCGGAGCAAGTGTTTTGCGGTGCTACATCCTGCCGGAATATCGAAGAGGCTCTTTTCCAGTTAGCAGACACTGATGAAGTCATTATTATGGGCGGCGCACAAATCTATGCTCAAGCAATGCCCCTAGCCACTGATCTACGCATCACCAGAATTCATTTAGATGTTGCCGGAGATACATTTTTTCCAGAAATTAGCCCCCGTGGATGGCAATTAGCAGAAAGCAGTAATCATACGAGTAAACAAGATAATATTGTTTATGACTTACAGCATTTTGTGCGCTTGCCCACTGCCGATTAATTCCAATAATCATCAAGTAGTTAATTCGCATTCAAACTGAATTTAGCAATAGAGGATGAGGTTAAACGAGCAGGCTTTTTTGAAATATTAAACTTAATTGTTGCTTTGCCTGTATGATAACTATGATGTCTGATATTTAATGTCGTAGCCAATCTTCTATCCTCTGCTATGTTCAGACCTAATAAAAATAGATTCATTTAGAAATGAATTTTCTCTATTTATGCGTAAAGTTAGCTTTAGTGTAATCAGCATAGATATACTTTGACAGTTATCCATCCTTCGCCCACAATAAGCCTACACGTCATTAACGAGATTAAACATCAAAGGATATAGTTATGAGTACTGTTTCCCTAAAAGGTTCACCTGTTGAAGTAAATGGCCTTTTCCCCCAAAAAGGCGCTACAGCCCCTGAATTCACCCTTACCGACGCGAATTTAAATGAAGTTTCATTGGCTAGCTTTGCTGGCAAACGCAAAGTTCTAAATATATTTCCAAGTGTAGATACTGGCGTTTGTGCGGCTTCAGTACGCCATTTCAATGCTGATGCGGCTAAATTGAGCAATACAGTTGTTTTATGTATTTCAGCCGATTTACCTTTTGCACAAGCTCGCTTCTGTGGAGTTGAAGGACTCGATCAGGTAATTACCTTATCTACATTCCGCCATCCCGAATTTCGAGAAGAATATGGTGTAAAACTGAGCACAGGCCCTTTAGCTGGGCTGTGTGCCCGCGCTGTGATTGTTTTAGATGAAAACAATCAGGTTTTACACAGCCAGCTGGTAGCTGAAATCACTACCGAACCAAGCTATGAAGAAGCATTAGCAGTATTGTAAAATATAATGTCCAGATAAGCGTTCAGAAATCTGAACGCTTTTTTGCTTTTGCACTATGTCGTTGCAAAGGCAGCTTTGTTAAAATCTCATCAGAAGAAAATTAAAATAGCAGGAAACCATATCAATGAACCCACAAGTAATCGTTACAGATGTACAACGCCCTAAACTAATTCCGCCCAAGGGTGCCGGCAAAGTATTGTTGCATTCATGCTGTGCACCTTGCTCCGGTGAAGTAATGGAAGCCATGCTGGCCGCAGGCATTGATTACACCATCTATTTTTATAATCCTAATATTCATCCGAAAAAAGAATATGAAATTCGCAAAGATGAAAACAAAGCCTTTGCAGAAAAATTCAATATTCCGTTTATCGACGCCGATTATGATATGGACAACTGGTTTGCCCGCGCAAAAGGTATGGAGTTTGAACCAGAGCGTGGTATTCGGTGTACCATGTGTTTTGATATGCGTTTCGAACGTACAGCTTTATATGCTCATGAAAACGGTTTTCCGGTCATTACCAGCTCTCTAGGCATTTCTCGCTGGAAAAATATGCAGCAGATCAATGATTGCGGCAAACGTGCGGCAGAAAAATATCCTGGTCTGATTTACTGGGATTACAACTGGCGCAAAGGCGGTGGCAGTCAGCGTATGATAGAAATCAGCAAACGTGAGCAGTTTTATCAGCAGGAATATTGCGGCTGCGCTTATTCTTTGCGTGACAGCAATGCATGGCGTCGCGAACATGGCCGAGAAAGCATTAAAATCGGCACTAAATACTATGGCACTGAAGAAAAAGCTTAAATCACAAGATTCAGTGCGGTAAGAAATCAATCATAGCAACCAATCTAAATTAGCTTAAAGTAATGAAACAGCGGATTCATCAAGTAAATCCGCTGTTTCATTAATATTTCGCTAGGGTTTGGACCAGCAGGCTAGTAAACTTGCTTATTTATTTATCTCAAATACCATTTGTAAATGTCTGGCATCTAAAAATAACGACAAAAGTTGCAATTTACACTTCTTTCAAATGGCTCATATGTAGCTTTTCTGGCCATTTTCTGCCATCCTTGTAAACAGAAATAAAGCTTATTAAAGGATAAACATGAATCAATGGATTTTCCTATCCATCGCCATACTAGCAGAAATTTTTGCAACCAGTATGCTCAAAGTAAGTAATGGATTTACCAGACTCATACCTAGCTTCTGCTCCATTATGGGCTATATCATTTCCTTTTATTGTCTGGCGCAGACACTGAAAACCATGCCAGTAGGCATCGCTTATGCTGTGTGGTCTGGAGTTGGCATTGTTTGCGTATCACTAATTGCATGGATAAAATTTGGTCAGAAGCTGGATATGCCGGCAATTATCGGTATAGGTCTGATACTGGTAGGAGTTGTAGTCATTAATCTTTTTTCCAAGTCAATGACTCACTAACAAAAAAACCGTGGCTAACCCACGGTTTTTATCAAACAGAATAAATGATTATTCTGGAGATGATGATTTTGGTTCATGCTGCAGGCTTACAGCCCGTGCAGGAACAATGGTAGAAATCGCATGCTTATATACCATTTGTGTTACAGAGGTATTACGCAATAACACAACATACTGGTCAAATGACTCTACCTGACCTTGCAGTTTAATACCGTTGACCAAATAAATGGAAACCGGTACATACTCTTTTCGCAGTGCATTCAAGAAAGGATCTTGTAACATTTGTCCTTTGGCGCTCATTTGGATACTCCGTTTTTTTGATTATGTTGTCGCTAAGCTGCACCCGCGTACAGCGATTAGAAAAGCGTAGTCAATGCTACCACATTAATGGGCATTTGTTTTCTTTGTACTGACTTTATTTTTACGTTTTACCTGCTTTTTCGATTGTTTAATCTGCTCACGTTTGGCAATCCGGTTACTCATTTTAACTCGACGCAATGGCTGCGCCGGCTTGCTGTCTTTTTCTTCATATGGATTGTGGTTAACATTATATTGAATACGTAAAGGTGTACCCTGTAAATGAAAGGCTTTGCGAAACGTTTGTGTCAGATATCTGGTATAAGCATCACTAATATGTTGCAAAGCATTCCCATGAATCACTATGACTGGCGGATTCATGCCCCCCTGATGGGCATAGCGCAATTTAGGACGAATTAGTCCGGCACGTGGTGGCTGCTGTCGCTCAAGCGCACTTTGTAGTACGCGAGTAATTTTTGGTGTGGGCAACTTAATCATTGCTGCATCATATGCTTCTTGAATTGAGCTAAACAGCCCGTCTATGCCCTTTTCTTTTAATGCAGAAATAAAATGAAATTTTGCAAAATCCAGAAAATATAGTTTACGGGCAATATCACGTTTTACTTGCTGTTTGCGTTCTTCGCTCAGTCCGTCCCATTTATTGACAGCCACCACCAGAGCGCGTCCGGCTTCAAGAGCAAAGCCTGCAATAGTAGCATCCTGATCAGCTATATCCTGCTGTGCATCCAATACCAACACAGCTACATTTGCTTCATCAATAGCTTGCATCGCCTTGATTACAGAAAATTTTTCAATTGCATCATCTACTTTTCCACGCCGGCGCACCCCTGCTGTATCAATAATCGTAAACGGCTTATCACCCCGTTCAAAATCAATATGTATCGAATCACGCGTTGTTCCGGCCATATCAAAAGCGATGACTCGTTCTTCGCCGAGAATGGCATTTACTAGCGTTGATTTGCCTACATTAGGACGACCGATGACTGCAAAAACCGGATGCTTGCTTTCAGTTTCTTCTTGCTCTTCAGGAAACGATTCCAGCACAGTTTCAATCAGCTCATAAACACCATCACCATGTGCACCAGAAATGACTACAGGTTCACCAAGACTGAGCTCATAAAATTCAGCCGCTAAAACCGGCCGATTACCACCCTCACCTTTATTCACTGCCAGATACACCGGACGGGTACTTTGACGTAGGCGATTGGCGATAATTTGATCTTGCGGCGTTAAACCCGTCCGCCCGTCCACCAAAAAGATAACTGCATCTGCTTCATCAATAGCCTGTAAAGTATGCCGTGCCATTTCATAGAGAATGCCACTATCTACAACTGGCTCAAAACCGCCAGTATCTACCACCAGATAAGGTTTGCTTCCCACCCGTCCATGGCCATAGTGACGATCTCGTGTCAGACCCGGTAAATCAGCAACCAGCGCATCTTTGGTTCGGGTCAGGCGATTAAACAGAGTTGATTTGCCTACATTCGGTCGACCAACCAAAACGATTGTTGGTTTCATATAAATTCTTTCTAATAATTTTACTTCGCTGTAAAACAGCAACAGCCTGCCATAGGCAAGCTTTTTAAAAAACTACAATCCTGAGATTAAGGCATGATTACTTGCTCGTAATCTCAGGTTGAAATATATCAATTAGCTCAGACTGCTGATTTTCATTTGAAGCACGTCACGCTGTACTGAATCCTTGTCCAGAAGATTCAATGCCTGCTGATAAGCTGCCATAGCTTCGGTATTTTTCTTTTGTGCCTGCAGAACATCGCCCTTAGTTTCCAAAAGAATAGGCTTAAACTGAGCCACTACTTTTACATCCAGAGCCTGTAATGCTTCGTTATATTTACCCTGCTGCAAATAAACGGTAGCCAGCCTCTGAGCAACGATTGTCTGCAATAAGTCATCTTTCTGTCTGTCCTTCACCCATTGCAAATGACGGATTGCTTCATCATATTTATGTTCATCAAAAGCAGATCCGGCCATCATCAGTGTGGCCTGAGTGGCATTCATGGTATCCGGATATTTTTCCTGTAGCTGCATCAGAGCTTTTTTACTTTCAGCCATATTATTTGCATTGGCCTGAGTCACAAAAGTTTCAAATACAGCAGCTGCTTTTTCATTATTATTGCGAATATGCCCCTGATAAAGCACATAACCCAGATAGGCCAGTGCAAGCAAAATCAAAACTGCAAAAATCCATCGACCCCAACGCTGCCAAAAGTACTTAAAATTCGCAACTTCCTGTTCATCCTGAATATGTACAACCATTATGCATTCTTCCATTGTTGGATTAACTGTAAAACTGCATTTGCAGCAACAGTCTGTTGTTCATGAGTACGCAGATTTTTTACTGTCAGCGTATTGTTTACCATTTCTTCCTGCGCCACAATTACAGCAAAAGCTGCACCACTGGCATCGGCTTTTTTCAGCTGCGCTTTTAAACTTTGATCACCACAATGCAGGTAAACACTCAATCCAGCCGCGCGTAATATTGTTGCATTCTGCATTGCTGTCAAACTACTGCCTTCACCCTGATGCAGAACATATATATCAGGAGCAGCATTAACCTTCAATTTTCCGAATTCCTGCACAATTAATAATAAACGCTCAATTCCCAGCGCAAAACCAATTGCCGGTGCCGGTTTACCTCCTAGCTCTTCTATAAGACCATTATATCGGCCACCACCGCACACCGTAGCCTGTGATCCGAGCTTATCCGTAGTCCATTCAAACACTGTCAGATTATAGTAATCCAACCCCCTCACCAGACGTGGGTTTTCAACATAATGGATACCCAGACCATCTAACATACTTTTCAGAGTATTATAATGTGCCAATGACTCATCGCCCAAGTAATCAGTCAAGCGTGGGGCTGCATTGGCCATTGCCTGTAAGTCAGGATTTTTAGTATCCAGTACCCGTAAAGGATTAGTATGCATTCGCCGCCGGCTATCTTCATCTAAAATAGCTACATGCTGTTGCAGATATGCAATTAAAGCTGTGCGATGCGCCGCCCGCTCCTGCTGATTACCCAAAGTATTGAGTTCTAAAGTCAGATGTTCTCGAATGCCCAGATGTTCCCACAAATTGGCACTCATAGCGATTAGCTCAGCATCCACATCAGGTCCGTCAAATCCAAGTGCCTCAACTCCAACCTGATGAAACTGACGATAACGCCCTTTCTGCGGCCGTTCACGCCTAAACATCGGCCCCATATACCATAACTTTTGCGGGTTATTATAAAGTAAATTGTGCTCTACTACGGCGCGTAAACAGGAGGCTGTACCTTCAGGCCTCAGGCTCAAACTTAATTTATCGTTTGAATCGGCAAAAGTGTACATTTCCTTGCCAACCACATCAGTCTCTTCACCGATAGAACGCACAAATAAACCGGTTTGTTCCACCATCGGCGTCCGAATCTGGCTATAGCCAAAACTGCGTGTCCATAATGCCACTACATCTTCAAATGCCTGCCAGAGTGCTGCTGTTAGCTTGAAATCTTTTTGCACTACTGGTAACAAATCATTCATGCCTTTAACGGCCTGGATTTTCTTACCCATAATATTTTATTTTTATCCCTATGAAACAATACAGCCTGTCACAGCTTGAAGATCTGTTCATTGTAAAGCGGCAATCGGAATAACTTTAGCTGGCTCCCTTTTTTTACCCTGACTGCCATAATTAGTATGGATATATTCTTCAACTAATGCCAGAAACTCTTCAGCCATATGCTCACCTTTTAGAGTGGTTTTCCGTTCACCGTCTATGTATACAGGAGCCACAGGCGTTTCACCAGTACCGGGTAACGAAATACCAATATCAGCCAGCTTACTTTCACCTGGTCCATTCACAACACATCCCATTACTGCTACATTTAAGTTTTCTACACCAGGATATTGCAAACGCCACACCGGCATTTTTTCACGCAAATATCGCTGAATATCACGAGCCAGCTCCTGAAAAACAGTACTAGTGGTTCTTCCACAACCTGGGCAAGCTGTTACCAATGGTGTAAACGAACGGATACCCATAGTCTGCAAAATTTCCTGAGCCACAACGACTTCCTGCGTCCTAGCACTTCCAGGTTCGGGCGTTAATGAAACTCGAATCGTATCACCAATGCCCTGTTGCAAAAGAATAGACAATGCAGCAGTGGAAGCAACGATACCTTTACTGCCCATTCCCGCTTCAGTAAGACCCAAATGTAATGGATATAGACAGCGGGCAGCTAGATTATGATAAACCTCAATCAAATCCTGCACATTTGATACTTTACAAGATAAAATAATTCGGTCTGAAGGCAATCCCAGACTTTCAGCCTTTTGTGCTGAATCAAGAGCTGAAACAATTAAAGCTTCTTTCATTACAGCTTCAGCAGGCTGAGGAGCAGGTAAAGCCAAATTGGCATCCATCATTCGTTTGGCCAAAGCCTGATCTAACGACCCCCAGTTCACTCCGATACGAACCGCCTTATCATTTTCAGCTGCAGTGTGAATCATAAAGGCAAATTTTTCATCGCCTTTAACCCCTTTGCCTACATTTCCCGGGTTAATGCGGTATTTTGCTAGTGCCCGAGCACAATCTGGATAATCTTTGAGTAAGCGATCACCATTAAAATGAAAATCCCCTACTAACGGTACATTACAGCCCATATCATTCAGCCGCTGACGAATTTCAGCCACTTTAGCAGCAGCTTGGGGGGTATTTACCGTAATTCTAACCAGCTCAGAACCAGCATCAGCCAGCGCTTTCACCTGATTAGCCGTCAGTTCAGCATCAGCCGTATCAGTATTGGTCATAGACTGCACTCTCACCGGTGCGTCAGAACCAATTACAACTTGTTCAATTTTTACCTGATAAGTTTTCCTGCGTACTCCGGACAACGTCATTTCAATTACCACCTACCATAACTACAGCAGTTCTTTTTTTATTTTGAGGAATAATAACATCTTTGCCAGCAAACTTGATGCTGGCCCCGGGTGTATAACCAATAATAACTTTATAAGGAGCACTGCCGCTAAATTGTTGAGTGCTTCCTGCATCGACAACCTGGCTGATTAATACTTTGCCATTTTTGTCACTCACTTGTAACCATGATTTATTTTCAAGCTTGATCAGCAACGCCTCTGAATCAGCAGCAACAGGCTGTGATGCATTAGTATTGGTATTAGCTTCCTGGGGCTGACTGGCGCTGATCACTGTAGTCGATGCAGTACTGCTGACTTGTTCACTTGCAGGCATCGGTACCACACGAATATTACTAGCTGCAATATCACTAATGGACGCAGTTTGCGCAGAAACTTCCTGACTGGCTGTAGCAGCCTGTTTGGCATTTTCAGATGTTGATTTACTTTGCCAAGCATATACCACCGCACCAATGATAATCAGCACCAGCAATGCAATAAGCCAACGTGGAAAATGGCGACGTTGAGGTTTATCCTGAAAATCTAATTCTGAAGATAACACTTTGCTACTGTCTGATGTGGAATAGCGTTGTCCGGATGGAAAAATCTGCTGCAGATATTGCTTAAATTCTGACTCATCCAGCTCCAGCAAGCGTGCATAGGAACTCAAAAAACCTTTAATGAATACCGCTTCCGGCAAACCTTTATAACTGCCACTTTCCATTGCCTCAATCTGTCTGGCTGGTAATTTTAAACGCTCTGCAACCTCACCGACAGATAAGCCTTTTTGCTTTCTTGCCTGAGATAATAATGCTCCCAAAGTGACAGCGGCATTCGGGCTGGAATCGAGATTTTTGGTTTGCTCATTCATTAGAATTTTCCTGTAGAAACCTGCTCTAATTCAGCAGAATAAGGGAAATTATTACGCAATTGTGCTTCATATTCATAAGCCGCTTGCATATTACCAAGAGATTTTTCAATTCTCCATCCAAGTAACAAATCATCAGCAGATAAACTATTTACCTGACTTTGATATTGTTTAAACAGATAATTGGCTTCTGAAACACTACCTGATTGCAAATCATTACGAGCCATTTCTTTCTTAGCAGCAATAAAATTAGGATTAGCTGCCAAAGCTCGCTCAAAATAACTGTTTGCCAGCTGATACTGTCCCATCCGACTACTACAGATTCCTTTATTAAACTGAGCAACTTCCGGTGTAGGATAAGTCGGATCTGATAAAGCCTTATCAAAATATGAAATGGATGCATTTGGCTTCTTAAGAACATCACAAACAAACCAGCCGAAATTATTATTAACTTCAGCACTGTCTGGAGCCAAAGAAAGCGCTCGCTGAAAACTTTCTTCTGCCTTAGCCGGTTCTTTCAAATACTGCCAGATTTGCGCACGAATTAACCAAGCATCAAGTGAGCTACTATTATTTTTTATAGCTTCATCAATAGATTCTACAGCCTGTCTATAATTTTTATTTCTTAGATATTCTACTGCCAGCTGGGTTTTAATTTGAGCTACCTCGCGTGCTCGCTGAGCAGCAGTTGGCTTTTTATCCAGAGTTTGAGTAGCACAAGCTGATAAAATAACAGTCATCAGTAAAATTGATCCAAGTTTTTTTTTCATCAAATTACCCCTGTACAAGCTGCCATTTTTGTTGACGCCGAGTTTTATCTTTTACTTTGCCAGCAAGCTGACCACATGCTGCATCAATATCATCACCACGAGTTTTTCTGACTGTAACAACAAAACCTGCTTCCAGTAATATTTCTCTAAATACACGGATGCGCTCGTTAGTGGATCGTTCAAAACCAGAATTAGTAAATGGATTAAACGGAATCAGATTGAATTTACAAGGTACATCTTTAACCAGCTCAATCAGTTCGCGTGCGTGTTGAGGTTCATCATTGACACCCTTTAACATGATATATTCAAAAGTAATAAAATCACGTGGAGCTTTAGCCAAATAACGCTGACATGCAGCCATTAATTGGCTAAGCGGATATTTTTTATTCAATGGTATCAAGTGATCCCGAACCTCATCATTTGAAGCATGCAATGAAATAGCAAGAGCTACAGGCATCACATCCTTCAATCGATCCATTTGTGGCACCATGCCCGAAGTAGACACTGTCACACGGCGACGGGACAAACCATACCCATGGTCATCAAGCATTATACTCAGCGCTGTAACTACATTTTCAAAGTTTGCTAAAGGTTCGCCCATCCCCATCATTACCACATTGGAAATCACTCTTTCATCCTTAGGTGTCACACCAAGCGCTTTATTTGCCCACCAAAGCTGACCGATAATTTCTGCAGTAGTGAGGTTACGATTAAAACCCTGTCGGCCTGTTGAGCAAAATAAGCATTCTAAAGCACAACCAACCTGTGAAGAAATACATAAAGTTCCCCTACTATCTTCAGGAATAAAAACTGTTTCCACACCATTGCCTGTACCTACGTCTAACAACCATTTACAAGTACCATCTGCAGATTTTTGCTCTACCAAAAGATCAGGCACTTTAATTTCAGCCTTATCCAATAATTTATGGCGTAATGATTTGGCCAGATCAGTCATATCTGTAAAATCAGCTACACCCCCTGGGTGCATCCAGCGCATAACCTGCTTGGCACGAAATGGCTTCTCCCCCATCTGAGCAAAGTGGGCAGTTAAGCCGGGTAAGTCAAAATTTAGCAAATTGGTTTTCATCTGGAAAATACAAAAAAATTACGTAACAAATGCTACAAAACAAACTAATCTAAAACATTATGCTGATAATACAAATTTATTCAACAATTTATACAATTCTTTAATTTTTACCAGATAAAAAATGCCATACTTTTTTTAGTGTTTTCTCAGTTTTTTTCTTTTGAACTATCACATTAAACAAACGACGATAATGATTAGGCGGACAAGTTAAGACTTCAGTAGCATGCCAACCATCAGCAGTATTTTTAAAAAGAAAACTGCTGTTATCACGTATATCAAAGCCTTCCACACTCTCAAAATCACTAATGTCTGGGTTAGTTTTGGCTGTTTTTTTACCACTGAGAGCCAATATTGAACCACCCCATTCTATTTCCCAGTCTGCCGAAGTATTAAAATAAAAAATATGTGTTCCGATTTTGTCAAAACTATCACAATGTGGTGAAACCTCAGAACCTGTTTCACCAACATGCCACGCATACCGAATCTCATATTCATCAAGATTTAAATACCGTCTTAAAAACTCCTGATATGGTTCAAAAGTTTGTACCTCCCGAACAAACTCTTGCCAAACTTCAGGTAATTGTTCTAATTTGGTAACGCCTGGTCCAGACTGGTCATTTTTATGATATATAGATTTCTCAAAAGCCAGATAATAACGGTTATGCGGTCGCTGACCACTTTTTCCACGTGGTCTGTTAACATGTTTTTCAAACAACTCAAGACTTGGAAAATTATTATATAAATTATTAAATGCTTCTGGTAACAAAATTTCCTTAAATAGATGATTCGGAAATGGTTTTGTTTCGTTAAATGTTTGTACAGAAAGTGATTTTAAAGCTGGTAAATTAAAAAAATCAGACATCTCATTTCTCCAGTTAACATATATAGTTACAAATTAGTCCACCTCTATAGGTGGACTAATTCAATTCATATACAAACTATTTTAGCGCGTGCACAATTCATCGGCAGCAAAAAAATATGCAATTTCTGTAGCTGCATTTTCAAGGCTATCAGAGCCATGCACAGCATTAGCATCGATTGAATCAGCAAAATCAGCTCGAATAGTTCCGGCTGCTGCTTCTTTCGGATTAGTTGCACCCATGAGCTCACGATTTTTAGCGACCGCACCTTCTCCTTCCAGTACCTGGATCATCACCGGACCACTAATCATAAAATTCACCAGTTCACCAAAAAAAGGACGTTCTTTGTGTACAGCATAAAAACCTTCTGCCTCAGCTTTAGACAAATGTTTCATTTTTGCAGCGATAATTTTCAAACCATTATTTTCGAATCGGCTGTAAATCTGTCCAATAACGTTTTTTGCAACTGCATCAGGTTTAACAATAGATAAAGTACGTTCGATAGCCATGTTTGTTTCCATTATATTCAAATTAATAAAAATACATATTTTTAGGCGCAAATAATGCGTAAGACTGTTTTTGTCATTTTAACAAATTTCCGCTTTATTTAATATCTTTTCCTAAATGTACAGTTTCTTTATCTAAAGTAAGATGAGGCAAGTTTAAATATTCTTCAGACTGCATTTCTGTCAGACGACTGGCCGTTCGGGTAAATTCATTAGCAAAGTCACCCTCTGTATATATATTATCTATAGGCACTTCACAACTGGCACAGAGTTTGATTCGATAATCATACAATACATCAATAAGCCAAGTGAGACGACGGGCTTCTGCCATCTGAGCAGAGCCCATCTTCGGTATAGCAGATAAAATCAGTACACGAAATTTTTGCGCCAGCTCCAGATAATCATTCTGTGAACGCGGTCCACAGCATAAAGTTTCAAAATCAAACCAAATTGTTGAATCAGATATTGCTTTATAGGACAGTTTTCGGCCCAATATTTCAATATCTCCGCCAGTGATTGGCTGCTGACCATTTATTTTATGAAAAATATCCCCTAGTTTTTTTTCGCTAGCTGTATCTGCCGGTATGTAAAATATATCAGCAGGCTTGAGTGATCGCATGCGATAATCTTCACCACCATCAACATTTAAAATTGTCAGTTCTTTTTCAATCAATGCAATAGTTGGTAAAAAACTGGAACGGTTTTGCCCCTGATAATAAAGATCTGCTGGAGCATAATTAGATGTAGCCACCATAACCACGCCTTGCTCAAACAGGCCTTCCAGCAAACGTCCGAGAATCATTGCATCAGCGATATCACTGACATGAAATTCATCAAAGCATAATACCCTAACCTCACGAGCAATATCCTCTGACACAGCATGTAATGGATTGGCCTGACTATGATGCTCTTTCAGTCGTTGCTGCACTTCTGCCATAAACGCGTGAAAATGGACTCGGCGTTTGCGCCGATAAGGTAAGCAACCAAAAAACACATCCATTAAAAAGCTTTTACCACGTCCAACACCTCCATACATATATAATCCTTTGGGTGCCCGAGGTGAACGTAAGCTGCGTCCTAAAAATCGATTACGCTTGCGTTTAAACATCATTAACTCTGTCCAGAGCCTGTCAAGTTGTTTAATAGCCCGCAACTGAGCGGCATCATGTATAAATCCAGGTTTCTGCTCTGCAGCCTGATACCAAGACAGAGGACTTTGATTATTAAATTCGGGAGCAACAAAGACGGATGTGGTCATATTGTTCGTTTTCTTCTGAGGAAAGAGCGTATAAGGCAAAAGTTAAAAGACGTAACCATAGCACACTCATTAAAGCTTCGACCACCCAAAAATAAAAATACGCCGCAGAAACTGCGGCGTTAACGTCTATCTCAAATAAAAAAGTATTACTTGTCCGCAGACAGTAGCGCTTTGTCTACGCGTTCACGTAATTCCTTGCCAGGTTTGAAGTGAGGTACATATTTTTCAGGTACCGAAACTTTTTCACCCGTTTTGGGATTACGACCAATGCGAGCTGGACGGTGGTTCAAATCAAAGCTACCAAATCCACGAATTTCGATTCGCTGGCCTTTTGCCAAAGCACGAGTCATTGTATCAACGAGAATCTTGATACTTTGTTCGACATCCTTAGCATTTAAAATGGTACTATCATTATTAACAGTATATAACTCCGCCAAGCGAATCATTAACTCCGACTTCGTCATAACCGCTTATTCGCTTTCACCAGATAATTTAGCTTTCAACAAATCACCCAGACTGGTGGTACCAGCTGAGGCATTGTTAGCTGATAATGAACGCAGAGCAGCAGTATTATCCTGTGCATCTTTCGCTTTGATAGACAAATTGATGTTGCGGTTTTTACGATCTACTGTAGTAATCACAGCTTCAACATCATCGCCTTCTTTCAAAACATTGCGAATGTCTTCAACGCGATCATTAGAAACTTCTGATGCACGTAGATAGCCTTCAACATCATCTGCCAATGCAATGACTGCGCCTTTAGCATCCAGTGATTTTACTTTACCGGTTACAATGCTGCCTTTGTCATTTACGCTAACATAGTTGCTGAACGGATCACCTGCCAGTTGTTTCACACCCAGAGAAATACGTTCTTTATCTACATCGATAGCCAGAACCACGGCTTCAACTTCTTCACCTTTCTTGAACTGGCGTACGGCTTCTTCACCGCCATCAGTCCATGAAAGATCAGACAGGTGCACTAGACCATCGATACCACCAGGCAAGCCGACAAATACACCGAAGTCAGTAATAGATTTTACTACCCCTTTGATTTTATCGCCTTTTTCATGATTGGATTCGAATTCCTGCCATGGATTAGCCTGACACTGCTTCATACCTAGGGAAATGCGACGACGATCTTCATCAATTTCAAGAATCATCACTTCGACTTCATCACCCATCTGAACGACTTTACTTGGATGAACATTCTTATTCGTCCAGTCCATTTCAGAAACGTGTACCAGACCTTCAATACCCTGCTCGATTTCCACAAATGCACCGTAGTCAGTAAGGTTAGTTACCTTACCAAATAGGCGAGTACCTTGCGGATAGCGACGAGCCAGACCATTCCACGGATCTTCACCCAGCTGTTTCAGACCCAGAGATACACGGCTGCGTTCCTGATCGAATTTAAGTACTTTGGCTTCAACTTCCTGACCAACTTCCAGCACTTCACTTGGGTGCTTAACTCGACGCCAAGCCAAATCAGTGATGTGCAACAGACCATCAATACCGCCCAAGTCAACGAATGCACCGTAGTCAGTGATATTTTTCACAATACCTTTTACTACAGAACCTTCTTTCAGATTTTCCAGCAGTGCTTTACGTTCTTCACCAAGTGTTTCTTCCAATACAGCACGGCGTGAAACAACAACGTTGTTGCGACGTTTATCCAGCTTAATTACTTTGAATTCAATTTCTTTACCTTCAAAGTGAGAAGTATCTTTAACCGGACGAACATCTACCAGCGAACCAGGCAGGAAAGCACGGATGCTGTTGATCATTACAGTCAGGCCGCCTTTGACTTTACCGTTAATTACGCCAGACAGAATTTCACCATTTTCCATGGCTTCTTCCAGCTTAATCCAGTCTGCCGCACGCTTAGCTTTTTCACGTGAAAGTTTGGTTTCACCAAAACCATTTTCCACAGATTCAATGGTTACAGTGACAAAATCGCCAACTTTAACCTCAATCTCGCCCGCTGCATTCTTGAATTCGCTCACATCAATCAGAGATTCTGATTTCAGACCGGCATTCACAGTGACGAAATTATTGTCTATGGCAACAACTTCTGCGGTGATGACTTCGCCGGGATTCATCTCTTGCAAGGTGAAACTTTCTTCCAGCAACTGGGCAAAATTTTCCATAGTCATATATATATGTTCTCAAACAAGTATCGCCAGGGGATACGAAAGTTAGTTAATCAAAACCGGCACACCCTGACTGTGCCAGCAATACTATTTAATTTAATTGCGACCAATATAATAAATACATACACCAGTGCAAAATATAAATATGTAAAACAATTATTTGATACAGTACTCGAATGCTCTTGTATTGGCGAACACACTTAGCACTGCATACAAAATCCGAGAATTATACATTATTTTTAGATTTTCCGATACCAATCAAGTACTTTTTCTACACTTTCTTCAATAGTAAGTAGAGATGTGTCAAGAATTTTGGCATCACAAGCAGGTTTAAGCGGAGCCACTAATCGGGTGCGGTCTGTCTGATCACGTTTTTCAATATCAGCCAGTATCTGCTGATATTCGATACCATTATTGGCAATTCCAAACTGCAAGGCACGCCGTTGTGCTCGTACCGTAGCACTGGCTGTAAGAAATATTTTCAGTTCAGCCTGGGGAAATACGACTGTAGCCATATCTCTGCCATCTGCCACCAATCCTTTGGAAGTCAGAAAACTGCGCTGACGTTGCAATAATGCGTCTCGTACTGCCGGTAAAGCAGCAACTGCGGAGGCTCCCATACCAATATCCTCGGCACGAATTTCTGCTGTTACATCCTTACTATCAAGCAAAATGCATTCATTGTGGAAAATCACAGGTAGATTCTTTGCCAATACTGCAACACCTGATTCATCCTGCCAATTAATATGCTGTTGCCGTGCATAGAGTGCAGTCAACCGGTATAAAGCTCCAGAATCCAAATAATCTCTATTGAGAACATTTGCTACTCTTGCTGCCACAGTCCCTTTTCCAGATGCACTTGGACCATCAATTGCAATTACTTTCAAACGTGGCTCAAGTTGTTTCGCCACCATATTCTTCCTTTATTAAGTACATCTTTTATATATTGTACAAAATTTTTTCAATGACCAGTATCTTCGGGATAACTGATAATCGAAGATGCGCAATCACACCCAATGTACTTTAACCGCTGTTAAAGATTTCCAGTCTGGTTCTAACCTTTAGCATAATGATTAAAAGCAGTTATTGGCATCTACATATTCAAATTTCAGATTTATCAATGTGCTTCAACTTGTTTTAAGGATTTCTTCATCTGTAAAATGGTACGCCACTGCATTACAGCAGATACAGTGAATAAAGCAAGCATAAAAGGGCATTCATACAATTCTTCCAACAAGTCATCATAAGCAGAATTGAAAAGAATAAACTGTGAAACCCAACGACCACGTTCAATGGCATCAGCAAGTAGAAAACCCGCCGCAGCCAGCAAAAAATTCCAAATAGGAAAAGGTTGCTGGTAATAATAAACAATTCCTTCACGTAAACGAGGCCAAACCAGCATCAAGATTAACCCGAGAATTAATATTGCTGCTATTGTGTGATATACCGCGTGTTCATACCCGGGAAATGTCTGCCTACCCCAATTCTGGTCACGTCCAAGCAACAAAAGCCACCATAATGATGCCCATAACCAAAACGCTTTTTTCTTACCGGACAACCCACTGCAAATAGTTGAAAAAAAAGTAAATAAGAAACAAAAAAGCAGAAACAGCGTTTGCCCTTCTTCAACTTTGGAAACAAAATCAGGAGGAATGTGCAATTGCTGCGCGAAAGGCACACTCAATATCATGATTAACCAAAGTGTACTGAGTTTGGACCAGTGCCAATCAAATTTAAATTTCATACTAACTGACTTTTATTTTAAGATACTAACAAGTCTAATATTATACCTAATCTAACTAATACTTACTGGTTTTATATTTAACCACTTATTATGCATTTTCATGTTTAACTTTGCCTAAATCCATTCTTTTTTAGCATATCCGCCCGCACAATTAACTGATAAACTTGCAAACTAATCCTGAAAATTTATTAATACCTGAATGAATACACTGCATTTAACATCCAGCACTTGTCATGCCTCTACCATTAACTTACCCGGTTCGAAAAGCATCAGCAACCGAACTTTGCTTCTGGCGGCTCTAGCGGACAATACAAGCGAAATATACGATGTGCTGGATTCTGACGATACTCTACATATGCTGAATGCATTGAAAATATTGGGTGTTAAAATTGAGCAGCTACCCACTGCAGAAAAAGAATCAGGGTTGAATCTGCGAATATACGGATGTAATGGTAAGTTTTCACAACAGCAAGCAGAATTATTTCTGGGGAATGCAGGCACTGCTTTTAGACCCTTAACTGCTGTACTAGCAATTTTGGGTGGGGAGTACTATTTACACGGTGTAGCACGTATGCATGAACGCCCAATTGGTGACTTGGTCGATGCGTTAAAAACAGCCGGCGCAATTATTGAATATAAAGGAAAAACAGGTTATCCACCGTTACAAATATATCCAGCCCAAACTCCGACCAATCATCTCCTCAGTATTAAAGGTAATGTCTCCAGTCAATTTTTGACAGCATTACTGATGGCTTTACCCTTAACCGGACAAGCTTATACCATCAAAGTAGTAGGTGAATTAATTTCAAAACCCTATATCGCTATCACTCTTAAATTGTTGCAACAATTCGGAGTACAAATAACCCATAAAAATTTTCAGATATTTCAGCTACCGGCAGGTCAACATTACCATGCTCAAGAAGAATTATTTGTTGAAGGTGATGCATCAAGTGCTTCCTATTTCCTCGCAGCCGGACTTTTATCTGGCCAACCCATACGCGTAAATGGCATAGATGCCAATAGTATTCAAGGAGATATAGCTTTTGTACATGAACTTGAAAAAATCGGAGCACGTGTTAGCTGGGGAAACCAATTTATAGAAATATCCCGTTCACCTGAGCAAGAAATCTTACCATTTGACATTGATGCCAATCATATTCCAGATGCAGCCATGACTTTGGCCATCATTGCACTGGCCTGTAAAAATACCTGTCGCATTCGAAATATTGCCAGTTGGCGTGTTAAAGAAACTGATCGCATTTCAGCCATGGCAACAGAATTGCGCAAACTTGGCGCTAAAATAATCGAAACTGAAGACAGTATCAGCATTACACCACCAACTACATTACAATCCGATATACATATCAGTACCTATGATGATCATCGCATGGCAATGTGCTTTTCATTAGTCAGTCTTTTGGGAACGTCGGTCTATATCGATGATCCTCAGTGCGTTAATAAAACCTTTCCCAATTATTTCAAAATTTTTGCCAGCATGTGCACACCTGTTTAAAATCTAAATTTTATCTTGTCTGTTTCGATTAACTTTGGCATTAAGCCAATATTGCTATAATTTAATTTTTTATTCAGCCATGCTACAAACAGACCAACTTTCCGGTGCAAAACCACAGCGGGTTATCAGCCCGCAAACTGTCTCCGCTCAGGAAGAGCAGCTGGAGCGTGCATTACGGCCGCGCGCATTAACAGACTATATCGGCCAGCACAAAGCTAAAGAACAGCTTTCTATTTTTATACAGGCAGCCAAAATACGAAAAGAGGCACTGGATCACACCCTTTTATTTGGCCCACCTGGTTTGGGCAAGACTACTCTTGCTCATATCATTGCCCATGAGCTTGGCGTAAGTTTGCGCCAGACATCAGGCCCTGTGCTGGAACGCGCAGGCGATCTCGCTGCCATTCTGACTAATCTCGAGCCACACGATGTTCTTTTTATAGATGAAATTCATCGCTTAAATCCTGTAGTAGAAGAAATACTGTATCCCGCACTGGAAGACTACCAATTAGACATCATGATTGGTGAAGGGCCGGCAGCACGTTCGGTGAAAATAGACTTGCCTCCTTTCACACTGGTAGGCGCCACCACGCGCGCAGGGATGCTTACAAATCCATTGCGCGATCGTTTCGGTATCGTTTCTCGTCTAGAGTTTTACAATAATAATGACTTAACAACAATTGTGACCCGTTCTGCACAGCTATTACAACTTCATATCGACAATACAGGTGCAGCTGAAATTGCCAGACGCAGCCGTGGCACACCTCGCATTGCTAATCGCCTGTTGCGCCGCGTACGCGATTATGCCGAAGTAAAACATGAAGGAAAAATCAATGCAGAAATTGCAGATGCTGCGTTAAAAATGCTGGATATCGATCAATCTGGTCTTGATGTAATGGATTGCAAATATCTTGAAGCGATTCTCTATAAATTTTCTGGTGGACCAGTAGGTCTTGACAATATTGCAGCAGCAATCGGCGAATCAACCGATACCATAGAGGATGTAATAGAGCCCTATTTAATTCAGCAGGGTTTTTTACAACGTACACCTCGCGGACGCATGGCAACAGAACTTAGCTACAGCCATTTTGGCCTACCAGCTCCAACCAATAAAACCTGATTCCCAAAATACATTGCACGAATCAGCCATACCAGCATCAGACCTAACTCAGATTAACTGAGCACAATTATTCAGGAAAATACTCATGACTTCAAATCAGATAGATGCAAGCATATTCAAAGCCTATGATATCCGCGGTGTAGTTGATGTGTCTTTAAACAAAGATACAGCTGAACTGATTGGCCGCGCCATAGCCACAGTAGCACTAAGCAAAGGCATCAGCCAGATTGCTCTTGGCCGTGACGGCCGGCTTTCAGGTCCAATACTGGCAGCTAGCTTGATTCAAGGCATCACTGCCTGTGGTATCAACGTAATTGATGTAGGAATGGTAGCTACACCCATGCTGTATTTTGCCGCAGTAGAGCATTGTCATGGCAGCGGCATCATGATCACCGGAAGTCATAATCCACCAGATTATAATGGTTTTAAAATGATGCTAGCTGGCACCACGCTTGCCGGCGACGATATACAAACATTACGCACAATAATTGAGTCCGAACAACTTGCTGCCAATGCAGAACATAGTGGCAATGTGGTTCCTTTGCCTATAGCAAGAGAATACATTACTTACATAAGCAATCAGGTACAGCTTAAGCGCCCAATGAAAATCGTAATTGATGCGGGAAACGGCGTAGCCGGAGCCTATGCAGGTGACTTGTATCGTGCGCTTGGTTGTGAGGTGAAAGAATTATTCTGCGAAGTAGATGGCCATTTTCCTAATCATCATCCTGATCCTGCCAAGCCAGCTAACCTGCAGGATTTAATTCAAGCATTACACAGCAGCGACGCTGAAATAGGACTGGCTTTTGACGGTGATGGTGATCGTTTAGGTGTAGTCACCAAAGATGGCCAAATCATCTATCCAGACCGGCAGCTAATGTTGTTTGCTGCTGATGTACTAACTCGAAACCCTAAAGCGAAAATTATCTATGATGTAAAATCAACCCGATTATTAAAACCGTGGATTGAACAACATGGTGGTGAAGCCATCATGAGTAAAACCGGACATAGCTTTATTAAAGCCGCTATCAAAGAACACGGTGCATTGCTTGCTGGTGAAATGAGTGGCCATGTATTTTTTAAAGAACGCTGGTTAGGATTTGATGATGGCTTATACGCCGGTGCTCGGTTACTGGAAATATTATCCGCTACAGAAGATCCATCCGCGGTTTTAAATGCCTTACCTGAAGGTATATCTACGCCTGAAATTAACATTGCCGTACCTGCCGGTCAATCAGGACACGAAATCATATCCAATCTGGCTAAAACAGCTGAGTTCAGCGGAGAAGTAAAACGCATTACCATTGATGGATTAAGAATAGAGTTTAAAAACGGCTTCGGACTAATGCGCGCATCTAATACCACACCTGTTTTAGTCCTGCGTTTTGAGGCGGATGATCAGCAAGCTCTGGACAGCATTATTGCTCAATTCAAAGCTGTAATAGCACAAAATCCTGATTTAGAATGGGTATAAACAAGTTAAAATTCCTATATATATATATAGATTGCCCGATTTTAAAAACACAGACGGCTACCATTTTGGTAGCCGTTTTGGGAATAGATAAAATATCTACAACACAGCAGAATCAATTAACCTTTTGCCTTACTGCCGGTTTCACGAACGAATATCGTCATAATAAAAGCTAGAATTAATCCGACTACAAACACGATATCAGCATTCTGGAAAACTTTCAGATTCAACTGACCTTCAGCCCCAGCCAAATGATCAATCAATATGCTGAAAAGATTTGTCATAATCGCACTAATAACAAATACGAAAAAGTTAATCACACCTGTAGCCGTACCCTTCACTTCATCTGGATTAACTTCTTTAATCATAGTATAAGGGATCATAGCAGCGCCTGAAGCAACCCCAAATAGAAAACCCATAATATAAGGGGGCATCGCATTAGGCAAATACACAATCAGACCACCGGTAATGCCCATAGCAATTATACTACCCATTACAACAGGTTTACGGCGTCCGATTACATCTGATAAATAGCCCAGAACTGGACAACCAACCACCCAGCCTAAAGGTACCATAGCCAAACGCAACGCCACATCACTACTGGCGCTCAGACCCTCTTGTAAAAACTGATTACCCCAGGCAATATTTCCCACATTAGTAGGCAAGAACATCATAGCCCCAATAAAGGCACAGATATACGATTGAGGGTTTTTCAGCACTACCAAATAAGGATGGCTGAGCCCAGTCCAGTCAATTTTTCCTTCCCGTGTACGTGGAGTAATGAACACTGAAGCAAAGAATATTACTGCCAGCACACCAGCGGCCACCATCCAGAACATCTGCCAGGTCAAAATCTGATTTTTTATAATTGGAGAGACTACAGCCTGCCCCATAAAACCGCCCAGCATACCAAAGCATTGTGTCATACCAACGGCAGTAGCCAGCCATTTTTTGGGAAAACCGCGTGTAGCTAAAAATACTGCACTGGTAAAAGCTAGCCCAGAACCCGCACCTTGAAGGAAACGTCCACTCTGAGCAGTAATTACTGTACCCGAGCAAAACAGCACACATCCAATAGCAACTAAAATAATACCCAATGAAGCTGTAAAACGTGGCCCAATTCGATCCAACAATACACCGGATACCAGCGCAAAAAAAGCATAAGAATAGAAATACAGGCCAATAATACCGGCCATTTCAACTTTACTTATTTTCAAAGTGGCAATTATTTCTGTCTGCATAATACTGGGTGCAGAACGCAATGCATATTGGACAAAATAGAAAATGGCACAGATTAACCAAGCTATCACAAATGTTTTATTTAATAGATTGGATTCTTTACCACTGGGAGGAGACACTGAGGCTCTTGATTCTTGATTCATAGCGCTCTCGCTTTCGTTTAATTACGAATGAAATATCACAAAATCATTCTAACAAAAGCCAGCATGCTTGAACAATAAAGTTAACTCATGCGCCAAAAAAGAAAGAAAACGCTAAAATTACATTTATTTAAACAATAAAATTGAATATTAATTCAAATTAAACATTATCAGTAAAATAAAATGCCAATAAAATGATATTCCAAAAATATATTCGAATATATTTAACATATATAATCATATTTAACTAAAATGCATTAATATGTTTACAATGTTTTTACACTTAATAGACAACTAAGATAGTATAATTTTTATTATAATTTTCGTTATTTTAAGGATATTAAAAATAAATAATCAAAGTTTTATAAATTTCTTAAATTTAATTGCTATCAAGTCAAATTATACAAAAAAACTATTTGATTAAAGCGAATATCAAATTATTTATTATCTACAGTATAAATAAATGACAAAAATTTAAAAATTGATTTCAATCTATTCTTGGTTCTATTAAGGCTAATCAATTTTTAGTTTGAAATATATCAATAAATATCGCCGGCTAATCAAAGTCGAAGAAATTTATGTCCTTGAATAATGCAGTTCTTATAAGTCAAATAAACAAACTTAAACCATTATTATTATTCAAGGACATAAATAAACAGCAGAAATTAACAACTACAGAGAAGCATTAATAAAAGCTTCTAATTGCCCTTTATTCAAGGCACCAACTTTAGTTGCAACACTGGAACCATTTTTAAAAATCATAAGGGTTGGAATACCACGAACTCCAAATTTTGCTGGCGTTTCCTGATTTTCATCTACATTTAGCTTTACAATTTTCAACTTCCCCTGATATTCGGCAGCCAAATCGTCCAATATCGGGGCAATCATTTTACATGGACCGCACCATGGTGCCCAAAAATCCAACAATACTGGGACATCTGACTGTAAAACTTCATTTGCAAAATTTCCATCGCCTATATGAACAATTAAATCACTACTCATTATGGTTTCCTTTATTATCACATTGTCTATATACCATATAGCCAATCGTCTATCATTGCAATAGATGAATTATACCCAAGGATGAATACAACTCTACACACGCATTAGTTCTCAAATATACTTCTGAAAATTATACTATTATTGTATTACATAGTAATCATTTTCAGAGCATTGGCTAGATCAGCCTTTAAATCCACCGCATGTTCTAGTCCAATCGATAAACGAATCAATCCAGGCTGAATAGCTGCATCTAGTTTAGCTTCAGGAGTCATGCGACCATGCGTAGTCGTCCATGGATGCGTCACAGTAGATTTTACATCTCCGAGATTACCCGTTTTACTAAACAACGTTAAAGCATCAATCACCTGCCATGCTGCCTGCTCTCCACCTTTTACTTCAAAAGCTACCACTATACCGCCACCCTGCTGCTGCTTGCGCACCAAAGCTTTTTGAGGATGATTTGCCAGCCCAGTGTAATGAACAGCCACTACTTGTGGTTGCGTAGACAGGAACTGAGCCACTTCTAATGCATTAGCACATTGTTTTTCCATGCGGACATATAATGTTTCCAATCCACTTAGCAACACCCACGCATTAAAAGGTGACAGCACCTCCCCAGTAGTACGTACGTGCTGAAAAATTTCATTAATCAAGGCTTCACTGCCACAAATTACGCCACCCATCACTCGCCCGTGGCCATCAATTGCTTTAGTAGCAGATTGTACGGAAATATCAGCGCCCAGAGCCAAAGGTTGCTGTAATGCGGGAGAAAGAAAACTGTTATCCACCACCAGCAAAGCCTGATTAGTGTGCGCAATTTCTGCTAGTTTTCCAATATCAGCCAATTCATTTAGCGGATTAGATGGTGTTTCCACAAACAGCATACGCGTATTAGGACGCATAGCTGCCTGCCATTCATCAGTATCAGTTTGGCTAACCAATGTTACTTCAATGCCAAAACGAGGCAGAATATTATTCAGTAAACCTATTGTGGTACCAAACAAACTTTTACTAGCAACCAGATGATCACCGGCTTTCAACAAGGCCAAAAAAACGGCGTTAATAGCAGCCATTCCTGTAGAAGCTGCCAAACCAGCTTCAGCCTGCTCCAGCTGAGCTACTCGTGCCTGAAAAGCGGCAACATTTGGATTATTGGTACGAGTATAGGTATAACCCGGTACTGAACCAGCAAATAGAGCCGCACCGGCCTCAGCACTATCAAACATAAAACTACTGGTTAAAAACAAAGCAGAATTATGCTCATTATATGTTGTTTGTTCCTTAGCACCCCTGATCGCAATAGTTTCTGGGTGCAGATGCAATGTAGACATAATAATTAAGTTAATCTATAAATATGAGTAAAGAATTGTGCCGTTTTTTTTAGGATTATGCAAATAACCAGCTAATCAGATTCAGGAATGTAGTATTCTTTGTACCAGACTTCCCACACCAGTATATACAGCTAAATTTCTAAACTCTGGAATACAGAATTCTCATATTCACAGTTATAGCTCGGCAAAAGGAAAAAATATGTACTTTGTGATTTCACCTGCAAAAAAACTGAATGAAAAAAAAGTAAACTTAACTCGCAAACATACCCAACCTGAGCTACTGACACAGGCCAGACAATTAATACCAGTATTAAAACAGCTGGCTCCGCATGATATCGCCGAATTAATGGGTATTTCGGACAAACTTGCAGTGCAGAATGCCGAGCGTTTTAATGACTGGCAGCCTCCTTTTACTCTAGAAAATGCAAAACAAGCAGTATATTTGTTTAATGGTGATGTTTATGAAGGCCTTGATGCCACTACATTATCCCCTGAAGCTTTAAATTATATACAACTACATCTAGGTATACTTTCCGGTTTGTATGGTTTATTAAAGCCTCTGGATCTAATTCAGCCTTATCGGCTGGAAATGGGCACCAAACTGGCAAATGAACACGGTAAGGATTTATATGCATTCTGGGGAAACACTATTACCCATACAGTAGAAAAAAATATGCAGGCTGCTCACGACAAAGTATTAATTAATCTGGCGTCACAGGAGTATTCCAAAGCCATTCAGCCATCAAAATTATCTGCACCTGTAATTACACCCGTTTTCAAAGACCAGAAAAACGGTACCTATAAAATAATCAGCTTTTATGCCAAGCGTGCACGGGGTTTATTTGTGCGCTATGCTGCCCAAAACGAACTGAGTGAACCAGAGCAACTTAAAAATTTCGATTGTGAAGGCTACTATTTCGACAAAGCATCATCTACAGATAAAGAATGGATATTCCTACGGGATGAAATACATCACTTATAAAATTTAATTAAAAATAAAAATAATGATTTAGAAGATAACAGTAAATTATTAAGATAAAAAAACTTGGCAAATGCGCATTTATCGTCTAATATGCGCATCTTCAAAGACGGAAGCGTGGCAGAGCGGTTTAATGCAACGGTCTTGAAAACCGTCGAGGGTTGATAGCCCTCCGTGAGTTCGAATCTCACCGCTTCCGCCAAATAATAAATATAATAAACTCGTTACTAAGAATCTTTTAGCCTATTTAACTACTGTAAAGCCAAAACTAAACGAGCGTTGTCGTTACAAGAAATTATGGCAACAGTTCGATTTATACAGGCCTGCCCGAATTGACATTTGCAACTACCGCAGCAGACGTTTATCCCGAATGTAGAGAAGCATTCGGTGCGCAATATGGCGATGCAACCATTACACAATGCCCGAATTGCAGTTCATCGATACTGTGTTACTACCAAATTGAAGGCGTATTATTCTTACTTAGGTAGCCAATACAAGCGTTCAGGCTGCTTTTCCCCCGAAGAATTGCAACAGTTCCGTTCCGATTTGGCAGAACTGACGAAAAATAGTTCAAAATTGCAAGTTGCGTTGTTTCGCTTCAAGCATGTAATGAGCAAAGTTGGAACACCAATCGCTTCTGGCGTGCGTGACATTGTTATTGATATATTAAGCGAAGTAGCCAAGAAGGCAATTTGAGGCTGAACAGCTCTAGCTAGGTATTCTAATCACATCAAGCCGTTACTACGAAGACTTGGTGTCGTGGACTTTTCTTCAAGTATTTTACAAGACTATTCCTCCCCTTGTCCTGCGCTCAGCATCTCTTTTTTTCACCTGCTCTGAGACGTAAGCTCCGTAGGTTGTGTTCTTCTTTTTTCCATACATTGTTCGTACATGGTTTGATTCCATACACCATTTGGAAATCCTATTCTTGCTACTCGATTTTCCGGCTTTTCCGATAGTTCTGTGCAATAAGCATCATTTTTACTTCTCAGCTCCTTCATTTGCGGCGATTCAGCATTATAATAAGCATCACTTTTTTTGCCCTTCCTTAACCGCTGCTCGCTCGACATAATAGCCATTATACCAGTCCGATATACTACACCCTTCTAATACCAGACTAAGGACTGTCATAATCACTAACCTTGTTTTATTTGAATGGGTCTGCATAGTATTTCTCACCTCTATAGTTAAAATAGCGTTTACCATTAACTTTATGTATTGGTATTAGCACGGTTTTATATGCTTAAAGTTTTTTATAAGAGGTGGCTTGCATCTTTATCTATTATTAATCAAACAAATTAAACCAATTTTCTATATCACTTTAATCTAATAGTTTGAGGACATTTATTTTTAGGAGAATTTAACCATTTTTGTTGTGTTACATTTAAATTTGATAATTTTTTGTAAGTTTCTGAATATTTATTAATACTTATATTATCTTGTAAAATATTTCTTTCTAAATCAATCTTGCCAAAATATAACTTAGATTCATAATAACAATATCCATCATAATAATCACCATTAATGTATGAAAAAAAAATATTATTATTTTTTTTATAGTAATTTTTTACAAGAGAATAGTTTCTTGCATCAGACTTTGTTATGTTTTTATTATATATATTATGATCAATTAATTCATACTCAAAATATGCATCATCTCTAGAATAATCATATCTAAAAGTATAATTACCGTAATTATAATCAGTTATTTTATCAAAAATAAATAACAACCAATATATACTCATTAAAATTAAACCTAAGCAAAAAATACAAAATATGCTAGTTATAATATGTATCCAATGCCTTTTCATATTCGTTCCTTACTTGCTATAAATTATATTAGGTTTACTTTTAATATGTATCTTGTAACTTATCCCCTTAGCAGAAGAACTTAACCACATATCTGTCTAATATAATCATCTAACCCTGCCGTTCAAGCAAATTAATATTCCCATATTCTCTAATTTAGTTTAAAGTAACTGAAAGTTTACCTGCTTTGTGCACAGCGTATGTGGCCTATGTCATTTGCGCTAATACAATAAAAGGCACCAGTATATATGCTATCATTTTGATAAACTGGCGCCCGCTGATTAGTTACTATTTAAGCTATTTCTGAATATTTGATGTAAATAAACTACTTTTGTATAACAAAATAAACAAATTATAGCTATGATTAAAACTGAATTTAATTTATATTTTTTAAGAAATTTTTTTAAAATTAAAACCCTTTTCTTTTCATGCATGCATCTTCAGCAGGACCATACACATTACTTAGCCAATCCTGCATTTCTTTTGAACCTATATATTCATTTTTAGGACGAGGAAGTGATCGCAACTCTATAAAGCAATCATGAAATGCTGTATTCTTTTCCTTTGACCACGTATCCCATCCTGGCCCATTCCAAAAACGAACAACGGATTCGTAACACCCTGACATCCCAAGACATAAGATATTTATTAATATTATTTTTTTAATAAGCTCCATTTCACTTTACTCCCTTAGGTTTAACTAAAATAGGTATAGATGGATTATCTTTGTTTATATTATGATTTGGGCCATACTTCCATTTTTCTTTAAATTCTTTATTGTAAGGATTTTCGTTTGTCTTCGTTCCTGTCAGATTCCCATCTTTATCAATATTTCTTCCTTTTTCATCTACCAAAACATCTTTTGGTTTTTCTCTGAAATAACTACTGTGCGAATACATAAACGGTTTATCTTCTACACCACCTGTAGGTGGATTACCTCCTATCGTATACCGACTACGGAACAATAGCAGTGGACTTCTACCTACAAAATCTGTGTAATGCACTGCTGAATAAGCTTTACTTCCTTCATAACCATTTATCAATAACTGGTCTGCATACTGTTGTACATTAGTTGCTGTACCGTAAAATCTTGCTTCTCTTATTGGTATGCCGGTTAATCCATTTCGATTAGCATACTGTAGCGCATTACTTGCCGTCATCCCACCACGACTGTGGTTACTTAGGTCTATTTTATAGCCTTTTTCTTTGGCATACTCATAAAGTAATATATTTGCTTTCTCTGAATTGGTCAAAGGCAGGTGGCTACCGCCCAAATCATTCACTTTATCATAAAATGCATATACTCCTTCTGATAAAAAGTTGCTGGTTGGCGGATTGGCAACTACATAGATACCATCTGCTCCTGTTTCCCACAAGTTCTGCTTAACCGCATTTTTTAATGCATCATTTAAAGGGTTGAGTATGCCAGGATTGGATATGGTTATTACACCTGTGTTCTGTCCAGGTTTGATTTCATTTATATCAAATATCTGTCTTTTATTCCCTATTTCTGCATAGGGACTTTCTGCATCTATCGGTCTGGTTTTCTTGTTATCGTAACTGTTATTGGAACAATATAAACCATCTTGTGCACAGGTTACATTCCATATCTGTATTGGTCTTCTGGCTGCTCTAACTGCGGGGTCAATAATAGCGTCGCCATCTGCATAAACCAGTGCAGCAGTATTACCATACCCATAAACCGTACCTAATATCATATCTGTATAGAAGGCGGCTTTGTCCCATTTATCGGCACTCCCTTCCAGTGCCAGTGATTCGTTAGTGTTATAACCATTTTTGCCGTCTATATAGTTGTCCTTACGAATATTTTCTGCCTGTTGGCGTTTATTATCGGCGATTTTATGCAAGATATTGCGTAATTCTTGACGATTTTGGTCAAACTCCTGTGTGACTTCACGCTGTGTATCCAGCTCTTTCTGAACTTTGTCTTTGTCAAAGTTGTTGCTCAGGTAGCCGGCTTTATCCGCATAGTTGTCGCTGCTGGTATCGGTATGAATTCCGGCTATGGTTTCGGCTACACTTTTGCCGGTTTTCTGCTGCTGAGCAGCAGCATCCGTAATGATGATGTTGCTCGTATTGATGCCGCTGTGGGTGGTACTGCTGCTATGGCCACTATCGTGTCCGAAGCCAAGGGAATTGCTCGCACCCGTTTCCCCCTGATTAGCCAGATTAATCTTGTCATTACCAGTAGGCTGTTTTTGTCCCAGTGTTGATCCACTAATGCTGCCACTGGCACCGATACCAATACTGCTACCACTATAATCACTATGATTTTGGATATCGCTGCTCGTCAGGCTGCCGGTAATTACTTGGTTTTTGCCTGCCGCTTCGGCTGCTGCAGTAGAGGTGATGATGGCACCTTTGAGGTCGGTATTACCTTTGATGTTGAGCTGGTAGCCATCGTCACCGACAATGATGCCGCTTTGTTCTGTTACAGCAGCATAATCGGCTTTAATTTTGCTTTTACTAAAGCTGGCGGATGCGGATGCGCCATAGCCTACTGTGACCTGCCCGCTGATATTCTGCTGTTTGCTGTTGTATTTGGCGGTGTCCTGCAAGCTTTCGATATTTAGTTCGGCTGCATCAATCTGTACGCCTTTACCTGCTACCTGTGCGCCTTTGATGTTGGTGGCTCCGCCGCTGGTGAGGCTGGTGTTGCCGCTGCTGCTGCCGATGTGGCTGTTGCGGTAGCTGGTTTCGTCGCCGTTGCCATGTCCTTTGCCGCAGTTGGCACCTGCGGTGATCTCGCATTAACCATAATATCTTTTTCACATAAAAAACCCACCTGTATTAAGGTGGGTTAGTGCAGATAAATGGCCTAGTTCCTTTTCATCGGCGGTTTAATCAGGCGACGTTTACTGTCTAGCCCTTACACGTCGCTAACGATACTCTGTATGGTAGCAGCAATCTTAATTAAAGGACTATTTCACCTCGTGCTCTACGCTCAGCTTTTTCTTTCTTTGATTGATTCGATTGATAGGTTTGAAACGTGGGTGTTCCGCGATTTTCCATACACCTTTCAAACAAAGGTTGATTCCATACACCATTTGGGTAACCTTTTTCTTGAAGTCGATTTTCCGGCTTATTTGCCAGCTCTAGACAATAGTCTTGATTTTTTTTTCTCAGTTCTTTCATTTGCGGAGACTCAGCATCATAATAAGCATCACTATCTTTCTGATAGCTTTTCCATGATGACCTATCCACATAATAACCGTTATACCAGTCCGATATACTGCAACCACCTACTAGCAGACTGATTCCTGTCACAATTAATAAGCGTTTTTTACTTGGGCGGTAGTACTGCATGACGTTTTTTACCTTCATAATTAAGAAAATGTCTGCTTGGGGAAATGCTTGATTTATTCTTTGGCTAAATGGTCTAGGGGTATTTATCGGTATAGTAAAAGGCATCAGAGTATTTGCTGTCGTTCTCATACACTGACGCCCGTTAATTAGCTATAGGTAAAACAACTTAGTAATTACATGTCTTATTGGTTTTCAGGAACTATTTCACCTTGCGCCCTGCGCTCAGCACGACGTTTCTTTGCCTGCATTGACATGTAGGCTTCATACGTTGGTGTCCCACGATCTTTCATACAACCATCATACATAGGAGTATTAAATACCCCATTTGGATATCCAGCTCTTGCTTCCCGATTTTCCGGCTTTTCTGCTAATTCAGTGCAATAGGCATCATTGTTTTTTCTCAGCTCTTTCATTTGCGCAGACTCAGCATCATAATAAGCATTCCTATCTTTTTGGCCTTTGATAATCGCAGCCTCTTCAGCATAATAACCGTTATACCAGTCCGATATACTACACCCTTCTAATAACAGACTAAGGACTGTCAGAATTACTAACTTTGTTTTACTTAAACGGATCTGCATAGTATTTCTTACCTCCATAGTTAAAGTAGCGTTTGCCATTAATTTCATGAATGGGTATTTGCGTGGTTTTATGGGTCATAGTTTTTTGGCCATTAATTGTTATATTATCCTCCCGCCCCATTAAATTACTATTCCGACATCTTTACCTTTCATTCTATCTTTGCTATCTATTTTTCTTTCTGGACATTTATGAGAATAAGTATTTAACCATTTTTTTTCTGACGAACTTAAATCAGATAATAATTTATATGTTTTAGGGTATAGATGAATATTTATATTATTTTCTAATTTATTTTTTTTTAGATTTATTTTACCCAAATATAAATTATTATCGTAATAGCAAAATCCTTCATCAAAAGTACCATTTACATAGGTAAAGAATATATCTTCTCCTTCTTTTATATAATCATGAACAAGTGCATGAACATATACATAATTATGGATATCACTATCATCCAAAAGTTCATATTCGAAAACAGAATCTCCATAATAATCGGATCTAAATATATATTTTCCATATTTATCATCAGTTATTCCAGTAAATAAAAATACAAACCAAATGATATATCCAACTATTAAAAACAATAATAGCATAAATATGGTAAATATTTTATGTTTCCAAAACCAATTCATTTTTTTCCTTATTTACTATAAATTACATTTGGTTTGCTTTTTATATGGATTTTATAACTTGTACCCTTACCTGGAGAACCTATCCATGTTTCAATGTTTCTGGGAATCGATTTTAAACCATTATGCATTTCAAAATCATAGCTATCATCAATATATCGGATTTTTTGCTTATTAATCTTATCTCTACTAATAGTAACATGACCGAATACTCCCCAATCTTCATAATGTGAATATGGGACATGTCCTGTCCATTTTTCTTCATTTGATACTGCTGGATTTTGATCCCAAGCCCCATTCTTTGCATTTTTAGGTAAAACAATGCTTATTACTTTATTTTCAGGCAAGTTAACCACTAAATCAGAATTTTTATTTATTGTATACAAATAATCTGCAACCATTTTATTCAAAGGAATTTTACCTGCTTCGATATCTTCAACTAGTTTTTTAACATTTGTGCCGTATTGATTTTTTAACTTTTCCTTAAGTTCATTATTTTGCTTTCTAGTTTTTTCAGGAGTAGTCCCAAAATAAGGCCAATCATTATTGTTTAGGTTATTATCCACAGCCGTATGCGCAGCCTGATTACCCTGCGCTGTATCTGCCATACTTCCACCCGCTACCGCTCCCGTAGCCGCTCCTGCCAGTCCTGATATTGCTGACACAGTTGCTTTCTCTTCTGCCGTTAAATCCTTTGGTTCTTTGTCATACAGCCATTTCGATACCACTGGACCTATCGCCTCTGATCCTCCTGCCGCCAATGCTCCTGCCAATGCATCATTCCCTCCTGCTGCCGCTACCGCTGCACCTAATACTGCATGTGCCACCAGATGGGCTGTGCTGCCTTCAGCATCTTTGCCTTTAAAGTATTGGCCTATCTGATAGGAAACCACCGGACTGGCTGTGGCTGCCAATATGCCCCCTACGCTATTGGTTGGTGCGGCCAATCCTGCTCCGATGGCATTCAGCAGTAAGCCGCCTGTGTTCCATTGCGACAGTTCTTTTTCGTATTGTTCCCGCTCTGATAAGGTCAGGTTTTCGTCTTTCAGTTTTTCTTTCAGGCTATCCTTTTTGCTGTTTATCATTGCTGAGGTAGCCTGTATATTGGCGCTGAATTCCTGTGTGACTTCACGCTGTGTATCCAGCTCTTTCTGAACTTTGTCTTTGTCAAAGTTGTTGCTCAGGTAGCCGGCTTTATCCGCATAGTTGTCGCTGCTGGTATCGGTATGAATTCCGGCTATGGTTTCGGCTACGCTTGTGCCGGTTTTCTGCTGCTGGGCAGCAGCATCTGTAATGATGATGTTGCCAGTATTGATGCCGCTGTGGGTGGTACTGCTGCTATGGCCACTATCGTGTCCGAAGCCAAGGGACTTGCTGGCACCCGTTTCCCCCTGATTAGCCAGGTTAATCTTGTCATTACTAGTAGGCTGTTTTTGTCCCAGTGTTGATCCACTAACGCTGCCACTGGCACCGATACCAATACTGCTACCACTGTAATCACTATGATTATGAATATCACTACTGGTCAGGCTGCCGGTAATTACTTGGTTTTTGCCTGCCGCTTCGGCTGCTGCTGTAGAGGTGATGATGGCACCTTTGAGGTCGGTATTACCTTTGATGTTGAGCTGGTAGCCGTTGTCACCGGCAATGATGCCGCTTTGTTCTGTTACAGCAGCATAATCGGCTTTGATTTTGCTTTTACTGAAGCTGGCAGAGGCAGAGGCGCCATAGCCTACGGTGACCTGCCCGCTGATATTCTGCTGTTTGCTGTTGTATTTGGCGGTGTCCTGCAAGCTTTCGATATTTAGTTCGGCTGCATCAATCTGTACGCCTTTACCTGCTACCTGTGCGCCTTTGATGTTGGTGGCTCCGCCGCTGGTGAGGCTGGTGTTGCCGCTGCTGCTTCCGATATGGCTGTTGCGGTAGCTGGTTTCGTCGCCATTGCCATGTCCTTTGCCGGCATTCACTCCGGCAGTAATACCTAACTTTGGACCACCTGAACCAATGCCGATGGTGGCACCGGCATTCCAGCCACTGGATTTGTTGCTGCTGCGCTCGCTGTGGTTTTGTTCGGCCGCCAGCAGGTTGATTTCGTTGTCTGCCTGTAAGTGTGTACCTTGTTTGCCATTGACATCTGAGCCAATGATGTTGATGTTGGAATCCTGTCCGGCTCCGGTTGCCAGTAGGTTGACTTCACCACCGGCATTAATCTGGCTGGCGGCGGCGACGCTGTCGCGGCTGTGGGTTTCACTGCGGCTTTTTTGCTGGCCTACGGTGATGCTGACGCTGACATTGGTGGCGTTTTGTGGATTGTTGGCCAGGTCGGCGGCGGCATTGCCGGCTTTATACAAGTCTACGCCGGCATTGAAGGCTGCCATGGCGTTGACGCGCGCGTTTTTGCTTTCGCCTATGCGATTTACGGCGGTGCTGGCTGTTTGGATGGCATTGACTATGGGTACGTTGACGGCTACGGTAAGGCCGCTTTTTTCGAAGGTATGGATGTTGTCTCGGCTGTACTGGTCTTCGGCTGCGTTGATGTCTATCTGTTTGGCTATGATGTTTACGTTACCTTGCGGGGAGGAAACGCTGCTGCCGGTTTGGGTATAGTGGTTGCCGGCTACAATGGTGGTGTCTCCGTTGAGGCTGCCAACGCTGCTGCCGCTGTGGATGGTGCGGCGGCTGGTGGTGTCATCGGTTTCTTTCTGTTTCCCGATGCTAAAGCCGATGCCGCCACTACCCATTAGGCCGGATTTGGTTTCTTTGTGGTATTCCTGATCTTGATACTGGTTGGACGCCGCTGTGATGTTAACATCCTGGCCGGCTTTCAGCACTGTGCCATTATCGGAGATGATGTTGCTGCCACGGATGTTAATATCTTGATCACTACTGATGCTGACTTTGGCGCCGGTGATATTGCTGCCTACAGCTTCATCATAGTTGGCCCGCGATTGGTCAAGACTGGTTTTTTTGGACATTAGGCCGCTGGATTTGATGTAGACGGAGTGGTCTAGCTCGGTCTGTTGACGCCCTTCTATGATATTGACACCGTTTTTGCCGTGCAGGCTGACGTTGCCGTTTTCGCTGTTGATGTCGCCCTGCCGGATGTTGAACTGGTCTGCAGCCTGTATTTGTATATCACCGGCAGCACTGATGCTGGTGCCGTTTTCGTTTTGATAGTGGTTTATCCAGTGGTTTTTGTCGCTGCTGCTGCCGTCTGTCATGTCGCGGCGGGTAGTAACGGTATTGAGGTCGATGCTACCGGCACTGCTGCTGAGCTGTGTAGTGCCATTATCTGCATTGTTGACGATGCTGGCGCCACGGGTAGTGATGCCGTGGGTACCGGCTACGCTGAGAACAGCGTCTTTGTCTCCGGTGACATACAGCCCAGCGGTGCGGTCGATAACGGTACCACCGTTGCGTTCATCGCCATAGCTGGCTGTGGTGGTGTTGAGGTTGATTTTATCGGCCTTGAGGCTGAGTAGGTCCTTACCTACTGCGGATCCGCCGTTGAAATTGATGCTGTCATTGGCGGTAAGGGCTACTTTGCTGCCGCTAAGCATGCCACTATTGTCAATATTCTGTGCCCCCAGACTGAGGATGTTCTGGCCGGCAATGCTGCCCTGATTGTTGATGTTGCCACTGTTTTGCAGGTTGATGTTGTGCGCACTGATTAGTGCGCCGGCTGTGGTCACGTCGTTATCACGTACTTTCAGGTAGATTTTGGGTACGAGTACGGTCTGCTGGCTGCCATCGGCTAGGGTGACGGTCTGGTTGACCAGCCACACCATGTCGCTGGTAAGCTGTGCCATTTGCTCGGCACTTAATGCGACACCGGGGGTGATGTGAAACTGCTGTGCAAAGCTGATGCCGGCATTCATGAGTGCTTTGTACTGCTCTTCGTCATTACTGTAGCCTTCCAGCCGGCGGTAGCCGGTAAGCTGTGCTATCTGTTCGTTTATCAGTTTTTGTTCGTAATAGCCATCACCCAGCCGTTTTTGCATTCTGTCTGGGTTCTGCCCTAATGCGCTGAGCATGTAGTCGCTGCCGAGCCATTTTTTCATGTTGGTGAACGCTGGATCGGTTTCAACCAAATAGCCGCTGTTGGTGGGATTGATGTGGTACAGGCTGCTGTTGGGCAAGTTGGTATTGAAGCGGCTGAGACTTTGGATGCTTTGGTTGTGGTTTTCTGTCTGTGTCTGCGCTTTATCCTGTGGTTGCAGCTGATTGCCTGTTTTTGCCTGTTCGGCTTTGCCTTGATTGGCACTGATGCCGGCATGTTGCTGTACAACGCTTACTGGTGTGTCAAATTCATGGCTGGTTATGATGGTTTCGTTATATGGCTTTTCGCCTGTTTTTTTAATTTTACCGGAGCCCAGTTTGGGATTTTTATATTTGTATCCGCCCTGTTGACCATGATTTTCAACCCGCTGCTGGCCTTTGGTTTCTTGGTTTTCCAGATTGAGGCTGTCACCACCGGTCAGATTGCCACCGATGATGATACGGCTGTTGTTATTGACCCAGTGTTCGCCACTGATGGTTAGGTCGCCGCCGATGATGATTTCTGCTGGCTGGCTTTCGGTGACACGCTGTTTGTAGGTATCACTTTTATAGTCCCACCATTTTACGTCTTTAGCTGAGTATTTTTTCCATTTTTTATTGGTGCCGTCATTGAATTTGAAACTGAGTTCTTTTTTTCCTTTTTTGAATTTTCCATCCACACCATCTACCCAGATTGCTGGATTGCCTTTTTCTTGTATCTGGAAGATTTTTTTACTGTTGTCGAGATATTCTTCTACAGCAAAATGATTATTCAGATTCTGTAGTTGCCGTACGGCGATGTTGCCATTTCCCTGCGCTTCGATGCGCGCGCTGCTGTTGAGCAGATTATCTGCCATGCCCACAGCCTGATGCTGTTGGTTTAGGCTGCCACCGATGGCGATGTCACCCTCGCTGGAAAGCAGGGCGTGTTCTTTGTTAACGATATCAGTTGCACCAATGTCCAGCCGCTGGCGTGCGGCTATCACTGCTGCTTTGGTTTCGGTGCCGCTGGTTTCTTCCTGATTGTATAAATCATGGCTGCCAATGGCGACATGGTTGCCATAGATGCGGCCGGTGCCGATGTTGTTGATGCTGTTTCCGGACTGTACTAGTGTGGTGCCGTTGCTGTTTATCAGGCCACGGTTGGTGATTTTGCTTTGTGCCTGTAATTCGGTTTGATTGTTGCTCTGAATGGTGCCGCTGGCCTGATTGTCGATATCGGCTGCCTGCAGACGCACGCTGTCGCCGCCACTAAGGGTATGGCTGTTGCTGATCGTCCCTTGGCTGCTGATAGTCAGGTTGTGACCGGCGGTGATGTCTGCATCGACGCTGAAGTTATCTGTTAATGCGATTTCTGCATCGTGGCCGGCGGCAATGGTGCCCGGGTTATTCAGATTTTGTGCTTGCAGGGTAAGATTCTGGCCGGCAATGATTTGTCCGTTCTGGCTGTTATCTATTTGCAAGGCGTTACCGCTGATATAAACGTCTTTTTGCGAGCTAATCTGTCCCTGCTGGTTGTTCAGGCTTTGGTTGATGCTGGTGCGCGTTTCTCCATTGGCACGTATGGCTCCGTGGTTGTTATTTAGTGTGTCAGCATTAATTTTTATGTTTTCTGCGTCTACTGTGCCTTGTTGGTTATTGAATCCGCTGCTGTGAATTTCTGCTTGCTGTGCAGCACTGATTTTACCCGCTGTGTTATCGATATTACCGGCTTGAATGGTGAGCTGACCATTGCTGCCTATCTGGCCGGTATGGTTATTAAGCTGATTGGTTACGGTAAGCTGCTGGGCGTTGACGCTGCGAATAGCCCCCAGCTGATTATTTATGCTATCCGCTTTCAGTTGCAGACTGTCACTATCGATGGCGCCACTATTGTTATTTAGGTTGGCCGTTTGTATTTCAGCAGTTCCTCCACTCCATAGCTGCCCGCCTTTGCTATTGTCAATTTGCCCACTACTGTGTAGCTGCAGTTGTTTCTGTGCCGCTATGACGCCGCTATCACTGTTGTCGGTGTTCTCTGCCTCTATGGCTATTTGTTCCGTCGACTGGATCCGGCCTTTGCGGTTGTCCAGTTCTTTGCCTGTGTACTGGAACGGTCCTCTGCTGCTGATTTCACCACTGCGGTTATCCAGCCGGCCTGTGCTGATGCGGGCTTCGCCGGTGTTGAGTTTTCCTTGCTGGTTGTCGAGCAGTTCGCCGCTTACTTGTAATTTGTTTAGGTTGAGGGTGCCACGGTTGGTCAGGCCGTTATGTGCGTTCAGGTCGATGCCACCATTGGCAATTATTTGGCCGTTGTCGTTGAGAATTTCTTGTTCGCTGATGATTTGGCCGCTGGCAAATTGTTTGGGGGTGCCCGCCGCTGCTTCGGTCTGGCCTGCGCCTGTGGCAATGGTCGGTACGGGGGTATCCTGGTTTTCTGCCGGTTTCTGCGGCCTGGCTGGCTGTTCTGTTGTGGCTGATTCGCTGCTGTTGCTGGTTGGGGGTTCTGATGGTGCATAACCGATCAGGCTGTTGCTGCTGTTATTCAGTTTATTCAGATCCAGTTTCAGGCTTTGCTGGCCGCTCTGGATGATTTTGCCCTGCTGGTTGTAGATGCTGCCGCTGCTGATGTCGAGCCGGCCGCCGTTGATTTCGCCCTGATTGCTCAGTTGCTGCCGGTTGCGGATGTTTAATTCGTCGGCACTGGTGATTAAACCGCTGTTGTCTAGCTGCTGGCTTTGTAATTGCATTTTGCCTTGGCTCGACAGGGTGCCGCTGTTGCGGATGCTGTCTGCATGTATGGCTGCTGTGGCCTCTTCTGCGGCGCTACTGTTTTTATCTGCGGCAACGATGCTGCCGCTGTTGCTCAGTCTGCCATCGGTACTGATGCTGACGCCTCCGGCTCCGGCAAAGATTTGGCCGGCATTGTTGATGCCGACGCCTTTGTCGTTGCTGATTAGTACGATTTTGCCGGCATACATGCCACCTAGGCTGCTGCTGTCTATGGCTATGCTTTGTTTGTCCGATATATTGTTGTTTACGTTGGCGGTGATCTGCCCTTGGGCATTGATGTCATTACTGCCGGTACTGATGTTGAGTTTATTTGCCCAGATGCCGGCATTGATTTGCGCTGCTTTGGTCAGGATGTTGGTGTAATCACTGCCGCTTGTGTCCAGACCCTGTCCGTTGATGCTGATGTTGCCTCCCCGTACCTGAAAGCCGTCCAGGCTGCCGTTATTGAGTACGGGTCTGCCGGTGGTTAGGGTGACGCCGGCAGCATTGATAAAGCCGCCGCCATTGACGCTGATACCGGACGGGTTGGCCATGATGACTTCGGCTCGTCGGCCGGCTACTTCGATGTAGCCGTTGAGCCGGCTGGGATTGCTGCTGTTGATTTGGTTGACGATGATGCCGGCTTCGCCTTTGGCCAGCCATGGGTTGCCTTGTATCCACCCAGCCTGTTTGGTCTGGGTGCTTTTACGGCTGTTGTTGAGGATGGCTCCTTGTTTGTTGACGTCTAATTGCCGGTACTGGTTGATGGATACGCCGCCTTTGCTCGGGGTCTGGATGTTGATTTGCGGGATGCCGTTGGCGGTTTGGAGGATGGTGGGTTGCTGGTTTTTGGGAGCAGACGGGTCGGCATGGATGTCTGCGGCTATGGCAGAGTGATTAATGAGTACGCATAGACCTAATCCGAGTAGGATGGAGCTGGTTAATACGGGTAGTCTAGCCAGTAGGCTGCTGAAGATGGTGCCGCCGCTTTGATTACGGTCTGCGGTGCTTTTGCCTTCACGGATGGTGTTTTCGGCTACGGCAACCAGAATTCCTCTTTTTTTGTTGAATATGACTTTGTATCTGTTTTTATTCATGATTTTTCCTGTTATTCGGCCGTACAGCCTGGGCTAACGGCGTTCTGATATGTGTGGTTTGATTGTGTTATATGGAATAGTTGAGGCTGAAGCCAACGGTGGTATTGGCGGTACGGAAGTACTGGGGTTTATATATTGGTTTGCCGGCAAAGATGTCGTAATACCACTGGCCGCCGGCTTTCATCTGGCCTTTGAAGCCGATAACGGCACCAGCTAGTGTTTTACCCAGCTGCATTTCGGTGGCGGGACCGGCAACGTGGCCGATATCCAGCCCCAGATATACCTGATGGGTACCTAGATATTGCCAGCTGAGGTTGTTGTTCCAGTACCAGCCTCGTTCTCCCATGAGGGTGACTTCGCCGTCAAATCCGCGCACGGTATAACGGCCACCGATGGAAAGCTGGTCTTGGGTAATTAAGGGGGTTTTGTTCCACTGGCTGTGAAGGGAGCTGTCGAAGCTGAGGCGTTGTCTGCCCAGGGTGAATGGCTGCGTGTAGCCGATGTCGGCTGTGATGATTTTCATGCGCGATGTGCCTTCGCCAAATTCTTCTTCGGGTGCCCGCAGGCTGTGATCGGCACCGGTACCACGGCGGTAACCTAATCCGATGTTGACGGTGCCATTACCTATGTATTCTTGATGATTTAGGTTGACTGCCCAGCCGGCAGTATGCCGTTGCTGTACTTCGATTTCGGCATCGTTTACGTAATTATGGGATTGCCGACGCCATAATTTGGCGGTGATGTCGGTTTTGCGGTGGCTGTCGCGATACAGCAGCCGCGTTAGTCCGATGTCGCTGTTGTCGCTTTTGCCGTTGTAGTCGTAGTTTTCGTTGTATCCGGCTACGGCCTGATGATAACGGTAATGGTTGCGGTTATACGCTATCAGCCAGTTGCCATAAGGTATTGAGTAATGCAGTGCATAGCCACGGGTACCGCTGCCGGTACGGTTGCCATCGCTGTCCATTTGACTGTCTTTGCTGCCTAAATCATGGTTGTAGTTGATATAAAATAAATCACTTAGTCCTAATGGATTATCTGCTGATAATGTGACGCCTCCCTGATAACGCCCTGTGGAATGGCTGCCGGAATCGTCTGCGTTAAAACTTATACGAAAGGGAATGGTTCGTTGTGACCAGCTGATGACGATGTCGCTTTCGTTCGGTGCTTCAGCCGGTACTATCTGGATATCAGCTTCGGCGGTGGGAACGCGACGCAGGTTTTCTAGTCCCTGCTCTAGCTGCCGCAGATTCAGGATGTCTCCGGCTCTGGCTGGAAATTCGTTCTGGATGCGGCGAATACGCTCTACGTGGGTGGTTGCTGCATTGTCTAAATTGTAACGGATGGTATGGATTCGCCCCGGAATGACGCTGAGCTGTAAGGTGCCGCTGGTAAGATCCTGTGGTGTGGCTAAAATACGGGTGGTGGTGTAGCCACGTTCGATGACGGCATTCTGTGCCAAGGTCATGATCTGGTTGATGGCTTTGCTGCCTAGGCACATGCCTGCGGTAAACTGGCTCTGGCGCTGCGCTTTTTTTAGGGCAAACTGGAACCGGCTGGCTTCTTCTCCTGTCAGGGTGATGCTGTTGATGGCAAAACACGGGGTTTCGTTGGTTATCAGTTTGTCTGTCTGTGTTGGGTTTTCTTCTTGTGGCTGTAGACGAATATTTACTTCAGGCTGCATTTGCTGCTGAAACTGCTGCTGGCGCTGCTGTTCACGAATGATTTGCTGTTGCTGCTGACGGTCCAGCCGGGAAGCTACTTCTGATACCGGAGAGGCGTAAACACTTATAAGACCACTAGCCAAGAAATTGATAAGCAATACGATTTTATGTAGATACATTTTGCTCTTTAAATATGTAAAGTAAATTATGACTGCCTGTGATCCATGTAGCTCTAAAGATAGGCAATATTGCCTTTAATAATGAGGCTGGTATTTTCGGCTTTGAATGGATAGTAAAGAGTAATGAATATAATTTTATGGTGATTTTTATTCATTTAATCTGGCTGGTTTATAAAAATATTGCGTTGTAGAATGCTGCCCCTATGCTAAAAATGAAGCAATTAGTCTGAAGATTTCAAATACTGTTTTATTTCCACATAATTTATAAAGAAAATTACTTGAGGTTAGACTTCTGTTTATTGCAACTACAATAATGGACAAATCTGTAAAAATATTAGTAATAGGAAGACAATTTTTTCAGAAAGTTTCCAAAAATTATAATCGTCATGATTGCTTTTTAATATTAATTTTTATTAAGAACATTGGAATTTAGTCTATTTAATTACTACTAATATGCATATATGATATTAACAAATTAAATAAATATTATAATAACATTATGATATATATAATAAATATTTTTATTCAAATTTTATTCAATATTATTTTCAGATAAAGACTTTAGCATTAATGAACTGTTAATTTTTAGCAACAATATTAGCATTATCTCTTGATTGCCTATCTAAAATATGAGCCATATGCCATAAAAGATAATGAGATTAATTGATTAAATAGGGGTAAATAACCTGATTCTACTCATGATGTAGTAACTTTGAAAAATCGCATCGTGAAGGTTACTGAAATTTAGAAATCTGAAAAATTTCAAATATGCTATTTGTATGGAATTGGTTTTATGAATGAGGGGAGAAATAAGCAATACATGTAAGAGACATACTTATAGTCTGCGTATTCATACTTGGCGGGCCTTTCTTACATCTTTTCTACTCCAATTAAAATCAGCTTTTTTAAAAAGTCTATATGAATTATCTGGAAAAAATATTGGGTGACAAATCACTATATTGAATTGCAATTGCCCAGATGTAGATATTAAACTTAATAGGAGGAAAAAAGATTTTTATTCTAAACATTTGTTTGCAGTTAAATAGCTGATTTCCTTTAATACTTGGTCATTATCAATAAAATGAATAGTTTGCCATCCTCTTTTTTGAGCGGCTACACAATTTTCTTCTGTGTCATCAATTAGGATACAGTGTTGCGCAGTTGTGTTGGCTTGTTGCTCAGCTATTTGAAAGATGGTCTGGTCTGGCTTTCGGCAGCCAACCTTACAAGAATCCACTATTATATCCAGCACGTCATCAAGGTTTATCATAGGCCGCCAGTAAGCTTCCCATTCTCTGACATTATTGGTTAATAAACCTATGGTGAATCCGGCTTTCTTTAGTTGCCGAACTTTATCTATCATAGGTGTATTTGGTTGAATATTTTCAAACCATTGACGCCCGAAATGTTCCAGATCGGCTTTTGAAGTGTCAATATTTGGTTGGAGCTGGGTCAATCTGTTTTTTACCCGTCTGCCCCACTCTTGCTCACTGATTAAACCAATTTCTAGAGGCTCGAGTCCTGTATAGCCAAATTCAGCAGCAGTGTCTTTTACAGCTTGCAACATGATATTTGCTGGTAATTGGGTTTTCTGCTGGTATTGATAGATAATTGCTTTAATTGGTGGCGTAAGTACGCCCCCGAAATCAAACCAGAATATAGGCTTATTCATGATAATGACTCTGCTTTAATGGGATAAAATTTTAAAGGTGACGTCTACACTCGCCATTGTTTTGTCTTTCTGTTTTATCACAATAGGGAACGTAATGGTCTGATTTTCTTGTGAGGTGTCCAGTACCATTTTTGCTTTATCTATCACGCAATCTACATCTGACCCTAATTCACAAAAGGCTTTGAAATTCAGGCAGCAAGAGATTAACTCAAGCAGATTTGCCGGTAGTTGAAAACATTTTCTGATAGCGATTAGAGCTGTTTGTTTGCAAAGTTCTACTAAGACCATGCCTGAAATATGGTCTACTTCATGGTCACAAAGTGCCGAATAGCTGGGATCGAAACCTAAAGTTGTTTGAATAGTTGCGTGATTTTCAATCAGGTTAGTTGCTACGACATTTTTACTCAGGTTTTTACCAACCATAAATGCTGGAAGAGGAAAGTAATTTTCAGAATAATCATTGCCAAGCGAAACAGATTGAATGGCTGTTTTTTTTCTTAATTTGGTCCATAGTGCTTGGTTTAGCCAGTGCATGGTGGTCTGTGAATGAGCACACGGTAAATTGTTAATATAAAGTTGTTCACTTAATGTTAGACCGGTTAAAGTATCGCGTTTGGTTTTAAATGTCAGTATTTTAATGTCTATAAACACATCAGCTGGATAGTTAATCATTTTTAACAATTGATGATTTTTAATTTTTAATTGTGTGTTATCAATGATGAAAATATTGGAAAATGGTATCTGATAGAATTGATGTGTGATGCTAATGGCTGCCTGCCGAAATATTTCCTGTAGCAATATCGCATCATAATATCCCGTAAGATTATCATTGAAATACATATGCGTACGCGGAAGCTGTGCCGTGACTAGAAACTGATCTTGTTTGGTAGTTTTTATTGAAGTGATAAACACTTCACTTATGGCACGTTTATGTACCAATTTTTTGTTAATGCATTGAGCAGAATATGCCTTTGTCCCCACACTATTTTCATGCTGTAAATCCATTTTTCAGCCCCTATTTAAAATTTTATACTAATCTGCAATTGATTATTATTATGTTTTGTATAGGTGGCAAATATAATCCGTGAATTATTTTAATGTGTTGTAAATTTTCAAAAAAATTTTTATTAAGTATTTATATTCAGGCTCGCTTGGAATTTTATTTTCAGATACTTTGCAGTTATCAATTCTTTTCAATGCCGTTTGGTAGCCACACATAATATTAAGAGGTTTATATTAACTAGCTTTCTGATTGTGTCTGAATCGTTGTTTTTTTATATTTAGCTTGCAGTGTTATTTTGAGTATTACAGTAAATATAAAATGGAAGTTTTTTCTTTAATTAAGAAAAAACTTCCTTTGATGGCCAATACACTATGATTAATATCTAAGGTTGGATGATGTAGGTTCGTGTAATGCTTTTTAGTTGTTGCCAAAGTGATGATGCTGTATCCGTTGATAGTTGTACCAGTTTTTCTGATTAGCCATTAAATTTGTTTGGTTATGTTGCAGCTGGTTATAATTTTGAGAATCATCTTTAATGTCCATTCCGTCTTCATGAGTTTCTGCAACGGTAACACTGCCTGACTGAACTTGCTGCTGAAACTCCATTTTGCGTGCTTTCTTATCGAGCATGGAAATATGAATTTCAGTATCGTATATGCTCTTCAGCTCCAGCAGCTTTTGATATGTGGCAATTAATTCTTTATTTTCAGGAGTGCGCATGATTTGCCCTTCAAGAAATTCACGGCACTTATTAAATTCTTCGGTTCTCATGGCTGTCTTATTTTGATATTCATAATAATAATTAATTTTACACCATTTAATCTTTTAAGCGTTGGAAAAATGAGTATATGACAAATTTATGCTCAAGTTGTATTGAAGCTACAAGTCAAATCTATAGTGGCGTTTAATTAATTGGATGAATCTATTGATATTTATGTTTCAAAATAAGAAATTGATTTGTTGTTGCTGAATGGTTTGTATATTGGATGGTTTTTCTGCTTAAATTTTAAGCACCTTAAAATTGGATTGATTCATCTTGTTTTTTTTAAGTTATCCACAGATATACTCACAAATTTTGTGAAATTTTAGTCAGGCATCTGCCCTAACAGCATAAAATGTATTTAGCATATAAATATTCTTTACAATATGATTTATATAAATTTTTATATTTTTATGATGTAGCACAAACTTTGCTTAATTTTTAAATATTGCGCGTTACTAAGGAAAGAGGCATGTCTGATTATGCTTTGAAGTTTGATACAGTTTTGGTTCCGAAGTTGGGGCGATGATGTTCATAAAATCAATTGTTTCTTATCATTATGGAAACAATCTATCAATACAATATAGTGATAATTCAATGCTGTTTAGGTGTGAGGAATTGAGCAATCTAGGCTGTTAATAACATCACTATTTATTAAATTTATAAATCAGCAAGTTATAAATTAGACTCTATTTTAGCCATTTTAGGTCTTGACATTAATTTTCTCATACCAATATATCTATTAATTAAAATTTTAATGAAGGAAATCTGATGCGATTCGATAAGCTTACAGCAAAGTTTCAGCAGGCATTGCAGGATGCTCAGAGCATTGCTTTGGGTCAGGATGCCGGATATCTTGAGGCTGTTTTTGTATTGAAAGCCTTGCTTGATGATGTGGATAGTGGCAGCGCTGCAATATTGACACAGGCTGGGGCCAATCTGGCACAAGTGAAACAGCAAGTTGAAACCACTATTAATGGTTTACCTAAGGTATCTGGTCAGGGCGGTGAAATTCTGCCGAGTACCGAGTTACAGCACATTTTGAACTTGATGGATAAGGCAGCTACCAAGCGCAATGATGCGTATATCGCCAGTGAATTATTTCTGCTAGCTGCGGTACAGGAAAATGGGCAATGTGGCCGTATTTTGAAACAAGCAGGCGCTACTGAAGATAAATTAAATATGGCTATTGATGCCGTACGTGGGGGGGCAAGTGTGGATAATCCTAATGCAGAAGACCAACGTGAAGCACTGAAAAAATATACAACAGATTTAACAGAAAAAGCCCGTGCCGGCAAACTGGACCCTGTAATCGGACGAGACGATGAAATCCGGCGCACTATTTTGGTGCTGGAACGGCGTACCAAAAATAATCCGGTACTGATTGGTGAACCGGGTGTAGGTAAAACTGCTATTGTTGAGGGCTTGGCTCAGCGGATAGTTAATAATGAAGTACCAGACTCTTTACGCAATAAACGGCTGCTGATGCTGGATTTGGCGAGTTTGATTGCCGGTGCTAAATTCCGAGGTGAATTTGAAGAACGGCTCAAGGCTGTATTGAACGATTTAGCTAAAGATGAAGGCAATACAATAATTTTTATAGATGAAATTCATACTCTGGTTGGTGCTGGTAAAGCTGATGGAGCCATGGATGCAGGTAATATGCTCAAGCCAGCGTTGGCGCGTGGAGAATTGCATTGTATTGGCGCAACTACTTTGGATGAATACCGCCAGTACATTGAAAAAGACCCAGCCTTGGAACGGCGTTTTCAGAAGGTGCTTGTGAAAGAGCCTACGGTTGAAGATACCATTGCAATTTTGCGTGGCTTGCAGGAACGGTATGAAATTTATCATGGTGTGGAAATTACCGATCCGGCTATTGTGGCCGCAGCTGAATTGTCTAACCGGTATATTACTGACCGCTTTCTACCCGATAAGGCAATTGACCTAATTGATGAAGCTGCTTCACTGATTAAGGTGGAAAGCCAGTCTATGCCGGAAAGCATGGATAAGCTGAAACGGAGAGAAATTCAGCTAGAAATTGAGCGCGCATCTTTGGTGAAGGAAGATGACGAAGCCAGTAAAAAACGTCTGGCTTTACTGGATGAAGAACTGGATAACGTTAAGCGTGAATTTGCCAATCTGGATGAAATCTGGAAAGCCGAGCGTGCTAAAGCCCAAGGCAGTGTAACCATTAAAGAACAGATTGATCATCTTAAAGTTCGTATGGATGCACTAAAACGTGAAGGCAAATGGGAGGATGTGGCCAAGCTGCAATATGAGGAATTGCCACGACTTGAAGCTCAGTTACAGGCAGCAGACAGCGGTCAGCATGATACACAGCCAAACAAACTGTTACGCACTAAAGTTGGCTCGGAAGAAATCGCAGAAATTGTATCACGTATGACAGGTATCCCAGTATCGAAAATGATGGCTGGTGAACGTGAAAAACTGCTGAAAATCGAAGAAGTATTGCATGAACGTGTGGTAGGTCAGGATGAGGCTGTTAGAGCTGTAGCTGATGCAATTCGCCGCTCACGTTCTGGTCTGGCTGATCCTAATAAACCTTACGGCAGCTTTTTATTCCTTGGACCTACCGGTGTAGGTAAAACAGAGCTATGCAAAACACTGGCTAGCTTCCTGTTTGACAGTGAAACTCATCTTATTCGTGTAGACATGTCGGAATACATGGAGAAACACTCTGTAGCACGCCTAATTGGTGCGCCTCCCGGCTATGTTGGTTATGAAGAAGGCGGCTTCCTGACCGAGCAGGTACGACGTAATCCTTATAGTGTTGTGTTACTGGATGAAGTGGAAAAAGCCCACCCAGATGTTTTCAACATTTTGTTACAGGTACTGGATGATGGGCGTTTGACAGACGGACAGGGACGTACTGTCGATTTCAAAAACACGGTAATTGTGATGACATCTAATATTGGTAGTCAGGAAATCCAGAAGATGGTGAGTGATGATTACGAAGCCATTAAAGCGGTTGTAATGGAAGAAGTAAAACAATACTTCCGCCCTGAGCTGATAAACCGTATTGATGAAGTGGTGGTTTTCCATAGTTTGAATCAGTCTAATATCCGTGCAATTGCGAATATTCAGCTCGCAGGGCTGCGCAACCGCTTGGAAAAAATGGATTTGCACTTGCAAGTTGACGATGCTGCTCTGGATGTACTGGCTAAAGTGGGCTTCGACCCTGTATACGGAGCCCGTCCTTTGAAACGCGCTATCCAGACGGAAATTGAAAATCCGCTGGCTAAGGAATTATTAGCTGGTGATTACGCGCCTGACAGTACGATTATGTTAACTGCTCAGGATGGTGTTCTGACATTCGCCTGATTGTTGTAAAAGAAACCTGCTCAAAAGCAGGTTTCTTTTTAATAATGCATAACAATTGTATAAGCATAATTTTTGTATGATCAGAATTCGATTGATGGTTCATGAAATTGTCAGTTTCTAACTACATCTTTTTTATTGACTGATTTCTCATCAATCTTAAAAATAAATTCTCATTAATGTATTCCAATATTTAAACTTTATTCGTTTAAATAATTAAAATTATTAATTTTCAAAATTGTATTTATTAATATCATTCAAAAACTTTGATTTTAATCTCTAATAAGACTACATCCATTAAAATATAATTTATTAACATATTTACAACTCTATTTTAAAAGTAAGATAATGTTATTATCGCTTTTAAATATATTAGCGATGCATTACTTTTTATAGTTGTGATATTTTTTGGGAGATTTATATGCACTCTTCTTTAAAAACAATAAAAATAGCGCTATTAACGTTATGTCTTTCAGCTGCGTTTAACACTCAGGCAAACACAATTCAGAATAATTGCAAAACGCTACATCTGAATAACTGCCCTACACCTGTTGACAAAAAACTGCCAAATGTTAAAAACATGCTGACATGGAATCAGCAGCAGCGTGCAATTGGTTTTCGTAATGATTACCGCTCGTATGCTGGTGATGTGTTTCATGCAGCAGGCGGTAAACCTTTACCACGTGCAACACAAAATCTTAATCAGGTAAGTTATCAACTTCATGGCCAGTCTTATCTGTTGAAAGACTATTTAAAACGCAACAATGTAACCGGTATGATGGTTATAAAAGATGGTAAAGTGGTTTGGGATTATTATGCCAACGGTAATAACCCAACGACTTTATGGACGTCCCGGTCTGTAGGTAAATCGATTGTATCCACTCTAGTGGGTGTGGCTCTTAAAGAAGGTAAAATCAAATCTCTAGATGATAAGGTGGTCAAATATAATCCTGATGTACGTGGTACTGCATGGGAAAACGTTACAATTCGTCAATTGTTGCAACATACTTCTGGTGTTAACTGGAACGAAGACTACACCAATCCTCAATCTGATTTTGCGCAGCTAACCCAATGTGAAGCACATCCCAACACTTATACCTGTGTCAACAATCTAGTCAAAAACCCACAACGTAAGGCCTACGCCAAACCAGGTACAGCTTGGTCTTATTCTTCAGGTGGCGCATGGTTGCTAGGTGATACTCTTGAAAAAGCCACTGGTGAAAATATTGCCAAATATCTTCAGGATAAAATCTGGCAGCCTTTTGGCATGAGTCGTGATGGTGTATGGCATAGTTATGCGGTGGGCAAACATGATGTTGGTGCTCATGGTTTTAATGCCACACTTGAGGATTGGGGTAAATTTGGCCTGTTTGTGATGAATAACGGCAAATTACCAAATGGTCAGCAGATTCTGCCGGCAAACTGGGTAAAAGATGCGCGTAGCTGGAATCAGGCAAAAAATTCAGTAAGCAAGCTACATCCAGAGGGTACTTATGGTTATGAATGGTGGAATAATAGTGTACCGGCTAATGCTGCTGATGTAGCACCCAAAACTGGGCTAAACAGTAAAGATACCATGTGGGCTCTGGGTATTTACGGGCAGATTATAATGGTTAATCAGGCGCAAAAACTGGTTATTGTACAGTGGTCTACATGGCCGAAAGCTGAGCCTTCTATGCTGGAGCAGCCATTGGAAGCTTCACTGATGTTTAATGCCATTGCCAACAAACTGGCTTCTTAACTGCTATTATTAAGCTTAAGACCCTGCACCAGCAAGCTAAAACACGGTTGCTGGTGCTTTTTCTTGTATATATTAGATGAAAGAAATTGATTGTGGCAAAAGAGATTGAACGTAAATTTCTGGTAAGAGGCAATGGCTGGCGGGGTCTGGTACCTGCAAATCATTATTGTCAGGGCTACCTTTCCACCATCAAGGAGCGCACAGTGCGTGTGCGTTGCTGTGAAAATGAAGCATGGCTAACCATTAAAAGTACAACTAAAGGCATTACGCGTACAGAATTTGAATATCCTATACCGCCGGACGAAGCACGATATATGATTCAGCATCTGGCCGAACAACCTATTATTGAAAAATATCGTTATTGCATACCATTGAATGGTCTTGTGTGGGAAATTGATGAATTTCTGGGCGCTAATCATGGACTGATTGTAGCTGAAGTGGAACTAAACCATGCACAGGATGAAATTATTTTGCCAGAGTGGATTGGCGAGGAGGTATCAGATGATCCACGCTATTACAACAGTAATCTGGTCAGCAAGCCATTTAGCCAATGGTAAAGTAAACTTTTATTGAAGCCAAACTGGCTTAACTGACCATAGATGTGTAGTTTATTCTTCACCCAACAGTTGTTCCCGACTTAGCAAGAATACAAAACCATCGCCACCGCTAGTGGATAGCCATGTAAATGGCAATTCTGGAAATGCCTGCTCAAGTATTTCTCGGTTATGACCAATTTCTACCACTAATACGCCATGAGGATTCAGATAACGAGCAGCCTGCTGAATGATTTGTCTGGTTACATCCAGCCCATCTTCACCACTGCCAAGTGCCAGCTCAGGTTCATGTAAATATTCTTCCGGCAGCTGCTCAACAGACTCTGCATCCACATATGGCGGATTAGAAACTATCAAATCATACGTATTGTCTATACCAGTAAATAAATCTGTATGAATTAAATTAATTCGTTCCTGCAATCCATAGTTTTCTACATTGATTGCGGCTACTTCAAGCGCATCTAGACTGATATCAACAGCATCAATTACCGCATCTGGATAGCAATGCGCCATCTGGATTGCCAGCGCCCCACTACCAGTACACAAATCCAGTGCACTGTGTACCAGCTCGTCATATTCAATCCATAACCGCAGAGGTTCGCCTAATAGTTCGTAAATAAATGAACGTGGCACAATCACACGTTCATCCACATAGAATTCATATTCGCCCTGCCAAGCCTGATTGGTTAGATAAGCTACAGGTATACGCTCACTGATACGGCGCTGTACCAGATGAAGCAAGGTACCTTTTTCTGTATCCAGTAACCGCGCATCTAAAAAAGGCTCCAGAGTATCCAGCGGCAAATGTAAGGTATGCAAAATCAAATAGGCAGCCTCATCATAGGCACTATTATTTCCATGGCCGAAAAACAGTTTGGCTTCTTCAAACTGACTGACAGTAAAACGTAAAAAATCTCGTACACTATGCAATTGCTGTGCAGCTGCATCAAATACAGACATGAATCACTCCGGCAATAAAATCAAATGCAGATTATATCAGCTTGTGCGGAAATCTTTCGGAGGCTATTCTGGCTTGCTGTACGTTCAGTAATGAGGGAGTAAGCGCTGATTATGCGGATGATTGACAAACGGCTTCAGCAAACGACGGAAATAGAGTAGATGCGAATGGTGTCTACTATCACCGGTCAGTGCCAGAAAATAATCTTGTACCAGTTGTGCCTGCTGCTCCATATTAAGCTGGCCGAAGTATTTAATTTCATTCAAAGGCGGATAACGGTAGGCACGGCGGTGATGATAACCTGCTTTCATTGCTAGGTAGACACCGGCCAATAAAACCGGAAAACCATGCTGGCTCTGCCATACATGTATTAATTCATGAATTAGCCATGCTTGCCGGCTTAAAGAGGTGGCTACAAAATCATCTGTGAAATAAGCAGCTGGAAAATAAATACGATTGCCGCAGGTAATGGCTGCATGCTGATGAAACTGCCACCAAGCTCCGAAAACAATCTTTACTTCTGACCAATTAGCTGCATGACCAAGTAAATTTGTAACCAGACGCAATTCATTATCTGTTAACGAACGCTCTATCATATTAATTCCGGATATTACGGTGTGCTTTTCTGTACGCTACCCATTTCCAACCATTCCAGACCAAAAAATAGCCGAGAGCAGCCAGAATCATCCCTAGTACAGGTACGCCAACAAGCAAAGGTTTGCCAAATTGTATCACCCATTGCCAGAGCTCCGAACCCAGATGACCAATGGTTAAAGCCGGCAAGGCAGGCATTTCTACACCCCATTGCCCATACATCAGACCGGCACCTATTTCATAAGCACAGTAATAAAGAGGTACATAAGTTAACGGATTAGTATAGAGTGTAGTTAACAATGCCAGTGGTAAATGTGTACGAACAAGGTAAGCCACAATAAGTGCGGTAAAAAATTGTGTTGGACCTGGCATCAGACCACAAAACATTCCAACAGCCACTGCCGAAGCAGCCCGTTCACGACTAAGCTGCCAAAAATAGGGTCGGTCAAACCAGCGTGCGAATGGCTTAAACCAAGGCGAGGCAAATAATGAAGCTTGTGTCGGCATTTTGTATTTAATGTGCCGTATCCATTTAGCCTTTTTATTACGCATTACATCTCTCGGGATAAGAAAGCTGCATTGTTAAATATTCCCATACAGATCTAACTGAGTTGATGAAGTCGAAACCTTTTTTGTTTCATCTGCAAAAATTAATTTTTCTCATGCATACGATGTTTCTTTTTAACCAATACATACACCGCACCATCATTGCGCTCATTAGGCTGAGCATAGGCAATAACTTCGGGATGGGCCATCAGCCAGCGCCGTACCAGCGTTTTTAATATCGGCTGATAGTCTTTGGAGCCCAGACCACTGCCATGAACAATTTCGCCCACGACACCGTATTGCTGTATATATGCGATAAATTCGTTAAGCACTTCCTGTGCTTCTTCTTGTCTGTAACCATGTAAATCCACATAAGCCACTATCGGCCAATGTCTGGCTTGCAAACGTTTAATATCAGCCATACCACGGCCATTTTTACTAAACACCACAGGTGCACTATCTTCCTGATTTTCACCAATATAAAAATAGCTTTCCGTATCCAGCAGCTCTTCCAGCTTCTGACGCGGTTTAATCGGACTAGTGTCACGTGGATGCTGAAACTGATTTCTGGCTTTTAACGGCACAATATCCTTACCCATCGCTTCACTGAAAGTGATATCTGTTTGACGCTTTGCTGCTTGCTGTGCCCGTTGCTGCTCTTCAGCCTGACGCTGGGCTCTGGCCAGTTTACCCAGTTGTTGCAACTTTTCTTGAAATGAATTTTCAGCCATATGAGTAACCATTCATATCTAAATACCATTTCCATGATTTTAGCAGAGGCGCAAACTCCAAGTTAAGCTTGACCTTTATTAACTTTGTAAGCGTTTAAGATAGGATTCGTGCTGATTTTCAGTTATCCTAGTGCTGTATAGAATATATTCATTCAGGAACAGATTTTATGACGGCAACTAATGTCTCTCCAAGCTCAGGTAAAGAAACTGATGTCATTATTGTCGGTGCCGGTCCGGCAGGGTTGAGTCTGGCACGTGCACTGGCACCATCTGGACTATCAATTACCGTAGTAGAAAAGCAAGATTCGGCTACGCTGGCAGAACCACCGTTTGATGGCAGGGAAATTGCCCTGACCCATTACTCAAAGGAACTCATGCAACAGCTGGATATGTGGGACAAAGTACCGGCAAATGAAATTTATCCTTTGCGTGATGCCAAAGTAATCAATGGTTATTCGAATTATCAACTACATTTCGAACAACCCACTATGGCACGCGGTAAACCGGCGAATACTTTAGGTTTCCTAATCAGTAATCATCATATCCGCCGTGCGGCCTATGAAGCTGTCACCCCTTATAAAAACATCAACTTGATTGGTGGACATAGCATTATTGATGTCAGAAATGAAGATAGCAACCACATCGAAGCCACTCTGGATAACGGGCAAACCATAAGCGCTAGATTGCTCATTGCTGCTGATAGCCGCTTTTCAAACACTCGCCGTCAATTAGGTATATCCGCTCAGATTCATGATTTCGGACGTACGGTGATTGTATTCCGCATGCGTCATACCCTGAGCAATCAGCATACTGCTCTGGAATGTTTCCATTATGGCCGTACATTGGCCTTGCTGCCCTTAGAAGAAAATATGACCAACTGCGTGGTCACCATTAATAATGAACGCGCTGGTGAAATTCTAAATATGTCTCCTGCACAACTGGCGGCAGATATTACCAAGCAGCTCAAAGGCAAATTGGGTGACATGCATCTGGTCAGCACTGTGCATCATTACCCGCTTGTTGGCGTTCACGCCAATGCATTCTATGCCCACCGTAGTGCCCTGATTGGTGATGTCGCAGTAGGTATGCATCCGGTTACCGCCCATGGTTTCAATCTAGGGCTGAGTGGAGTTGGTATCTTATCTAAACTAATCATTGAAGCGGTCCAGAAAGGTAAAGACATTGGCAGCCAAACCCTATTGGCACAATACCAGCGCCAGCATATGCCGCATACACGGATGCTTTATCATGGCACCAATGCCATGGTGTCGTTGTTCACCAATGACAGCCATCCTGCTCGGCTGATGCGATCTCTGGTATTACGCATCAGCAATAATCTACCACCAGTGAAAAAACTTATCAGCAAACAGCTCACTGGCTGATATACAGATAATATTATGAAAAAATGCCTGCTTTAATTAATTTCTAGCAGGCATAATTACATAAAATTTTCTGAGCTAAATTAGACCCTGATTGATTTGCTGTAACAATGCCGAAGGATGCTCACTTTGAGTAATTGGACGCCCCATAACCAAATAGCTGCTGCCTGCAGCCAAAGCAGCTTTAGGCGTCATGATTCGACGCTGATCGTCTTTGATATCAGTACTGAGACGAATACCGGGTGTAACCAATAAAAACTCTTGTCCCAACTGCTGACGCAATAAAGTGGCTTCCTGTGCAGAGCAAACTACACCATTCATACCTGCTTGACTGCTCAATTCAGCCAAACGAACAACCGCTTCATCAATCGGCAGGTTTATGCCGGTTTCAGCCAGCTCTGACTGGGTCATACTGGTTAAAACTGTTACTGCAATCAATAATGGAGGCTGACTGTAATTGCTGACCGCTTCGGCTGCAGCTTCCATCATTCTGCGCCCTCCCGAAGCATGCATGTCCACCATCCATACACCCATATCAGCGGCTACCTTACAGGCAGAAGCAACAGTATTGGGAATGTCGTGATATTTCAAATCCAGAAATATTCGATAGCCTTGCAACACCAATTGTTCCACTAGATACCGTCCGGTAGCGGTAAACAACTCTTTGCCGATTTTGAGTTGACATAGACTTGGTTCCAGCTGCTGCACAAAATCAAGCGTTTTTTCCGCACTGGCAAAATCCAGCGCCACAATAACTGGCTTAGCTGGTTGATCAATCAACGTGGTATCTAGCATTAATGGATTCATACTTTATATAGAAAAAAATTACAAAATAATAAGGACCAGTTAGCTTGTCAGAAGAGGCTTATCAATCTGAATGGTTCTGCTTATAAAAAAAGATAACTAAACGCTAAGTCTGCTTAGACCAATCCGTTTCAGCTTGCAAACTAAATATCAATGCGGTTTGGCGTAAACGTTTCCCATTTATTGCAGGCTGGGCAATGCCAGAAAAACACTTGTGATTTGAAATGGCAGTGTCGGCAACGATACATCACAGATTTTTGCATCTGCATTCCCACTACTGAACGCATCATATCCACTTCCGCCTTCCATTTCGGGTTTATACTATTCTGCAAAACCCCGAGCAAACGATAAGTTCCCGTGAGTGTAGGTTTGCGCCGTACCAAATCAATCACAATCTCCGTAGCTTTGTCTTCACCATATATAGGTACTGACTTTTCATATATCACACCGGATAAATCCAACTGAGGAAAGGTCTGGGCAAATCCAATCAAAACTTCGATACCGTCGGCAGCTTTATGTAAACCATCATAAGCATCATACAGGCGCTCACCTACCTGACTCAGATACTCATAATTTTGCTTTTCTATTGCACTATAAGCATCTATCGCGGCCTGATAATTATGTTGTTTCAGCTCTACATCACCCAAAATCATATTCGCACGGCAGCATTTACGGTTTACCGCCAAAGCCTGAAAAATATATTCGCGCGCTTTATTGTATTCCGAATGGTATAAAGCCAGCTGAGCCAGCTCACAATAAAACTGGGCAATTTCAAACTGATATGTCTGATCACCAGTGCTTAACTCTTCAGCGAGTTTAATTGCTTTTTCCCAGTCGCGATCCTGCTGATAGATATTCAGTAGAATTTGTCGTGCCTGCCGAGCCTTACTGCCATCAAGCAAACCAACCAATATTTGTTCTGCACGATCCACTAGTCCGGCCGCCTGATAGTCTTGTCCGAGCTCAAAAGCAACAGTATCTCGTCGTTCTGCGATGGTTTCTGGTAATTCAAGCAAGCTTTGATGCAGAGCAATAGCTTTATCGTTTTCTCCGCGCTGGCGATACAGCTTACCTAGTGTCAGATGCAGTTCATATGTACTCTGTCTGGCATCATTCTGCTGATCCACTACTTCAGCAAGCTCACGTACCGCAACCGCACTTTTGTGTTCCGCCAGCGCATCCAAACTTTTGTAAAATCCTTCTGGAATAGCTTTTGCCTGTTTCAGCACAGCACGCATATCAACACGTGCCGCAAACCAACCCATGGCAAAAAAAACCGGTAATAAAAAAACTGGCGCCAGCCACATCCAAAAATCATTGCTATCCATGCTGATTATTTACCTTCTGCTCTTCAGAATGATTTTGGCCGTTCACACCTGCATTGGTGGCAATAGTTTCAGTATGGCCTGACTGACTGGCAGCTTTCGTTTGCTTATCAATTTTAACCTGCAATTGATTAACCTTACTGCGCAGTCTTAACAGACGACCAAACATAGCAAACACCCCAAACACCGCACCAATAATAAAAAATATCAGCAACAGTACAATCAGCGGTAAATTCAGCATCTGCCCAGGCAGATAATTAAATGTAATCAGTTGTGTATTACTTACAGCCAGTAACAGCAAAGCCAGTAACACCACTATCTTTATTAATGTGTAAATAATCTTCATACCCGTCTACCCCGTAAAGTACTGTTTTCAGAAAAAACAATCATATGCCAGATAACAGCCTGTTTAGCCGAGAAACAACACAGTTTAAACGATTTCACGGCTTTTTAGCAAAAGCAGCCCATGTTTTCAGCATTGGCAAGCAAAACAGGCAGTGTATAATATTTATGTTTACATAAAGTAACAGCAACCACTGGCTAAAGCTAAGACCCTAGGCTGTTGTTACATTGATTCTTGCACTGCCCAAGTCTTAGACCCAGTTTTGCCCTATCCCATGCAGAGCTGAGTTTCGGCCACGCAGCTTAATGTCTTATTTTGGAGAAGTTTTACTATGTCTATGGCCGATCGCGACGGTTTTATCTGGTTTAACGGTAATCTTGTCGACTGGCGAAATGCCCAAACACACGTTTTAACACACACATTACATTATGGCATGGGCGTATTCGAGGGTGTCCGTGCCTACGAAACCTCAAAAGGTGCCGCTATATTCCGCTTGCAGGATCACACCAAACGCCTGTTTAATTCTGCAAAAATTACCGGCATGCACCTGCCCTATACACAAGAACAGATTAATCAGGCTCACATTGAAGTAGTAAAGGCCAACAAACTGTCCTCCTGCTATTTCCGCCCTATGGCTTTTTATGGTTCTAACAAACTGGGGGTAGCGCCGGATCAGAATGATGTACAAGTCATAGTAGCAGCTTGGCCATGGGGTGCTTATCTTGGTGAAGAAGGCATGCAGCGTGGTATCCGCGTGCAAATCAGTTCATTTACCCGACATCACCCTAATATCACCATGATTAAAGCCAAGGCAAATGGCAACTACATGAATTCTATTATGGCCAATACCGAAGCCACTCGTAATGGCTACGATGAAGCCATTATGTTAGATGCTAACGGATTTGTAGCAGAAGGTTCAGGTGAGAATGTCTTTATTATCAATGATGGTAAACTTTACACGCCAGCACTGGATGCCGCACTCGATGGCATTACACGTCGTACTGTAATGGCCATTGCTGCAGATATGCAGTTAACGGTAACTGAAAAACGCATTACCCGTGATGAAGTTTATTGTGCCGATGAAGTATTCTTTACTGGTACCGCAGCTGAAGTTACTCCTATCCGTGAAGTTGATGGACGCACAATCGGCTGCGGCGCACGTGGTCCGCTGACTACTGAAATCCAGCAGCGATACTTCGACATCGTTCATGGCAAAAATGCTAAATATGAATCATGGTTAACCTATATTGACTAAAACTCAGCCAGCAGGCCTGAATAAAGGTATTTTCCGCCTATCAAGTCTGCTGGATTTTTTTGTCTTATTGCCGATGTAAGGAAAATATAATGAGTCATTCAGCTTTATCTATGATCACCATCACTCCTCATGATTTACCGCTGATATGCACCGGACCAGAAAACGAAACTTGGAACGGTCATCCACGCGTATTCTTACCGATTCAGTCAAACAGTAGCATAGAATGCCCATATTGCGGCCAGCATTATCATCTGAATGGGATTGCTGAACAGCACCATTGATAAATAATTACTCTGCATAGTAGTGTCAATATTAATCAACCGAGGGTATTGTGGTACAGTAATTACTAATTTTTCACTCAAGCATTGCAAGCATAAGAAGGATTTGTCATGACAGAAACCACACACAGCCGTCTGATCATTCTCGGTTCCGGACCTGCCGGCTATACCGCAGCCGTATACGCTGCCCGTGCTGGATTGAATCCTACTCTGATTACCGGTATGGCACAGGGTGGTCAGCTGATGACAACTACAGAAGTTGATAACTGGCCGGCAGATGTGAATGGCGTACAGGGTCCAGAACTGATGGAACGCTTTCTGGCTCACGCTGAACGTTTCGGTACCAAGATAGTTTTTGATCACATTAATCAGGTACAGTTGCAGCAGCGTCCATTTACTCTCACCGGTGATATGGGAACATATAGCTGTGACGCATTAATTATTGCCACCGGTGCATCCGCCAAATATCTCGGCTTACCTAGTGAAGAAGCATTTGCCGGCCGTGGCGTTTCCGCCTGCGCCACCTGTGACGGATTTTTCTATAAAGATCAGGATGTAGCAGTGGTAGGTGGTGGTAATACAGCCATTGAAGAAGCACTCTATTTAGCCAATATCGCCCGTACTGTAACCGTCATTCACAGGCGAGAAAGTTTCCGTGCCGAAAAAATCATGATTGATAAGCTACTGGAACGGGAAAAAGAAGGCAAAATTATTCTGAAACTCAATGCCAATGTAGACGAAATTCTGGGTGACGATTCTGGCGTCAACGCTGTAAGAATCAACTATACAAACAATGAAAGTGAGCTTCTGGCCGTAAACGGCATTTTCATTGCCATTGGTCACCAACCCAATACCCAGATTTTTAAAGGCCAGCTGGATATGGATGTCACCGGATATCTCATTACCAAAGGAGGCAATGAAGGTAATGTGGGTGCTACCAATATTCCAGGTGTATTTGCTGCTGGCGACGTAAAAGATCACATATACCGTCAGGCCATTACCAGCGCCGCTTCCGGCTGTCAGGCAGCTCTGGATGCAGACCATTATCTTTCCGTCTTAAGCAGCTAATAATTTTTTCAGATATTACCGGCCTATCGGCTTAGTAGCCTGCGGCCGGTTTTAAAGTTTCTACTCTATACTAGCATTTCGCCTAAAAGTAAATATTAGTTATAATGCGGGCTTTAAGCTAACACAAATCACGTTCAAGGATAATAAATATGGGCTTTTTGCAAGGCAAAAAAATCCTCATCACAGGTATGATATCGGAACGCTCTATTGCCTATGGTATTGCCAAAGCCTGTCACGAACAGGGTGCGGAACTGGCCTTCACCTATGTCGTAGACAAACTCGAAGAACGGGTACGTAAAATGGCAGCCGGCCTCGGCTCAGAACTGGTATATCGCTGCGATGTACAGAGTGATGATGAAATCAATCAGTTATTTTCTGACCTCGGTCAGAGCTGGTCGCAACTAGACGGACTGGTACATGCCATTGCTTTTGCACCCAAAGAGGCTTTAAACGGTGATTTTCTCGATAGCATTACCCGTGAAGCCTTCATGACAGCCCATGAAGTGTCTGCCTATAGTTTGCCTGCACTGGCCAAAGCGGCACGCCCGTTAATGACTGGTCATAACAGTGCCATTCTGGCGTTGACCTATCTTGGTGCAGTTCGTGCCATTCCTAATTATAACGTAATGGGCATGGCTAAAGCTTCTCTGGAAGCTGGTATCCGCTTTACTGCCGCTTGTCTGGGACAGGAAGGTATCCGCTGCAATGGCATTTCTGCCGGCCCGATTAAAACCCTGGCTGCCTCTGGTATTGCCAATTTCAGCCGCCTGCTGTCCCACGTTTCAGCACAAAACCCAATTCGCCGGAATATTACCATTGAAGAAGTGGGCAATACGGCAGCTTTTCTGTTATCCGATTTAGCTACTGGCATCACTGGAGAAATCACCTATGTTGACGGTGGCTACAGCATCAATGCATTGGGTGTACCGGAAGATCTAGTCAGTACCCACAATAATGCTTGATTAACAAAACGTTGTTCCAAGCTGCCTGAATTCAGAATCAGGCAGCTTTTATTATTTTTACACTGCATAACGCTTTCCCTGCATGCCTGCTGGTTTAATCGCGCTAATATAAATACGCAAGTATTTCATTTATAAGCCAACCATGGAGGCAAATATGAAATTTTTAGAACAGTTTAAAGCTTTTTTAATGCGAGGCAATGTCATTGATCTCGCTGTTGGTATGGTAGTCGGTACTGCATTTACCAATATGGTTAAATCATTGGTTGACGATGTAATCATGCCCCCTATTGGCTTACTAATTGGCGGAGTAGATTTTTCCAATTTGTTCTTTACCTTGCGTGATGGTGCCAAAGCCCCCGGCCCTTACGAGACACTGGGTGCCGCTCAGGCAGCCGGAGCCGTGACCATTAATATCGGTTTATTTATTAATACAGTTATTAGCCTGATTATCGTTGGCTTTGCTATTTTTATGGTGGTCAAAGGGATCAATCGTCTGCATAAAAGCCCACCACAGCAAAGCCATACCAAGCAATGTCCTGAATGCTGTACCGAAATTCCGCTTGAAGCAAAACGTTGTCCGAATTGCACTTCTGAGTTAAATTAATTTAAAAGATTAATCAGCATCCAAACCTAGTGTACACTGCACACAATTAATTAATTGATTCATACCCGATATGCAAAAGCTACATAAACCCTGTAGCTTTTTTTGCGCCAAAACCAAATGAGCATATTGCACGCCACAATGACACCAGATTCGCCTTAAATGCTCATGTAAATTGTTTTACCAGAATAAATCAATCAGACCAACAGGAACAGCAATGCAGAATCAGCCCACTCCATTTTATAACCCTCTTCTAAGCTATGAAGAAAACTATCAGCAAGGTCCTTTTGGTGCATTCAGTCTGACACCACCATCTATACCAGAGAAAAAGCAGCCAGAAACTTTTCTAAATCTGGAAGTGAATTTGCCTTTCGGTATTCCTGCAGGTCCATTACTGAATGCCAGCTTTATCAAAGCAGCATTTAACTATGGTTTTGATTTATGTGTGTACAAAACCGTACGTAGCCGTGCACATGCCAGCCACCCCCTACCTAATGTATTATCGGTGCACCCTGAAAACCAATTGTCTGCCGGCGTAGATACAGTTTTAGCTGATACTAATTACACCACGCCGTTATCAATTACCAATTCGTTTGGCGTGCCTTCCTTTAATCCTGATATCTGGCAGCCTGATATGGCTGCAGCTGTAAATGCTGCACATAAAGGGCAATTTCTGATTGGCAGTTTTCAAGGCACCGCCGGTAATGAAGCCAGTATCGAAAAAGATTATGCCAAAACTGCCCTTCTCGTAGCAGAAACAAAAGCTCCCATATTGGAGGCCAATTTAAGCTGCCCCAATGAAGGAGTAAACCAATTATTGTGCTTTGATTTTCCTAAGGTCGAACGCATAGCCAAGGAAATCAAAAACGCCGTACCTGATAAACCCCTATTTCTTAAACTTGCTTATTTTGCTAATGATGAAGCTATTTACCCGCTGCTGCACGTATTGGACGGTGTGGTAGATGGCTACAGTACCATCAACACATTGTCAGCTAGGCCGGTAAATGCAGATGGAAAACCAGCGTTGGGACAAAACCGACCTACAGGCGGGGTTTGTGGTGATGCTATTCGCTGGGCGGGCCTAGAAATGGTAGAACGTTTGCACAGATTAAGAACCCGACTAAATAATCACTTTGCCATAATCGGCGTAGGTGGTGTCAGCAATGCAGAGCATTATCTGGCTTATCGCGCAGCCGGAGCTGATGCAGTGATGAGTGCAACCGGTGCGATGTGGAACCCTCAATTGGCTTTGCAGATAAAAAGCAGTCTGAATAAATAAATAATTGCCGGTAACTTGATTAAGCTTACCGGCATTTTTATATCGATCCTTATTTCAACGGCAGATACGATAAGGTTCATCCATGACGACAAAATCTTTTTCTTCAAGAGCTTCAGCAATCCACTCAGCCACCGCTTCGGTAGTACATATAGTTTCTATGTAATGGTTCAGAATGTTTGAAACAGGTATCTGATATCCTTTCAATCTCAAGCACATCGGAGCATAAAATGCATCTGCAATGCTAAAATCACCAAACAGATACGGGCTTTCAGATTCTGCAAGCAAAGATGATAAATGATTATCTAAAAAATTGATTTCATCTCTGAGTGTTGGAAAATCACGAAGTTTTATCTGTCCGATTTCAGGTAAGACTGCCTCAATATTCATGGCTAAATGCTGGCGTATATGACTATAACCACTGTGCATTTTGGCCGTTACGCTTCTTGCTTTTGCGCGAATTTTATAATTTTGAGGCCATAAAGGAAGTTGAGGATGCCGTTCGGCCAGATATTCGCAGATAGCAAGAGAATCGCTTATCACCAGTTCATTATCTGATAAAATCGGTACCGTACCATAAGGATTCAATGGCAAAATGGTTTGTTTGAACTTTGAATCGGCATCGAAGTTGTCAAAACGCACCATTATTTCTGTAAAATCTATCTGAAAATGTTTCATCACTAGCCAAGGTCGCATAGACCAAGTTGAATAATTTTTATTACCGATATAAAGAGAATAGCTCATCGCTTATGTTTTCCTTATAGAAAAATTTTTGTCAAAATAATTAATTTATTTACCTATTTTTTCTACTATATTAGAACATTTATACCATAAACAATGAAAGCCGAATCTTTCACCCTAATGCATAAATTCGGTACAATAAGAACTCAAATTTATTAGTCTTTACAACAGTCACACATACATGCTCAGCTATCGTCATGCATTTCACGCCGGTAATCATGCCGACATTCTAAAACATTATTGTCTGATATCAGTTCTAGAATATTTCAAGCTTAAAGACAAAGCATATTGCTATATAGACACCCATGCTGGAGCAGGTCTATACAGCCTGAACAGCAAAGAGGCTCAAAAAGTAGGCGAATACCGTGAGGGAATTAAAAGAATTTTAGATGAAGAAAATCTGGATGCCAGTCTGCAAACTTTCCGTGAAGTAGTTATAGCCAGCCTACCAGATACAAAAAATTATTATTGTGGTTCACCATGGCTTGCACAGGCAGTGGCTCGCGAACAAGATCGTCTGAGACTGTTTGAATTACATCCAACAGATGCAGAATTATTACGAAGTAATATGCGCAATATAAAATTGCCCAACCGAGCTCAGGTCTTTTGTGATGATGGATTCAAGGGTTTATTGTCAATGCTGCCGCCACCCAGCCGTCGCGCAGTAGTATTAATCGATCCACCCTATGAAGTAAAACAAGATTATCAGCAGGTTGTGGATACACTTAAAGCTGCAATAAAAAAATTTTCTAACGGCTGTTATATGGTTTGGTATCCTTGTCTGAGCAGCGTAGAAAGCCAGAAGTTGCCTATAAAACTGCAAAAACTTGTTCCAGATAACTTTGTACAAGCAGAACTTCACGTTAAATCCCCGCAGCCAGACGGTTTTGGTATGCATGGCAGTGGAATGTTTATTATTAATCCGCCTTACACCCTGCCTCAGCAATTAGCAGAAGTTTTACCAGCATTAACCCAGCTACTGGCACAGGATAACAGTGCCCAGTTTGTTTTACAGTCTCACATTGCCTGAAAATCATCTGCTTATCAGTCAAGCAAACAAGGCTACTGTATAATGGCCTAGAATTTTAAAAGGGAGTATTTGCATGTCCGTTTTACTGTCTGATTATTTGTATCAGCAACAACAAAACTATGCAGTCACACCATTATTACCTGAAGTTATCACCAGCATCAGCAATGCGTGTCTACTCATCAACCGCGAAATCCGCTTAGGTGCACTGGATAATATATTGGGTAGTGCCCATACTGGCAATATTCAGGGCGAGGAGCAGAAAAAGCTGGATGTACTGTCCAACCGGATAATGATTGACACATTGTCTTCCAATCCAGCTATCGCCGGTCTGGCCAGTGAAGAAGAAGATTCCTTTGTAAGTGCTAATAGCGATGGTCAATTTCTGGTTCTCTTTGACCCACTTGATGGCAGCTCCAATATTGATGTCAATATTTCCATCGGTACCATATTTTCGGTGCTGGCAAAACCCTCTGGTGCCCTGACTACCGAAAGCTTTTTACAGTGCGGCCGTCAGCAGCTGGCCAGCGGCTATGTTCTGTATGGTCCACAGACCATACTGGTACTGACGCTGAAACATGGCATCGCCATGTTTACCCTGAATGAACAAAACCAGTTTCAGCTGACACAGGAAAATCCGCAAATACCAGCCACTACAGCGGAATTTGCTATCAATATGTCCAATCAGCGACACTGGCAGCCGGCAATGCAGAAATACATAGCCGAACTGCTAGCTGGTAAAACCGGCAACCGCGGTAAAGACTATAATATGCGTTGGGTTGCATCCATGGTAGCGGAAGTGCATCGTATTCTAATGCGCGGCGGTATCTTTACTTACCCGCAGGATAATCGTAATCCTGACAAGCCAGGCAAGCTGAGATTAATGTATGAAGCTAATCCCATGAGTCTGTTAATTGAACAGGCACAGGGTGCGGCCACTGATACCAAACAAAATATTCTTGATATCCAGCCATATGGACTACACCAGCGAGTTGCTGTCGTACTTGGTAGCAAAGAAGAAGTGGATTACGTCACTGCCATGCATCAAGCAAATTAACCATTGCAGCTAAAAGCTGCAACTTTTTGTTTCACTCCCGTCTGGAGATTTCCATGATTAAATTAACTACCAATTTCGGCGTTATCGGCATCGAATTAGACCATGACAAAGCACCGAAAACCGCAGCCAACTTCGAACGCTATGTACGTGAAGGTTTCTATGATGGCACCATTTTTCACCGTGTAATCGATGGTTTCATGATACAAGGTGGCGGTTTCGACAAAGACATGCAACAAAAACCTACACATGAACCAATTGAGAATGAAGCGAATAATGGCCTGAAAAATGACCAATATACCATCGCTATGGCACGCACCATGCAGCCTCACTCAGCCAGCGCACAATTTTTTATCAATGTAAAAGACAATGACTTCCTGAATCACACCAAACCTGATTTACACGGCTGGGGTTATGCCGTATTCGGTAAAGTGGTTGAAGGACAGGATGTAGTTGATAAAATCAAAAGTGTTAAAACTGGTAATCATGGCGGCCATCAGGATGTACCAGTAGAAAATGTAGTAATTGAAAAAGCTGAAATTGTTTAATCAGCACAACAAAAAAGCAGCCATGACCGGCTGCTTTTTTAATATAGATATGCGTATAAAATTATAGAATTAAAATTTTGAACGCACAAAAATACCCAATCTTTCAACAGACAGGGTATTTTATTTTTACCTATTTATTGTAGCGGTTTCATATTCATTACTTCCATAAGGAAGTTTGTAAAAGCCGGATTGGCTGGTTTAGAACGCATTACCGGCCAACGCTGCTGCCAGCCAGACAAAGCATTCTGTATATAGGCCTTGGATTGTGCAGTATCAATTGTACCCTGCTGACTTTCCACTGCACTACGCAAATAAATGGCAAACATGTCATCGTCTACCATATTATGTCCTACCTGAGCCAAACGAAACTGATCCAGCAATTGTGCGGCCTGCACTTTGGTTATGCTACCCTGTGAAACCTGAAAACTTAAACGGGTAGCCTCATCGCGAATTTTGGCTACATCAGACCAGTGGCTGCTGGCCAGATGATACTCATTATTTACCGCAGTGCCGTCAACTACCTGTACCGGTTTGACTTCTTTATTTGCCTGCTTCGCGGATAAAGGTACATCTACAGATGAACAACCACCTAAAAAGGCTGCTAAGACACATAATGCTAATGTTTTTTTCATCATTTGTTTACTCAACGTATATTGCTTAAAACAAAAATAAAAGCTAGCTAGCTTGAGCGTGTGGCTGTACATGATATCAGAAAAGAAGGTGTAAGCGACGCCTTTTGCTTCTCCAATGGTAAAGTTCCGAATATATACACATGCTGGCCTTTACATTTACACAGTTTATAAACAGATTTAAATAACTGATTTTTTTATGGATTTATAGAATTAAATCACTAAAAATTATTTCCTTCAATTTTATTAATTAATACAATATTTGTTTCATAAATAAATACATCGTCTATTTCTGATTTATGAACTAAACAAGAACCAACATGTTTTTTTATGTATATAACCATTCTCTTTTTAAGAATGAATATTATCGAATAATTTATAATCAATATAAGGATGGATAATTGACACAGGTGCCATATATCATTTCCCCCAAAATTATGAATCTTAACTGAAGCAATGACATATAATTTATTTTTATAGTCTTTAGTTTCTATAATACGAATACATAAACAAACATCGAGATGATGATCCCTTATTGTTAAGGTAAGTGTATCCTTTTGTTTTTCAATAATTGTAAAAAAATGGACTTTACTGCCAATGTCCAGCTCTGTTTCTTCCAATTTATTGAATCTATTAATTGGGTTGATTCCGACTCTTTTTCCCAAAAAATCCCTTATTTTAAAAAGCCCTGCCAACCATTTTGGTTGGCGGGAGATCATCAATTGATAAGCTTCGTAGGCAGTGACATTTTTGCAGCTTTCTTGAGACTGGTAGCTTAAATAATCAACCTTTTCGTCTACTAATGTTATGTTACTCAATAAACCATTGAGTCTTTCAAAAGAAAGCTTTTGTTTTTTTCATAAGCCAATCAATTTTTTATATTGCTTTTGTTTCATAATTTAGTCAAAAAATATACTTTTATTTAAAATATTTGTACCACAGCCTAGACTGCATAAAAAAACCGAACCATTTTTCTGGTTCGGTCACAATCATACATAGAGTTAAAATTTAGGCTAAATCTGCGAACAATGGTGTAGAAAGATAGCGTTCACCATAAGAAGGAATCAATACCACAATTAGTTTGTTTTTGTTTTCCGGTCTAGCTGCCAGTTGCAAGCCAGCCCATACCGCTGCACCAGATGAAATTCCCACTAAAATACCTTCTTTGGAAGCCATTGCACGAGCAGTATCAAAACAAACATCATTCGGAACCTGAATAATGCCATCATAAACATGGGTATTGAGGATTTTAGGTACAAAACCGGCACCAATACCCTGTATCGGATGTGGTCCTTTGCAGCCACCAGACAATACTGCAGAAGCTTCTGGTTCTACAGCATATACTTCAACTTCAGGTTTTTTTTCTTTTAAAACTTCGCCTACGCCGGTGATAGTACCACCCGTACCAACACCAGCAACAAAAATATCTACTTTACCATCAGTATCGTGCCAAATTTCCTGTGCAGTAGTTTCACGATGAATTTCTGGATTTGCCGGATTTTCAAACTGCTGTGGCATAAAATATTTCTGCGGATCTGAATCTACAAAAGCCTGTGCACGTGCAATCGCGCCTGACATGCCTTCTGCTCCGGGTGTCAATACCAGTTCTGCACCGTATGCACGCAATAGCATGCGCCGCTCCTTACTCATGGTTTCCGGCATAGTAATAATTAATTTATATCCACGTGCGGCACATACCATTGCCAGTCCAATACCGGTATTACCACTGGTTGGTTCCACAATCACCGTATCAGAATGAATTTTACCCGCCTTTTCTGCCGCATCAATCATGCTAGCTGCAATTCTGTCCTTGACACTGTTGCCGGGATTAAAAAATTCCAGTTTAACCACCACTTTGCCCGGTAAACCGGCACTCAGACGGTTGAGTTGTACCAGCGGGGTGTTACCAATCAGGTCAGTGATGCTAGAGGCGATATTCATTGTCTATCCTTTGTTATGAGAAGCTGCATTGATTATCATCATAGATTAAAACCACTATCAACCTAAATAATTTATCTGTGGGTTAATACAATTAATATTTATATAGGCGGTGATAAAGGGAATGTCTGCTGAAATATGATTTTTTCTGATTATTGCCATAGAATGAGGTGATTAATTATAGCAGTAAGCCACTGAATAATTCATATAATTTCTTAGTTGATGGCTAATTTAAGTAATCCAGCAGTCAAAGCTTAAAGTTAAATTTTTATCGCCATTTAAAAAAAGGACTACCTTTACGGTAGTCCTTTTTTAAGCCACTGATAAAATGCCGTTATTAGGCATCTACCTTGGCTGCTACATCTACATAATCCTGAATTTCATTAAAGTTCATATAGCGATAAATTTCGATGCCTTTATCATTAATAATGGCAATATTTTCGCGATATTCATCGATGTTCGGGATATGTCCGAGTTTAGAGCAAATTGCCGCCAGCTCTGCTGAGCTCAGATAAACTTGCGTATTCTTACCTAATCGGTTTGGAAAGTTACGAGTCGAAGTGGAAACTACAGTAGAACCTTCACGTGCCTGCGCCTGATTGCCCATACACAAAGAACAGCCAGGCATTTCCATCCGCGCACCTACTCGACCCAAGATACCATAATAGCCTTCATCAGAAAGTTCTTTGGCATCCATTTTGGTCGGAGGAGCCACCCACAGACGTACAGGTAAATCTGTTTTACCGTCTAACAAAGTAGAAGCTGCACGATAATGACCAATATTAGTCATGCAGGAACCAATAAATACTTCATCAATATGTGTACCTGCTACATCAGACAAAGTTTTTACATCATCAGGGTCGTTCGGGCAGGCTAGAATCGGCTCTTTGATTTCATCCATATTGATATCAATAATGGCAGCGTATTCTGCATCCGCATCGGCTTCGAGTAATTTCGGTTCAGCCAACCATTGTTCCATTTTCTGAATACGGCGTTTCAGCGTACGGGCATCCTGATAGCCATCGGCAATCATATTTTTTAAGAGCACTATATTGGATTTCAAATATTCTTCAATCGGCTCTTTATGCAGTTTCACTGTACAGCCGGCAGCAGACCGTTCCGCAGAAGCATCAGTCAGTTCGAATGCTTGCTCTACTTTCAAATCCGGCAAACCTTCAATTTCCAGAATACGACCGGAGAAAATATTCTTCTTACCTGCTTTAGCTACGGTGAGAAGTCCTTCTTTTATAGCCTGCAAAGGAATGGCATTTACCAAATCTCGCAGGGTGATACCCGGCTGCATTTTACCGGAGAAGCGTACCAATACGGATTCAGGCATATCCAATGGCATCACGCCAGTAGCCGCAGCAAATGCTACCAAACCAGATCCAGCAGGAAAAGAAATACCCAGAGGGAAACGTGTGTGTGAATCACCGCCAGTACCCACCATATCCGGCAACAGCATCCGGTTTAGCCATGAGTGAATAATTCCGTCACCAGGACGCAAAGCCACACCGCCACGGGAAGACATAAATACTGGCAATTCCTTGTGGGTTTTGACATCCACTGGTTTAGGATAGGCTGCGGTATGACAGAAAGATTGCATCACCAAATCAGCACTAAAGCCAAGACAAGCCAAGTCTTTCAGTTCGTCTCGTGTCATCGGGCCGGTAGTATCCTGCGAACCAACAGTAGTCATTCGTGGTTCACAATAGGTACCCGGACGAATACCCTGTCCTTCCGGCAAGCCGCAGGCACGGCCAACCATTTTTTGTGCCAGACTAAATCCAGCTGTGCTCGGTGCAGGAGCCTGTGGTAAACGAAATACTTCAGAATGTCCCAGACTTAATGCGTCACGAGCTTTTGCAGTCAGACCGCGGCCAATTATCAGATTAATGCGGCCACCAGCCTGTACTTCATCTAGAATAACCTGAGATTTGAGCTCAAATTCGGCGACAGTTTCGCCATTTTTGATAATTTTTCCTTCATAAGGCAGAATATCCACTACATCGCCCATGTCGAGTTTGGATACATCTACTTCAATCGGTAACGCACCTGAATCTTCCTGTGTATTAAAGAAAATTGGCGCAATTTTGCCACCTAAACATACTCCACCAAACCGTTTATTCGGTACATACGGAATATCTTGACCGGTATGCCAGATTACAGAATTAGTAGCTGATTTACGTGATGAGCCAGTACCTACAACATCACCAACGTAAGCCACAAGATTACCCTTGGCTTTCAACTCAGCTAATTGTTGAATCGGGCCTACTTCACCTGGTTTATCTGGATGTATGCCTTCACGTGGATTTTTAAGCATAGCCAGTGCATGTAGCGGAATATCCGGCCGGCTCCATGCATCCGGTGCCGGTGACAAATCGTCAGTATTGGTTTCACCAACTACTTTGAATACGGTAACAGTGATTTTTTCCGGTACTTTTTCACGAGAAGTAAACCATTCAGCATTAGCCCATGACTCTATTACTTCTTTTGCATACCGGTTACCGGCTCGCATTTTTTCTTCCACGTCGTGGAAAGCATCAAACATCAGCAAAGTATGTTTTAAAGCATTTGCCGCAGTAGCCGCCAACTCTTCATAATCCAGAAACTCAATCAGAGGCTGAACGTTGTAACCACCCAACATGGTACCCAGTAGCTCTACCGCAAACACGGGCGTGATTAATGGACTACTTACGGTTTTCTCCGCAATAGCACCCAGAAAAGATGCTTTGACCTTAGAAGCATCATCTACACCAGGCGGCACTCGATGTGACAGTAAATCAACCAGAAATTTTTCTTCCCCTTTGGGAGGATTTTTTAGTAATTCAACCAACTCTTCTGTTTGCTTCGCTGTTAGCGGCAGAGGCGGAATACCCAGTGCTTCACGTTCAGCGGCGGCTGCGCGGTAGGCTTCTAACATCTTGAACATCCTTAATGTAATGGTTTTTTAAGTTTTTCTTGTAGATTTATTATGCATTACTGCTGCAATAATATGAATGATAACCGAAAACAGGGGCGATTGAAACAATTTGTAGTGTGATGTAGTCAATATTAGAAAATGTAAAGATTAAAATAAAAGCAGCCCGTTACAGGCTGCTATAGAGTAATAAAAATGAATACAATCATGGTGATTTCACATTGATTACACCATTTTAATATTTCAAACTTTCTGAAAAATCTTAGAAACGATTTCTCTTCTTACCACTGGCATTTTTGCGCAAGCTTGAGCCCGCCTGACTATACTGGCTGCGACCGGTAGGATTTTGCAAAGCCGGCTGATTTAGTCTGGCCTGCTCATAAATCGGCATAACTTCCGGCAGCATTTTTTTCAGAGAGCTAATGCGTGCATTATTGCTCGGATGGGTAGACAAAAGGCTAGTACCATTATTATTGCCCAAAACCTTATTCATTTTCTCCCATACTGTTATGGCAGCATTGGGGTTGTAGCCCGCCTGTGCCATTAGCCTCAGACCGCCTGCATCTGCCTGAGATTCCTGATAACGGGAAAAAGGTAAAGTCAGGCCATATTGACTTAGCACATCTTTATACACACCGACATTATCTGCATTGGCACCGGTTTTAGATTGCACCACTGCACTGCCTACTTCCAATGCCACGCTAGTCAAAATTTGCTGGCCAGCAGCTTTTTTACTGTGCTCCTGCAATGCATGTGTCATTTCATGCCCAATAATCGCAGCAATTTCATCATCGGTTAAATTCAGACGATCAACAATGCCTGTATACACCACCATTTTACCGCCTGGCATGGCAAAAGCATTTGCTTCATCACTACGGATAACATTAAGCTGCCAGTCAAAAGGAACTCCAGTAGTGTTTGCTTGATTGGCGTAAGGTACCAGTCGTTGAAATACATTGCGTACCCTTCTGGCAACAGGTGTGTTGGTTTCAATCACCCCTTCTGCTTTAGCCTTACCTATCATCTGAGTATAGCTTTTGGCCGCACTGCTATTAAGAGTTTGGGTGTCATAGCCCATCACATCAGCCACCTGCGCACATCCACTTACAGCTATAAGCATGGCAGCCAGTGTAATTAGTTTAGATTGCCGTCTGATTGAATACATGATTTATCCACGGTAATACAACTGGTTGAAAAAATATCACTTTTTAATGTCCTACATTCAGTAATAAATGTAAAAAATGGTTTTATTATATGGTGTTTATTTAATTTTAAAACCACTCTTATAACATGTACGCATAACAACACTTATGCGTATAAAATAAAAACAAAGATAAATGGCTCAGATTATCCATCAAAATTAATAATATTCAGCAAATTATTAGTAACATCCGTCTTTGCAACAGAACAAATATAACAAAATGATTAGAGCCAGCTTTTTTATACTTGTGTCGCGGTTTTACACCAATATTTGCACGCGGCACCACAAAGGCTACAATGCTATTGATTACCACAGAGATGATGTAAATTACGTGAAAATCCTTATTTTAGGCTGTGGACAAGTAGGTTCGACCATTGCCAGCAATCTGGCCAGAATGCCCAATAATGATGTCACTATTATTGACGTCAATGAAACTGCTTTACAGAAAATCAATCAGCGACTAGACGTACAAACCATTGTCGGCAACGGCGCGTGGCCGTCTGTCTTGTCTACAGCCGGTGCTCAGGATGCTGACATGATTCTGGCTCTGACCCAAAATGATGAAACCAATATGGCTGCCTGCCGAATTGCTTATGCGCTTTTCAATACGCCAAATCGTATTGCCAGAGTACGCTACAGTGATTTCGTTGAATTTGAAACAGGCAACAATCAATACAAAACCAGTTTAGACTTATTTAACATCACCGAAGCCATTAGCCCTGAACAACTTGTAACCGAACAGATAGTTAATTTGCTACTGCATTCTAGTGCCTTACAAATCCTGCGATTTGCCAACGACAAAATCCGTTTACTTGTCATCCGCGCTCAAAATGGTGGTATGCTGATTAATCAACCTATTAGTGCACTGAAACAGCATTTGGAAGAAGGCGTGGATTGCCAAATTTGCGCTATCTACCGCAATAACAGATTGCTGGTTCCCACTGGCAGCACTATCCTGCAGGAAGGTGATGAAGTTTTTGTTTTAACGCCAACTGCTTATTTGGAAAACATTATGCGCGAACTACGCCCAGTTACCAAGCGGACACGTCGCATTATGATTGCCGGTGGTGGCAATATTGGCTACCGCGTGGCTAAACAGCTGGAAGCTAGATTAGATATTAAAATTATCGAACGCAAACAAAATCGTGCAGAATGGCTTGCTGAAAACCTCAACAATTCGCTGGTTCTGGTAGGAAATGCTTCGGATGAAAGCCTACTGGAAAACGAATATATTGATGAAATCGATGTATTTTGTGCACTGACCAACGATGATGAAAATAATATCATGTCGGCCATGTTGGCAAAAAACCTCGGTGCCAAACGCGTGATGGCCATTATCAATCGTTCCAGTTACGTGGATTTATTGCAGGGCAGTGCTATCGATATTGTAATTTCACCGCATCTGATTACTATTGGTTCTATTCTGACTCATGTACATTTGGGCGATATCATGGCAGTGTATCCATTACGCCGCGGTTCGGCAGAAGCCATTGAAGTTGTATTGCACGGTGACCGCCATACTTCTAAACTTATCGGCCGCACCATGTTCCAATTACGTTTGCCCGCGGGGTGTTATTTTGGCGCGGTAGTACGTAACGAAAATATCACTATGTACCATCAGGATACAGTACTAGAAGATGGAGACCATGTAATCTTTTTCGTGGCTCGACGCAAAGCGGTGCAGGATCTAGAAAAATTGATTCAGGTTAAACTGGGCTTTTTTGCATAGGCAGCATGTTATGAGCCATTTCAGCAACCGCTTTACTGTGCATCATAAGGCATCAGGTTTCGTCAACAAAATTGCGCCCACCGCTCATATTGTGGCCAAAACCGGTTTTTTATTCTCATTATTGCTACTGGCACCGACGGTAGTCTCATTACTGTACATGGATCATGTGTTTTCAGCATTTGCAGTTACGGCTGCTATTAGCATGAGTGTGTGTGCGCTGACTTGGCTGCTGACGATGCGCTATAACCGTGAGCTGCGACCGCGTGATGGCTATACATTGGTCTTCATGCTGTGGATTGGCTTTGCCCTGATTGCCTGCCTACCCTTTTATATCTACTTGCCCGGACTGGGTTTTACTAATGCCTATTTTGAAGCCATTTCCGGTCTCACCACCACAGGTGCCACCATCATCACCAGTCTGGATACACTTGCCCCGTCACTAAATTTCTGGCGTCATATGCTCAACTGGCTGGGCGGCATGGGGATTATTGTGCTGGCCGTAGCCGTCATGCCGATGCTAGGCGTAGGCGGAACTCAATTATTTAAAGCAGAAATACCGGGTGTAAACAAAGACAGCAAAATGGCACCACGTATTTCAGAAACGGCCAAACGCTTATGGAGCGTTTATGTATTATTTACCTTTGTTACATTGCTGGCCTTACGTCTGGCCGGCATGAGCTGGTTTGATGCGGTTTGTCACGCCATGTCAGCTTTTTCCCTTGGTGGTTTCTCTACACACGACAACAGCATTTCCTATTTTAATTCTGTACCGATTGAAATTATTCTTAGCATTGCTACCATACTAGGTGCTATTAATTTCACTAATCATTTTAATGCGCTACAAAAAAAATCATTACGTTATTACTGGCGTGATGAAGAAGTCCGTGTACTATTATTTGTTTTGTTGTTCAGCATCATTGGCATCAGCTTGTATTTGTGGTGGCACAGTTTTTATTCGCTAGGTGAAGCATTTCGATACACGGCTTTCAATTTAATATCTATCGGGCTGGCAAATGGCTATTCCGATACTGATTTTGCCAAATGGCCATTAATCGCCTCCTTATGGATGTTTTTTCTGGCCAACATACTTTCTAACGGCGGATCAGCCGGCGGTGGTATTAAAACAGTGCGTGCGCTTGTACTCTTTAAATTCAGTTTGCGCGAAATGTTGCTGATGCTGCATCCCAATGCGGTAAGTATGGTTAAAATTAACGGCAGCCATATTCCCGACCGGCGGGCTTTAACAGTGATGGCCTTTGTGTTTGTGTACGTAATCACCATTATATTATTCAGCTTTGCCTTGATGATGAGTGGAATGGATTTTCTGTCTGCCCTGACAGCCGCAATCAGCTGTATCACCAATGCTGGCCCTGGGCTGGGTACTGTGGGTCCAGCCAATAACTTTGCTTTTCTTTCAGACCTTCAGAAGTGGTTATGCATCATCATCATGCTGCTCGGACGTCTGGAAATATTTACCGTCTTTATCTTGTTTACCCCTGCTTACTGGAAAAAATAAAATACAACTTGAGAAAATTTGAAGGAAAAAAATTGATTAAACACTTAAAGATGCTAAAAGCAAAACTGACTAACCAACAGCATCTCATTTCCGGCACTTTGCTGCTCCTTACCGCATGCAGCAACCAGCACGAAGTCGCGCTCCAGCCCATCAACAAAAACAGTGGTCAAGCCATCCTGCCGGGTACGCAAGCCACTGAAGCACCGGACAAAGTCATCAGCAGTTTTCAGCAATATCAAAATGCTCTTAAAGCAGCCAAAAATGGCGATGATATTTTACCGGCTCAGTTTCTGGCTCATCAGCCAGACAGCGCCATGAGCAATAGCATACGCAATAGTTGGTTACAGCAGTTAGGTAAACGTGGCAACTGGACAGTATTCCGCCAGCAATATGATTTTCTGGATAAAAATTTCCGCGATATGGAAACACGGTGCTATGCCGCACAAGCAGGCATAGATAATGACAATGAGTTATTAGCCAGTTTGAGCATGGAATCTGGCAATCTGCCATTAGGATGCAATCGCTGGCTTGAACAGGCTGCTGCACGCCAACAAATTAGTGCCCAAAATGGGTGGCGACGTGTACGCAACCTGTTGGCACTGAATCAAATTACTAATGCACGTAATTTAGCTCAAGCTTTAGGCAGTCCCTTACCAGATCCGTTGGGCAGCAGCACCGGTGGAAGTCAGGGCGCACAAGAAGCTTTACTGTATCAAGTTATCAATAAGGATAATCGTAACAAAGACAGTGCCGCTAGCACCCTAGAGCAACTATCAGCCAGTCTCACCAAAGAACAAATTGGCTTCGGCTGGGCGCAATTGGGCTTGGCTCAAGCAAATAGTCTCAATTCTGCTAAAGCTCTGAATTATTTTGACCGAGCCACCCCATCACAGATGAATAACGAAATGTGGGAATGGTATGCTCGCTCAGCACTGCGTCTGCAGCGCTGGCAAAAACTTAATAGCATCATCCTCAGCATGCCAACAGCGCTACAGCAGCAAGTTACATGGCAATATTGGCTGGCTCGCAGTTACCGCTCATTGGGGCAAAATAGTCAGGCGAACGCCATATTCCAAAAAACAGCTCAACGCGGACATAATTTTTATGCGTTGCTAGCTAAAGAAGCTTTGGGCAGCAAAGCCAACACCAGTAGCACTGTGGGCAAAAGCAGCCAGCAAGTTCAGAACAGAATAGCAGCTGACGGTAATATCCACCGTGCGCTTACATTATTTAAAACCGCACAAGCAGAAAATAACTGGCCAATGCGCCGACTGGCTCAGCAAGAATGGCGTTATGCTACACGTAACTTCAACGACGACACCCAAATCGCAGCTGCCACCCTTGCAGAAAACAATGGTTTTTATGAAATGGGAATTTACAGTGCAGATAAAGCGGATAACCTCCTCAACTACGAATTGCGTTATCCCGCGCCATTTAAAGAGCTGGCCGTACCATTTGCTCAAGAAGCCGGTATAGACCCTGCGTGGGTATATGGCTTAATCCGTCAGGAAAGCCGCTTTATGATCGGCGCCCGCTCCAACGTTGGTGCAACTGGCCTGATGCAAGTGATGCCGGCTACAGCCCGTGACATTGCCAGCCGGCTAGGTATGGATAGTAATGAGCTGTATACCATGCGCGGCAATATCCGTATGGGAACTTGGTATATGGGCAATGTACGCAAACAGTTTGGCGATGAAGTGCTCACCACCACCGGCTACAATGCCGGACCTAGCCGCGCTCGCCGATGGCAGGCAAATACACCTCTGGAAGGGGCCATTTATGCCGAAACTATTCCATTTGACGAAACCCGTACCTACGTCAAAAATGTTATGGCCAATACCACTTATTATGCCAACCTTTTTGGCGAACCGCGTACCACGCTGACAGAACGTATGGGTACCGTACCGGCACGGTAACCTGCTGGCACTTACCAGCCTTGCCAGCCTTAACCCGTACTTACTTTCCGCTACCTACAGATAATGCATAATTATCGTGTAAATTACTCAACCCTTGGGAAAGCAAATTATGTTGTTAGACCGCAAACGCTCCGCCGTATTAATGATTGATTTACAGACACGCTTGCTGCCAGCCATCAGCAACACCGATGAACTACTAAACAGCAATGTATGGCTGGCCGAATTGGCAAATGATATGGCCATTCCAACCATCATAAGCGAACACTGTGTCGATAAAATTGGCTCTACCCGTGAAGAAATCATTACCGCTGCGCCGCAGGCTAAAATTGTACAAAAACAAAGCTTTTCCGTATATTCTGCTGGTGTACTTACAGCTGATAATCTGCAAAATGCAAGCCAGATTGTCATATCCGGTATAGAAGCACATATCTGTGTATTACAAACAGCTCTGGACCTACATTCGCAAGGATATGAAGTATTTGTTGTAGCCGATGCCGTAGGTTCTCGCCGTCAACGTGATCTGGAGCTGGGTCTGTCTCGCATGCAGTCTAGTGGATGCAATATAGTTAGCCGAGAAATGATAGCATTTGAATGGCTAGGTTCAGCCAATAATCCACAATTTCGAGAAATTCACAAAAAATTCATTCGTTAATTTAGTGTGAGTCCTCACATTACCACTGCACCCTTAATAAAAAATGGGTGCAGTTTTATTTTCATCCTCAGCACAATATTACAAAATAAAAAGCTGAATCCGTATCACTCCTGATTCAGCTTCATTTAAAGGATAAAATATTTTATTTCAATTTTATGTAAACTAGCGTTAGCCTTCCCCATTAGTATCACTGCGGATAATTAAAAGCGGTAGATTAGTTTCACGCATCACTGTTTCAGCAAAACTACCCATAAGCAAATGCATTAGACCACTACGGCCATGTGTACCTAAAATAATTAGATCACTACTTTTTTCGTCAGCATAATCCACCAGCATCTGCGCCATTTCCTTTGCTCCTTTATTGGCGATCAGCAAATGGCGGTGCACTCTGTCCTGCGGCAATTGTTTCAAAGCCTTATTTACCGCATCGTCCAGAACAGTATTCCCTTCAGACAATGCAGCCGCTTCGTAACTTTCATGCTGCAGAAACTCAGGTGCCAACGCCATATACTCAGTTGGATTGGCCACATTTACCACCGTTAATTCTGCTTCTTCACTTTTAGCCAGACCAATAGCATGCTCCAGAGCATTTTCTGAAGTATGGCTGCCATCCACCGCCACAAGTAAATGTTTGTACATGAAACTCTCCTTATCGTTTTAGCAATTCGAATCATCAGGCAGATACAGTATAATACCACTACCTGCTAAAAACGGCTTTTCGGATTTTACTACGTGTCGCAGATGTTCCATTCCTCAGTAAATTATCAGCGCCGCTTCGGTGGTATTGCACGATTATACGGAGAAGACTCCTTACAACGATTCGCCTCTGCACATATATGCATTGTTGGTCTCGGTGGCGTTGGCTCATGGGCTGCAGAAGCATTGGCACGCAGTGGTATCGGCTCTCTTACACTGATCGATTTGGACAACGTAGCCGAATCCAACATCAACCGACAGCTGCCGGCTTTAATCAGCCTGATTGGCAAGCCAAAAGTAGAAGCACTGGCCGAACGCATTGCCGACATTAATCCCGATTGTCAGGTTAACTGCATTGAAGATTTCGTCGATGTTGACAATATTAGCCAGATATTCAAACAGCCCTTTGATTTTGTTATCGATGCCATTGATCAGGTGCGTGTCAAAGCAGCCATGGCTACTTACTTTATCGCACAGCACCAACCATTTATTGTTTCCGGCGGCGCCGGCGGACAGAAAAATGCTGCCCTAATTCAAAGTGCCGATTTAAGCCGTGTAACTAATGACCGCATGCTGGCCAGTATGCGTTATACCTTGCGCAAACGGCATGGTTTCAGTCGCCAGCCAGCAGACAAGATGCACATATCCTGCATTTATTCGAGCGAAAATATTACTCCGCCACAAGCAGGTAGCTGCCAGACAGAATCAAGCGCTCCACAGGGTCTTTCCTGCGCTGGATATGGTGCTTCCATGGTGGTCACTGCCAGTTTTGGACTGCGTTGTGCACAGGCGTGTCTTGATCATCTATGCAGACATACCTGAGCTCAAGCATGAATACCGTTAACCCAGCAGAACACACTGTTGCCATTTTATTCGGACAAGCTGTCACTGAAATTCCTCAGGATTTGTTTATCCCACCCGATGCATTGCAAGTAGTTTTGCAAAGCTTCGAGGGACCGCTGGATTTATTGTTATATTTGATCCGAAAACAAAATATCGACGTTCTCGATATTCCAATGCTCACCATAACCGAACAGTATCTCTCATACATTCAGCAGATGGAGCAGCATGAGCTGGATTTAACGGCTGAATATCTGCTAATGGCAGCGGTACTGATTGAAATCAAAACTCGCCTGCTCCTTCCTGCTCCACCGGCCGCGGAAGAAGAAATTACTGACCCGCGCGCAGAACTGGTTCGCCGCCTGCTTGCCTATGAACAGATGAAACTGGCCGCAGCCGGACTCGATGCCTTACCTCGTGCTGGACGAGATTTCGGCTGGGCATGGCTACCAGTAGAACTCATTGCCGTCACTCAGCCACCTCAGGTACAGGTGGCTGATTTAACCCGCGCATGGTTAGCGATTCTGGCGCGTTCACAGCACAATCGCAGCCATAATGTAATTAAAGAAACCCTGTCAGTACGTGCCCAGATGAGCAAGGTTTTGCGACACCTGCAAACTCGGCAGCAATGTTATTTCACCGAACTTTTCTGCCGTAATGATAGTTTGGCTTTGGTCGTTACCACATTCATTGCACTGCTGGAGCTCGCAAAAGAAGGTTTGGTGTACATTACTCAGCAACAAACAGATGATCCGATATCAATTAGAGCTGTCAGTAATGAATCTACTGACAATTAAGCGCCACATCAGAGACCAGTCACATAGTGACAAGTTTATTGAAAAACCCTAATATAAATAAATTTATATATCTGGATAAAGTCATGGCTGTCAACCCTACTATATTTAATACCGCTTTTAATACTTGTCTGGATTTACCTCATTGCCGTTGGCTAAAAATTTATGGTGAATGCACATCCGATGAACCTGTCATCTCTGTTGACTGGAGAGATGAACTGCTGGAAAACAAAGAAAGTGGCAATATCCATGGTGGTGTTATTACGACGCTAGTAGATATGGCTTCAGCCTGTACTCTTGCCTCCCAGTTCGAACGGTTTGAATCTATAGCAACACTAGATATGCGAATCGATTACCTGAAACAACCTGTACCCGGACAAGCTATTCACGCACGTGCACATTGTTACAAAACCGAAGGACAGATCGCCTATATACGTAGCCATTGCTATCAAGAAGATGAAACCCAACCCTTTGCGCTGGGCATGGCTACCTTTGTTCACAAACTAATATCCCTTTCAGAGCTACAGGTAACAGTGAAACAGCTCAAAAATGAGCGATCCGAATTAAAAAGAGCCACAATTAATTATGACGCAGAATTAAAAAGAAAGGCCCATGAGTTGATGCCCTACAGCAAAGCCATCAATCTAAAAATCGGTACAGATACCGAAAATAGACGCATATATTGTCTACCTTTTTCTCAAGACCATATAGGTGATTTTATACAGATGGCATTACATGGCGGCCTAATCGGTGGTTTTTTACAAAGCTGTATAAATTTACATCTGATGGAAGAGTTAAATCTTTCTTCACCAGCCCGAATTATTGACTATTCAACTGATTATTTACTGAGTGGCAGGCCAGAGGACAGTTATGCCCGATGTGAGATCATTCATGCAGGTAAGCGCATTTCACACGTCACCGCAACCATGTGGCAAAGCCGAATTGAAAAGCCTATAGCTTTTGCTCGGGCACAGATACAAATGCCTGTAGTTGAATAAAAAAATCAATTGTTTGTCCATTTCAGAAATTTTGTTACACAATTTCTGTAACAGCAATATTTTAGTGAGTTGACCCAGCGTTATGGCTATTGATACCAACCGCCCGCCGATTATCCAGTCTTTACTGGACACAGACCTGTATAAATTCACCATGCTTCAGGTAGTCCTGCACCAGTTTCCACAAGCTACTGGGGTTTATGAATTTCGCTGTCGCAATAACCATGAAACCGCTTACCCGCTTGGGGATATTCTGGAAGAGCTTGACTGGGAATTAGATCGTCTATGCCAGATGAAATTCAACGAAGATGAATTACTATATCTGCGGAGCCTACGCTTCATCAAAAGCGATTTTGTCGACTACATGGAGCTGTTTCAGTTAAAACGTCGGTTTATCAGTACCAGTATCGATAACAACCATTATCTTAATATCCGCATAGAAGGCCCGATCATACAGGCCATGTTTTTTGAGATATTTGTTTTGTCGATAGTCAATGAACTTTACTTCCGTCGTCTAGAAACTCCTGAAATAATTGCTGAAGGAAAACGTCGATTAAAAAATAAAGCTGAGCTGATACACCAATATGCTAATGAACAGCAACATTATGGCTCACCTTTTATCGTTTCCGATTTTGGTACTCGCCGGCGCTATCGTTATACATGGCAAAAACATGTGGTAAAAACCCTTCGCGAAGCCGCTCCCAACGTATTTCGCGGCACCAGCAATGTTCACATAGCCAAAGAATTTGGCCTAATACCTATTGGCACAATGGCACATGAATTCCTTCAGGCCTTTCAGGCGCTGGATGTACGTTTACGTGATTTCCAAAAAGCGGCTCTCGAAGCATGGGTACACGAATATCGCGGCGATTTAGGTATCGCTTTAACTGATGTAGTCGGCATGGATGCTTTCCTGCGCGATTTCGACCTATACTTTGCAAAGCTGTTTGATGGACTACGCCATGACAGCGGCGATCCGTATATCTGGGGTGAAAAAGCCTACAACCATTATCGGAAACTACGCATTGACACTCGTACCAAAATGTTAACATTCAGTGATGGGCTCGACTTACAGCGGGCGTGGGATCTATACGTCCATTTTAACAAACGCTTTAAAACCAGCTTCGGTATCGGTACTAACTTCACCTGTGACATGGGATTGACACCATTAAACATCGTATTAAAACTGGTAGAATGCAATGGCCAGTCTGTAGCCAAAATTTCTGATTCACCTGGCAAAACCATGTCTGATAACAGCACATTTCTGGCTTATTTGCGCCAAGTATTCGATATACCAGATATCAACAAATATTAAACAAAATAAAGCCAGTGTATTATTTCTGATAGCAACTCAGAAAGAAGAGTTACTTTTTTACCGGCTTTAAATCATTTAAAAAAACACACCTATATAGGACACACCAAAAATGAACAGAAATAACGATGCCAGCACCACCAGCATGCGACTGGACAAATGGCTATGGGCAGCACGTTTTTTTAAAACCCGAGCCCTGGCTCAGAAACACATCGAGCTCGGACGCGTTTTGGTAAACGGAGCCAAAGTGAAAAACAGTAAAAATATTCAGGTAGGCGACAGTATAGACCTGACGCTTAACTCATTGCCCTATAAAATTGAGGTTCAGCAACTCAATCACATGCGCCGACCCGCCTCTGAAGCACGTTTACTCTACAGCGAAGATGAAAGCGTCGCCACTAAACGTGCAGAACTCAAAGCCCTCAAACAGGCCAGCCAGATAAGTGCTGCTTATCCCGATGGTCGGCCAACCAAACGAGATCGCAGAGCGCTGGATAAGGTAAAAAGACACTGGGAAGACTGAATATAAATTCAACAGCAGCTCGGATAAAGCACGTACCCTACTCACCTTACATAGTAAGCATATAATTATTAGGCTTAATGTGGGTATTCCTAACAAAATTACTCTTTTTAAGCGCCTTAGCTACCATTTCTTTATTGAATGGAACATGCAACACCGGCACCTGAGATTTTAACTTTTTGAAAAGCGGTAACTTATTCCAGAAATAGTGAACCTTAAAGTTCATATTATTTTTACCACTAACCAGCATATCTTTCTTTTCGCGTATTTCTGTATAAATCACAATTACCGGTAGCCTCAATCGCCCGATTCCATATTCAAGTTCCTCTTTCAAACTGCGTGACTGAAAAGTATCCTCACTTAATATTAAAATAATATTATCTGCTCGGTTTAAACGCTCTTTAATACGTGGCTTTAACACCCCTTCCCAATCGCTACCGTCGCGTACATCATATTTTTTAGCATGAATATCATCAAACAGAAATTGCTCATCCTGAGTTTTCCACGTTTTCAGCTGATTATAAAAAAAATAGTCTCTTTGTATTAATGCCCCCGCCGCATACTCATTAAATGGTTCATCAACATAAAAAATACTGTAATTACTAGGCATAACAATTCTCCTCAATTATTATCCAGACCATCACCACACATCGGTAAATATTACAGTAAATATAAACAAAATCCCACTAAAAAACTTTAAAATACAGACACATATAATCAAATGTAATAATTGAGATAAAAAAAACCGCATCCAAAAGGATGCGGTTGATACTTACTTCTATAATTTATTTAATAGAAGAAGCAGCCTCATGCATAGCTTCAGACAAAGTCGGATGGGCATGAACAATACGGGTAATATCCTCACTAGAGGCTTTAAAGTCCATAGCCATTACTGCCTCGGCAATCAGCTCAGAAGCCACCGGCCCAATGATATGTACTCCCAGTACACGATCAGTTTCCGCATCAGCAAGAATCTTAACAAAACCTTTTGCCTGTCCCATACCCAGCGCACGACCATTCGCAGCAAAACTAGACTGACCTTTTTTATACTTCACACCAGCAGCCTTCAACTGCTCCTCAGTCTGACCAACCCAAGCAATTTCCGGATGAGTATACATCACAGCAGGAATGGTATTCATATCTACAAACGGTTTCTGACCGGCAATACGTTCAGCCACAGCCACACCCTCAGCAGATGCTTTATGAGCCAGCATCGGGCCGCGTACTACGTCGCCAATTGCCCAAACATTAGGCAGATTAGTGCGGCATTCATCGTCCACTACAATAAAACCACGTTCGTCTTTTTGCAGGCCAACACCCTCAGCATTCAGACCATTTGTATTTGGAATACGGCCAATCGCAATAATTAACTTATCAAAAGACTCGGTTTTTTCTTCACCGCCAACAGTATATTTAACCGTCACGCTGTTTTCAGCTTTAACAATTTCATTCACCGTCACACCCAGATGAATGTTCAGCCCCTGCTCTTTAGTGAAAACCTTAAATGCTTCTTTTGCCACCTGCTGGTCAGCAGCAGCTAAGAAAGTAGGCATTGCTTCCAGAATAGTTACTTCTGAGCCTAGACGATTCCATACAGAACCCATTTCCAGACCAATCACACCGGAACCAATCATACCCAGCTTAGTTGGTACAGCTTCAAGATTCAGCGCACCTTCATTATCCAATACATTAATATTATCAATTTCAGTAATTGGCAGCGGGCGCGGTACAGATCCAGTAGCAACAATCACATGCTTAGCTGTAACCTGCTGTTTGTTACCATTGGCATCTACTTCAATCTGCCATAAACCATCAGCCTGACCAACCAAAGAACCTTTACCAAAAATACTTTCAACTTTGTCTTTTTTGAACAGAAAACCAATACCATTTGTCAGCTTACTAACAATAGCATCTTTACGTTCAATCATTTTTTTTGCATCAAAGCCCTTAACCTGAACATCAATCCCATGTTCAGCAAATTCAGATTGCGCGGCATGGTAATTCTCACTGGTCTGCAGCAAAGCTTTAGAAGGAATGCAACCTACATTTAGACAAGTACCACCCAGAGCCGGACCATCCCCTTTTTTATTTAAACCAGCATCAATACAGGCAGTTTTAAAACCCAGCTCAGCCGCACGAATGGCTGCAACATAACCCCCGGGACCAGCACCGATTACCACAACGTCAAATTGAGACATTAAAATTCCTTTCAATCATGAATATTTCTGACTGATAAAATAAAACCGCAATGTGGCACAAACGCCATTTGATTCGGTGTGGCCAGCATTACGGTTTATCTTCATCAAGCTGCCATAATTTGAGAATACGGCAGCCAGCAAATCAAATTACAGTTCCAGCAACAAGCGAGCAGGATCTTCCAGCGCATCCTTAATAGCTACCAGTGTCAACACAGCTTCACGGCCATCAATCAGACGATGGTCATAAGACAGAGCCAGATACATCATCGGACGTACCACTACCTGACCATTTTCTACTACTGCACGTTCTTTGGTTGCATGCATGCCCAAAATAGCAGACTGAGGTGGATTAATAATCGGTGTAGACATCATAGAACCGAATGTTCCACCATTGGTAATACTGAATGTACCACCAGTCAGGTCTTCCAGAGCCAGCTTACCGTCTTTAGCTTTAACTGCATAATCATGAATGGCCTGCTCAATATCAGCAATGCTCATCTGATCTGCATCACGCAAAATAGGCACAACTAAACCACGAGGACTGCCAATAGCAATACCAATATCAAAATAGCCATGATAAACAACATCAGTGCCATCAATAGAAGCATTAACCACAGGGTATTTCTTCAACGCAGCCACTGCAGCTTTAACAAAGAAAGACATAAAGCCCAGTTTAATACCATATTCTTTCTGGAACTGTTCTTTATAACGGTTACGCAAATCCATAACCGGCTTCATATTCACTTCGTTAAATGTAGTCAGAATCGCATTTTCATGCTGAGACTGCAGCAAACGTTCAGCAACTCGTGAACGCAGACGAGACATCGGTACGCGCTGTTCTACACGCTCACCGGCAGCCACAGGTGTAGCAGCTTTAGTAGTAGCCATGGTCGGAGCAGCAGCCAATGCAGAGGCTGCAGCAGCAACGTCTTCTTTTAATACACGACCATCACGACCAGAACCTTGGATCGTAGCAGTATTCACACCTTTTTCCGCAGCCAGCTTAGCAGCTGCAGGCATAGCTACACCAGCCTGAGACTGATTTGCCGGAGTAGCAGGAGCAGAAGTTGCAGCAGCAGGGGCAGATTCCGCAGGGGCAGCAGCGGCTGCTGGCGCAGATGCTTCAGCAGTAGCTGAAGTATCAATTTTGGCCAGTAACTGACCAGCAGTCACAGTAGCACCATCTGCTTCAATAATTTCGACCAACTTACCTGCTTGCTGAGCAGGAAGCTCCAACACAACTTTATCCGTTTCCAGATCAATCAGGTTCTCATCACGCTGTACGAATTCACCCACTTTTTTATTCCAGGTCATCAGGGTGGCTTCAGTCACACTTTCCGGAAGCATGGGAACGGTTACATCAATAATCATGGATTACTCCTAAAAAAGGGCCAAAGGCCACCACACAGGTGGCCGGTTATTCATTACAGATTCGGATTATTTCAATTCCAGAGCATCATCAACCAATTGTTTCAGCTGAGCAACATGTTTGCTCATATAGCCCACAGCTGGAGAGGCGCTGGCAGGACGGCCGGCAAAAATAACTTTCTGCTTGCTGTTGGCAATCGCTTCAATGCGGTGACGGATCTGGAACCATGCACCCTGATTTTTCGGTTCTTCCTGAGCCCACAGAATTTCAGTAGCATTCGGGTAGCGGCTTAGTTCAGCAGCCAGTTGCTCGTAAGGGAAAGGATACAACTGTTCAACACGCACAATCGCGATATCCTTGCCTAAATCACGTTCCATACGTGCTTTATTGATATCGTAGTACACCTGACCGGCACACAGAATCACACGCTTAACAGTATTTTCATTGCCCTCAACCTGATCACCGATTACCGGTCGGAAAGAATGGCCTTCAGTGAAATCACTGAGCGGACTCATAGACTCATTGAAACGCAACAGACGTTTGGACATGAAAATAACAAGAGGTTTACGATACGGACGCAATACCTGACGACGCAACACATGGAACATCTGCGAAGCTTCAGACGGCATTACCACCTGAATATTTTCTTCAGAACACAATTGCAGCCAGCGTTCCAGACGACCAGAAGAGTGCTCAGGACCTTGTCCATCATAACCGTGCGGTAAAATCACCGTTAGACCACACAGACGACCCCATTTGGTTTCACCTGAAGTGATAAATTGGTCAATGGCAACCTGTGCACCATTGGCAAAATCACCAAACTGACCTTCCCAGATAACTAAACGATCTGGAGCACTGCAAGCAAAACCATATTCATAAGCCAATACAGCTTCTTCATTCAGAATGGAATCAATTACCAAGAAAGAAGCCTGATTATCACTCAAGTTACGCAATGGTACGTAAGCACCAGCATCACTTTTTTCCCGTTTCTGATCATGCAGCACAGCATGGCGATGCGAGAATGTTCCGCGACCGGAATCTTCACCAGAAATACGTACACCATTACCATTGGTTACTAAGCTTGCATAAGCAAGTGTTTCAGCCATACCCCAATCAACAGGTTGCGTACCCTCAGCCATAGCAACACGGTTAGCCAACATTCTTTTAACAGTATTATGTGGCGTAAAGCCCTCAGGCAGCGCAGTAAATTTAGCAGTAAGACGTTTAATATCGGCCTCAGGAATACCGGTTTCTACCGGATGATTCCAGTGAGTACCAATATATGGTGTCCAGTCTACAGCGTGCTTGTGGTTGTAATCAGTCAGCGTGGTCTGTTCTACATGCTCACCTTTATCCAGCGCATCACGATAAGCCTGAATCATTCCATCAGCTGCTTCTTTGCTAATCACATTTTCATTTACCAGACGGTCTGAATACAATGCACGGGTACCCGGATGCTGATGAATCTTGTTGTACATCATAGGCTGCGTGAGCATCGGGTCATCACCCTCGTTATGGCCCAGTTTGCGGAAGCAAACGATATCCACAACTACATCTTTACCGAAAGACTTACGATAATCCATCGCCAGTCCCATTACATAGCTCACTGCTTCAGGATCATCACCGTTTACATGGAAAATCGGCGCATCAACCATTTTAGCCAAATCAGTGCAGTACACGGTAGAACGGGTATCGCGTAAATCAGAAGTCGTAAAACCAATCTGATTATTAATGACAATATGAATCGTGCCACCGGTAGTATAACCACGGGTTTGAGACAGGTTGAAATTAGCCTGATTCACACCCAGACCAATGAACGCAGAATCACCATGAATCAATACCGGTAATACTGCTTTACGACCTGATTCCCCACGACGTTTCTGACGTGCACGTACAGCACCTTCCACAACCGGATTCACAATTTCCAGATGAGATGGATTAAATGCCAGAGAAACATGCAGCGGTCCATTACCAGTAGCCAAGTCAGATGTGAAGCCCATATGGTATTTCACGTCACCACTTGGTAGCGTCGTAGTATATTTACCTTCAAACTCGCTAAACAAATCGCGAGGTTCTTTGCCTAGGATGTTAACCAGCACGTTCAAACGGCCACGGTGCGCCATACCAATCATGACTTCTTCTACACCCTGACTGCCACAATGCTGCATCAGATAATCCAGCGCAACAATAGTACTTTCTCCACCTTCCAGAGAAAAACGTTTTTGACCCACATAGCGAGTATGCAGGTAGCGCTCTAGGGTTTCAGCAGCAGTAAGCTGCTTCAGAATACGGCGTTTGTGTTCAGGAGTATAACTACCGGCAGATAAATCTTTTTCTACACGATCTTGCACCCAGTTACGCTCATCTGGACGAGTAATGTGCATAAATTCCACACCAACCGTACCACAATATGTCTGATCTAGTTTATTTATAATTTCAGACAAAGGCAGCTGCTGGCTGCGGGAGAAATCACTGCCAGTATAGAATTTAGTAGACATATCGGCAGCAGTCAGGCCGTACTGTGCCGGATCCAGCTCAGCCAGATATTCTTTTGGACGCCGTTTCAATGGGTCCAGATTTGCATTACGACTGCCCAGAATACGATAAGCATTCATCAGATTTAAAACTGATACTTGCTTTTGCAACATATTTAAATCAACACTGCCCTGTGCAGAACCATGCTGCTTGGACAGATTTACAAACGATTCTTGAATCGGTAATTGCGGTATATCTTTGGCAACGTAGCCCGGCAAAGCAGCCACTTTGTCAAAATAATCTTTCCAGTATTCATCAACTGAATCTCTATCTTTCAGGTAGCTCTCGTATAACTCCTCTATATAAGGAGCATTGGCACCGTATAAATAAGAAAGACTGGTTTTTTCTTCCATCATGGTAAAAACCCTTTTTTACCTTAAACTATAAAACAGGAATATAACTATCCCCTACCAATATTCAACTCGAGAATCGAATGCCGATTCCAGATTACCGCATATCAACATACCGATTCCAGATCACCACGCAAGCACATGGGGATGAAGCATTAGTATGTTTCAGGCAGCTAAAAAGCTGCCTGAATACACCAACTAGATTAGCGTTTATCTACAGGTAGATAATCGCGACGGCCGGCCCCAGTATATAACTGCCTTGGACGGCCGATTTTCTGATGTGGGTCAGCAATCATTTCATGCCAATGTGAAACCCAGCCTACTGTTCGCGCAAGAGCAAACAAAACAGTAAACATCGTTGTAGGAATGCCCAATGCACTCAGAACAATACCAGAGTAAAAGTCTACATTTGGATAAAGCTTGCGTTCAATGAAATAAGGGTCTTCCAATGCGATTTTTTCCAAAGCCATTGCCAGCTTGAATTTAGGACCATCGTGTAAACCCAGCTCATTAAGCACTTCATCACAAGTCTGTTTCATGATTTTGGCTCGAGGATCCATGTTTTTATAAACACGGTGGCCAAAACCCATCAGACGATAACGTTTTTCTTTAACTCCCTGCATAAATTCTTCAACGCGGGATACATCACCAATCTCATCCAGCATTTTCAGTACAGCCTCATTGGCACCGCCATGAGCCGGACCCCACAAACAAGCAATACCTGCTGCAATACAGGCAAAGGGATTGGCTCCGGACGAACCGGCCAGACGTACAGTAGAAGTGGAAGCATTCTGCTCATGATCAGCATGCAGAATAAAAATCCGGTCCAAAGCACGTTCCAACACAGGATTAACCACATAATCCTCAGTCGGCTTGGCAAACATCATATGCATGAAATTGCCAGTATAAGACAGACTGTTACGCGGATAATTGAAAGGTAAACCTTTTGAATAGCGATAGCACATGGCCGCAAGTGTCGGAACCTTGGCAATCATACGGTATTCAGCGATCCGACGATGCTCAGGATTACTGATATCCAGACTATCCTGATAAAACGCCGCCAGTGCACCTACAACCCCCACCATCATTGACATCGGATGAGCATCACGACGAAAACCACGGAAGAACCAAGTTAACTGCTCATGCACCATGTTATGACGCAAAACACCCAGTTCAAATTTCTGTTTTTCGACTGCATTAGGTAATTCACCATAGATAAGCAAATAACAGGTTTCCAAATAATCACTCTGCTCTGCCAGTTGCTCAATAGGGTATCCCCGATAATATAACTGCCCCTTTTCACCATCAATGAAGGTGATTTTCGACTCACAGGATGCGGTTGAAGTAAAACCCGGATCAAACATAAACATGTTAGTAGTGCCATACAGTTTACGAATATCAACCACATCTGGCCCCAGCGTACCAGATAACACTGGCATTTCAAAAGGCTCTTGCCCCTCGACGTTGAGTATAGCGTTCTTGGTCATCCCTAACTCCTTAATTTTCAATTTTTCTATTTAAATAATCTAAACTTAAATACATTAACAAAAGTAAGGCGTTTCACAACCTCTCAGCCTGTCTGATTTTTTCCAGAACAGGCTCAAATTCAGGGTACGCACATTCTTCCGCTTTATTGATTAATGCCAGAATTTCCGGATCCGGCAAATCCATTAACGCCACAAAAGCTGCCAGCTCACTATCCGACAAATGGTCAAAAACCTGTGTCATGAATCTGCCTAGAATAATATCTAATTCCAGCAGACCCCTGCGAGCTAACCAACGAATGCGGCGTTTGGCATTATCATCAAAATGTTGCATCAAATTGCTCTTCTTAACATTAAATCTTTAATCTTGCCTATAGCTCGAGTCGGATTAAGGTGTTTCGGACAAACATCCACACAATTCATAATCGTATGGCAGCGAAACAAGCGATATGGATCATTAAGATTATCGAGCCGTTCATTAGTACGCGTATCACGAGTATCGGCAATAAAACGATAAGCATTGAGCAAACCAGAGGGTCCTACAAACTTATCTGGATTCCACCAAAATGAAGGGCAAGAAGTTGAACAACAAGCACAAAGAATACATTCATAAAGACCATCTAGCTCCTTACGCTCAGCCTGTGTTTGCAAGCGTTCACGCGTTGGAGCTGCTGTATCATTAACCAGATAAGGTTTAATAGAATGATATTGATTAAAAAATTGCGTAAAATCAACAATCAAATCTCGGATCACCGGTAAGGCCGGCAAAGGTTTCAACACAATCGGCTGCTTCAGGCTACGAATATCCGTCAAGCAGGACAACCCGTTTTTACCATTGATATTCATACCATCCGAACCACAGATACCTTCACGGCAGGAGCGGCGGAAAGACAGACTATCGTCCTGTGCTTTCAGCTTAATCAGCGCATCTAGCAGTTTGACATCTGTTGGTTCAATTTCAAGTTCATAATCTTTCATGTACGGCTTAGCATCCACATCGGGATTATAGCGGTACACCTGGAAGCGGATTTTTTCCATCTTGATAGTTCCTTAGTAAACGCGTTCAGCCGGTTTTATATATTCCACACTCAAGGGTTTAGTGTGTACTGGTTTATATTCCAGATGCTGATCTTCTGCGTAATACAATGTGTGTTTCATCCAATTTTCATCGTCACGTTTAGGGTGGTCATCAGAAGCATGAGCACCACGTGATTCTTTACGTGCAGCAGCAGAAACCAGTGTAGCCTGAGCCACTTCAATCAGGTTATCCAGTTCCAGCGCTTCAAGTCGTGCTGTATTCCAAACCTTACTCTTATCGTGAATCTGAGATTTAGCCACACGAGTAGCTATCTCATTGATTTTATCTACGCCTTCTTTTAACAAGGCATCGGTGCGGAATACACCAGCATGCGACTGTACACAACGCTGCAAATCAGTACGAACATCAGACACTTCTTCACCATTCGTCTGATTTTCCAGTCGGCTGAGACGTGCCAAGGTTTTCTCACCGGCATCAGCTGGCAATTCACGATGAGCAACCTGCTGATTAATATACTCAATCATGTGGTCACCGGCCGCTTTACCAAACACCACCAAATCAAGTAAAGAATTAGTACCCAGACGGTTGGCTCCGTGCACAGATGCACACGCACACTCACCTGCAGCATAAAAACCAGGTACAGGAGCTTCCAGATCATCACCTTTGGCCATAACTACCTGGCCATGATAATTAGTCGGAATACCACCCATCATATAGTGACAGGTTGGCACCACCGGTATCGGGTCTTTAATCGGATCCACACCGGCAAACTGAATGGAAATTTCGCGAATACCCGGCAATTTTTCCATAATTTTCTGCGCACCTAAGTGGTCCACTTTTAGCAAAACATGATCTTTATTTTTACCGACACCACGGCCTTCATGAATTTCAATAGCCATAGCACGAGACACTACATCGCGGCATGCTAAGTCTTTTACAGTAGGCGCATATCGTTCCATAAAACGCTCACCTTCACTGTTTAGCAAGATTCCACCTTCACCACGTACGCCTTCAGTAATCAGCACACCAGCACCGGCCAAACCTGTAGGATGGAACTGCCAAAACTCCATGTCTTCCAATGGAATACCTGCACGAGCTGCAATCCCCAGTCCATCGCCGGTATTCATATAGGCATTAGTAGAGGAAGCATAAATACGACCGGCACCGCCAGTTGCAAAAAGCACAGCCTTAGCATGCAGAATGTAAACTTCACCAGTTTCCATTTCCATGGCAACGACGCCAATGACCACACCCTCTGAATCCCGAATCAGATCCAGCGCCGCCCACTCTACAAAGAACTGAGTTTCAGCATGAACATTTTGCTGATACAAAGTATGCAGCATGGCATGGCCAGTACGGTCAGCCACGGCACAAGCACGCTCCACAGCTCTTTTACCAAATTCGGCAGTATGCCCGCCAAAAGGACGCTGATAAATTTTGCCGGATTCAACACGGTCAAATGGCATACCCATGTGTTCCAGCTCTACCACCGCATCAGGTGCACGACGAGTCATGAACTCAATTGCGTCCTGATCACCCAGCCAGTCAGAACCCTTTACGGTATCGTACATGTGCCAGCTCCAGTGGTCTTCCTGCACATTACCCAGCGAGGCGGAAATACCACCCTGAGCAGCAACCGTATGCGAACGAGTGGGGAAAACTTTAGATAGCACCACTGTATTTAAACCTGCTTTAGATAATTGCAGAGCCGCACGAAGCCCTGCACCACCGCCGCCAACAATTACTGCATCAAAACGACGTACCGGCAAACTCTTGGGCATACTCATGCTAACCCCCAAATCACTTTAACAGAATAAATCAGACTGCCTAACAGCCATAAAATAGTAGCCACATGTAAAAACAGGCGTAAACCCGCCGGTTTAATGTAATCCATCCATAAATCACGAATACCAATCCAGGCATGCATCACCAGTGCCAGCACAAATATCTGAGTCACCACGCGCACCCAAGTCAGGCTAAAAAAACAGCGCCAATCCTGATAAGTATGGGGTAAACAGATGATCATGATTAAAAACAGCACTGAATACACCAGCATGATGACAGCGGTGATGCGCTGCATAATCCAGTCGCGCAAGCCATAGTGCGCGCCAGCTAATTTACGGTCTATCATGATAATAAACACGCTCCATAAATAATAACGGTCAATACAATTGCACATACCACCACAGCTTTGGCAGAAGCTCGTGCTGTTTTCAGTTCTGTACCTTTATGTATATCCAGAAGCAGAAAGCGAATACCGGCCAGACTGTGATAAACGTAAGCCAGCAACAGCACAAAAAGAATGCACTTAACCAAAGGATGGTGTACTAATGCCTGATAAGTATTAAACGCAGATTCATGGGACAGCGTACCTGCAAACAGCCACAATAAAACCGGAATACAGATAAACAGTGCCACACCACTGAAACGATGAAAAATAGATACAATACCCGGAATGGGTAATCGTATCTTTTGAATATCCAGATAAACTGGCCTTTCCTTTTGCATCGGTAACTCCTCTTGATTATTAGAAGATTTAACTCAAAACCAGCGACTCACGCCGCCTCAAACCGAAATTTACTGCAATTGACCCAGTTTTTAACAAACCAGTCAAAAAACAACAGATAAATTATTTACAATTCAGTCTTCAAAAATCTGCTGAGCTTTTTAATGAAAGCTGCAAAGCCTGACTTCCGAATTGTAAATAACGCCGGCGCCACTCATAAGCTACACCGTCAACACTCTGACTTAGGCGCCCCAAACAAAGTGCAGATGTAACCACATCCGCTTTTAACAGTTTGGCTGTTTCTGCACGCAGCGAAGTCTGCCAGAGCCATTGTTGCGCAGTATCCACCAGAACATCATATTCAATCAACAAAAAAGCATAAAAACTACCGCGGCGACGCACAAAACGTACATTTAAATCCGGTAATAATGCAACAGGTAAATACATTTCATCTACTGCCACCTCTGTATAACCAGTACGCCACAGCAACATAATTTTCCAAACAGATTCTGACACCTTAATACCCAGCTGCTCAGCCGTTTCTTCATCAGCAGCGGCAACCGCAAGACTCAATACTTCAGCCACAGGCCAGATTTTTTCCAGCCTATCCTTGTGTAAGGCAGGTATTTCCGTAAAAGGAAAACAACCCCAATCCCAGTTTTGCTTAGTAACAAAAGTACCCACCCCTTGCTGGCGCTGCAAAATACCACGCGCCGCCAATTCACTCAGACCCTTACGTATCGTACCCTGACTGACTTTCCACTGCTCTGCCAGATTCCATTCGCTTGGAAGAGGCTGGCCAGGTTTGAAATCGCCATCCACAAGTAGGTGTACTACCCGCTTCATGACAGACTGATATAGAGGAATATGCCTTTTAAGCGGATTAAGTTTGAATCTATTGTACGACATTTCTAACTCAAGTAAACAAAGTCTTATATAAGACATAAGATATCACAAAAATTGCTAAAATATTCTCAAAAAACATCATTCCATTACGTCAATTAATTTAATTTTGAACAAAATTTTGCTATCATACCGACCATAATTTTGTGGTGCAGCATCATCAACCACCTTGTAAAGACAAGAAAAACTATTTGTTGTCGTGTTTATTTATTAATTAAGAGGACAAGTTATGAAAAAACCTGTACGCATTGCCGTAACGGGTGCTACTGGCCAGATTGGTTATGCTCTGCTATTCCGTATCGCCAGCGGCGATATGCTTGGAACCGATACACCGGTTATTCTTCAACTGCTTGATTTGCCACAATCACAGACTGCTGCACAGGGTGTCATGATGGAATTGCAAGATTGTGCATTTCCCCTGCTGGTTGATATGTTTGCAACTCATGATCCAGAAGTAGCATTTAAAGATGCGGATATTGCCATTCTCGTGGGCGCTCGCCCGCGCAGCAAAGGAATGGAACGCAGCGATTTACTTCAAGCAAACGCCGAAATCTTCGCAACTCAGGGTGCGGCGCTAAATAAAGTAGCCAGCCGCAATGTTAAAGTAGTAGTGGTTGGCAATCCAGCCAATACCAATGCTTACATTGCCATGAAATCGGCGCCCGATTTACCCGCTAAAAATTTCACTGCCCTGATGCGTCTGGATCACAATCGCGCACTCAGTCAATTGGCAGAAAAAACGGGTAAGCCAGTAAGTAAAATCAGTAAATTATGTGTTTGGGGCAATCATAGTCCCACCATGTATGCAGATTATCGCTTTGCCACCATTGATAACGAAAATATAGCAGAGATGATTAATGACCAAAGCTGGTATGAGAACGAATTTCTGCCTAAAGTTGGTAAGCGGGGATCAGCAATTATTGAAGCACGTGGCCTTTCTTCTGCAGCTAGTGCGGCCAATGCCATCATTGATCAAATTCATGATTGGGTAATCGGTACTAACGGCGAATGGGTTACTATGGGCGTGCCTTCTGATGGTTCTTATGGCATTCCGGAAGAAATGGTATTTGGCTTCCCGATGACCTGCGAAAATGGTGAGTACACTATCGTCAAAGATTTGCCAATAGATGAATTCAGCCAGCAACGCATTAATCAGACTCTGGCCGAGCTTGAAGAAGAAAAAGCCGAAGTCAGCAATTTAATTTAACATTTTAAACCTGTTTTCGGTCAGCATTAATTGCTGGCCGTTTTTATCTTAGCGAAGCTTCAGTCTCCTTTTAGCACATATAACAAGCATATCAGCGCTGCCATACTTAACAATATCATCGCCAGACTGTTCACCCAGTAATTTATTGATTCTCTATTCCGCTTTTTCAGTACGCATCTGTATATCATCACCAAAAACAAAACAATTATCAACAGACGCAGTAATCGTCCAATCATTTACTTTCCAAAACATGTAATTCTGTGCAAACAACGTAAAGTCGTTATAATGCCCATTTTCTATTCTTTTACATATTCTCATGAAAGAAATAGACAGTATAGGCCTTGTCACCCCTCAGAAGCTGTTTTTTGACTGCCCGCTCACCCTGCAGAATGGTAGCGTTTTACCACATTTTGAGCTAATGATAGAAACCTATGGCTGTCTAAATGCAGATAAAAGCAATGCGGTACTGATTTGCCATGCGTTGTCTGGAAATCATCATGTTGCAGGTTACCACAATCGCGATGACAAACATCCCGGCTGGTGGGATAACATGGTTGGTCCTGGCAAACCAGTTGATACCAACCGTTTCTTTGTCGTGGGATTGAACAATCTGGGTGGGTGCCATGGCAGCACCGGACCTTTAAGCATCAATCCCACTACAGGACAGGCTTATGGTGCTGAATTTCCAATGGTTACCGTAAAAGATTGGGTGAAAAGCCAAGCTATGCTGGCCGATCGGCTAGGTATCCAGCAATGGGCTGCCATCATGGGTGGCAGTCTAGGTGGAATGCAGGCACTACAATGGGCTATTGATGAACCAAAACGATTACGCCATGCGCTGATTATCGCCTCAGCACCCCGTTTATCTACCCAGAATATTGCTTTCAACGATGTCGCTCGACAAGCCATACTGACTGACCCCGACTTCTGTCAGGGTCACTACGTACAACAACAAAAAATTCCACGTCGTGGTTTGCGCATTGCTCGCATGATGGGACACATCACTTATCTCGCAGAAGACGGCCTAGGCAAAAAATTTGGCCGGCAAATGCGTCAGCCAAATTATCAATATGATTACAATGTCGAATTCGAAGTAGAATCTTACTTACGTTATCAGGGTGACAAATTTGCCGAAATGTTCGATGCCAATAGTTATTTACTAATGACAAAAGCTCTGGATTATTTCGATCCGGCAAAAGATTTTGATGGCGATTTAGTAGCCGCAGTCTCAACAATTCAAGCTAAAATATTTCTGGCCAGCTTCAGCAGTGACTGGCGTTTTTCACCCAGACGTTCACAGGAATTGCTGGACGCATTGGTGGCAGCCAACAAACCTGTACAGTATATCGCGCTCAACTCCGTTCACGGCCATGATGCTTTTTTAATGGAAGACAAGGATTATCAGGCCGCCATCCGCATTTACTTCAATAACATAGCTAGCGAGCTTACATTATGAACACTTCTACTACGCCATTGCGTGGTGACTTACAACTAATTTTCGACTGGATAACTCCAAATAGCCGTGTTCTGGATTTAGGTTGCGGAGATGGAGAATTGCTGGCTGCACTGGTTAAACACAAAAATTGTCAGGGTTATGGACTGGAAATTGCCACAGACTACGTTCTGGCAGCCATGCAACGTGGTATCAATGTCATACAGGCTGATCTGGAAGCAGGACTGCAACACTTCAATGATAATAGCTTTGATATTATCGTTTTAAGCCAAACCATTCAATCCATGCAGAATACAGAAAAAATTTTACGGGAAATGAAACGTGTAGCACGTGAAGCTATCGTTACTTTTCCCAATTTTGGTTACTGGCGCAACCGTTTGCAAATTGCTTTACGTGGCCACATGCCCGTATCTGAACGCATGCCCTATCAATGGTATAACACACCCAATATACATTGGTGTACCTTACAGGATTTTGACAAGTTATGTGCCAAAAACCATTTAAATGTGCTGCAACGCGCTGTTATGAGTGGCAATAAACGTATCTCATTGTGGCCAAACCTATTGGGTAGTCTTGCTTTTTATCGCGTAGGTTAAAAATATAGAGAAACAGTAGCTCCTGTTTTAAGCCCTAAAGACATCCGCAAGAGTAACCGTCATGTACGCTCTCATTTCTAACTCAAAAAACGTCACATCAACCTAAATTCAACCCCCAGCACATTCATATTCATAACACCAATGTGGATAAAACTATCATTTATCTCACAATCAGCAGCATTCTAAAATCCCATTGCCGATAATAGCCTTTGCGGATGCGATTTAAGCGTATTTATGCGAAAATTAGCCATTTTCTTAAGTACTGAATCAACATGAAATTACATCAACAAGTTGCGGCTGAAGTAACAAAAGCTTTCAGCGCAACCGGACTTGCTGAACACCAGATCATTTTACAACCCGCCAAAAACCGTGATTTTGGTGATTATCAAATTAACGGCGTAATGGGTGCTGCCAAAAAAACAAAGCAGAATCCACGTGAACTGGCAAAAAAAGTTGCTGACGCTCTATCAGACAACCCATTGATAGCCTCCGCCGAGGTTGCCGGTCCCGGCTTCATCAACTTACGATTGCGTCCAGATAAATTAGCCCAGTACATCCAATCGGCTTTACAAAACAAAAATCTGGGGATTGCCCAAAGCAGCACTCCACAAACAGTAGTAATCGATTATTCCTCGCCTAATCTAGCCAAAGAAATGCACGTCGGACATTTGCGGTCAAGCATCATAGGCGATAGTCTTAACCGCATACTGTCTTTTCTTGGCCATAAAGTAATCCCGCAAAATCACGTTGGAGACTGGGGCACCCAGTTTGGCATGCTGGTAGCCTATCTGATAGAACAGCAGAAAAACGGCAATGCAGCACTAGAACTAGCTGATTTAGAACAATTCTACCGCAATGCCAAAGTTCGATTTGATGAAGACGAAAACTTTGCCAATACTGCGCGCGAGTATGTCGTAAAACTTCAGAGTGGCGACAAAGAAGTTTTAGCATTATGGCAGCAATTTGTACAAACATCACTGCAGCATGCACAGGCCATATATCAAAAACTAGGACTGAAACTGCAACCTGAAGATGTAACCGGAGAATCCTTTTACAACGATCAGTTGCAATCTACAGTCAACGAATTGCTGGATAAAGGTATCGCCGTAGACAGTGACGGCACCAAAGTTGTTTTTTTGGAAGAATTTAAAAACCAAGATGATGAACCAGCACCTTTTATTATTCAGAAAAAAGATGGCGGCTTTCTGTACGCTAGCACTGATTTAGCTTGCCTGCGCTATCGCATCAATACCTTGCATGGTGACCGATTAATGTATGTAGTTGATGCACGTCAGAGCCTGCATTTCGACGAACTATTTACCGTAGCACGTAAAGCCGGCTGGCTACCCGATAGCGTGCATGCAGAACATGTACCTTTCGGTACCATGATGGGTAAAGATGGTAAACCGTTCAAAACCCGCAGTGGCGATACCGTAAAATTAATGGATTTAATTCACGAAGCTGTGAATCACGCTTCCGCCTTAGTAGCTGCTAAAAATCCTAATTTGAGTGCTGACGAAATAGCTCATATCGGAGAGGTAGTTGGCATAGGTGCAGTAAAATACGCAGACTTAAGCAAAAACCGAACCAGTGATTATGTATTCGACTGGGACAGTATGCTATCACTAGAAGGCAACACTGCCCCTTATTTACAGTATGCCTACACCCGCGTACAAAGCGTCTTCCGTAAAGCGGGCGCATGGAATGAACAGTCACCGATTAGCCTCAAAGAACCATTAGAACTCCAGTTGGCTGTAGAACTACTCAAGTTTGAAGATATACTCGATAGCGTGGCAGAAACATCTTTTCCACATTATCTTGCTGCCTATCTGTACCAAATTGCCACCCTATTCAGCCGTTTCTATGAAGCCTGTCCTATTCTTAAAGCAGATGAATCCACGCGCAATAGCCGTTTACAGCTCACCAGCCTGACCGGTAAAATTTTACGACAAGGTCTGGCTTTACTGGGCATTGACACACTGGAAACCATGTAAACCTATTTTCATATGCAGAGAATACAGTACAGTCTGAAGCAAAGTAATTCAGACTGTACTGTATTGAACGACTACATAAATCATATTTGATTAATATCTGTATATGGTATGAAATTCTATTCAACCACAAGTTACTTAAATGAAATCAGTTTATTTCGTCTTTCTAGCAAGGTTTGTCTAGAATATTTTTATTGCCTTTAAACCGAATATTTATCTGTTTGTATATTCTTAATTTATTTTTCTTGGCACGTTTTTCAAACTATCTTATAATAATCGTCTGAATCAAGTTTTGATTTATGCGGATATGGCGAAATTGGTAGACGCACCAGATTTAGGTTCTGGCGCCGAAAGGTGTAAGAGTTCGAGTCTCTTTATCCGCACCACAGATTTTAAAAAAGGTATCTTTATTTAAGATACCTTTTTTAATACCTCACATTTTCATCATAAATCATATCAACCAGTCCCTGAATCTAGTCCATAATATCTGGCTTTTTCTAAACGCAAACTAACTGAATCCTCTATATACCAATATCTTCATTATCTCCATAAATCTCCAAACAAAAGATTAAATGATCTATAGAAATTTGCTCTCCACCCAAATCCAAGAACAATTTTCAAATTTTTTATTCTTCACTCAGATAATATGATGTACGGATGCGCTCAAAGCAATCACAAATATGATCATGCACTGTTTTCAGCAAACTAAAATTAAATTATGCAGAATAAGTTAAATATTTACCAAATTTAAGTTAAATTGTTTTGCATATATCTATATTAAGCTGTCGACACCACTAAGAAAGCTAATAACTATGCAAAAATGAAAAAACTAGAATGATATAAAAAGATATGTTTGGTGGGTGATGACGGAGTCGAACCGCCGACATTCTGCTTGTAAGGCAGACGCTCTACCAACTGAGCTAATCACCCAAAAGAAAACAGCTAAATGGGTATATTGGCGCGGCGGACGGGGCTCGAACCCGCGACCCCCGGCGTGACAGGCCGGTACTCTAACCAACTGAGCTACCACCGCGCAAGTTTTACGCTATTGCATAAAACAAAAACTGGTGGGTGATGACGGAGTCGAACCGCCGACATTCTGCTTGTAAGGCAGACGCTCTACCAACTGAGCTAATCACCCTGTGCTGTTGAGGCGCGTATTTAATCACAGTGCCAACACTTCAGCAAGCTATTTTTTAAATTAGCAAACACATATTAGCTAGTTATATGTTTTTTATAAGTATAATTATTAAAGTAGAAATATGACTTATACATTAAATCATTCTGTAACAATAAAATTATAATTCAATTTGAAGATACAACCAATTTAAAACAACCTTACCACAGCCATACATGGCTCACACACTAATCTATTAATTGTCTTTTTATCCATCATCCCACAACATTACAGCCATACCAGTTTTTTGTTCAGGGGCTAACTAAGCTCAGCTGATCATCAATATCGAACTGCAAAATTAACAAAACAAAACATGTATAAATGTGCAGTAAGCAATAAAATTGCCAATATAGATAAAAAAGGATTTAATAATTCATTATTGAAATCGAAAATCAAACTAAAGTAAAAACTAAATACAATCTTAAACTACACAATAAACATATTAATAAATATAAAATACGCAATAAAATTTTAATAAATATCGATTAATTTATCCTTTACATTAATTTATTGGCTCTATCTAAGCAAAGTTAATCTGTTTACTTCTAAAATAAATTAAAAGATTATTTTTATTCAGGTTAGCATCCATGAGCATAAAATTGCTTGAAAATTCTTTTGGAATATAAAACACCGGCAAACGTTTCAGCTACCAACCTACTGTCTAACGGACCACATACATACCTTCAAACTGAATGATTACTCATGTCTGGATAGTATCCAGCATAAATGTCAGGATAAAAATCAGCCCTTCTAAATATTTTTTTATTACTTCTCTCTGTTCACCTTGCACAAGTTAATCAGCTGGCTAAAAACAGATCTCATCAAACGCAGGAAACTTATGAACCAGCAACCTGAAGCCATTCACAATCAACAAACCAGAAAAGAGCAACTTTATCAAACTCTGCGATGTACTATTCTGGGAATCTTGAGCTTACTGTCCTACTCCTCAGTCCCAGCCTCGGCCAATATCTTTGCCAATATCCCTTTACACTTACAAAGCAAATCGATTACCACCTCATCCTACAGCGTTAAACCCAATATCACTTTTTACATCGACGATTCCGGCAGTATGTCCATGAACATTGTACCTATTACATACAAATGTCGTGTTAGCAAGTGGGTTCCCAATCCAGATGGAAAAGGTGGCTACTGGCCACCTTTTGCTGGCTATGAATACGGTTTTAACGTGAAACCCAAAAATACCTCAGAAGTCCGCTATAGCTGCGATACCTATCGTCGTATCGATTCAGTAAAAGAAGTATTAACAGACATCGTCAATAACTATCATGATGATATGTATTTTGCTTTTCGACCCATGTGCGGTACAGGTGACCAAAAAAAATTCAATAAATTTTATGACACTTCAGATCCCGACAATTACCAGAACATGCTGGACAATATTAAAAAACTTGAAACTCCGTGTGATACACCAACCACACGCCAGTTTCCTGTCATCGCCCGTAATCTAGTGATAAACAAACTTAAATACCGTTGTCAAAAATCCTATATCATTCTGTTGAGTGATGGCGAGGCAGACAATACCTACTCCGTATCCGACAAAAACTACAATAACAGCAAAGACTCACGCTACGATGCTTATTTCGACCGTGATTACAGCAGTGAAAATGAGCGCCTCAATTTTCTGGCACGCAATCACAACATCAACAAACCATTTCGTCTGAAATACTACACAGACAGGCTCAATAATTCTAACTTTGGCAACTATATCTACACCAAGGATTATTATAATTCCAGTGGCCGATCCATTAATGCATCACCAGTCAGAAGAAAAAACGATGAAGCAGGCCAACCATGGGATGAAGTTGATCCCCAAACCGGTAAACGCTTTGTTCAAACTGCGCAGACCTTTACCATTGGTGTAGGTTTAGGCCAGCGTAATACCAATGAAGCCAAAATAGCCATTCCTTATCTGGAAAACGGTGCCACACCTAGTGGTGAATTTAATGAAAAAAACAATCCTAAAGGGCGCTTTTTCAACGCCAATTCCCGTGATGAAATTATCAGTGCCTTTGACAAAATTTTTAAAACCATTAAAGGAGAAATGACAGCTTCTACCATTCAAACCACAACTACTGCTCCCACCATTGCCATATCTAACACCAGTATCGGCAATTTGTCCATTACCGCCAAAGTCGAAACCGGAGCATGGAGCAGCCGCATCTGTATATCAGATCTCAATAAAAAAAATAACAACGATACCTGCCCTATGCAGCCATCCTTTGATAACCGGCAATTGCTACTGAATGATGGCAAAAACACCTATCTCTTTGATGGCAATTTAAACACTTTAAACAACAGCACATTTAAAATCAGCAACAATAATAAAAACCGTTTAGAATGGCGCGACGGTTTACTGGCTTGGTTAAACCGCTCTCTTACCGATTCAACACTCAAAAACAATGATTTTGTATTGGATTATCGCACCCGTCGTCCGTTGAAAGATTTTGGCAATACCCGAGATATCGGCGATATCATCGACAACCCAATTCTTACCGCCGGCAATATCGAAAACAATCGCCAGCAATACCTGATTACCTCAGCCAACGACGGCATGGTCTACGTATTTCGCTCAAGCAACAGTTCAAACCACCCGTATGATTTAAAATTCAACTACATGCCAATGGGCATCGAAAGACAAAGTAACAATGGTTCTGATTTGATTGCTCATTACTATAAAGATTTAACCAGTAAAAAATACGGTTCTAACGATTCCTACCCCCATCGCTACCTTCTCAACGGCGGTATGGTCGTACAACAGACTGATGGCAGCAACAATCGCCCACAACAAATTTTTATGGTTTCTACTTTAGGACAGGCTGGGCGCGGCGCCTTTGGTATCAACATCGGTGGGCATGATGTCATAACTGGCCGTCCTCTTGCTGCAGAAAATATGAATTCATCTAATTGGTATCAAGATGTATTTCTGTTTCAGACTCCTAGCGGAAAAGACAACCAATTCGGATATACCGTTGGCACACCTGCAATTGCCCGTGTACGCGTAAACAAGGCAGCCAACGCATCGGATACATCTATAACCGACCACATCCGTCAGGCAGCATTCATCAGCAATGGTTACAACTATTCCTCAACTCTGGCTCAGGATATAAGCGCCAAACCCTCCCCTGAATCGGCATTATATATTTACGATATTCTCGGAATCGATGTAGGCACCAAAGCTTACGCACGCACTGGCACAAAAAAAGGGGAATTGATTGCTAAACTGACTGCACCAAATAGTAAAGGCGGTCTATCCAGTCCAACCGTTATTGATATCGATGGTGATGGCATAGCCGACATTGTTTACGCTGGCGACTATGGAGGAAACCTCTATCGCTTTGATTTGCGTTCCCCTAATCCGGCCAACTGGAAAGTACATAAAATTTTTACTGCTGATGCTCCTATTACTTCAGCACCAGGTGTAGTTTTGATACAGACACCCAGACAAAATCACAGTACCAGTCAAACCGCGATTATCACGTTTGGCACTGGAAGTGATATTTATCAATCAGACTTGAATAACAAACAGCAGCAATCAGTTTATGGAATCTACGACAATTTAAATCAGACACAAGTAGAAGAAATAAATAAAAATAATCTGTTAAAACAGGAACTTATTCAAAAAGAGCATTATAGACTACTGAGTAATTACCCATTAAACCCAAAAGTTCACCGCGGCTGGTATTTCCAACTGCAAAACAACACTGGAGAACGTGTAGTCACGAAACCAGTGATAGTATCTTATGCCGGTGCTGTCCTTTCACGCACGTACAACGTGAAAAAAGAAAACAAACTTCCTGATCCATGTAAAGTAACTACCACAACACAGCGCACCTCAGTTGTCACTGGCAAAATCCAGTATAATGTAAAAAATGGAGGTGCATTACAGATTTCAGATCCTAACTTTGTGTTTGATGAACATGCACCAGCAGGCGCAAGTATCAACAAAGAAGGACCTTTTGGTTTTATAGTATTAGGCTATAATGCTATTGATATAGGTGGGTCGGCTACCCAAAAGCCACTAAGTGAAAAAACGCCTCTCCCAGATAGTTGCTCACGTGCAGCTGTAGTGGCCGCCACAACCGATGGAGAAAAATTAACAGTAAATGTACCACGCTGTCCTATCAGCATTAAGCAACTTTCATGGCGTGAAATAAGAACCAGCTATCATTAATTAAATCCAAGTTTGCTTTAACAGTTTATTCGTTTTAACAGGCAGATTATATTCAGAATATAATCTGCTTTATTTTTTTCATACTGTGTGAATTTGTCTGATTCTTTTTTTGGCAAATTATTACATTGAGCAATAATTTTTACGTTTCGGTAAATGTCGACAATATCAATTATTTAATACTTTATTAAAACATACCATAAAATAATCGCCTGGCAGTTTTTTGATTATTTAGATTTAAATAGGAATGTAATTAAACTGATAATTTCTGTAAATAATATTTAATTCAAATCAATTGACTTAAACAGTTTTTATACCTATATTATCATATATTAGTTTTTATAAAATATGCTTAATTTTGAAAAATATTTCTACATGTTTAGTGGTTTTATAAGACATATATTTTCATAAAATCTAACCAGCTGCCCAAGTACCAAGGTAAAGTATGAATATAGTAGTAATTGAGAATTGAAAACCGGATTTTCTATAGCTAAAGCAATTATTATCTCAGCAATTATAGAAGATTTGAGTGCTATGATAATTTTTAGCTAAATATATATTTACATAGTAATGTATTAACTTTATTTTATTACACATTTCTTTAAAAGTAATAATATGAAAATATACATGTTTAACTGTTGATTGTATGTAATTAATTTCAAATTTAATATTTGCAGTTATATTAATTGGAGAATAACCCTATGTATAATAAAACCACAAGGGAAGAAAATTCCAGTTGTGGCTTTGGTAAAAGAATTATATTCAAAGCCGTAGCTGGGGCTTTGAGTTTAATTATGCTGCAAACTCAGGCAGCATCTAATATCTTTGCTGATGTTCCTCTGCGTTTACAAAGCAAATCTACTACCACAACTGCTTATAACATAAAACCTAATATTACTTTGTATATCGATGATTCGGGTAGTATGGGCGATTCAATCGGTTATCAATGTCAGTATCGTACATACACTTGTCAAAGATTAAACCCAAACACCAAAAAATGTTCTAACTGGGGTCCGACCAGCGGATGGAGCGGAGAGAATAATATGGTTACGGGATTTCCTGATTTGGCTAGACTAGATGAGAAAATTGATGATCCCAGTTTACCTGTAAATGAACACAAATGGACTTTTTATGGTTACTGTAAAGCTATCGGTATCGATGGTGACAAGAAAACAACCAAAATGATGATGGTCCAAAGAGTATTATCAGATATTGTTGACACCAATAAAAATGAATTTTATTTTAGTCTACAACCAATGAATAACTGGTCTGATGCAGAAAAAAATCCTAATGGATCATATCCTGCATATATTACTCCAGACTACAACAAATTTTATGATACCTCTGAGCTTAAAGATTACCAGTTTATTAAAGATCATATAATCGGAAACAAAGCGCAATCTATTCGAGGATTAAGAGCATCGGGAGGCACACCCACAGCCCTAAGGTTAAACGCTGTTGTACGCAATACAGTGATGAACAAATTGAGATATCGTTGTCAGAAATCTTATTTAATCCTATTAACTGATGGTCTGGATGCCGGTACACTTCCGATAACTGATTCTACTTATTTTGCCGGACGACTTAATTATGGTTATGATGGTTATTTCGATGGAAGCAATATCAGACCAGATGGTGCCCTCGTAAACATAAATAATCGGTTTAATTTGCTCAATTACTACACCAATACTTTGGCAAACAAAAATTTCGGTGATTACATTTATTCCAAAGATTTTGTTACTAACTCTGGTGGTGCTTACCAAGTAAATACCAATAAGTTTACAGATAGAAGATCAGTTGATGAAGCTGGTCAACCATGGAATGGACCGGATCCACTGGGCGATAAACCTGGACACACAAAAAATTTTACTCAGACAGCACAAACATTCACTATAGGTGTGGGACTGGGAAGCAGAGCCTTGTCACCTGACCAATCAAGAGCAATAGCATATTTGTTAAATGGTGCTTCTCCAAAGCCTGACTATGACCCCAAAACTAACCCAAATGCTAGGTACTTTTTCAATGCAAATTCGCTGCAGGAAATTAATGATGCATTTAAGAAAATTTTTGAAGAAATAAAAGGGAAAACAACCACTACTACAGTAAATGTTACCACTACCGCCCCTTCTGTAGGTATTTCAAGTACAACAACTAACAACTCCAGAATTACAATCAAAGTTGAAACTGGTGGCTGGAGTAGTCAGATTTGTATTAATAAAATAGATGGTTCTGATAATGAATCCTGCGAAATTCGGCCTAGCTATGCTAATCGTAAATTGCTGCTGAATGATGGTACAAACACTTATTTGTTTTCTGATTCATTAAAAGATTTAAATAATAATTATTTTTTAATTCCAGATAATGATAAGAATAAGACAGAATGGTTGAATGGTTTGCTTACTTGGCTTAGCCGTTCAAAAGCTGACAACGAGATTAAAAAAGACGGATTTGTTCTGAACTACCGCGAGCGTAAGCAAAAAGACAATTATGGAGACACCCACAATATCGGTGATATTGATGATAATCCCATTCTTACTATTGGTGGTGATAGCCATGGCGGTGAATATCAGAAGTATATGATAACTTCTGCCAACGATGGTATGGTATATGTTTTCCAATCTACTAGTAATGAAACTCGGCCTTACGATTTGAAATTTAATTTCATGCCTATGGCTATTGAGCGACAAAGTAATGATGGTAGTGATATTGTTGCCCACTATTACAAAGATTTAACTGATAATAATTATGGCAGAGATAGTGAACATCCACATCGATTTTTATTAAATGGTGGTTTTTCTGTCTATGAAACTGAAGACAGAGGCGGTGCACCTGAACTGATATTTATGGTTTCTAATATGGGTCAAGCCGGACGTGGAGCATTTGCTATTAATATCGGCGGAAAAGATTTGATTTCTGGAAAGCCAATAGGCGCTGACAATATGGGAAGCTCCGACTGGTATAAAAATGTATTTCTTTTCCAGACGCCCACCGGAGAAAATAATAAATTTGGCTATACAATTGGTACCCCTAGTGTAGCCCGTGTTCGGGTCAACACCGATAAAGATGCCTCAGCTGTTTCAGTTAAGGATCACATCCGGGAAGCTGCGTTCCTTAATAATGGATATAATTACTCTGAAGACTACCGTAACTTGCCAACTCAACAATCTGAAGAGTCAGCATTGTATATTTATGATGTATTGGGTATAGATGTCGGTACTGCTGGTTATGTCAGAACTGGAATGCATGCCGGCCAACAAATAGCCAAGCTGGTTGCCCCGGGCGGATCAGGTGGGTTATCCAGTCCGGTTGCTTATGATATTGATGGTGATGGCGTTGCTGATCTTGTTTATGCCGGTGATTATGCAGGTAATATGTTCCGTTTTGATTTGCGTAGCCCAAATCCAGCTAATTGGAAAGCGACTAAAATCTTTTCAGCGGGCGCTCCTATTACTACAGCACCAGCTATTTTTGAAGCCCAAAAAGACCCTAATATTTCTTCAACGGATCAGAAAACGAATCGTAAAGTGGTTATTGTGTTCGGTACAGGTAGTGATATTTATCAGTCTGATCTGGAAAATAAGGATCAACAAACCATTTATGGTATTTACGATGATCTGACACCTAATGTTGATCCACTGGTTAGTAAAAATTCTTTACTACAACAAGTTATGACCTATAACGGTGGAACAGGTGTGTTAAGTAATAATCCTTTTTCAGCTGACAAATACAGAGGCTGGTATTTTAACCTGAATACCGATGGTGAGCGTGTGGTAACACCTGTAGAACAGCTTTTATATTCTGGAATGGTGCTTACCCGTTCTTATTCAGTTTCTTCTGATAATAAGCTTCGTGATCCTTGTCAGCCGGTAACCACAAATGAAAAAACCAATGTTTACACAAGAAAAACGCAATTCAATGCTCTAACAGGTGGTGCATTGCTTGAATCGGATCCGCATATCATCTATGATCCAAACACTCCCCTAGCTAGCAGTGTTGGCATTGACAGTCTAGTAGGTATGAAAATTAGTGGTGGAAGTAATAAGAATGTTCTCAGCGTTTCTGGTAAACAAACTTCATTAAATAAACAAAAGGAAAATCAGACAAGCTGTTTACGAACCGCTCCTCAGGTAGCCATGACAGATGGATCCAAACCAGTGATAAGTGGTGTTCAAATGTGTCCGATCAGCATTAAACGATTGTCATGGAGAGAAGTGAAAACAAGTTATCTTGATTAAATTAATTAAATAGCTAGTATTGATAACTTTAATCTGCACTTACTACTTGAGTAATAGCTTAGGTAGTAAGTGCTTTTTTTTATTTAAAATATGAAAAATAATTTTTTTATTGGCTTGAAAAGAAGTTTAGATTAGCGGGCGTTTAAAACTAATATAAAAAGCATATTTTTTAAGTTTTAAAACAAATATTTATTGCGATAATAATCTAATTAGTTTGCAAAATGGCCTAGTTTTTCCATTTTGGTGTGCAAATACTGCTGATTTTCAGGATTTTGCCCCACGTGCAAGGGTACACGCTTGACTACGTTGATGCCCAATGCTTTGAGGGTATCTACTTTGTGCGGGTTATTAGTCATCAGTTGAACTGAACCGATGCTAAGATAATCAAGAATATATTTGGCCAGACTGAAATCACGTGCATCTATAGGCAGTCCTAAGGCCAGATTGGCTTCTACGGTATCCATACCTTCATCCTGAAGCTTGTAAGCTCGAATCTTATTGAGTAAACCTATGCCCCTGCCTTCTTGCCGCAAATAGACAATTACACCACGCCCTGCCTTCTGTACGGCCTTCATGGCTGCTTCTAGCTGTGGCCCGCAATCGCAGCGTCTAGAAAAAAGAGCATCACCGGTCAGGCATTCTGAATGGATGCGGCCAAGAACTGGTTCGCCACTGCTTACATCACCTACTGTAAGTGCAATGTGTTCCTGTTTATTGCGTACATCTTCAAAACCGTACATTGTGAATTCACCCCACTGGGTAGGCAAACGGCATGCGGAAATGAATCTTACGGGACTGTTATCTTTTATCTGATTTTGTTGTGTTGCTTTCATGTTTTTATCTCTTGATGGAAGTCTCAATGGCCTGATGCAGGTTTTGCAATAATGGAGGAATGACAATGGCTAATGCTGTCCAATCTATCAGTTCGGCTTCGGTAATAGCATTGGGCTGTATGTGTGCTGCATATAGTACGCCCAGTACTTTCCCCTGTGAATTGGTAACTGGAATAGCCAGCTGGGAATGAGCAGCCTGCTCGCCAGTTAAGCTGCCATCGCTCAGCCAATGCTGGACATTATTCACCTGATTCAGCCAGCCGGTAGTGGCGGTACGCGCAAATAAATACTGCTGCACCTGTTGCTGGCCGCAAACGATTTGTGCTGGCAGGCTGCTACCACGGGAAAGCAGTCGATACAATTGTCCTGCTATCTCATCCAGCTCATATAAGTATAATGCAAAGATTTCATTATGATGACGGCTGGCTATTGAATCTAAAGCCAAATACATCTGGCGCAAGGTATATGTGCTGTTGTTATTGGCAGTAAAAAGTTCTGCAGGCTGAAGCTGGTGCAATGATGCGGTGTTCACTCCTAGTTTTTCTGCCAGACTAAAACCATTTTCCTGATACCAAATTACTGACATATCTATTTCGGCCTGTGCAAGTGTTAAAACCGATTGGGCAGCCAGCATGGCCATCTGCACTTGGTCTGCCGATAATTTTAATCCTTGAGTTTGCAGGTAATCATGCACCTGAGCACAAGCCATACGTTTCCCTTGGAGATTTCTTTACAAACAAATATTGTAACCGAAAATGATGCTGATTCTTGCAAATATGCTTCAAGCGTCTTTAAAAACTTATTTATTCATTATTAAATTATTTATAAGTTAATGTGATGACAGATATTAATGGTTATTTATCAGTTATTTTCATGAGTGTTGTGATGGTCTAGGTCTGATTGGTTTCAATGATTCTGTGGGGATATTAGGTGATTGTGTCTTTGTATCTGGGTGAAGGATAAATATGGGCCGTTAATTTAATTGTAACAAGTTAAAATAATGTTAAGTACTTGTATTATATTAAATTACATCGAATAATATCTTCACCGTAGTTTCACGGTTACTATTGTGAATAGGAGTAGTATATGAGTAATCTTAAACCTGGCGATAATTCTGGTACCAACGGTGGTATTTATCAAGAAGTTGATCAGCACGGCCATCCTCTGGAGAATTTTGCAACAATTAAGGATCATGAAAAAGCACCGCCTACTCAGCACGCAGGTAATTGCTGGAAACTGAAAAGCAGAACACCAGACAGTAAGCATTAGTTTTACTTAGACAGCTATCTGGCTGTGGTTTTTGATGGGTTTATAAATAAAATCTGTGGCAGTCAGATAGCTTAGAAGATTAAAACATTGAAAAATAATATCGATTTTTTTGTTTTTATTTTTTTGATATTGAAACTGTACTGTGATGGATACGTGAATTAAGAGTATGAAACTTTACTTTTCTGACTAAATCAACTTTTACATGGATATTACTATTTAATGATTTAAATCTAGTATCCCATTTTTTTGTCTACTATTTAGATTTCTTCTCCAGTTTCTTCCTTATTTCTTGCTTAGAATATAGCTATTTGTTATCTCTGCGTTCTCAAATGCTGTCTTTAATATTTGTTTATTTTTTTCGTTAATATTCTGATTTTTCAAATCTATTTTCATAATACTCTTTTGCATTTTCAGCAGATGTTAGGTATTTGCCATATAATTTTCTTTACTTTACTTCAAAGTCGATATTTAATACCGTCATTTACTATCAATAACAGAACTAGCTTTGTTAAATGTAGAGAGACATCACCATGAAAAAAATTACTGCATTGTCTGGGATTATTGCAATGGTTTCTATGCCGCTAATAGCTGCCGGTCAAGGAGGATTTACTGGTCCTTCTGTGTCCACGCAAAAGAGTAGATATAAAGACCCTAATGCCGCTATAACCACTGTTACTCATGCCAAATCTTTGCCTGACGACAGTCGTGTAATTTTGCGTGGCAAAATAACCGAACGTATTTCGGATGATATGTATAAGTTTAAGGATGCTACTGGGGTAATACATGTGGATATCGACCAAAAGCGTTGGAACGGACTAAGCGTCGGTCCACAGGATACCGTGGAAATTCAGGGAGAAGTAGATAAGGACTGGAATTCAGTAGAAATCGACGTGAAACATCTTCGTAAGATTGTGCCATAAATCTAGCGATAAACAGCGCCTAAATGTTCAGGAGACGCTATCTTTGTTTTGTCTGAGTATGCGTTGATTTTGTTAGCCTGACTATGTCTGGCATGGCTTGTAGAAATATGTGACTAAATAATTTAATAAAAATATTATGCTGTATGATTAATACTAATTAAAGTATAAGTATATCGGCTTTATGCCACAGCATGAGGAAATGAATGATAAAGGGTCGTTTGTCAGTTGCTGCTTTGTTGGTAAATATGTTTTGCCAGTTTGAATATATTGATTAAATATAATTTATAAATATCAGGTTTGTTTATGTCTTTTCTGCAAATACTGTCTTTGGTATTGCTGGTATTGATACTGGTGTTATCTATCTGGCGACATGTAAATATTGGTTTATTGGGATTTTGTGCCGCTGCCGTAATGCTGGTGGCTTCACAGACTTATCCTGATAGTGGTATGGCCTCTCAAGCTCAGGCTTTAACTGCTAAAACGGTATTGGCTCATTTCCCAGGATCTATTGTGACGTTGTTGATCGGGGTGTCTTTACTGTTTGCTCATTTTGAACGCAGTGGCAGTCTCAGCTGGATTACCGATAAGGTCTATAAAACAATTGGTAATCATGCGATGCTGATTCCTTGGGTGGGTTATGTGTTTGGTCTGTTTATCTCAACGGCCGGTGCATTTTCTACGGCTACCATTACTTTACTGGTGCCGATTACGGCTGCTTTGGGCAGACGTTTGCCAAAAATATTTTTTATTTGTGAGGTGGCGGCTGTTGTAGGGGCGAATACTGGGGCATTATCACCTATTAATCCTGTAGGGATGGTGATTAAAGATGCTGCCAGCCATGCGAATGTGAGTTTCAACGGCTGGCAGCTCTGGTTGTTGGGAACGATTGTAAGTGCTGTGACAGTATTGATTTTGCAATTTATTTTTAGCCCTAAGAGGATGACAGATAGCCCAAAAGGCCAAAAACCTAGGCGTGGGCTGGCGCTGTTAAAACCGATAGCGGTGGATGACAGTGAGAAGAAACAATTGTGCCCTTCTTACGCTGTTTGCTCTACGCTGGCTGTGTTGCTGTTTATTGTGCTGGTGGTGTTTGCCGATGCTGATGTCGGTCTAACTTCGATTTCTCTGGCTGTGGCTTTGATGCTTTTGTTTCCGCAGCAAAGTAAGGATTTTGCTAAAAAGATTCCTTGGAATGCGGTAATTGTGATTAGCGGACTGCTGGTGTTTATTGGAACGATGATGTCAGTACATGCGATGCAGGCTGTGGAAGAAAGCTTGCTAAGTATGACAAGCAATCAGATTATTCTGCTATTTATCATTGCTTATCTCACGACCTGCCTGAGTAATGTGGAATCATCGACTATCGGGGTAATTAGTTTGATGACGCCGATGATTTTCACCATTTTCGGTGGTTCTGAACATTTACCATTGATTTTGGCAGCCTGTACGGCACCAGCTCTGCTGAGTGTGATTAACCCGATTCATATTGCCGGCACGTTAATCGTCAGCTACACCGATGAGCAGCAACAGGATGCGATGTTTAGGCGTCTGCTGACTATCGCTTTTTTTACCATACCGATTATTCCGGGTGCCACAATGATTTTACCGGCTATTCTATTCTGAATGTTACCGGCAGTCTGATGTTTTATGGGTGATGGATTGGATTTGTGCATAGAAAATATTCTGTGATTATGCAGCAGGTGCTTAGTTATTGCTTATTCAGCTGATAATTCATTTATTTTTGATTCAAGCTAACCAACTTTACTCTTTAATTTAATTCAAAAAATTAGTGATTAGGTTAATTTTTGTTTGTTTATTTTACCCAGATACTTTATAACGTAAACACATTTATCTGAATATTTTGCTGTAAGAAACATACTGAAAGCTGAATAAATTTAAATTTTGTTTGATTAGTGTAAATTTCAACGCAACTTTTCTTTTCAGAATGATAAAAAATCAGGACTACTTATGAACTTACCACAAATATTATCGCTCGTATTACTGGTTGTGATTTTGATTCTGGCTGTCTGGCGACATGTCAATATTGGTTTGCTGGGGTTCAGTGCAGCAGCTGTAATGGTGATGGTCTCTGCTTTAAGTGCAGATGGTTCTGCTGCTGAGACAGTGCTAAGCAGTAAGGCAGTGCTGAATCATTTCCCCGGTGCCATTGTGACGCTGCTCATTGGTGTATCTTTATTGTTTGCCCATTTGGAAAAAAGCGGTGGGCTGAGTTGGTTTACCGATAAGGTATACTCAAAAATGGGACATCGAACCCATTTGGTACCATGGATAGGCTATTTTATCGGTTTTGCCATTTCTACAGCCGGCGCGTTTTCTACTGCTTCGATTACTTTGCTGGTTCCTGTAATAGCAGCTCTGGGCAGAAAACATCCCCGATTATTTTTTATCTGTGAAATGGCTGCAATTATCGGGGCGAATACTGGAGCTCTGTCTCCTATAAATCCCACTGGACAGGTTATTCTTGAGGCAGCAAAAAAAGCTCAAGTCATCTATAGCCCATGGCTAGTATGGTTTCTGGGGATGGTGCTCAGTTTTGTGCTGGTTATCGCTTTACAGATAGTTTTCCAAGAAAAACGGGTAGTTGATGTATCCGAATTGAGTAAGGGCAAAAAGGGTTATCTGTTACTTAAACCTGTGACTCAGGAAAGTTGTGACAATCATCAATTGCAGCCTTTTTATGCACTTTGTTCGACAATTGCGGTGCTGATTTTTCTGTTTCTGGTGATTTTTGCTAAGGCTAATGTTGGTTTAACTGCATTAACGTTAGCTGTGGTGATGATGCTGTTTTTCCCTAAAAACAGTAAGGATTTTGTGAAGAAGATTCCTTGGAATGCGGTAGTAGTAATCAGCGGGCTTTTGGTTTTTATCGGTACGATGATGCAGATTGATACCATGAAAGCTGTAGAACAAGGACTATTGAGTATGACCAGCAGTAAAATTGCGCTATTGTTTATGCTGGCCTATCTGACCACCTTCCTCAGTAATGTTGAATCTTCTACTCTTGGTGTAATCAGTCTAATGATTCCGATGGTATTCACGATTTTCGGAGACTCACCACAGATTTCCCTGATTCTAGCAGCTTGTGCGGCCCCGGCTATGCTGAGTGTGGTTAATCCGATTCATATTGCAGGCACACTTGTTGTGAGTGTTACGGATGAAAAACAGCAGGAAACGATGTTTAAACGCTTACTGATTATCGCTTTTGCTACGGTACCTTTTTTCCCTGGTCTGGCTATGATTGTGCCGGCCATCATGATGTAAACTGATAATGAAATACACACATTTGCCGATGAGTAAGCGCTGTTGGTGATACGGCTGGTAATTTCTGTTTTCTCTCTGTAGTTTTGCTGCTTAAGACAGGTGGACAGTTTGAGGGAATGCAAAAAGCGGTTAACAATTGGGCAGGAGTACGGCACAATTGACTTCTGTTTTCGACTGATATTTTCATATGCAGATTTATTTGGTTGGTGGTGCGGTAAGAGATAAATATTTGCAGCGTCCTGTGTCTGACCGCGACTGGGTAGTAGTGGGTGCTACAGCGGTAGAAATGTCTGAGGCTGGTTATCAGCCGGTGGGCAAAGATTTTCCGGTGTTTCTACATCCGCAAACACACGAAGAATATGCGCTGGCGCGTACAGAACGCAAAATCGCCGCAGGCTACAGTGGATTTACTTTCCATGCGGCAGCAGATGTGACGCTGGAGCAGGATTTGCAACGGCGTGATTTAACCATCAATGCAATGGCAGAAGATTCTGAAGGCCATCTGATCGACCCTTATCATGGTCTGGATGACTTACGTCGTGGAATTTTGCGCCATGTTAGCCCTGCTTTTGCTGAAGACCCAGTACGCATTCTGCGCATTGCCCGCTTTGCGGCTCGTTATGGCTTTCATGTAGCCGATGAAACCATGGGATTGATGCGGCAAATGGTGGACAACGGAGAAGTCAACGCACTGGTCGCAGAAAGAGTATGGCAGGAGCTGGCTAAGGGATTGATGGAAAAACAGCCGCGTCTGATGATTGAAGTTTTGCGTGCCTGCGGTGCCCTGAAAATTATTCTGCCAGAAGTAGATGCTTTGTTTGGGGTACCACAACGAGCTGTGCACCATCCAGAAATAGATGCGGGTGAGCACACGCTACTGAGCCTTCAGTATGCTGCGGAACACGATTATTCATTACCCGAACGTTATGCTGCCCTCACCCATGATTTAGGTAAAGCGTTAACTCCTAAGGATAAGCTACCTGGTCATCCTGGCCACGATTATGCTGGAATCAAGCTAGTGGAAGCTGTTAATCAGCGCTGGAAGGTTCCCAAAGCCTGTGCCCAGTTAGCTTTACTGATATGCAGCTATCACATCAGGCTGCACAGTGTGGGACTGTTGAAACCCAAAACTGTTCTGGAGATTCTCAAGCAAACTGATGCGTTACGGCGTCCACAACGCTTTGCTCAAATTCTGCGAGTCTGTGTGGCCGATGTCCGTGGTCGGCTGGGTTTTGAGCAACAACCTTATCCGCAGCAGCAGCACTGGCTGGCATTACAGTCGGCAGCCATGACAGTTGATGCTGCGGCTATTGCACGAGCTTCTGATAATCCGCAACATATTGCGAATGCTATAGAACTAGCGCGGCTACATCAAATCAGCCCATTGCAGAATGCTTATCGTCAATCACAATCTAATGGCTATTAATTATGGTAGTTGCAACGTTGGTTACTTCTCTGGCCGATAAATTAAAACTGCATAAACAGCAGGCTGCCGAAATTTACCGGCGTCGGAAGCATCCGTTTGTTTACTTCCGCCAGCACACGCAAATTATTTCTGAAATACTGACTACTTTGTGGCAGCACTTTTTTGCCGAGCAGGAATTATGTTTACTGGCAATAGGTGGTTTCGGCCGTGGTGAGATGTATCCATTTTCAGACGTGGATATGGCTATTGTTAGTAGAGAGCCAGTCAGTGATATGTTGCAACATCAGATCGCTGCATTTATTCAGATTTTGTGGGACATTCATCTGCAACCTGCTGCCAAAGTAGGTACGATTGATGAATTATGCGAAAGCGCACGGCAGGATTTAACCGGCGATTCCGCATTGCTAGAAAGCCATTATTTGTGTGGCAGCCGGCAGCTGGCGACAGAGTTAATCCATCAACTGGATTTACAGCGTGATGTCGCTGCATTTACAGAAGGTAAAATACTGGAGCAGAGCCAACGTTATACAAAAGCTTCTGGTGAAGCCAGCTTGTTGGAAGCTAATGTAAAAACCACTCAGGGTGGTTTACGTGATATTCATACTTTATTGTGGCTGGCAAAAGTACAGGGACTACCGCCCCAAATTCATGATTTGATGCGCAATGCCATTTTAAACCGCACCGAGGCAAGATTGCTACTCAGCTGCCAGAAGCAGCTTGCCAGAATCCGCATTGAGCTGCATCTGACCGCTAAACGAGCTGAAGACCGGCTGATTTTCGACCTTCAGACACAGGTAGCAGAAAATCTGGGATATGTGGATGATGCAAATTCACGCTCCAGTGAAAAGCTGATGCATGATTTTTACCGTGCCATTAAAGGTGTAAAACAACTCAGTGGCATTCTGGTGCCGATGCTGCGAGACCGTGTCTATGCCACGTTGCCTCGCGTAGTTGTGGAGCTAGATGAACATTATTATCAAGTTGGCAATATGCTGGCGGTACACAATCTTGAGCTTTTTCGGCATAAGCCGGAGCATATTTTTATCAGTCTGCGGATTGCACAGGAACACAGCGATATTATTGGTCTGGCACCAAAAACCCTGCGAGCATGGTGGGCTGCAGCTCATCAGCAAGTGAATGAAGCGTTTTATCAGAATCCAATCAATCGCGAATGCTTTGCTGGCTTCTTCCGGCATGGCAATGGTCTGACGCACTTACTTAGATTTATCAATCTGTATGGTGTGCTAGGCAAGTATCTACCGGCGTGGGAAAAAATTGTGGGTTTACTGCAACACGACCTGTTTCATATCTATCCGGTAGACGACCATATTTTAATGGTGGTGCGTAATATGCGCCGTTTGGCTATGGAACGACACAGCCATGAACTGCCATTTGCTTCTACTTTGATGCATGCTTTTGAACGCAAGCACATTTTATATATGGCAGCATTGTTTCATGATATAGCTAAAGGCCGTGGCGGCGATCACGCCGTGAAAGGCGTAGCTGATGCACGTTCCTTTGCAAAAGATCATTTTCTGGACGCAGAGGAAAGTGATTTGCTTGCATGGTTGGTGGAACAGCATCTGTTGATGTCGATGACTGCGCAAAAAGAAGATATTCAAGACCCTGAAGTAGTAGCTCGATTTAGTAATCAAGTTAAAACAATTGAACGGTTGACCGCATTGTATTTGCTTACGGTTGCTGATATTCGCGGTACTAATCCGAAAATCTGGAATTCATGGAAAGCCAGCCTACTGGAAAGTCTATATAAAGCCGCACTGTATTACCTTAACGGTAGACAAAGTAACCGGCAGACAGCCATTCTTGACCGGCGTCAGCAGGCGATGCATGAATTAAGCCAGTATCAAATCAGCGAGTCACAGCAGCGTGAACTGTGGCATATTCTGGGGCAGGCGTATTTTGCACGCCATGAATGGCAGGATATTTTGTGGCATTTGTCCAAAATCATCAATTATGAGCAGCAGCCACAGGCACATAGCCAGTGGCTGCCGGATACAAATACATTAAAAGTGATGGTTTATATGCCAAACCGGCCAAAACTCTTTACAGAGCTGGCTTCAGTGTTTAGTGAGGCAGGAATGAATATCCTGACTGCGCGTGCCTATATTACCGACCACAACTTTATTCTGGATACTTTTATTCTACAATTTCCATCTGGCCTCAGCACTGCTGATTACCTTAGTATTCAGAATAAAACTGAGCTGGCACTAAATCAGTTTGTGAATGGCAATCTGTCGATGAGTGCTGCCACTCCGGCTAGCCTGAGCCGGCGCAGCAGGCATATGCCGATAGCGCCCCGCATTACCATCGATGAGGAAGATAACCCTGGCTGGTATAATTTACACATCATTACGGCTAATCGACGCTTTTTATTGGCCAATATTGCCGCAGTGTTATCAGAGCTGAATATCAGCATCCGATTTGCCAAAATCACCACATTGGACGAACGTGTAGAAGACAGCTTTCTGGTGTATGCGCCCCATCTAGCAGATACCCAGCAGCAATTACAGTTAAAAAATGCACTGCTAGACCAGCTTCTGTGCTGAACAAGACAATGTAGTAACGGCCTAAAAACTACAGGTAAACAATACATATAGTGAAGAGATAATGAACACATTCAGGACTGACAGGGAATTATTACGCCAATGGCAGCGGCTGGCACGCAGTCAGTTTCCTGCTATATGCCAACCTCGTCCTGCAGAAAGCCATAAAGGTACCTTTGGTACACTGGGTATTATTGGTGGCGCTGAAGGCATGGCTGGATCGGTTTCTTTGTCGGCTGTAGCAGCTTTGCATTGTGGATGCGGTAAAGTCTGGCTTGGCTTTAACCAGCCTTCTTTACCCTTACCCGTACTGGCACAACAGCCGGAAATTATGCTAGCTACTGCTGAGCAACTGCTGCAACGCTCAGACATTAGTGCATGGGTAATCGGCTGTGGTTTGGGCACACAAGAAACGGCTGTATCAGTACTGACAGCATGCCTGCAACAACACAATATAGTTACGTTATTGGATGCAGATGCGCTTAATCTGCTGGCACAGCAGCCAGATATCCTGACCGGTAGAAAGAATAAACACAATATTATACTGACACCTCATCCCGGAGAAGCCTCTCGCTTGCTGCAATGCAGCATCAGTGAAATACAAGGAAACCGCAACCAAGCAGTATGCCGATTGGCAGCAAAATATAATGCATGGGTTGTTTTGAAAGGACATCAAAGCCTGATCGCTTCACCTAACGGGCAAGTTTGGCAGAATAACAGTGGCAATCCCGGGCTAGCTACGGCTGGCAGTGGAGATGTGCTCGCCGGAATTATCGGAAGTCTATTGGCGCAACAAATACCATTGGAGCAAGCCGTTTATGCTGGTGTGTGGTTACATGGTACAGCTGCCGATATCCTTGCTGCCAATGAAATTGGCCCTATTGGTTTATGTGCCGGTGAAATTGCCCCAGCTGTACGCTGGCTGAGAAACCGCCTGAGTGAAACTAATTGAATAGTAAACAAGCCGGATATTTGGATAAGTAACCGGCTTTGACTTTCCTTCTAAAGGTTTATTGTACGAAAGGGCTATTATTGCTTATCTGCCAGTGCCCAGTTCACGGCCGCAGTAGCGTGGATGGCAGTTGTATCAAAAACAGGCACCGGACTATCTGCTTCAGATACCAGCAACATGATTTCAGTACAACCAAGAATTATGGCCTCTGCTCCCGCATCTACCAAATGTTGAATAATCTGCCGATACTGCTGGCGCGACTCTTCACGAATAAAGCCGGACACCAGTTCGTTATATATGATTTTATGCACTGTTTGGCAATCATGATCATTTGGAATCAGTACCTGCAAACCATATTTATCGGTGAGCCGTCCTTTGTAGAAGTCCTGCTTCATGGTAAATTCCGTACCCAGCAACCCGACTTTGCGAAGTTTTTGGCGGCAAATTTGTTCGGCAGTAGCATCGGCTATGTGTAGCAATGGAATGCAAACACTGTTTTGCACTTGCTCCGCCATACGATGCATGGTGTTGGTGCAAATAACGATACATTCTGCACCGCCCTGCTGCAACTGACGCGCGGCATGGCACATTTTTTCAGCCAACTTATCCCACTGACCCTGATGCTGTAACGCTTCTATTTCTGCGAAATCAACAGACAACATAATGCTTTGAGCTGAATGGGTACTGCCTAGTCGATCACGTACCTGCTCATTTATCATGCGGTAATATTCCGCAGAACTTTCCCAGCTCATGCCGCCAATTAAACCGATGGTTTTCATTATTAACCCCCTTGAAATACATTTAAAAAATTATTTATTTTAATAATTTGAGAATTTGTTCAGGCTTCTCAATCACATAATCAGCTGGCCAACTCGCTATATCGTCTGTGGCACTGATGTAACCCCAGTTCGCCAATACGGTAATCATACCGGCTTGACGTCCTGCTTGCATATCACGCTCAGCATCACCAACATACATACAATTTTCCGGTGCCACACCGATTTGTCTGCATGCGTAAAACATCGGTATGGTGCTGGGCTTGGGAGCGCTGGTGGTATCACCACTTACAACTACAGATGGTTTAACACTACATTCTAATTTTGGAAGCAGGCGGTCAGTAAACACATGCGGTTTGTTGGTGATAATGCCCCAGACAATATTTTGCTCAGCTAACTTGAGCAAAAGCTCATTGACACCTCCAAACAATACAGTTTCATCAGTAAAGTGCAGCTCGTATTCGGCCAGAAAATCACGCCGCAAAGTGGCAAATTCAGGATGATCCGGTTGCCATCCAGTTCCCAGCGTGATCAGTCCAGAAGCACCATGGCTGGCTACCGGTCGAATTTCGGCCATGCTTTTTTGCGGCAGATGCTGCTTTTCCAAAACTCGGTTGAGAGCGGTACCCAAATCTGGGGCAGTATCTGCAAGTGTGCCATCTAAATCAAATAATACCGCTTTAATCATGATTTCGTTTCCATCCATGAGCTGCATGTATTGTATTAATGTGCATGTTGATGAGCAACAGAAGGCATGCAGCATAACAAATTGTCACTGTGTGTATGGGCATTGCTTTCCGTCTGTACTGTTACATGATGGATATCATGTTTGAGCAAAACAGAGGCAAGCTCATTTACTAGTTTCTCTGCTTCGGCCACGGTAATGGTACCATCCACAACAATATGACAAGACAATGCGTTCATATTACTGGTAATTGTCCATGCATGTAAATCATGCACGGCCTTAATTCCGGGCATGGCCAATATCACATTACCTAGCTGCTCAAGTTCGATGTCGACTGGGGTTCCTTCCATTAGAATACGCAATGTGGTTCTCAGAATACCGATACCACTGTAAGCAATCAAACAGGCCACTACAACACTGGCCAACGGGTCAGCCCAACGCCAGCCGAACAGCATCATGAATATGGCCGCAACGATCGCCCCTACAGAGCCGAGTAAATCACCCAGCACATGTAAAAAAGCACCGCGCATATTTACATTATGCTCGGTCTCGCTACTTCGATGCATATACCACGCGATAGCGATATTCACCAGCAAACCCAAGACACTGATAATCAGCATGCCACGAGTAGCAATGGCTGGTGGATTAACGAAACGGCCAATGGCTTCATAGACAATCAATACTGCAATCACCATCAGTGCGATGCCGTTAACGGCTGCGGCGATAATCTCAAAACGCTTATAACCGAATGTCTGCCGCTGATTAACCGGCCGTTCACTCAGATGAAATGCTATTAGAGACAGTGCCAGTGCTAGCGCATCGGAAAACATATGGCCGGCATCGGAAAGTAGAGCTAGACTATTGGTTAACCAGCCACCGATGATTTCCACCAGCATATAAGCCCCGATAACCAACAATGAAACACGCAGCACCTGCTTATCCGCGGCGTGTGCTCCAAGATGATGGTGATGCCCGCTTTCATGAGTGTGCTCATGAGTATGATTGTGTTGGTGCATAGTAAGCCTTATCTAAAATAGCCTGAGAATGCTTCAGGCTAAACCCTGACGTAAGGTAAAAGTCAATTACTGATATCAGCCGAGCTGAGGACAAATGATGGCATAATGCATTAAAGATACAGAAATTTATTGCCACAGATTAGCTGAGCTTTTGGATAATAGCAAAAAAAAATACACCTACTGCTATTTCAATTCACTTAATATAAAAAGCTTTCACTGAGACTGGTCAAACAACAATAGATAGTGCGGTTATGTTGATATATGATAACTATAGTTATATTCTTAAATAAAATTTTTTTTGATAACAAAATTTTATATTTGAATTTCGTTACAATATTTCACACTTACAGGTAAAATAGTCACTTTCTAATTTGATGCAATTTTGCCCCACCATGGCTCTATCAATATAGAAATTTACAGCCAATCTAGATTAACCGAAAAGAATGTTATTCAGCAGCCTCAGAACGAAACAAACACAGTATTCCGAACCAGAACGGTGAAAAATTTTTATTCAGAAATTAATTAAGCCATAACAGTAGAATCTTTGTTTGCAACTTCGAGTGATATACAGCCTAAATCTCTGTGTCCTGCCGATAGGCATAAACATGAATTAACTGATTTTAAACAGAAACTTTTCTGCTTATATGTTTGGCATGGTTAAACAATCTCTTTTTTATTTTTGCTTATTGGCTTCATGTTTAGCTTTATATCCATCGAATTTAGTCTGTGTTTCATTGTTTTTTTCTGCCTATATTGGCTTCTGGGCGCCAGACCAAGGATCCAGAATTTTCTTTTATTGTGTACCAGTTATCTGATTGTGTATCTATGCGGTAGACTGCCGGCTCTGGCCACCCTATTAATATATACATTTATCATTTATGTGATATCAGCCTGCATTAATCGCAGTAAAAAACCGAGAATCTGGCTGATATCTGGAATTACCATTACCATTCTGCAACTGATATTGTGGAAATATTCCGATTTTTTCTCTGCACAAATAAACGAGAATTCGGATTGGTTTAGGAGTAATACAGACTGGATAGCCAATGTTATATTACCGCTGGGCTTATCCTATTATTCATTTCAAGCAATTAGTTATCTGGTTTCTCTTTATCAACTTCGCAATGGTAGACAAATAGCCGGCCAGCCTTTATCTTTGTCTGCTCTGGCATTGCATCTTGCTTTTTTTCCGACCATCACCGCAGGGCCAATTGCTCGCGCTTATGATGCTCGTGGTTTAACGGACATATCTGGTCAGCCCTGTGGCATGGCCGCGCAAATCCAAGCCGTAGAACGCCGCCGTATTTTGGCTCCAGCAGTGGCTTTGTGTCTGATTGCAATGGCGCTAACGAAAAACTGGTGGTTTTCGGGCTGGATTGGAGATAACTGGGTGGATCCGGTTTTTGCCAATCCCATGCAATATCAGAGTTTGGAAATACTGGCTGCCATTTACGGTTATACTTTACAGCTGTTTTTTAATTTTTCAGGCTACAGCGACCTGATGGTAGGCATGGGTCTGCTATTGGGCTTTCGCTTGCCACTTAACTTCCGTTCGCCGTTATTAGCTTGTAATATTCGCGATTTTTGGAAGCGCTGGCACATCAGCCTGTCTACATGGATTAGGGATTACATATTTATTCCGTTAGGTGGCAGCCGGAGCAGCTTTATACGCACACAGCTTAATCTGCTTATTGCAATGGCATTATCCGGTATTTGGCATGGCAATGGCTGGCCATTTCTCATCTGGGGATTATTGCATGGCGCAGGGATGATATTCCTAAACCTGAGCGACTGGCTGTATAGTCGTCTACGTCACTGTTCTGCTGAACAGGCACGCGATAGTCTGAGCAAAAGTGGCCGTGTAGGCAAAATTTTAAGCATCATCATTACAGTACATTTTGTGTGTTTCTGTTTTGTGTTTTTTCGAGCACCCACCCTTAACGATGCTTTAATGTTGCTGCACGCTTTGTTCTGTAACTATATTAACGTACCGCTAAGTACCAACCCTTTCTACTTTTTCAGCCTGTTGCTGCTGGCTTGGATAGCTTATCCATTGCTAACCAGACTGACTAAACAGTTATTCCAGCGTGCAGAGAGTTTACCGCGCTACAGTCTGATTGTGCCTTTATTATTGCTGCTGGTGCTGATATTAATCTGTGCGCCGGCCGGAATTCCGGGATTTATCTATGCAAACTTCTAAATATCGCCGTCTGCCAACCTACCATAGTCATAATCAGAAAAAAAAATATACTCAGTTTGAGCAAATGCCCGTGGTAAGCGTGAAAACAGTGACCACTGTACCCATGGTAGTGGCATCCGATGAAGAATCAGAATCAAAGATACAGCCAAGCAAAAGCAACAAACAGCAGTTTCGGTATGTTTTGCTAAGCTTAATCCTTGCTGCCGGCTTATCTTTATGGTTGATGCAGGATTCCGTAGAAAACTATTATCAGCAGACGTATCATAAAAACAGTATTTTATCCAAACTAAAACAATATTCGTGGTGGCAAGCAGGCGCCAAAGCAGCATTGGTACTCAATAGTGGTATCAGTTGGTTGAATCAGAACATTACATCTGCCAATCACAATGTCACAACAAGCTTTAATCAGCATGTTGCTGATGCAGAAAAAAATAAGACCACTATTACACAAAAACCACAGTTGACAGTGCAGCAGAATCTGCAACAGACAGCTAAACAAGACAGTATCAAATCATCTTTCACACTGGGTGCCAAAGATGAAGTATTCTTTGCCGGTGATTCCTTAATGCAGGGGGTGGCGCCACATATCCAGAAATGGCTAAGCGAAGGCTATGGTATCAAAAGCATTAATCTTGCCAAGCAAAGCACTGGACTCACCTATCCTGGCTTTTTCAACTGGCCTGAAACCATCGCTCGTACCTTAAATGACAATCCCCGCATTAAGATTATGGTAATATTTCTGGGGCCAAACGACCCGTGGGATATTCCTGATCCGCATAATGGCACCCGCTTTATCAGCTTTGCTTCTGCGCGCTGGGAAAGCATGTACCGCAGCCGCATACAAACGATTATGGACACTGCCCGCCAGCATCAGGTAACTGTACTATGGCTTACCCCGCCGGATATGCGCCGCCATAAACTTAATCAGCAAATGGTTTACCTGCGTCAGTTAACTACTGACGAGGTAATGCGAAATCATGGTTTTGTTGTTGATACCCGCGCCATGCTCGGTAGCAATGGAGATGAATATACTGATACCTTGATGCAACCAAATGGCAAAAAAATCAAAACCCGTAGTGCAGATGGTATTCATTTCACCATCTCAGGGCAGAAAATTATTGCTAGAGATATTTTCAACCGCTTTATCTTACCGGCACAGCCAAATAAAAACGATTACTCAAATGTACACTAAAACACATTTAGCTATCCTAAGCTGTTGCTTGTGGATTATGGCCTGCTCTGCCGATCCGGCTCCGGCTCAATCTAGCCGTAAGCACCATAGTACAGCTTTACCGGACAATAACACGGCACAGCTGGCAAAGGCCTTTAAGAAAAAAAGTATTAACATCGTACAGCTAGGAGACTCACATACAGCTGCTGATTACCTTACAGATGCCGCCCGTGTACGTCTGCAACAGCAGCTGGGTAACGGCGGCCCTGGTTGGGCTATGCCAACTCAGTTTCCCGGTATGCGGCTGGCACGCTATACCTATCAGAATCAGGGTTGGCAGGCCATATCAAGCCGCACGGACACCAACGTAAACTATGCGCTCGGCGGCCTGATTGCCACTCCTGCCGTCGGTTCAGTAATGACAATAGCAACTAAAGAACAAGAAGCAGAGCAAACTGTAACAGTCAGCATCCGGCAAGGGCCGAACGATGAAAATTTATCTGTTACCGATAGCACCGGCCAGCAGATTGAACTGGCCGCTCATCCTAAGGATAATCAGTGGCATTTCAGCCAGTTTAATGCCCGTTTTCCAATTACCGTCAAAGCAGGCATGAATTTTCAGACCGCCATCGGTGGCTGGTGGGCACGTAATCAAAACAGGCAAGGAGCAGTATTTTCGGCACTTGGAATCAACGGTTTTCAGCTCAACCAATGGAATCGCTGGAATACAACGGCGTGGCAGCAAGAACTGAACGTGATTGCACCAGACCTCATTATTTTGGCCTTCGGTACAAACGAAGCCTACAACAATCTAGACACCGCCACAGTAAAACAGAATCTTATCGAAACCATAGCTCTCATCCGTACTGCCTCACCCAATAGCGCTATCATGCTGCTAGGTGCTCCAGAAAGCCTTAAAAGTACCGCTGGTTCATGCGGCGTACGTCCAGAAAAACTAACCGAGCTGCAAAACATGCAAAAAGAAGTAGCGCAAAATCAGCATACTTTCTACTGGGACTGGCAGGCTGTCATGGGTGGCGAATGCAGTATGAAAACATGGATTGGTGAGGGTTTAGCGCGTAGCGATGGTGTGCATTTCACAGCCAGTGGTTATCAACGTCTGGGTGAGGCACTTGCCGACAGCATACTAGCATTACCACAGCATCGTTAACGCTTTATCAAATACAAAACACCTGTCCAGACAACACGGACAGGTGTTTTTTCCAATCAGCTTAGCGTGTGGCCAGCCCCTGCTGATGCAAAAATGGCAGAATATGCGGGCGCACCGGCTGAGCAAAATTATTGGCAACGGCCTTACTCCAATTGAGATCTAGACCACTACGATCACGATAATACTGCGTCAGCTGCTCATCATAGGCAGCCAGCTTAGCCGGATCAAGCGGACGATAGCGGTTTTCACTCACCAGCGTATCCAATGGCAAGCGCGGACGATACATCGGATCCTGTGCCGGATATCCCAGACACAACCCAAACAGCGGAAATGTCAGCGATGGCAATTCCAGAATTTCAGCTGCACGGGCTGTATCATTGCGTAAAGAACCAATATACACACCACCCAGACCCAATGATTCCGCAGCCAGCAAACAGTTCTGAGCCATGATACCCGCATCAACCGAGCCAATAATCATCGCTTCAGTCCAATCAAGCTGCGCTTCCGGAAAAGCCAGCCGGTGTCTGGTATAGTCTACACAAAATACCCAAAATTCAGCCGCCGTACGCACATATTTCTGATTGGCAGCCACTTCGCACAAAGCCGCACGCTTATCTGCATCTGTGACACGGATAATATGTGTACTTTGCATAAAACTAGAAGAAGACGCCGCACGTCCTGCCTCCCATATAGCTTCGCGCTGCTCATCATTTAAAGCTTCTTCAGTAAATTTACGAATTGAGCGGTGGCGATAAATTGTAGGCAAAGTAGCCGCACTCTTCAAATTGGTGTGGTAAGTCATAATTATTCCTAAAACGATTATTTGCGTGCCAGCCGCAAAGTTAGCTCTGCTAGCCGTTTACCCTGAGCAAATGCCAGCGCTTCTTCAGCTTCACTTAACTGAGTGTTATTGTGCATTCCGGCCACATGGCTGGCACCATAGGGTGTACCGCCACTATGCGTAGCATTGAGCTGTGGCTCGCTAAACGGAATCCCGCATATCAACATCCCGTGATGCAGCAATGGCGTTATCATGCTCAGTAAAGTACTCTCCTGCCCACCATGCAAACTGGTAGTGCTGGTAAACACACAGGCAGGCTTGCCAATCAAGCTGCCGGCCAACCACAGACTACTAGTGCTGTCGAGAAAATATTTCACCGGTGCGGCACAATTGCCAAAACGGGTAGGACTACCCAGCGCCAATGCGGCACAATCCTGTAACTCTTCAAGCGTAACATAGGGTGCACCTTCATCCGGAATGGCGGCAGCAGTTGCCTCACATTCAGCCGATACTTTAGGTACAGTACGCAACAAAGCTTCACAACCAGCCACACTATTTATACCTCGTGCCAGCGCTAGAGCCAGATTGCGGGTACTGCCAGATAAACTGTAATACACCACTAGAATAGGCAAATTTTTCATCAAGCGCTCCTGAAACTGTTTTCATGCCATTATTGTGCCGCAACTGCCCCTACTTGACCAGTCAGCACCAAAATTCTGCTGCAAAACCACATTTTTGGTTACAATCAGTTAGCCGCTTGTCAGGAGTAGCCATGAATATACATTTATTTAAAAGCAGATATTTACAGCAGCGCCTGCTCCAGTTTTTACTCTTTGTCGCACACAATTACCAGCGCTGCAATTTGCCTCTGATTGCCGCCAGCCTAACCTTCACCACCCTATTAGCATTGGTACCGTTTTTCACCATTACCGTGATTGTGGTTAACGCATTTCCCATGTTTGCCGATATGGCCTCACGGTTTAATCAGTTTCTAACACATATCATCGTTCCGGCAGCTGGTGCTGATTCCGTGAGCGACTATCTTTATGCTTTTCGTGACAAAGCAAGCGGTCTCACCGCAGTAGGCATCAGTTTCATGATCATCACTTCGCTGATGCTGATTCAGACTATAGAACACGCATTCAACCAAATCTGGCAGGCACGTGACCAGCGTCCGATATGGATACGTATTCTGATTTACTGGGCCTTGCTGACACTGGGACCATTGGTGCTGGGCATGAGTCTTTCAGCCCTCGGTTTTTTGTCCAATCCAGACAACGTAGCCGGCCAAATTCCGTTTTACAGTAAAATTTTCAAAATCAGCACCAATCTAGCATTGATAACTCTATTGCTGTTTCTACTGTACAAACTGGTACCATTCTGTTTTGTAAACTGGAGGCATGCCTTAACCGGTGCATTAATTACTGCAATCGGGCTGGATTTACTGCGACGAGGATTTGCTATATTTGTCACCCACTTTGGCAATTATCAGCTTGTATACGGTGCTTTTGCTGCCATACCAGTATTTCTAATCTGGCTGAATTTGTTATGGCTGCTCTTACTCGCCGGCGCCGTACTCACTTCTTCATTACCTTATTGGCATCAAGACAGATTTCTGCATCTACGTCAGTATCAGCCGTTTGAAAATGCACTTGACCTCATGTACAGACTGATCCTGTGCCAGCAGCAAGGACAGGCCATAAAATCCTGTGAACTACAGCAGCTTCTAAGCATCAGCGACAAACATCTGGACCAGATACTAAGCAAACTCAAACACAAGCACTACATTACCGACAGCAGCAATGGCTGGGTATTACAAACCGATCCCAACAAAATTACGCTAGCCGATTTATATCAACTATTTATATATCAGCCCAACCAGTACTCAGCCATAGCCAGCTCCATACAAACACTGCTCAACCCCTGTTTACAACATATGAATATCAGCCTGAGCGAATGGGCTCGCCATTTCCGCGCGCAAGAAAAAGAAAATCAACAACAGAAAAAAGCACAAAAACCAAACAAGGCACTGGCAATTTCGGATAAATAGTTTTACATTTACCGGTTTTAGCGTTGCATAAACAACACAATACCTGACCATGAGCAAGTTTAACCAAGCAGCAGCGTTAATCAGGCGCCTGAAAAATAAAATAGCCAGTCATCCCCGACTATGGTTTGGCACAGCAGCAACACTGATACTGCTGCTGGGTATTGTGATTCCGGCCAGCTGCCAACACCAGCCACAAACCTACCAGCCACAGCAAACCACCATCAAATTGTCTCCGGTAAAAATCACACCACGAACTACCAATCTCAACTTCTGGCGCGACGAAGTCGTACAGCCGGGCGATACCATCAGCATGGTTTTACAACGATTTCATATTAATGACGAAGAAATCCGACAAATTACCAACCTGAAAATCATTAAAAACCAAGTTCAACACCTGCAAGTGAACCAAGTATTCAGCATCCGTATAGACAACAACGGCCACCTGACCGATATCCAGTTTTTCAATGATGACGATAACGGTGAAAAAAATCTGGTAGCACTCAAAAAAACCGGCAACAATTGGAATGCCGATATCGGCGCAGTAGATACCGAAACCCTCCCAACATTCAAAGCCGTTGTCGTCAAAACCTCCGCCCGTGGAGCACTGGCGCAGGCCGGCATACCCGTCGAAATCCGCGAATCATTGCGGGAAATATTTAAAGACAAAATAGACATTAATACCCTGCAAAGCGGCGACACCATCCGCTTGATTTACGACAGCCTGTACTATCGCGGACAGGAACTGGCTACAGGTGACATCCGTGCGGCGGAATTCAGCCACAACGGCACCCTATATCAAGCCTATTATTTCGACACCGGCAATGATGGCAATGGCCAGTATTACGACGCCACAGGCAAACCCTTACGGCAAGGATTCACCAGTGTACCTGTAGAAGGTGCACGCATTTCCTCTCCATTTGGTACCCGTTTCCATCCAATACTGCAAACCCTGCGCATGCACAGCGGTATAGACTATGCCGTGGCTAGCGGTACACCGATCCACGCACCGTCTGACGGAGTAGTAGAAAGCTACGGCATCAAAGGCGGCTATGGCAACGCAGTGATATTACGTCACAACGACAGCATGCAAACACTTTACGGACACATGAGCGCTTTTGCCAACCTCAGTCCCGGCCAACATGTACAAGCCGGAGATATAATTGGCTACGTCGGCAGCACCGGCGTTTCAACCGGCCCACACTTGCATTACGAAGTTAGAATTAACGGTCAGCCAGTTAATCCCGCCAGCGTAGCCCTGCCCACCCGAAAACTGAATGCACACGAACTGGCGACTTTCAAAAAGATGGAGCAGCGTTGGAATTCCCGTCTGGCAGACATCCGCAATCTGAGTGTTACTATCGCCCAGATGGATTAACCGTACACACTAGTACGCTAGAACTCAGTTCCGAATACGCATACAATAACCGCTTTGCTGACAGTGTATCCATCATGAAAATTGCCACTTGGAATGTCAACTCTTTAAACGTACGCCTGCCCCATACTCTGCGTTGGCTAGAAGAAAACCAGCCGGATATACTAGCCTTGCAGGAACTGAAACTTGAACAAGACAAATTTCCGGAGGCAGAATTCACCCGCATCGGCTATCACGCTGCATGGAACGGCCAGAAAACCTACAATGGTGTGGCCATTCTCAGCCGTCAACCGTTTCAAGAAGTGAGCATCGATATTCCGGAATTAAACGAACCGCAAAAGCGCATCATTGCCGCCACAATCGATGATATCCGCATTGTCTGTGCCTACTGTGTCAACGGCGAAGCCATAGGCAGCGAAAAATTTGCCTATAAAGAACGCTGGTTTGCCGCTCTCCAAGCCTATATGCGCACACAGCTAGAAAAATATCCCCAAACTATATTACTCGGCGATTTCAACATAGCTCCGCATAACATCGATGTATACGACCCTGAAAAATGGCAAGATAAAGTTTTATGTTCGCCACAGGAACGGAGCTGGTTTCAGCAACTGCTGCAATTGGGCTTTACCGACAGCCTGCATCAACTGTATCCCGACAGCGCTCACTATACATGGTGGGATTACCGCATGAATATGTTCAAACGCAAGCTTGGCCTTCGCATCGACCACATCTTGCTGAGTGAAAAACTTGTCCCCCTGCTGCGTGACGTACAGGTGGACAGTAGTGCACGCGGCTGGGAGCGTCCCAGCGACCATGCCCCGGTAATCGCTACCCTTGCCTAATGAACAGCATGCAACCTTTACAATACTATATCGGCCTAATGTCAGGTACCAGCATGGATGGAATTGATGCCGTGCTGGCCACACTCAGCGGTACCAAATGGCGGGGCGTCAGTGCTCATGCCTTCATTGCTTATCCCGATGAACTGAAACAACATTTACTTGCTTTACAAATCCCCGCCCACAACGAGCTTGCACAGGCCGCACTACTAGCACAGCAACTGGCTCAGCTCAATGCACAGGCCGTCAGTGCCGTTCTCAGCCACGCTCAAATAAAGCCAGAAGCCATCACCGCACTCGGCTGTCATGGCCAAACCATACGCCATGCACCACAACAGCACTACAGTATTCAGTTGATGGATTGGGCACTGCTGGCCGAGCTGACAGGTATTACCACAGTTGGAGATTTCCGTAGCCGCGATTTAGCCGCAGGCGGTCAGGGAGCACCACTAGTTCCAGCCTTTCATCAAGCTGTGTTTGCCAGTACACAGCAATCACGCGTAGTACTGAATTTAGGCGGCATAGCCAACATCAGCGTCCTACCTCCTAGCCGGCCGGCTTTCGGCTTCGACACAGGGCCTGCCAATATGCTGATGGATGCATGGGTACAATTACACTGGCAACAACAATATGATCACAACGGTACACTTGCCAGTAATGGGCAAATTATTGTGTCACTGCTGCAATCCATGCTTAGCGATGCTTATTTTGCCCAGCCTTATCCCAAAAGCACCGGCCGTGATTTATTCAGCCTGAATTGGCTCAGCCACTACCTCAGTGGTAGAGAAAATCCGGCAGATGTATTGCGTACCTTACTGGAACTCACCGCACAAACAGCTGTCAGCGCCATCATCAGCGCTGCACCCCACACCGAATGCGTATACGTCTGTGGCGGCGGCAGCCAAAACATGCTGCTCATGCAAACATTGAGACAATTACTCAGCCGGCACCACATCACCCTGCATACCACTGATGCATTACAACTTCCAGCACAACTGGTTGAAGCAGCCGCTTTTGCATGGCTTGCCTCGTGCTGGTATCAGCGCCAGCCGGTAGCCACTCACTTCGCCACCGGTGCTGCCGGTGCGCGCATTCCTGGCTGCGGCTACTGGGCTTAACCATCAGCAAAAAACCGTTAAATCCTGTTACCAGCACCAGTATTCCGTCCAACAGACTTTATAATAACCAGTTAATTTAAGATAAGAATACCGCTACAGTCGCAATATTTATGGCAACAACACCAAAAAAATCTGTTTCCCGCAAACAGCCCGCGCAAAAAGTAAAATCAACCAAAGCCAGCAAACCAAAACAGCCTTGGTTAATGAATTTAATTAACGACATATTCTGGTTACTGGCACTAATGGTAACGATTTTTGTCATGCTGTCTTTAGCCAGCTTCAACATGGCCGATCCTGCATGGTCGCGCGGCATCGTCCAGCTCGACAAAATCCATAATCTAGCCGGCCTTACTGGAGCATGGTTGGCTGACATCGGCTATTACATTTTTGGCTTTTCAGTCTGGTGGTGCATCATTGCAGCACTAATTGCCTTGTATCAGAGTTTCCGCCCCCTAAATGCCCGTTCACTCAACACCAGCGATAACAGCAAGCCATACAGCAGTTGGCTAGCCATAACCGGCCTGATTATCTTACTGATTTTCAGCCCCACACTGGAAAACTTAGTACTGGCAAACCTGTTAGAAGAAGCCCTGCCCATCGGCGCCGGCGGTTTAATCGGACAGGTATTGAGCCATCTACTGCAACAATTTTTCGGCCTAACCGGCGGACTGGTAATCAGTATTTTCATGATGCTGATTGGCCTATCGCTACTAATACAAGTTTCATGGCTAACGGTAATCGAAAAAATCGGGGCGCAATTTGAATGGATATGGTGCAAACTGCTGCGCCGCCCGCAACGCCTGATTACCGAATTCCCCAATAACAAAACTGTACAGCGCATGGTTAAACAAGCCAAAACCATCACTGCCAAAAATATCGATACACCGGTTGTGGCCAGTAGCAATCGCAAAAACGTAGTCGTGCGCAGCGAAGCCCCCACAGCTCAGGAACTAACCATACCCGAACCAGCAGTTAACAGTCCCGCCGGCAGCACAAAAACACAGGGATTGATACAGCTACCGGAAATCAATCTTTTGACCAAACCCACCAGCCAGCCAACAGCCATCAACAATGAAGAGCTGCAACAAACTGCCGCACACATCGAATCCAAACTAAAAGAATTCGGAGTAGAAGTAGACGTTACAAGCGCTACCACCGGCCCTGTCATCACCCGCTATGAAATCGAACCAGCACAAGGCGTAAAAGGCAGCCAGATAGTCAATCTCAACAAAGATCTTGCGCGCTCACTTTCCGTTCAGAGCGTAAGAGTCGTGGAAACCATTGCTGGTAAAACCACCATGGGTATCGAACTGCCAAACGAACAGCGCCAGAACGTTCTACTGGCAGAAATTTTAGGCGCTAGAATATTTCACGACGCCAGCGATAAACTGACCATGGCCATGGGCAAAGACATCGCAGGCGCACCTGTTATCGCCAGTTTGGCCAAAATGCCACATTTACTAGTAGCCGGTACTACTGGTTCCGGTAAATCAGTCGGCGTTAACTGTATGATATTGTCGATTCTGTACAAGGCACAGCCAGATGAAGTCCGCTTTATCATGGTAGACCCCAAAATGCTTGAACTGAGCGTATACGACGGTATCCCGCATTTACTTGCACCTGTCGTTACCGACATGAAAGAAGCGGCACAGGCACTGAACTGGTGTGTAACTGAAATGGAAAAACGTTATCGTCTACTGGCACACGTTGGCGTACGCAATATCCGTGGCTTCAACGACAAAGTAGCCGTAGCCAAAACCAGCGGCACACCACTTGTTAATCCATTCAGCACCAATCCAGATGAACCAGAACCACTAAACAAACTGCCGTATATAGTTGTGGTAATTGACGAACTGGCTGATCTAATGATGGTTGAAGGAAAAAAAGTCGAGCAGCAGATTGCCCGTCTGGCACAAAAAGCCCGCGCAGCCGGCATTCACCTGATATTGGCCACCCAACGGCCTAGCGTCGATGTCATTACCGGACTGATAAAAGCCAATATCCCCACCCGCCTATCCTTTCAGGTATCCAGTAAAATCGATAGCCGTACCATTCTCGACCAGATGGGTGCTGAAAACCTCTTAGGCAAAGGAGACATGCTGTTTTTACCTCCGGGGCAGGCTGAGCCTACACGGCTACATGGTGCCTTTGTATCCGATGAAGAAGTACATGCCGTTGTTAATTTTATCAAGCAGCAGGCACCTACCCAATACGTAGAAGGCATACTTTCTGGAGAAGCCGCACAAACCAACGTCAATCAGGTTAACCCAAATGCCAACAGCGACGAATTATTCGATCAGGCCGTGGCGTTTGTACTTGAAACCCGAAAAACCTCAATTTCATCCCTCCAGCGCCATTTACGCATCGGCTACAACCGTGCCGCCAACCTAATGGAAGCACTGGAAGCCGCCGGAATCGTTTCTGCCGCCGAGCTGGGAGGCAACCGGCGCATACTGGCACAAAAGGACAATATCTAAATCTTTGTCTCTTCTGCCAGCTTCCAAAAAACTCAAGCCGCAACCATAATTGATTGCGGCTTTAAAATTTTATCCTGATAACCTATTTCGCCCTTTTGCCGGCATATACAAAACCAAAGGCACCAATCACAATCATCGGCAGACTCAACCATTGCCCCATCGACATATGCATCGCTAGCAACCCTAAAAAATCATCCGGTTCTCTCGCAAACTCAACAATAAAACGAAACACTCCATAGCCCAGCAAAAATAACATCGATGTCTGTCCCAGAGGACGAGGCTTTTTCACAAACAGCCACATAATCACAAACAGCACAATACCTTCCAGCAAAAACTCGTAGAGTTGCGAAGGATGACGTGGCAACATCTGAAACTTTTCCCATACCGGCAGCCATTTCTGTGGATCCTGCATCACCAGCGCCATATCTTCTTCTCGCGCATGCGGAAAACCCATCGCCCAAAAAGCATCCACACTGGTTACCCGTCCCCATAGTTCGCCATTAATAAAATTACCAATACGCCCGCAGGCCAGTCCCAGCGGCACCAGTGGCGCCACAAAATCCGCTACCCCCCAGAACCGCAAGTGGTGACGGCGCGCAAACAGCAACATTGCCACCAGCACACCCACAAATCCGCCGTGAAAAGACATCCCACCCTGCCAGACTTTCAGTATTTCCAATGGATGGCTCAGATAGAATGCCGGCTGATAAAACAGCACATAGCCCAAACGGCCGCCCAATATCACCCCAAAAACACCCCAGGTAATAAAATCATCCAGCAGCTCATTAGTAAATACCGTTTGTCCGCTTCGTATGCGCCGTCGTCCAAGCCAGATAAACAAACAAAAACCAACAATATAACTTAACGCATACCAGCGAATCGCCAGCGGTCCCAGATGCACCAGCACCGGGTCAAAATTCGGATGAATCATCATAAACTTAGCATTCCTCAGATATCCTGCCCAACGCACCGGCCAAAAACTCACAGCCGGACATAAACACCATGGCCATAACACCACAGCCAAAACAGCTCACAGTTTAACTCAAGCAGCCAAACCATGCCCTAATTTCATTACAACCACACATTAGCCACTAACGGATAGCCGCAGCAAATATCACAAATATCTTCAACTGCATTGACATCACAACGCAAGCCGCCTAACATAAAATATGTATTTTATATACATATTAAAACAATCAGGAGAGCACTTATGCAATTAACTGACAAACAAATCGAACTAATTCAGGCCACCATACCCACACTCCAGCAACACGGCGTAGAACTAACCCGCTATTTTTACAATAGAATGCTTAGCAACCATCCGGAGCTAAAAGAAACATTCAATCTCGGCAATCAGCGCAACGATGCACAGCCGCAGGCACTTGCCAAAGCCATACTCGCCTATGCACAAAACATCACCAAATTGCAAAATCTTGGCGACGCCGTCAGCCAAATAGCGCACCGCCATGTCAGCCTCGACATACAGCCAGAACAATATCCAATAGTCGGCACAAACCTATTACATTCCATCAGCGAAGTATTAAACGTACCTATGGATAGCGAATTGATAGCAGCATGGACAGCCGCCTATCAGCAACTAGCCGATATTCTCATAAAAACCGAAGCTAATCTTTACCAGCTGCAGGAAAAGAATTATGGCGGCTGGAATGGTTGGAAAAAATTTAAAATTGTAGACAAACAGCCAGAAAGTAGCGAAATCACATCTTTTTATCTACAACCTGCAGACAATACACCACTACCCACCTATCAACCCGGACAATATATATCCGTCCGCGTCATGGTGCCCCAGTTAGGAATCAAACAACCTCGTCAGTATTCTTTGTCAGACAGCAACCATCCAGACTATTTTCGCATCAGTATAAAAAAAGAAGCTGCCGACCAGCAGCATGAAGCAGGTTATGTTTCCAATACCCTTCATCAACAATATCATATCGGAGATGAAATAGAAGTCACCCATCCCACTGGTACCTTCCTATTACACCATACCGATAAAAGCATCGTACTCATCAGCGCCGGTGTTGGTATTACTCCTATGATTGCCATACTCAATACCCTTGCCGCAAACAAAAACCAACAACATATCAGCTTTATCCATGCCTGCCGCAACAGCGACGTACTAGCCATGCACCAACACATCATCGGCTTGCAGCAAAGCATGCCCAATCTACATAGCTATCTGGCTTGTGAAAATCCTGGTACCGAACTGATGGCAGACAAAAAAGGGCGACTTGAGCTTTCCGAATTGAATAATAGCCTCCTACCCAGCGATGCCGACTATTATCTGTGCGGACCCAAAGCATTCATGCATAGCCAATATCAGGCTTTGCGCAAACTGCACATCCCCCAGAATCAAATCTTTATGGAACTTTTTGGCACAGGTGGATTTAGCCAGCTTGCAGCCTGATAAACCGGCAGTTTTTAAACATTGAACTTTTCATGGCAGCTGAAAACGGGCAAAATCATTACATCAACAACCCAACAGTCTGCCATGCAATTAAACCGTTTCACCGATTTAGGTTTGCGCGTCTTATTATCCCTGCAATACCTGCCCGAATCCGAACTTTCCACCGTAGAAAACCTAGCCAAACAGCTTAATGTCTCCAGAAACCATCTGGTAAAAATCGTCTATTTCATGGCACAGGCAGGATGGATAGAATCCTTCAAAGGCAGAAACGGCGGCATCAGACTGGCTGCCGGCAGCCAACAGCTTAAACTAGGCTCAATCGTACAAGCTCTAGAAGAAGCCTCATCCGAAATAACCACATTAATCAACTGCCAGCAGCCCCCCTGCTCCATGACAGAATTCTGCTTTTTGCCCAAGTTGTTCAATCAGGCACAACAGGCATTTTACGCATCACTAAACCAATATACCCTCAAACAGCTTCAAGTACCTGCTACCAATCAGGCCGTTATCAAATGGCTTGCTCAATAGAGCGAATTAAAAAGCCGGTATTTAATGCCGGCCAAAACCCTTACATCACATCTTCAGTTTCAGATGAAGGAGATTCAGACACCGGCGCGCCAATTATTCCATTCAGCAGCCCCTCTGCAGCAGGCGGCTGTGGAATCAGCGTATTCAACGCTAGTACCGATGCATTCAATACCGGATAGTCTCTAAAATCAATCTGGTACCCCCCGTCACTGGTCGAATGCAGACTAGCTCGTGCCCCTAGCGGGAATGTAACCTTATCAGTTGTATGTCCAAACGGAAATCCAGTTAACACGGGTATCCGCGTCAAACGCGCCATCGTCTGTACCACCGCATTAAATGTATAGCTACTGTCATATACATCCCGTATCGCACCCATACGAAAATTGCCCAGCACAATCGCCTGCTGCCGCTTCAAAATGCCACTCAGATATAAAGTTTGAAGCATTCGTTCAATCCGATAAGGCTGTTCCCCTACATCCTCAATAAACAGAATCCCGCCCTCAACCTGAGGCATATAAGGGGAACCCACCAGCGCAGACAGCACACTCAGATTACCGCCCCACAACACGCCTTCAGCTCGAACCTGATAATTCTGCATCGCAGGTACCACAACCGACATCGACGGATTGCAGCTATTATCTATAAACGAACGAATGGTGAATTCACTCATCTGTGGCTTACCAAACTCACTATACAGCATCGGGCCGGCAAAACTGCACATCTGCCCCTGTGCCAAAAGCGCCAACTGTACTGCCGTCACATCACTATAACCAAACAGCAGCGTACCCTGTTCTCGCATACGGGCACCCAAAGTCGGCCAATTAACCAAAGGCAGAATACGCATCGCCCCATAGCCCCCGCGCAATCCCATCAACACTTTAGGAACTTGCACACGGCCAGCGGCCACATCCTGCAAATCAGCCGCACGTTCAGCATCACTGCCGGCAAAACGCTGATAACGGCGCACGTATGCCTGCTGATTAGAAACCGCAAAACCAGCAGTAGCCAGACGTTGTGCCGCCAAATCACTGCGGCTGGTACTTTCTCCAAAACCGGAACACGCAAAAATACGCATAGAATTCAGATTACCATTAGATGGTTTCAGCACTTTAGAAGCAGACACCGGTGTAACAGAAGGTTTCTGAGTACTGCCACATGCCTGCAACAAACCAGCACCGGCAAAAGCTGCACTAGCACGCAAAAATCCACGACGGCTTTGATGTTGTAAATCCATAAATACTCACTTTCTGCTCCGGCAGCTCATTCCGCTGAGAAAACAGCAGCCAATATCATACAAAACAGCGCAACCCAAAAACCACCGGTTCGCACCGTTAAATAAAATCCTACTATAGCCCTGTTTGTCATTAATAGCAGCAAAAAATTAACAAAAGGCATGGAATCACCATGCCTTTCTACATCCAGAAAATAATTTAATGTTGCTGAGGTATCGCTTTTAATAAATCCAGCAGAATAGCCCAGCATTCTGCCACTGCCGTAATCTCTACCCGTTCCTTAGGCGAGTGCGCCGCACAGATCGTTGGGCCGAAAGATACCATATCCAGATGCGGCGCTTTTCCACTCAGAATACCGCATTCCAACCCCGCATGAATAATTTGCAATGGCGGTTTCTTACCATAATGGCGCTTAAAAATATCACTAGTCAGTTTCAGCAAAGCCGAATCGGGATTTGGTGCCCAGCCAGGATAATCAGCCGTCAGTCCTAGCTTTGCTCCAGCCATACGTGCCAAAGCTTGCAAACGCAGGCTGAATTCATCTTTTGGCGTTTCCAGCAACGAACGCATCAGACAGTGAATCAGCAAACCATCCGCACCCGTTCTGACTTCTCCCATATTCGAAGATGTTTCCACAACCCCCTCAAAGTCCGGACTCATACGCATTACCCCGTTGGGAACCGCCATCAACAAATCCAGCGCCTGCTGCGTACTCTCAAGAGAAGCTGCCTGAAGAATATTTTCCGCAGCCAGCACCTCAATACATAACTGCGTTTCTTCCGCCCACTCATCTGTAATGACCGCTGCAATCGGCTCCAGCAACGCTTTTGCCCTAGCTTCATCCAGCACAATCACCGCTTCCGCCTCGCGCGTAATCACATTTCGCAACTCACCACCCTGCCACGAGCCCAGAGCAAATGGTACCTGCGCATAGATTTCAGCCAGCACACGAGCGAGCAAAACGTTAGCATTAGCATGATTTTTATCAATATCTACGCCAGAATGGCCGCCACGTAAACCAGACACACGTATCCTACAAGCAGAAGCCTGATTAGACTGCCAATCTAGCGGCAAGGTTATACTGGCATCTCTTCCACCGGCACAGCCAATAAAAATCTCACCCGCCTCTTCCGTATCCAAATTAATCAGATACGGCATCTGCAACCAATCAGCACTCAGCGCTTCCGCACCACCCATACCGATTTCTTCTTCCACCGTCACAATCAGCGTAATATCAGGATGTGCCACATCATCAGCAAACAGCACCGCTAGCCCCATAGCCAGACCAATACCATTATCTGCACCCAGCGTAGTATCGTTGGCCCACATCCAACCATCCTTAATCTGCATCTGTATCGGATCACGCTTAAAATCATGCAGCGATCCCGCACCTTTCTGCGCCACCATATCCATATGTGCCTGAAGTGCCACCGGTGCATAGTTTTCCATACCTACTGTCGCAGGTTTCTGAATACGTAGATTACCCTTAGCATCAATATCCGTGTTCAGACCCCGCTCATGTGCAGCCTGCACCAACATGTCCCGCACCGCCTGCTCATGAAATGTAGGACGAGGCACCGCACACAAACGAGCAAACCATTGCCATACCGGCTGCGGTTGTAAATCTTCTATAGTATTCATATTTAAATCCATCACCAACAAAATAAATCAGGCCACCATATGGCAGCCTGAACATAGTGTCAACCAACAAACTAAAACTTAACACCTTTATGCAAAGCCACCACCCCTGCCGTTAAATTATGGTAACTCACACTATCAAAACCAGCATCCAGCATCATCTGCTTCAATGTCTCCTGATCCGGATGCATACGAATAGATTCAGCCAAATACTGATAACTGTCTGCGTCTTTCGCAATCAACTTACCCATCAGTGGCAGCATCTTAAAAGAGTACAAATCATATACCGGCTTAAGCGGCTTAAATACATGAGAGAATTCGAGCACCAACAGCGTTCCACCAGGCTGCAACACTCGATACATTTCTGCCAGTGCAACATCCTTATGCGTCATATTTCGCAAACCAAACGACACCGATACCAAATTAAAATAATTATCCGGAAACGGCAGCTTTTCTGCATCACACAATGCCACTGGCAAAGCCATTCCCTCATTCAGCAGCCGGTCACGCCCCACTGTCAACATCGAAGAATTGATATCCGTCAGCCAGACCTCACCACTGTGTCCTACCCGTTTGGCCCAACCACGCGACAAATCACCCGAACCACCGGCAATATCCAGCACCTTATCTCCTTTACGTAAAGGAGCTGTGGTAATCGTAAAATGTTTCCAAACCCGATGCAGACCACCAGACATCACATCATTCATCACATCATAGTTTTTGGCTACCGAATGGAATACACCGGCAACGCGTCCCGCCTTTTCATCTTCATCAACAGTCTGATAACCAAAATGAGTTTTGTGATCGCTCATACCACACTTTCAGAATTAAACATTGCCCAAATAAAATCAGCCAGCCATCCACATCAGCCCAGCCGCAGCTTCAATTAGGTAGGTTCACGGCTGGCACCAGCCAGCAATAATTTTTGTTCATAAGCAGCCCAAAGCTCAGGCTGACGTATCGCCAAATCATACAAATAAGCCCAATCATACAGCCCAGTGTCATGCCCATCAGAAAAAGCAATACGCAAAGCATAATTACCCACCTGCTGTAAACCGGCTATCGTCACGTAGCGTTTACAAGTTTGCAATACCTCTTGACCCGCACCATGACCTCGCACCTCTGCACTAGGCGAATATACACGTAGATACTCAGCCATCAGTTCAAACGTCTGTCCAGTATAATCCAGTCGCAGCACCTGCCGATTCTGGCACAAACGGATTTCTGTCGGCACCTTCTCCTGCATAGAAACCGTATCCCCATCACAAGACATTAAGAAACCATACCTATTCTAACCTAATATACCCTATACTGCCCACCCAATAAGCATTCGGCATAATTGGTAATATCACTAATTTACATATAATGAACAGATTAAGAAAAAATGTATTCAACGAATTCAAGTACTTGACAAATATAAATCATTTTATTCATTTAACGAATTAAGTATGCTTAAATGTCTTAATGAAATTAATTCCAAGCAGTTCAATCATTATCAGTAGAATTCAAACTAAAACTGGCTTTTTTTAGTTAAAAAATACCCAAGAAAATGCTGATGTTAGGCACTAATCATAAAAACAAATGACAAACTCCAATTAAATTACCATATTTACCCATTATTGTTTTGTTTCACTAAATGCAAAATATTATTGATAGCGGTTTGAGCTTGAGGACTATTTTTCCAACAAACTGAGCCTGTTAACAATACCCCTTGGTTAAGGATTTCATCTGGAGTAACCTTGCGTAATTTATCAAAAGAATCGAGCTGCATTTGCTCGAGTCTGTCAACAATTTTGCTACCCACAAATTTTAGTTCTAGCAATTGCTGTCGCTCAGATTCAGAAAAAGCCATATCAAACCTTTTAAATTACATAAATATTAATTTTAAGTTACGTTTGCATTATTGCGTTCAATTTTTTCTACTCCCTGATTTTGCTTCGAAACGTTTTAAAAGGTGCCACCGAACTGATATAAATAAAACACACTACCGTCCAAGATTCAGGGAAAAGTAAACAACAAATAAATTAATGACATCAAAATCAACATAATCTATCTTTGAGCAAATATCGTTCATACTACAGAGCTTTTGGGCAATACCCTAAAAATTATTCAACCCAATCCGTACAGACTATTTTATGCATACACTTTGCAAGCCACTACTTAAAGAAGTATATTAACCCTATCAAAAATAGCCAGAGGACGCATACCATGCAAACCAAAGCCATCATCGAATACATCGTAAAATGGTTACGCGACTACGCCGCTCAGGCCAAATGCAAAGGTTTCGTCGTCGGCGTCTCCGGCGGTATCGATTCCGCCGTGGTTTCCACACTTGCAGCCCAAACCGGCCTACCCACACTGGTACTAGAATTGCCCATTCACCAGAAAGTAAACCAAATAGCGCGCGCGCAGGAACACATTCGCCAGCTTAAAAGCCGCTTCAACAACATTGAAGAACACTGGGTCGATCTCACCCGTACTTTCGATTCATTCACCATGGCCGTTGACATCGGCGACAACAAAGATGAGCAAACTCAGCTAGCACTAGCCAATGCCCGCAGCCGTCTGCGAATGATTGCCCTTTACTATTACGCTCAAAAGCGTGGTCTACTCGTAGTCGGTACCGGCAATAAAGTAGAAGATTTTGGCGTCGGCTTCTTTACCAAATACGGCGACGGCGGCGTAGACCTCAGCCCTATCGCCGACTTACTAAAAACACAAGTATATGAACTGGCCAAAGAACTGAATATCGATCAAAAAATAATCGACGCCCCGCCCACAGACGGCTTGTGGGATGCAGACAAAACCGATGAAGAACAAATTGGCGCCACCTACCCTGAGCTGGAATGGGCAATGGGTGTTTACTCCAACCACACCATAGATGATTTCAGCGGTCGCGAGCGCGAAGTTTTTGCCATCTACGATCGCTATCATCGCGCCATGCAGCACAAAATCAACCCAATACCGGTATGTGTCATCCCGCCCGAATTACTCAGTTAATACAAAAAACCAGATTTTTTAATCTGGTTTTTTGTCGACAGTATTTCTGTACCTGAAACATCCAGAATTATTAGACCATTTCGTAGCAGTTATCCATAAACAAAAATTAAAAAAACTATCCCAATCCTGAATTCAAAAAGCCAGACAAATTATGTCTGGCTTTTTGAATTAACATTTGAAACTCAATCTTGCTTCAACAAAGAACAGATATATCCCACCACATTATTCATATCCAATTCAGTTGGTTCAGCTTCTCTGCGAGCCTGATACTCCACCTTGCCGGCTTTTAGACCGCGGTCACCAATCACAACACGATGCGGGATACCTATCAGTTCTGAATCATGTAGCAGCACCCCAGAGCGTTCATCACGATCATCCAGCAACACATCTACACCGGCCTGCTGCAATTGTGCGTATAAATCATCTGCAGCAGCCTTCACCGTATCAGATTTACGATAATTCATCGGCACTATCACCACCGTAAACGGCGCCATCGCTTCCGTCCAGATAATACCGCGCTCATCATTATTCTGTTCAATAGCAGCCGCTACTACCCGTGTAATACCGATACCGTAACACCCCATCTCCAGCACAACATTCTTGCCGTTCTGGTCCAGTACTGTAGCCTGCATCGCCTCTGAGTATTTAGTTCTCAGCTGAAATACATGCCCTACCTCAATACCTCGAGCCAGCTTCAGACTACCCTGACCACACGGGCTCGGGTCACCAGCAATCACCTCACGTAAATCCACAAATTCCGGTTCTGCCGCATCGCGGCCAAAATTAAATCCGGTATAATGATGATCATCCTCATTGGCCCCGATTACCCAATCAGCTGCTTTTGCCGTAGCAAAATCAGCATAGACCTTACCATTAAAACCCACTGGTCCCAACGAACCACCATGGGCACCATTAAAAGCTTTCTCAATTGCAGCCACCGATGCCATCGTCAACGGTGCTTTCACACCGGCCAGCTTCTCAGCCTTAATTTCATTCAGATGATGATCGCCACGAACAAGCAAAAGCACCACTGTACCCTCTTCTTCGCCCTCAACCACCAGCGACTTCAGCGTCTGTTCTACCGGCACATTCAAAAAAGCCACTAATTCATCAATACTGCGCACATTCGGCGTATGCACCTTAGACAACTCTTCAGCAGCACTATGACGTTCACCACTTAGCGGCAAAGTAGCAGCCAGCTCAACATTAGCCGCATAATCAGACCCATCACTATACGCAATTACATCCTCACCGCTTTCCGCCAGTACCTGAAATTCATGCGACCCCGTACCACCAATACTGCCTGTATCAGCCGCAACTGGTCGATAATCCAGACCCAGCCGGTCAAACACCCTGCAATACGCATTAAACATATCCTGATACGATTGTTGCAATGATTCAAATGTCGTATGAAAAGAATAAGCATCTTTCATCACAAACTCACGCGCACGCATTACCCCGAAACGTGGCCGCACCTCATCACGGAATTTAGTCTGGATATGATAAAAATTCATTGGCAGCTGCTTATAACTACGAATCTCACTGCGCACAATATCCGTAATGACCTCTTCACAGGTCGGTCCCAGACAGAACTCACGTTCATGGCGGTCTGTAATTCGCAACAATTCCTTACCATAAAACGACCAGCGCCCACTTTCCTGCCATAACTCCGCAGGTTGCACCACCGGCATCAGCAGCTCAATCGAACCGGCGCGATTCATTTCCTCACGCACAATACGTTCTACCTTGCGCAACACCCGTAAACCCATTGGCATCCAAGTATACAGACCACTGGCTAAACGACGAATCATCCCTGTCCGCAACATAAGTTTATGGCTGGCCAGCTCCGCTTCTGCCGGAGCTTCTTTCAAAGTCGAAATATAAAACTGACTGGCTTTCATAAAAATCTCCCAAAACAGCCGCCATTGTACCAGCCTCCAGCCACTAAAAAAGCATATCCCTTATAGTAAAAATAAATTTTTCAGCAACAAAAGCCTGAGCAAAATCCATTAGGCGTGATATGATTTATCTAAATCAACCACCAAATATCCACTATGAAATATCTGCTCATTTATAGCAGCCGCTTCGGCTACACCAAGAAAATAGCCCAGAAACTGGAAGCGCAGTGGACAGCAGCTGGTATTACAGTAGACATAGTAAATCTCGCAGATGCTCCCATTCTTCAGTCAGGAGAATATGATAAAATAATTATTGGAGCCTCTATTCGCTATGGACACTATGCAGCTGCATTGGCACCCTGGATTATTCAAAATCAGCACATCCTCAACAGCACCCCTAGTGCCTTTTACAGCGTCAGCATATTGGCCAACAAACCACATCGCAACACACCGCAAACCCATACTTATACGCGCAAATTCTTCGCCAAAAGCCCTTGGCAGCCTCAAACAATCGGCATTTTCGCCGGAGAATTGCACTATGCCAGATACAATCTTATTGATCGATATATGATGCGCTTAGTAATGAAACTAAACAAAGGCGAAACCAATCTTAATGCGCATATCGAATATACAGACTGGAAAAAAGTAAGAGAATTTGGAGAACAGATACTCAAACTAACCAAATAAACTCAAACCTGATATTACAATCACAAAATCGCCTTTAAAATAGAAAATTGCATACTATTAATCATAAAAAAATTTTATTCATAATGATTAAAATAACATCAGAGTAAAACTATATTCTGAAACCATTCTTACTAATTTAATTATGTAAATTCAAAGTATACAAACATAAATACCAAAAAACATTTAAAATCATTATGATAAAAAAATTAATTGAAATAAACTTCCCTTCAGTATAAAATAATTATATATCTACCTAAAATATACATATTTGATTAAAATTTACAATTCAATTGTTAGAAAAACAAATTAATTCAATCTGGTATAAATAAATAAAAACTCTGAAAATCATTTAATTAACATAAAATTTGAATATAAAGAGGAAAATTTTCATTAAAACAATTACAACCTCAGTTCCAATATGTACAAAAATTTTGTGATTATAAAATTCATTGTGCACTAAAAATTAAGTGCATAAATTCATTAATTTATTACTACGAAATACCAAATAGAGTTCAATAAAAATCTTTATAATTATTACATTGGAATACTAATAATTGAAAGGACATCATAGCCAAATCTATAAAAAACAGCATACAAATGTCAAATTAAATATACTATTCAGAACCTATACAATTATAAAGTTAAATTAATTTAAAACTAAAAAAATAAAATAGTTACATACTATAAAATATATTTTACATAAAAATAAAACCTTATTCAGAACAATAAGAAAGAAAAAAATAAGCAACCCAAATTTATTAAAATCTACTCAAAGGACTACAATAATGATACAAACAGATAATGAAATGCCAAGTGAAAATAACGATAACTCATATCAATACATATTTCCAGCTGGACATGGACAAAACACTATCAACAGCCAGATAAGTAACAATAACAATTATCAGCATATTAAAATACTATTCGAAAATACCAATGTTACAGATATTATTTTTTATCATTATAAAAATGATTTCATCATAAAAAATAAAAATAACGAAGATTCAGTTACCCTGACAGATTTTTTTAACACCGACCAAACCAATAAATGCCGTTTTACTTTTATCTTCAACGATAAAACATTCAATCCTGAAGATATAACTGATTTAGTCACCACCTTGAACGGTACCGAAAAAGATGATGTACTTAATGGTACCAATAACAACGACATTATTTATGGTGAAAGTGGTAACGATAAACTAAGCGGAAACGAAGGAAATGATCTCTTAATCGGAGGCGATGGAAACGATACTTTAAGTGGAGGCAATGGAGACGATATCCTAGTCGGAAGTGAGGGGGACGATATTCTTAAAGGCGATAGTGGTTACGACACCCTGATTGGAGGACTAGGCAACGATACCCTTTATGGCGGAAATTTCCATAAAGACCAATATATCTTTCAAAAAGGACATGGACAGGATATTATCATCGACAACGGTTATCAATACGACAAACAAGAGTATAACGATATCGTATTTGAACAAGCTAGCTCCATAAACGCTGAATTCATCCGTTCTAATATGGATTTAATCATCCTAGCATATGGTAACGACGATTCCGTTACTTTCAAAGACTATTTCGATCCAAACAGTAATTACAACAACGCCTTCAATTTTATATTTAAAGATAAAACTTTAAGTTACGATGATATTACTGCTATGTCGTTTACCTTAGGTGGTACTTCTGGTAACGATATCCTAAAAGGCTGGAATGGCAACGATATCATTGCAGGCGGTGCAGGTAATGACCAATTGTATGGTGGTAACGGTGTAGATAATATTTTTGGCGGTAAAGGCAACGACACACTCTATGGTGAAAACGGTAATGATTATTTAAGCGGTGGTGATGGTAATGATACTCTCAACGGCGGTGCCGACAACGATATCCTGTATGGTGGCGCTGGCGACGATACCTTAAATGGCGGTACTGGCTACGATATCCTTATTGGCGGTACCGGCAATGATACTCTTAGCGGTGGCAACTATGAAAAAGACCGATATGAATTCGAAGCAGGCCATGGTCACGACATCATTAATGATACCGGAAATGATTCCGATACCAATGAAGTTGTTTTTAAAGGTACCAATTTCTCAGAAACTTATTTCAGCCGTTCCGGCGATGATTTAATCATCAAAGCCTATGGTGAGGACGATTCAATTACCCTACCTAAATACTTTAACAATGGTCCTGACCAATATCGTTCATTCAAATTTATCTTTGAAGATATTACCCTTAACCCTCAGGATATCATTAATAAAATTACATTTACCCAGAATGGTGATGATGATGATAATATCATTACCGGATGGCGGACTAATGATATTATCCGCGGTGGTAAAGGAAATGATACCCTTTACGGCAAAGATGGCAATGATATCCTCTACGGTGAAGAGGGTAATGATACGCTCAACGGTGACATAGGCAATGATATCCTTTACGGTGGCGCTGGCGATGACATTCTAAATGGCGGTGCCGGCTACGATATCCTTATTGGTGGTACCGGCAATGACACTCTCAACGGTGGCAACTATGAAAAAGACCGATATGAATTCGAAGCAGGCCATGGTCACGACATCATTAATGATACCGGAAATGATTCCGATACCAATGAAGTTGTTTTTAAAGGTGCCAATTTCTCAGAAACTTATTTCAGCCGTTCCGGCGATGATTTAATCATCAAAGCCTATGGTGAGGACGATTCAATTACCCTACCTAAATACTTTAACAATGGTCCTGACCAATATCGTTCATTCAAATTTATCTTTGAAGATATTACCCTTAACCCTCAGGATATCATTAATAAAATTACATTTACCCAGAATGGTGATGATGATGATAATATCATTACCGGATGGCGGACTAATGATATTATCCGCGGTGGTAAAGGAAATGATACCCTTTACGGCAAAGATGGCAATGATATCCTCTACGGTGAAGAGGGTAATGATACGCTCAACGGTGACATAGGCAATGATATCCTTTACGGTGGCGCTGGCGATGACATTCTAAATGGCGGTGCCGGCTACGATATCCTTATTGGCGGTACCGGCAATGACACTCTCAACGGTGGCAACTATGAAAAAGACCGATATGAATTCGAAGCAGGCCATGGTCACGACATCATTAATGATACCGGAAATGATTCCGATACCAATGAAGTTGTTTTTAAAGGTGCCAATTTCTCAGAAACTTATTTCAGCCGTTCCGGTGATGATTTAATCATCAAAGCCTATGGTGAAAACGATTCACTTACCCTGCCTAAATACTTTAACAATGGTCCTGACCAATATCGTTCTTTTAAATTTATCTTTGAAGATGTTACGCTTAATCCTCAGGATATCATTAATAAAATTACATTTACCCAGAATGGTGATGATAATGATAATATCATTACCGGATGGAGAGGGAATAGCCTTATTAACGGAGGTAAAGGAAACGATAAACTTTACGGCAATGGCGGTAATGATACTTTAATCGGTGGTACAGGTAATGATTATATGGAGGGTGGCTATGGTAACGACACTTACGTTTTTGCCAAAGGTCATGGCCAAGATATCATTAATGAGATTCAAGGTACTGCCGATACTATTCAATTTACCGATGTCGATTTCGAAGATGTAAAATTCCGCAGAGATAACAATGATTTGATAATTTTTGGCTACAACAATAACGATTCGGTGCAAGTGAAAGATTTCTTCACCAGTGATAACTATGCCATTGAAAACTTCGTGTTTAAAGATCAATCCATCACCCTCACTGATTTTCGTAAAAATGGTATGAAATTGTTTGGTACCAGCGGTAATGATGATATCTCGCTTAATAATGGTCGTTTTCTTGTCTATGCAGGAGAAGGTGATGACAAAATTACTACAGACAATAGTAATGATCTTCTTGATGGTGGCGATGGCAACGATAAACTGTACGGCAAGGATGGTAATGATACTTTAATCGGTGGTACAGGTAATGATTATATGGAGGGTGGCTATGGTAACGATACTTACGTTTTTGCCAAAGGTCATGGCCAAGATATCATTAATGAGATTCAAGGTGCTGCCGATACTATTCAATTTACCGATGTCGATTTCGAAGATGTAAAATTCCGCAGAGATAACAATGATTTGATTATTTTTGGCTACAACAATAACGATTCGGTGCAAGTGAAAGATTTCTTCACCAGTGATAACTATGCCATTGAAAACTTCGTGTTTAAAGATCAATCCATCACCCTCGCTGATTTTCGTAAAAATGGTATGAAATTTTTTGGTACCAACGGTAATGATAATATCTCACTTAATAATGGTCGTTTTCTTGTCTATGCAGGAGAAGGTGATGACAAAATTACTACAGGAAATAGTAATGATCTTCTTGATGGTGGCGACGGCAACGATAAACTGTACGGCAATGATGGTAATGATACTTTAATCGGTGGTACAGGTAATGATTATATGGAGGGTGGCTATGGTAACGATACTTACGTTTTTGCCAAAGGTCATGGCCAAGATATCATTAATGAGATTCAAGGTGCTGCCGATACTATTCAATTTACCGATGTCGATTTCGAAGATGTAAAATTCCGCAGAGATAACAATGATTTGATTATTTTTGGCTACAACAATAACGATTCGGTGCAAGTGAAAGATTTCTTCACCAGTGATAACTATGCCATTGAAAACTTCGTGTTTAAAGATCAATCCATCACCCTCGCTGATTTTCGTAAAAATGGTATGAAATTGTTTGGTACCAGCGGTAATGATGATATCTCGCTTAATAATGGTCGTTTTCTTGTCTATGCAGGAGAAGGTGATGACAAAATTACTACAGACAATAGTAATGATCTTCTTGATGGTGGCGATGGCAACGATAAACTGTACGGCAAGGATGGTAATGATACTTTAATCGGTGGTACAGGCAATGATTATATGGAAGGTGGCTATGGTAACGATACTTACGTTTTTGCCAAAGGCCATGGCCAAGATATCATTAATGATATTCAAGGTACTGCCGATACTATTCAATTTACCGATGTTAATTTCGCAGATGTAAAATTCCGCAGAGATAACAATAATTTGATTATTTTTGACTACAACGACAATGATTCGGTGCAAGTGAAAGATTTCTTCACCAGTGATAATTATGCCATTGAAAACTTCGTGTTTAAAGATAAAACTGTTACTTTAGCGGATATACATAGTTTAGTACAAAAAATATAATTATTGGTGAGGTTCAAAGTTCAAAAACAGATCTATCATTTACTTTTCAGCATAGCTAATTTTTCTAAGCGATTTCTTACCAAGATAGCTTATTTCAATTAGAGAAATTTAAAGAAGAGAAGATTTGCAAGAAACAGGCATCATCATTATATGAGGCCTGTTTTTATATGAAATACAAAATCCTTCAAATCTGTCACCATTGTTTTAAATAACTTTATTATTTTTTACGGTGACCTGCCCTATGCGTTCATAAGCTTATCTTCGCATAAACCAGTCCATGCACACTTCTACCAAAAAATACACACACTATAAAAGCCAAGGGATAAACATGAAACTAGATGTATTCATTGGGAAACTAATCTGCCCAATCCCTTAATTATCCTTTTAAATATTAAATTATAAACAATATTTTATATTAGTTTTTTATAGCAAAAATTTCATAAACATTCTATCCAGAAAAAAAATATTTGAATAATAAAATCATTAAACTATTAAAAAATCCCATTTGCAGAACTTATGTTAACTATGTTAATTTATGGGATATATTCATTAATTTATCATTTACTACAGAGATAAAATATAGAGCTTATGAAAAATTATAGTTTGCAGAAATTATCAAGAGTGCCATAAAAAAACTTTACATAATTTTTTGGTTAACATAAGTGAACAATTCAAAGAAATTTAACTTAAATATTGAAATTAAAATTGGCATCACTTTTATCAAATTTCTCTTTATCACTTCTTTCAACCTACAAAATGAGCAAAAGAATGAATAAAACTGTTAAAAATATCCAAACTGGGAACGACTGGGCTAAAGATCGCTATTTTTTTCAGCCAGGTCACGGACAAAGCATCGTAAGAGACAAAGGCAACGAATATGACAAAGCCCAATACAATGATCTAATTTTTACTCGAGCCTGTGCAAGCAATGCCACATTCAGCCGTTCTGGTAACGATTTAATCATCAAAGCTTACGGACCGGCAGATTATGTAATATTGCCTGATTACTTCAACCCCAATAACGCTTACAGCCGCGCATTCAACTTTGTCTTTGCCGACAAAACTTTAAGCAGGAATGACATAGCCGCCATGACTTTTATGCTTAATGGCACCAATAATGATGATGTACTTTATGGTTGGGAAAGCAACGACATTATTAATGGTGGAGCTGGTAACGACACCATCTATGGTGGCAACGGCAATGATACCCTGAACGGTGACTCTGGAAATGATCATCTATACGGTGGCTATGGCAACGATATCCTCAATGGTGGTGATGGTGACGACTATCTGGAAGGTGAGCATGGAGACAACATGCTGGTTGGTGGAAATGGTAACGATATCCTGATAGGAAGTGATGATGGCTACAATGTTCTTATCGGCGGTACTGGTAACGATATACTGGCTGGAGGAGATGGCAAAGACCTCTATATTTTTCAAGCCGGCCATGGGCGGGATGTAATTAACGATAAAAGCAGCCAAACAGATGTAAGCAGTATTAATGATGTTAAATTTGAAAAGGCTTACGTAAAAAATGCCCTATTCAGCCGCTCGGGAAATAATTTAATTATTGAAGCTTATGGTGGCAATGATTCAGTGACTTTAACCGATTATTTCTGCCCCGATAGTCCGCAAAAGCGTGCCTTTAATTTTATATTCGAAGACAAAACACTTACTGTTGAAGACATTGCACAAATGACCTTTGTGATAAACGGTACTTGGATTGATGACATTATTGCAGGCTGGGACAGTAAAGACATTATCAGTGGCTGGCTGGGAAATGACACGATTTACGGCGGAAAGGGTGACGATATACTCTATGGAGATGCCGGTGATGACTGGCTGTATGGCGAAGAAGATAACGACACTCTCAATGGTGGCGATGGAAATGATCATCTATATGGTGGAAACGGTCAAGACGTACTTAATGGTGGCAGCGGTAATGATTTTCTGGATGGAGGAAATGGTAAGGATTTCTATATTTTCCAGGCCGGTCATGGACAAGATACCATTCAGGATAATAGTACAGACACTGACAAAACCCAGTTTAACGATGTTATTTTCGAAAATGCTTGTTCTACTGATACCAAATTCAGCCGCTCAGGTAATAATCTGATTATTAAAGCATATGGTGATAAGGATTCTGTTACCCTCACAGATTTCTTTAATTCAGATAATCAATACAGCCGCTCGTTTAATTTTGTCTTTTCTGATAAAACATTAAGTATCAATGATATTGCTGCTATGACTTTCACAATCGATGGCACCAATGGAGACGATATACTTAAGGGCTGGGACAGCAACGATATCATTAACGGCGGATTGGGAAATGATATTATTTATGGCGGTAATGGCAACGATATTCTTAATGGAGACGATGGAAACGATAAACTCTATGGAGAAAATGGTAACGACTATTTAAGCGGTGGAGCCGGTGACGATTATCTTGATGGTGGCAATGGTAACGACATACTTATAGGTGGAAATGGCAATGATATCTTAATAGGAGGGCATGGTTATGACATTTTGGATGGTGGAGCAGGAAATGACATTCTAAGTGGTGGAGACTGGGAAAAAGACCGATATATCTTTCAGGCCGGCCATGGTCAGGATATCATCAATGATTTAGGTTCAAGTACGGATAAAGAGCAATACAACGATGTTGTATTTGAAAATGCCTTTATTCAAAATGTGATTTTTAGCCGCTCAGGCAATGATCTTATCATTAGAGCTTATGGTGGCAATGATTCTGTTACTTTAAGCAATTTTTTTAGTCAAAGTAATACCGGCTATCGTGCTTACAATTTTGTTTTTGCCGACATAACTTTGCCAGCAGATATCATCAATAATATAAACATTTCGACAAACGGTACCGACGGTGATGATGTATTACATGGGTGGGAAGGTAACGACATCATCAACGGTAAAGCGGGAAATGATATCCTTTATGGGGGAAGTGGTAACGACATACTGAATGGTGATGCCGGTAATGACAAACTCTATGGAGAAGATGGCAACGATATTCTGAATGGTGGTGATGGAGATGATTACCTTGATGGCGGTAATGGTGACGATATTCTTGTCGGCGGTAGCGGTAACGATATCCTGATAGGTGGCAATGGCTATGATGTACTAATTGGCGGTACTGGTAA